>JAUJPF010000060.1 GCA_030447275.1 Solirubrobacteraceae bacterium | reverse complement strand
GGCCGGGCATCCTGCGCCGCCGCCGCGGCAAGGGCTTCCAGTACGTCGACGCCGCCGGGACGAGGGTCGACGACCCCGAGCTGCTCCAGCGCATCAACGAGCTGGTCATCCCGCCGGCGTGGCAGGAGGTGTGGATCTGCCCGTACCCCGGCGGCCACATCCAGGCGACCGGGCTCGACGCCCGCGGGCGCAAGCAGTACCTCTACCACCAGAAGTGGCGCCAGCGGCGCGACCAGGAGAAGTTCGACGACATGGTCCGCTTCGCGCGCTCGCTGCCCGCGATGCGCGAGGCCGTCCAGCGCGACCTCGCCTCCGACCCGCTGTCCCGCGAGCAGAGCCTCGCGTGCGCCGTCCGGCTGCTCGACAAGGGGTTCTTCCGCATCGGCTCGGAGGACTACGCGGTCACCAACGAGACCTACGGGCTGGCCACGATGCGCAAGGAGCACGTCCGGCTCGACGGCGACCTGCTGCTGTTCGACTACCCGGCCAAGCACGGCAAGCGCCAGGTGCGGTCCGTGATCGACCACGACGTCGCCGAGGTCGTCGCGCGGCTCAAGCGCCGGCGCGGCGGGGGAGAGGAGCTGCTCGCCTACAAGCGCGGCCGGGCGTGGGTCGACGTCAAGTCGGTCGACATCAACGACTACCTCAAGGCGGTCACCGGGCTCTCGGTGAGCGCCAAGGACTTCCGCACGTGGAACGCCACCGTGCTCGCGGCGGTCGCGCTCGCGGTCTCGGGCCTGGCCCATGGCTCGAAGACGGCGCGCAAGCGCGCGATCATGCGCGCGGTCAAGGAGGTCGCGTTCTACCTCGGCAACACGCCCGCCGTCGCCCGCGCCTCGTACATCGACCCGCGCGTCTTCGACCGGTTCGTCGACGGCGTGGTCATCGACTCGACGATCGCGGTGACCGAGGCCGACGAGCCCGCGATCCAGGGAGCGGTCGAGCACGCCGTGCTCGACCTCATCGACGACAACGCCCAGGCGGACGGCGTCGGCGAGATCGAGGACCTGGAGGAGCTGCTGCCCGAGGCCGCTTAGGCGGCTTCGTCGAGCGCCTCGACCGCGGCGTCGCGCGACTCGAGGATGGTGAAGATCTGATCGAGGCCGGTGATCTCGAACGTCTTCGCGATGTTGGCGTCGGTGTTGACGATGACCAGCGAGCCGTCGCGGGACCGCAGGCGCTTGACCGTTCCGATCAGCACGCCGAGGGCGGTGGAGTCGAGGAACGTCGTCTCCGAGAGGTCGACGACGACGCGGGTGGCGCCGTTCTCGATGGCCTCCTGGAGCGTCTTCTTCAGCTCGGGGGCGGTGAACAGGTCGATCTCGCCGCGCACGGCGACGACGTGCCGCGCCTCACCGAGGGGCTCCTCGGACAGTCCGAACTCAGCTGGCATGCGCCGGATTCAATCAGTCTTCCTTCGCGAGGGCGTCCGTCCCCTGTTCTGCGCCCTCGCCGCGGTCGAAGAAGTCCCATGCCTCGACCACGTTCCCCTCCGGGTCGGAGAGGTAGATCGAGCGGTCCCCGCCGGGGTGCTCGACGGGCCCCTTGACCGGCACGCCGCGCTCCGCGAGCGTGGCCACGATCGCGTCGAGCGTGCCCGGCGCGACGCCGAAGGCGTAGTGCACGTGGGCGCCGCCCTCGTCGCCGAACTCCTTCCCGCCGGGCAGCCACAGCCCCAGGCGCGAGCGCTCGCCCGCCGCCAGCCAGACGCGGTCGTCCTCGCGCTTGAGCACGCGCAGGCCGAAGACGTCCGTGTAGAACGCCTCGAGCGCAGCCAGGTCGCGAACCTGGAGCGTCAGCTCAACGACTCCGGTGATCGTCACTCCGCCTGGTACGGATCACGCGGCGGCGGTGATCACTCGCCGAAGCCGAGGCGCATGTACAGCGCCTCGCCGTCGCCGTCCTGGCGGACCTCGACCGCGTCGGCCACCCGCTCGAGCACGTTGCCCACGCCGGGCAGCTCGGCGTCGGCCAGCATCGCCTTCGCCCCGTCGGGCTGGAGCGAGCCGACCGTCAGCTCGATGACACCCTCGCGGGCGGCCAGCGTGACCTTGACCGAGCCGTTGCGGGCGTGGTCCGGGCCGTGGGCGGCGACGGTGTCGGCGACGAGCAGGGCATCGTCGAGCCGGTCGATCGGGCAATGGGCGCGGGCGGCGAGCATCCCGATGACCCGGCTCAGGACGGGGCCGAGCAGCGGCCCGTTGCGGACGAGCATCGTGGCCTGGTTCTCGGGGTTCGGCCTCATGCGACCGACGGCTCCTCGTCGAAGTCCAGGTGGATGCTGAAGGTCATGCGCACCTCGGTGCGGTCGTCGCTGCTGCGGCCGAGCTCGAGCGTCTCGGCGAGCGTGGCGATGAGCGGCAGGCCGAGGCCGAGGCCGGGGCTGTCCGGGCGCGGGAGCATCCCGCGGCCCTCGTCGCGGACGGCCACGCTGAGGCGCCCGTCGCGCACGCCGGCGGCGACCTCCATCGGCCCCTCGCCGTCCGAGTACGCGTGGACGACGACGTTGGTGCACGCCTCGGTCACGGCGAGCTTGACGTCGGCCAGGACCTGATCCTCGATGTCCAGCGCGTCGCCGAGCCCGCCGAAGGCGTGCCGGACGACGGCGACGTTCTCCGCCCGGGCGGGCAGGGTGAGGACGAGGTCGGGCGCGGCGATCACGTCGGCCTCGGTCGAGGCATCGGTCTCCTGTCGTGGTGACGAGTCAGCTTCGTGCGCCATTGATCTGCCCTGGACCGTCCCGTCCCATTCGTCCTGCCCCGAAGAGGGTGCGAGAATACGCCTTCCGTGACGGCGGGCCCATGCTCTACCATCGCGGTTCCGCCTCGGTGCCATAACGCCCCATCTGTAGGCACTTTCATGACTTTCAGCCAGACGCAGGCCCTGGGCCTCTACGACCCTCGCTACGAGCACGACGCCTGCGGCGTCGCCTTCGTGGCGCGCCTGGACGACGAGCCGACGCGGGAGGTGGTGGACAAGGGTCTGACGGCGCTCGAGAACCTCGAGCACCGCGGCGCCACGGGGGCCGACCACCGGACGGGCGACGGCGCCGGGATCCTCATGCAGATCCCCGACGCGTTCTTCCGCGAGGTCGTGGACTTCGAGCTGCCGCCCGCCGGGTGCTACGGCGTCGCCGTCCTCTTCCTCCCGCGCGACGAGGCGCGCCGGCGCAAGCTCGAGGACCTCATCGAGCTGAACGTCCGCGTCGAGGGCCAGCGCGTGCTCGGTTGGCGCGACGTCCCGATCGACGAGGCCCACGTCGGCGACACCGCCAACGCGACGCGCCCGCACGTCCGCCAGCTCTTCGTCGGCGCCGTCGGCGACTACGCGGGCGACCAGATGGCGTTCGAGCGCAAGCTCTACGTGATCCGGCGCATCGTCGAGCTGGCCGCCGGCTTCGACTTCTACGCCGCCTCGTTCTCGAGCCGGACCGTCGTGTGGAAGGGCATGCTCATCCCCGAGCAGCTGCGGCGCTTCTACCCCGACCTCCAGCACCCGGCGATCAGGAGCGCGCTCGCGCTCGTCCACTCGCGCTTCAGCACGAACACGTTCCCGAGCTGGCCGCTCGCGCACCCGTACCGCGTGATCGCCCACAACGGCGAGATCAACACGCTGATGGGCAACGTCAACTGGATGAGGGCCCGGGAGTCCGAACTCGCATCTGAACTCTTTGGCGAGCGCGACCTGCGCAAGGTGATGCCGGTCGTCCCGCCCGGGAACTCCGACAGCGCGACCTTCGACAACGTCCTCGAGCTGCTCATGCTCGCCGGGCGGTCGCTGCCGCACGCGATCATGATGATGATCCCCGAGGCCTGGCAGGACCGCGACGACCTGCCCGAGGACCTCAAGGGCTTCTACGCGTTCCACTCGTGCCTGATGGAGCCGTGGGACGGCCCGGCGGCGGTCGCCTTCACCGACGGATCGCTCATCGGCGCGACGCTCGACCGCAACGGGCTGCGCCCCGGCCGCTGGGCCCAGACGAAGGACGGCCACGTCGTCCTCGGCTCCGAGGCCGGCCTGCTCCCCTACGAGCCGCACGAGATCGAGCGCCTCGGCCGCCTCCAGCCCGGCAAGCTCTTCCTCGTCGACCTCGAGCAGGGGCGGATCGTCGCCGACGAGGAGGTCAAGGGCGCGGTCGCCACCCAGCAGCCCTACGGCGAGTGGTTCCGGGCGAACAGCGTCCACTTCTCCGACCTCGAGCCGGAGCAGATCACGCTGACGGGCGTCGAGCCGACGCGCCGGCGTCAGCTCGCGTTCGGCTACACGCAGGAGGACCTGCGGGTGCTCGTCGCGCCGATGGCCGCCCAGGGGCAGGAGCCGGTCGGGTCGATGGGCAACGACAACGCGCTGCCGGTGCTCTCGGACCACAAGCCGCCGCTGTTCAGCTACTTCAAGCAGCTCTTCGCCCAGGTCACGAACCCGCCGATCGACCCGATCCGCGAGGAGATCGTGATGAGCCTCGGGACGGGGATCGGCGCCGAGCGCAACCTGCTCGCCGAGTCGCCCGAGCACGCCCACCAGCTCGTGATGGACCAGCCGATCCTGCGCAACGTCGAGCTCGAGACGCTGCGCCACGTCGACCACGAGATCTTCGCGGCGCACACCATCGACATCACGTGGCCGGTGGCCGAGGGCCCCGACGGGCTGACGAAGCGGATCGCGGAGATCTGCGACGAGGCGTACGCGGCGATCGCGTACGGCGCGAACATCCTCATCCTGTCCGACCGGCGCGTGAGGGGCGACCGCGCCGGCATCCCCTCGCTGCTCGCCGTCGCCGCGGTGCACCACCACCTCGTGCGCGCGGGCACGCGCCTGCGCGCGAATGGTCCGTGCTCGAGTCGGGCGAGCCGCGCGAGGTCCACCACTTCGCGACGCTGATCGGCTACGGCTGCAGCGCGATCAACCCGTACCTGCTGCTCGACTCGGTCGACGACCTCGTGGCCGAGGGCGCATCCCCGGCGTCGAGGGGCGGGCGGGATCGAAATCGCGCAGCGCAACATCGTCAAGGCGATCGGCAAGGGGCTGCTCAAGACGATCTCGAAGATGGGGATCTCCACGACGCAGTCCTACTGCGGCGCGCAGATCTTCGAGGCGGTCGGGCTGGAGAAGGAGCTGATCGACCGGCACTTCACCGGCACCGCGTCGCGCATCGGCGGCATCGGGCTCGACGTCCTCGCGCGCGAGACGCTCGACCGCCACGCTCAGGCGTACCCCGCCGGCCACGAGGATCTCCTGCCGGTCGGCGGCGTCTACGCGTGGCGCCGCGACGGCGAGCGCCACATGTGGAACCCGGAGACGGTCTCGCTGCTCCAGCACGCGGTGCGCTCGCCGAACGGGAGCGCGCAGCAGAAGTACGACGAGTACGCGCGGATCGTCAACGACGAGGCCACGAAGCGCTCGACGCTGCGGGGGCTCATGCGGATCCGCACCGACGGCACGACGCCGATCGACGTCGAGGAGGTCGAACCCGCGTCGGAGATCGTCAAGCGCTTCGCCACCGGCGCGATGTCGCTCGGGTCGATCTCCACCGAGGCGCACGAGACGCTCGCGCGGGCGATGAACCGTTTGGGCGGGCGGTCGAACACCGGCGAGGGCGGGGAGGACCCGGTCCGCTTCGCCGACGACCGCCGCTCGGCGATCAAGCAGGTGGCCAGCGGGCGCTTCGGCGTGACGATCCACTACCTGGTCAACGCCGACCAGCTCCAGATCAAGATGGCGCAGGGCGCGAAGCCCGGCGAGGGCGGCCAGCTCCCGGGCCACAAGGTCGACTCCTACATCGGGCGCATCCGCCACTCGACGCCCGGCGTGGGGCTCATCTCACCGCCGCCGCCGCACCACGACATCTACTCGATCGAGGACCTCAAGCAGCTCATCTACGACCTGCGCTGCTCGAACCCGAACGCGTCGGTGTCGGTGAAGCTCGTGGCCGAGGTCGGCGTCGGCACGGTGGCCGCGGGCGTGGCCAAGGCGAACGCCGACCACGTGCTGATCGCCGGCCACGACGGCGGGACCGGCGCGTCGCCGCTCTCGTCGATCCACCCGCCGGCTGTGCCGTGGGAGATCGGCCTGGCCGAGACGCAGCAGACGCTGCTGCGCAACGACCTGCGCAAGCGGATCACGGTCCAGACCGACGGGCAGCTGAAGACCGGGCGCGACGTCGCGATCGCCGCGATGCTCGGCGCCGACGAGTACGGGTTCTCGACCGCTCCGCTGATCGCGACAGGCTGCATCATGATGCGCGCCTGCCACCTGAACACGTGCCCGGTCGGGATCGCGACGCAGGACCCCGAGCTGCGCTTGGCTTCCAGGGCCAGCCCGAGCACGTCGTCAACTTCTTCTTCGTCGCCGAGGAGCTGCGCGGGATCATGGCCTCGCTCGGCATCCGCCGGCTCGACGACCTCATCGGCCGCAGCGACCTGCTGAGCCCCGACGAGGCGATCGACCACTGGAAGGCGCGCGGCGTCGACCTGTCGCAGATCCTCGCGTTCCCCGAGCTGGCCGACGGCGCGCCGCCGCTACGCGTCGAGCCGCCGCCCGCGGTGCTCGAGGGGAACATCGACTGGGACCTCGTCGAGGCGTCGCGGCCCGCGTTGGACGGCGGCGAGCCGGTGGCGTTCTCGCGCACGGTGCGCAATGTGAACCGCTGCGTGGGCGGGATCCTGTCGTCGCACATCGCGCAGCGCCACGGGTTGGAGGGGCTGCCCGACGACACGATCCGCGTCGACTTCGACGGCACCGCCGGCCAGTCGTTCGGCGGCTGGCTCGCCCACGGCGTGACGTTCACGCTGCACGGCGACGCCAACGACTACACCGGCAAGGGGCTGAGCGGCGGGACGCTCGTCGTGCGGCCTCCGTCCTCGGCCACGTACGCGGCGGAGGAGAACGTCGCGATCGGCAACGTCGTGCTCTACGGTGCGACGAGCGGCAAGGCGTTCTTCCGCGGGCTGGCCGGCGAGCGCTTCTGCGTGAGGAACTCCGGCGCGTCGGCCGTCGTCGAGGGCGTCGGCGACCACGGCTGCGAGTACATGACCGGCGGGCGCGCGGTGATCCTCGGGCGGACAGGCCGCAACTTCGCCGCGGGCATGAGCGGCGGCCTGGCCTTCGTGTTGGACGAGGACGGGACCTTCCGCTCGCGCGTGAACCCGACGATGCTCGACCAGCTCGAGGGGCTGAGCGAAACCGACGCGATGGAGGTCCACGCGCTGATCGCCGAGCACGTCGAGCGGACCGGGTCGCCGGTGGGGCAGCGGGTGCTCGACGAGTGGGAGACGCTGCGGTCGTCGTTCGTGAAGGTCTTCCCCGCCGACTACAAGCGCGTCCTCGCCGAGCTGGCCGCCGAGGAGGCCGCGGCCACGAACGGCGGTGTGACCTACACCGCGACCGACGAGGAGCCCGACACCGTCGACGTCATCGGCGCGCCGCACCAGCGGCTCGGAGAGGGCGAGTAGCCCCGTGGGCGAGCTCGGCGGCTTCTTGAAGATCGAGCGGTCGGCGCCGCACTACCGCGACCCGTCGGAGCGCGTGAAGGACTACAGAGAATTTCTCGTGTCGCGGCCCGCAGAAGAGATCTCGGCGCAGGGCGCGCGGTGCATGGAGTGCGGGATCCCGTTCTGCCACAACGGCTGCCCGGTCGGCAACCTCATCCCCGACTGGAACGACCTCGTCTACGCCGATCGCTGGCACGACGCGATCCGCCAGCTCCACGCGACCAACAACTTCCCCGAGTTCACCGGGCGGCTGTGCCCGGCGCCGTGCGAGGCGGCGTGCGTGCTCGAGATCCGCGAGGGCGACGCGGTCACGATCAAGCAGATCGAGAACGCGATCATCGACCGGGCGTGGGAGGAGGGCTGGGTCGCCCCTCTGCCGCCTTCGGCCGAGAGCGGCTTTGGCGTTGCCGTCGTCGGCGCGGGCCCCGCGGGGATGGCGGCCGCGCAGCAGCTGCGCCGCGAGGGGCATCGGGTCGTGCTGTTCGAGCGCGACGAGGCCGCGGGCGGGCTCGTGCGGTTCGGCGTGCCCGACTTCAAGATCGAGAAGTGGGTCGTCGAGCGGCGGGTGCAGCAGCTGCGCGACGAGGGCGTCGAGGTCCGCTGCGGCGTCGACGTCGGGGTGGACGTGACGGTCGAGGAGCTGCGGTCGGAGTTCGACGCGGTCGTGCTCTGCACCGGGTCGCGGGTGCCGCGCGACCTGCCGGTGCCGGGCCGCGAGCTCGAGGGGGTCCACTTCGCGATGGACTACCTGTACGGGCGGAACCGGTGGGTGGCCGACGGTTCGTATGCGCCCTCGATCTCGGCCGCGGGCAAGCACGTCGTCGTCATCGGCGGCGGCGACACCGGCGCGGACTGCGTCGCCAACGCCGACCGCGAGGGCGCGCTGTCGATCACGCAGCTCGAGCTGCTGCCCGAGCCGCCCCCGCGGCGCCCCGACGATCGGACGCCGTGGCCGCTGTGGCCGCAGAAGTACCGGCTGTCGTACGCGATGGAGGAGGCGCAGGCGCTCGGCAAGGGCGAGCAGGACTACTCCGTCGCGACGACGCACTTCTCGGATGACGAGAGCGGTCGCGTCGCCGCCCTGCACGCGGCCCGCACCAACCCCGAGGACCCGTTCGGGCCGCCGCTGGAGGGGAGCGAGTTCGCGATCAGGGCCGACCTCGTGCTCCTCGCGATGGGCTTCCTGCACCCGGAGCCGGCGCTGCTCGACGGGTTGGGCGTCGAGAAGGACCGGCGAGGCAACGCCCACGCCCCGGTCTACGAGACGTCGGTGCCCGGAGTGTTCGCCGCCGGCGACGCCCGCCGCGGCCAGTCGCTCATCGTCTGGGCGATCAACGAGGGCCGCCAGGCGGCCCGGATGGTCGGACGCCACCTCGGAACTTTGGAGCCGCGCGAGCTCATCCACGCCGGCAACGTCGAGCCCGCCGACTCCGGCCCCGCGGGCCCGCCGCAGGGCCGCGCCGCCTACGGCCTCACCGCCGAAGAGCGGTAGCCGCATCGGATGCACCAGACCGTCGCCGAGGTCCTCTAGGTCTCACAGTCTTCTCACGAACGCGAGCGCTACGTTTCGCGGGCCCAGCGGTTTGGTCTGGTGGCAACGGCAGGCAGGGGAAGCAGATGCGAAGCACTACAAGGTCGATGTTCTGCGCGGCGGCGATGCTCGTCGCGCTGCTCTCGCTCACGGCGACGGCCGGGGCGGCGGCGCCGGCGGTCAGCACCGGCGCGGCGAAGGGCGTCGAGTCAGGCGCCGTCACATTGACCGGCTCCGTCGACCCGAACGGCGAGGCCACCACGTACTACTGGGAGTACGGCACCACACGCCGCTACGGCTCGCGCACGGCCGACGGGTCCGCGGGCAGGGGCGGCAACCCGCGCCGCGTGGAGCTCCGCGTCGAGGGCCTCGCGCCGAACACGCGCTACAACTACCGCCTCGTCGCGAGCAACCCGAGCGGCGTGCGCAGCGGCGAGAACCGCACGGTCACAACGCGGCGACAGCCGCTCGGCCTCCAGATCAGCGCCGCCCCCAACCCGGTCGTCTTCGGCGCGCCGTCGACGGTCGTCGGCGCGCTCACCGGCACCGGCAACGGCGGGCGCCAGGTCGTGCTCCAGCAGCGGCCGTTCCCGTTCACGGCCGACTTCACCGACATGGGCAACCCGATCGTGACCGACCAGAACGGCGGGTTCTCGTTCCCGATCCTCCCGCTGCCGGGAACCACGCAGTTCCGCGCGCGCACGGTCGAGCCGGGGAACGTGTTCAGCGACGTCCTCACCCTCGGCGTCGCCGCCCGGATCGGCACGCAGGTCAACGACCGCAGCGTGCGGCGGTTCCGGCGCGTGCGCTTCTTCGGCACCGTGACGCCTGCGCGCGTCGGCGCGCCGTTCGAGGTCCAGCGCAAGACGGGCACCGGCCGCTGGCTCGTGGTGGCGCGCGGCTTCACCAGCAGGCGCGGCGACACGTCATCGAAGTTCTCC
The DNA here is from genome assembly GCA_030447275.1 of Solirubrobacteraceae bacterium. Taxonomy (GTDB): domain Bacteria; phylum Actinomycetota; class Thermoleophilia; order Solirubrobacterales; family Solirubrobacteraceae; genus CADCVT01. Next base: position 6,370 of record JAUJPF010000060.1, on the reverse strand, counting down.
AAGCGCGTGCGGGTGACCCGGACCGCGAAGTACCGCGTGCTCGTGCACATGCTCGACGGGCCGATCGTCTCCGGCTTCGGCCGCGACGTCGGCGTGGCGGTCAAGCGGCGCCGATGAGGCGCCGCAGCGCCGCCTCGGTCGCCTCCGGCGCGTAGGCCGGCAGGCGGGCGCGGCCCCGCTCGCGCAGCGTCGCCGCCAGCTCGTCGTCCGAGAAGCAAGAGTCGCTGCGGCTCCCTACGGGCCGGAGGCGCAGTCGCCCCAGGGTCATCGCTGCCGCTTCGCGCGACATGCGAGATTAGGGAACTACCGGCGCAGGGGCGCAGCACCGTCGCTAGAGAACCGCCAAGCTGGCCGGGCTCATGACGCGACCTGAGAACCTGGACGGGCCCGCCGCTCGCCGACGGGAGCAGGCTCTTGCGTACACCTCAGCGGTCGAGGCAGCGCAGACCAACCGGGAGGCCCAGGTGAGGGCTGCTCTGACTGCTGGCGCCACGTACCTCACTCTGATGTCGGCGTCGGCGACGGGACGCGGTGCGGATATTGATGCTGATCGCGTGGATGCGGCGCAGTTTCTTCTCTCGCTGCTGTTCGCGGGCACACTCGCCTACCTCCTCACGACTATCTGCAACCACGCGCTTGCGATCGCGGACGATGCGGCGCGGCGGCTCGAGCTTGAGCATGAGGACGCGGCCGACGAGGCCGGCGGCGGCGTTCCCGCAGTGGAGACCCGGGCTTACGCGCGGCAAGCGCGCGGGTGGCGCGTCAAGAGCCGATGGCCAGCTTGGGTTCTAGCGGGGATACCTCGCTACGGGCAGTCGCAGCGGCACGCGCTCCTATTCCTACCGGTCGTGGCGATCTTGCCGGCGGCATGGTTCACCATCGCGATCAACGAGGGCTGGGTTACGGACGCGGTGATCGTCGCGCTGACAGTCGCCCTCGGCGTCATCTGGGTCCGGCTTCTATTCGCAGGCTGCCGCCATTGGCTGTATGTCCACCCGAAGGATCTGGTCGTCTCTCGTTGGCCGAGCGAGTGGTCCCCACCCGCTTGGGGTTGGTGGTTCTACCGATGCGGAGCTCGAGACACGGTCTTGAGCCGCTTCTTCATCAGGCGCCGAGAGCGATGGCAAGAGGATCAAACCGCGACCGCGCGCGAGCACGGCTGAGCCATGCGTCCCCGCGGATTGCTCGTGCGCCGAACACGGCTTATGGGCCGCTGCCGGTCGCGGGTCCTGGACGCCGGGCTCGCTGGCATCTTGCTGTTCAAGCGTCCTCTCGCCGAAGCCGCTCCGGCGGGCGCGCCACGCGCCCCGCCGGGACGGGCACTTCCGTGCGGCGCTCGCCGCCGCCCGATTCTTCCATCACCAGCCCCCCGGACCGCACGCGCAGATCGAAGTCGCCGACCGACTTGGCCTCCTCCTCGACCGGCGGCTCGCCATCGTGCACCTCCAGGGTCAGTGGGCGTCCTCGGGGTCGAACATCGCGCCCCCGGGGCGGGACGAAGGTGACGCCACCTGAGCGCGACGGGTCCAGGCATTCTCCGGAAGCCGCTTCGACGTACTCGTCGAAGTCCTCGGACCACTCGTAGTCGCGTCGAACAGCATCACGCCCTGATGCCACCAGCAGAACCGGTGTTCGGAGCGGCGCTGCAGTGACATGGTCGGTTCCTACCCGGCCCTCTCATTGCCGCTGCGGACGACGAGCAGCGGCGAGTGCAGATTTGAGCTGAACGTGTCGGCGGCCTGACCGCTCAATACAGCAAGTACGGCGCGCGCCTCGCCCGCCACGCCCGGATCGACGGCGCCTCGGCGGCGAGGATCCGCTCGAGCGACCAGCCGGCGTCCACCCGGCGGCGCAGCACAGGCGCGCCGACCACGGCGTCCGTGACCGCCCCACCCTGAAGCCAACGAAAGCGCGGCGATCGCCGGAGCTTCAACAGCAGCCCGAGGCCGACCTCGTACCCGTTGACCGCCCGGTCGCCGCGCGGGTGGAGCAGCGCGCCGCGGCAACGGCGGCCGAGGAACTTCGGTTCCCTGGCGCTCGGCACCGGGCGGGGGACGACGGTCACCGGCGTGGCCGGGATGCCGAGCTTCGAGGCGCGCGCGGCGAGGTCGCGCCGGTCCAGCCACGGCGCGCAGAGCATCCGATACGAGCGCCTCGTACCCCCGCCGACGGAGACGACGGTTCCCTCGAAGAGCGCAAGGCCCGGATAGGTCAGCGCGGCCTGTGGGGTCTTCAGGCCGGGGGAGGGCGGCGTCCACGGACGGCCGGTCTGCGTCCAGGTCATGTCCCGGCGCCAGCCGCGCATGCGGATCACCGTCAGCTTCGCTCGCGGGCGGCTGTGCGCGTTGACGTAGCGGGCCATCTCCCCGCTGGTCAGCCCGTACACCAGCGGCCCCGGGGCGGTGGCCACGAAGGTCGGCGGGCCGCGGCGGACCGGCCCGGCGACGAGCTCGCCGCCGAGCGGGTTCGGGCGGTCGAGGACCACGAACGGCACGCCGGCCCGGGCGGCCGCGCGCAGCGCGAGGATCTCCGTCGAGACGTAGGTGTAGAACCGCACGCCGACGTCCTGGAGGTCGTAGACCAGCGCGTCCAGGCCGCGAAGGTCGCGCGCGGTCGGCGCGTAGTGCTCGCCGTACAGGCTGACGACCGGCACCCCGAACGCGCGGCTGTCGCCCTGGCGGGCGCCGGCGGCGCCTCCGCCGCGGTAGCCGTGCTCGGGCGAGAACAGACGCACGACACGGACGCCGTGCGCGCGCAGCGCCCGCACGGACGGCCGGCCGTCGCTGGTCACCGAGGCGGCGTTGGCGATCAGGCCCACCCGCAGGCCGCGCAGCCGCCGGCCGGCGGGCGACGACGCCAGCTCCTCGGCGCCGACGCGCACCGTCGGCGTCGACGCCGGTGCCGGGGCGCGATCGGCGGTCGAGGGCGACGTGGCCGACGGGCTCGTCGTCGTCCCGGAGCCCGTGTCGCCGCCCTGCTGCCCGCCGCAGCCGGCGGCCAGTACCGCGGCGCAGGCGACGATCGACAGGCGGGGCACCCTCGCGAACCTAGCGGGGCCGCGGATCGCGGCGACCCGGGTCGCCATACCGGCCCGCTACGCGACCAGCCCCTCGGTCGTTGACCCGCTCGACCTTGTGCGGCGCCCCGATCGTGTCGTCGACGGTCAGGGGGACGGTGGTCTCGATCGAGCTCAGAGCGCCGCCGCCGGCTGCCGGTTCAGCCGTGCCGGCGGTAGTGCAGCCCGACGATGCCGTTGCTGAACTCGGTGCTGGAGACCAGGTCGAGCCGGTAGTTCTTGGGGTCGCCGTCGAACAGCCGGGTTCCCTCGCCCGCGACGTAGGGGTGCAGATCCAGGCGGAACTCGTCGAGCAGGTCGAGTTGCATGAGCGACCGCCAGAAGCTGACGCCGCCACAGACCACGATGTGCCGTCGCCGCCTCGTTTGAGCTTGTCGATCTCCGATGCCGTGTCGCCGGCGGCGATGGTGGTGTTGGCCCACTCGGCCGTCCTCAGCGTCCCGGAGAAGACGACCTTGCGCGCGGCGTTCATGATGCCGGTGAACGGGTGGTCGGCCGTCGGCAAGGCGGACCGGCGGGACGGCGTCCGCCCGCCCCCTCTCTCCACGCCCATGTATACCGCCCAGGGGGCTTGAAACAAGCTCCGGGGGGTGCCCCATGATCGCCCGCCCCACGCGGGAACCGACGGAGATGAGGGCAGCGAGATGCGTTCGACGGAGCACGCCGTGGTGATCGCCGGAGGCGGCCCGGCCGGCCTGGTGCTGGCGGCCGAGCTGACGTTGGCGGGGTCGACGCGCGGTCGTCGCGCGGCGCGCCACCCAGGACCTCCCCGGCTCGCGCGCCGGCGGTCTGCGCTCGCGCACCATCGAGGTCCTCGACCAGCGCGGGATCGCCGACCCGCTTCCTCGCAGTGCCAGGTCGCCCAGGTCCAGGGCTTCGCGGCGCACCGCCGAACACAACGACGGCCAGTGGGAGCTCCCGGTGCTCGGCGCGGTTCCCGCCCCCACCGCCGTCCTCATCCGCCCCGACGGGCACGTCGCCTGGGTGGGCGACGGCACGGACGACGGACTCCGCGACGCGCTCACGACCTGGTTCGGACCGCCCGCCGCCGCGTAGCCTCCTCCCATGGCTGCCATCGAACGACTCGACTTCCTCGGCGTCCCCACCCAGGACCCTGAGCGCTCCCGCACCTTCTACCGCGACGTCCTGGGGCTGCGCCCCGACGAGCACGCCGACTGGGAGCAGTGGGCCGGCGACACGTGCTTCGCGATCTGGGAGCCCGAGAAGCAGGGCATGCCGTTCACCGCCCAGCAAGGCAACCCGTGGCCGCTGGGCTGCGACGACGTCGCCGCGACGCGCGCGGCGCTCGAGGCCAAGGGCGTCCAGTTCTTCGGCGACACCTTCGACACGGGCGTCTGCCACATGGCGATCTTCGTCGACCCCGACGGCAACCAGCTCATGCTGCACCGCCGGTACGCACCGTACGAGTAGGGCTCATGGCGAAGGAAACCTTCATCGACGCCGGCGGCCGCGAGCTGCGCGTCTCCAGCCCCGACCGGGTGATCTTCCCCGCGACGGAGCGCACGCCCGAGCTCACGAAGCTCGACGTCGTCGAGTACTACGTGGCGGTCGAGGACGGCATCATGCGCGCACTCCGGCAGCGGCCGACGACGCTCGAGCGCTGGCCCAAGGGCGTCCACGAGGGGCTGGTCCTGGCGACGCGCGACGACCCACGCGGCGGCGACGCGTTCTTTCAGAAGCGCGTCCCGAAGGGCGCGCCCGACTACCTCGAGACGGCGCGGATCGAGTTCCCCTCCGGCCGCACCGCGGACGAGGTCTGCCCGACCGAGATCGCGGTGGTCGGGTGGTGCGCGCAGATGGGGACGATCACGTTCCACCCGTGGCCGGTGCGCAGCGACGACGTCGATCATCCCGACGAGCTGCGGCTGGACCTCGACCCCCAGCCGGGCACCGACTTCGACGATGCGGCGCGGGTGGCCGCCACCGCGCGGGAGCTGCTCTCAGACCTCGGCTACGCCGGCTTCCCGAAGACGTCGGGCGGCCGTGGGATCCACATCTACGTCCGGATCGAGCCGCGGTGGACGTTCACCGACATGCGCCACGCCGCGATCGCGTTCGGGCGCGAGCTCGAGCGGCGCCTGCCCGGCGAGGTGACGACGAAGTGGTGGAAGGAGGAGCGCGGCGAGCGCATCTTCGTCGACTACAACCAGAACGCGCGCGACCGGACGATCGCGTCGGCCTACAGCATCCGCCCCAAGCCGGGCGCGCCAGTGTCGGCGCCGTTCGCGTGGGACGAGCTCGGCAGCGTGCGGCCCGAGGAGTTCTCGGTCGCCACGATGCCCGCGCGCTTCGCCCGGGTGGGGGACCCGCACGCGGCGATCGACGACGTCGCGCACTCGCTCCAGCCCCTGCTCGACCTCTACGAGGAGCACGGCGAGGGCGACATGCCCTATCCGCCCGACTACCCGAAGATGCCGGGCGAGCCCAAGCGCGTCCAGCCGTCGCGCGACACCGACCGCAAGCGCTAGGGCGCGCCCTGCGGCAGCTTCTTCGTGCCGCGCTTGGCCGGGCGGGACGGCGGCGGAACGACGGGGCCGATGTCGCCGTCGGGCGCCTCGTCGAGGTCGACGATCACCGGGGCGTGGTCGCTCGGCCCCTTGCCCTTGCGGGCGTGGCGGTCGATCCATGCCGCCTTCACGCGCTCCGCGACGTCGTCGCCGGCGAGCACGAGGTCGATCCGCATCCCGCAGTCCTGGTGGAACATGCCGGCGCGGTAGTCCCAGTAGGTGAAGACGCGCTGGTCCGGCCAGCGCTCGCGCACGACGTCGCGCAGGCCGACGCTCTCGAGCGCGGCCAGCGCGTCGCGCTCCGGCGCCGTGACGTGGGTCTGGCCGACGTAGGCGTCGGGATCGAAGACGTCGTCGTCGGTGGGGGCGATGTTCATGTCCCCGAGCACGACGGTCGTCGCCGCGTCGTCCGCCACCATGGTGGTGAGCGCCTCGAGCCACTTCAGCTTGTAGTCGTAGTGGTCGGACCCCGGCGTCCTGCCGTTCGGGACGTAGACGCAGACGACACGGACGCCGGCGCACGTCGCCGACACCGCCCGCGCCTCGGGGTGCGGGAAGCCGGGCCCGCCCGCGATGCCCGCGACCGCGTCCTTGAGGCCGACGCGCGACAGGATCGCCACGCCGTTCCACGCGGCCTCGCCGTGGGCCGCGACCTCGTACCCGCGCTCGGACAGCTCGTCGCGCATCAGCGCGTGGAACGCGTCGTCGGTGAGCTTCGTCTCCTGGAGGCAGACGACGTCCGGCCGGCGCTCGTCGAGCCACGGCA
>JAUJPF010000059.1 GCA_030447275.1 Solirubrobacteraceae bacterium | reverse complement strand
GAGCCGTCGGCGTCGAGCGCCATGCCGCCGATCCCGCGGCGCTTGGACAGCACCTCCTCCACGCGGCCGTCGAGCCCGATCCGCTTGACGCCGCCGAACACCGCGTCGCTGAACAGCAGCGCCTCGCCGTCCCACACCGGCGCCTCGGCGAGCCCGAACCCCTGGGCCAGGACCTCGAACGTCATCCGCGCCTCGGGGCCGCGCTCGCCCCGCGCAGCCGGCGGAGCACCGCGTCGGCCGCCGCCGGGGAGATGCCGTGCAGCGCGCCGAGCACGCGCACGACGGGCGGGTGGAAGACCTGGCGCTCGTCGGCCTCCACGGCGCGCAGGATGCGGTCGGCCATCCGGTGCGCGGGGACCGCGCGGGTGGCGGCGCGCGACCACGCGGGCATCCGGTCGCGCTCGTGGTCGTGCAGCGACGTAGCCACTTCACCGGGGTGCACGGTCGTGACCGACACGCCCGTCCCCGTCAGCTCGTGGCGCAGCGCGTCGGCGAACGCGCGCTGTGCCGCCTTCGTCGCCCCGTACACCGCGGCCTGGGGGAACGCGCGCAGCCCCGCCCCGCTCGACACGACGACGATGTGCCCGCTCCCCTGCCGCAGCAGGCCGGGCAGCGCGGACGAGACCGTGTAGAGCGTGCCGAGCCAGTTGACGTTGGTGATCGCCTCGAAGCGCTCGGGCGGCTGCTCGGCGAACGGCTCGTAGTGCGCGATCCCCGCGTTCGCGACGACGAGGTCGATGCGCCCGAAGCGCTCGACCGCGGCCTCGACCGACGCGCGGTCCGAGACGTCGGTGTCGCCGAGGACGACGTGCTCGCCGGGGAGCGCGTCGGCGAGCGCCTCGACCTCGCGCGTGGTCCGCGCCGCGAGCCCCACGACGGCGCCGCGCGCAGCGAGCCGCTCGGCCAGCGCGCGCCCGATCCCACGCGACGCGCCGGTCACCAGCGCGCGCGTGCCGGGGCCGATGTTCACGGCGGCAAGGCTAGCCCGCCTGTCGCTAGGGTGAAGCGCATGTCCGCCGATCACGCCACCGTGGCGGAGGAGGAGTACCTCCAGACGCTGTTCTGGCTGCACGAGGCGCGCCTCGCGATGACCGGCGCGAACGTCGCCCGGGCGATGCAGCTCTCGGCCCCGACGGTCCACGAGATGATCGGCCGGCTCGAGCGCGACGGCTACATCACGCGCGCCGACGACAAGGCGATCTCGTTCACCGACAGCGGCCGGCGGCACGCCGAGGAGATCGTCCGGCGCCACCGCCTGATCGAGCGCTTCCTCACCGACGTGCTCGGGATCCCGTGGGACGAGGTGCACGAGGAGGCCGAGCGGCTCGAGCATGCGATGTCGCCGGTGCTGGAGGAGCGGATGCTCGCCGCGATCGGCGACGCGAAGACGTGCCCGCACGGCCATCCGATCCGGCCCGGTGAGCGGATCGAGGGCGTCCCGCTGGCCGACGTCGAGCCCGGCGCGAAGGTCACGATCCTGCGCTTCGAGAACGAGGCCGAGGACCTGCTGCACCACCTGCGCGCGGTCGGGCTCGAGCCAGGCATGCGCGGAACGCTCGCGTCGCGCGACGGCGACGAGGTCGTCGTCGACGGCGACGACGACGGCCGGCGCGTGTCGCTGACCCCGTCGGTCGCGGAGACGGTCTCGGTGCTCGCCGACCCGTCGCCGCCGGTCCGCACGGCGCTGCCCGAGCAGCTCGTGCTGGCCAAGGACCGCTACGGGAGGTAGGGCGAAGCCCGGTCAACGCCGCCCGGAAGGCGGCGGCCGTCTCAGGACGCGGGGCCGGATGCCCCGCGGAGCTACACCCCCCGCGCGCCGCGGCGGCTGAGGACGAGCTTGCGCGGCAGCGCCGCGAGCACCGGCTCGAGCATCTCGACGACCTGCGCCGCCGCCGGCCGGTCGGCCGGGTCGGGCGCGAGGCCGGCGTGGATCGCGTCGGCCAGCGGCGCCGGCGTCTTCGGCGGCAGGTCGCCCGGCGGCTGGTGCAGCTGGGGGAAGCGGACGCCGGGGTCGCCGCTCTCGCGTGCGCCCTTCGGCCGCGGGAACGGGACGCGGCCGGCGACGGCGTGGAACAGCGTCGCCGCGAGGCCGAACACGTCGGCGGCCGGGCCGACCGGGGTGGGCGGGCCGATCTCCCCCGCCGGATCGCACTGCTCCGGGGCCATGTACGCGTCGGTGCCGACGGGGCGCCGCATCCCCGCCGCGCGCTCGACCGTGCGCGCGACGCTGAGGTCGATGAGCCGCGGTGGGACGCCGAGCACGATGTTGTCGGGCTTGACGTCGAGGTGGACCCAGCCCTCGTTGGCCATGTACTGGATCGCGCCCGCGACGTTCAGCGCGAGCGGGACGAGCTGCTCGATCTCGAGCGCGCCGTGGCGCTTGACGACCGCCTTCAGCGTCGGGCCCTCGAGGTGCTCGATCAGGACGTGCGGGTGCGGGCCCTCCATGTCGGCGTCGAAGCCGCGCACGAGCACGGGGTGGTCGAGGCTCGCGAGGGCGTCGATCTCGTTGTCGAGCGAACGCAGCTCGGCGTCGTCCTCCGCGCGGTCGGGCCGCAGCACCTTCGCGACCATCAGCGCGAACAGGTGGTCGTCCCAGACGAGGAACACCTCGTAGGCGTTGCCGCCTCCGAGGTGCCCGACGATGCTGCGGCCGGGGGCGATCTCGTCGCCCTCGGCGAAGTTCCAGGAGGCGCGGCCCGGTCGACCGTCGGGGGGTCGGTCGCCGGCCCGCGCCTCCATGGAGGATCTAGCCGCGCGCCGCGCGGCGGCAGGCCGCGCTCGCGCGGGCCTTGCGCAGCTTGGCCTTGCGCTGGGTCGCGGGGGCACGGCGTGCGGCCTTCGTGCTCTTCGCGCACTTCGACGCGTTGCGCTGCGCTGCGACGGCACTGACCGGGCCGGCCTGGCCGCCGTCCTCGGTGGCGTTCGTGTTGTCGGTCGTGCCCGTGTTGTCGGTCGCGCTCGCCTGTTCGTCGGTGACCGCGGTCCTGTCGGTCGCGCCGGTGTTGTCGGTCGCGCTCGGCGCGGTGTCGCCGGTCACCGAGTTGCTGGCCGTGGCGTCGTCGGTCGCGCTCGCCGTGTTCGTGGCGTCGGTCGCCTCGTCGGCGTCGCGCGCGGCGACGACGGCGTCACCGGTGACGGTCGTGGCCGCGCCGTTGGCCGTGGTGCCGTCGTCGGCGGTGGTCTCGTCGTCGTCGGTGGTGCCGGCGGTGGCGTCGGTCGCGCCGTCGGTGGCGCCGTCGGTCGTCGAGCCCTCGGTCGCCGTCGCGTCGTCGTCGTCGGAGTCGTCGTCGCCGCTGCCGGAGCCGGAGCCGTCCTCGCGGACGGCGGTGCCGTCGCTGCCGGGGCCGCTGTCGGCGAACGCCGAGGTCACCGAGAAGGCCGGCATGGCCAGCAGCACGAGCATCGCGCACAGCAGTGCGAACGCCTTGCGGGGCGTGGAGCTCTGGTCCGGGCTGAGCTCGCCGGCTGAGTGGGCGAGCTGCAGGTACGAGCGTGCGTGCTGCATGTGAGTGCCTCCGAGGTGAAGATCGTGTTCCTGCTCGGTAAGAGCCGGCGCTGCCCTCAAGGTCACGGGGTGGCCAGGAACGTGGCGTGTCTGCGCTACTTGATCGAGCTGGCCTTGCGCTGCGCGTTGTACGCCTCGGCCAGGCGCGCGACGCCCTCGTCGATCTGGTCGGGCGTCACGCCCGAGTACGCGAGGCGCAGCGTGTTGCGACCGCCCTCGAGCAGGAAGTCGCTGCCCTTGACGAACGCGACGCCGCGCTCGGCCGCCGCGGTGAAGAGGGCGTCGACGTCGGAGTCCTCCGGCAGCTCGACCCACATGAAGTAGCCGCCCTGCGGGGGCGTGAACTTCGCGTCCGGCAGGTCGCGCTCGAGCGCCGCCGACAGCCGCTCGACGCGCTCGGCCAGCGCGCCCTTAACGGTCTCGATCGACTGGCGGATCCGCCCGCTCGCGCAGAACTGGTAGACGATCGACTGCGCGACCATGTTCGGCGAGATGTAGGTGTTCATCGCGCGCTTCTGGATCCGCGCGACGAGGTCGGGCGCGCCCACCAGGTAGCCGACGCGGATGCCCGGGCAGACGGTCTTCGAGAACGACGACGCGTAGACGACGCGGCCGTCGCGGTCGAGCGAGAGCATCGTCGGCAGCGCCTCGCCCGAGAAGCGCAGGTGGACGTACGGGTCGTCCTCGAAGATCACGAACCCGGCGTCGCCGGCGAGGTGGAGCAGCCGCTCGCGCTTCTCGCGGCTGAGCGTGTAGCCGGCCGGGTTCTGGAACGTCGGAATGACGTGGGCGAGCTTCGGCCGCATGCCGGCGTCGAGCGCGTGGCTCAGCTCGCCGACGTCGATGCCGTCGGGCTCGAGGCCGATCATGCGGATGTCCGCGCCGCGGTCGCGCAGCCCGAGGAGCGTGCGGTCGTACGTCGGGCGCTCGACGATCACGGTGTCGCCGTCGGAGACCAGCTCGTCGAACAGGAACGCGTCGGCCTGCATCGAGCCGTTGGTGACCAGCACCTGCTCGGGCCCGACGTCGTGCTGCTCGGCGATCCACTCGCGCAGCGGGACGTACCCGCCGGCGGTCCCGTAGGCGGTCGACCCGCCGGGGTCGGACTCGAACGCGAGCGTCGCGCTCTCGCGCAGCCCCTCCACGTCGACGATGTCGAGCGACGGCGCGCCGCGCGCGAAGGAGATGGTGTCGCCGGCCATGGCGCGAGGTTACGACAGAGGCGGCGGCGGCGACGTCCCGCGCACGTCCTGCACGTGGACCCGTCGCGGGGACGGCGCCGGGGGCGGCGCGTCGAGCGGCGCGTCGTCGAGCTCGCGCGCCGCCCGCTCGGCCGCGGCGCCGAGCGCGGCGGCCAGCTCCTCGAGCTGCTCGCGCAGCGCGAGCGCCTCGCCGAAGCGCCGGTCGACGGTCTCGGCCGTGGCGATCAGCCGGTCGGTCAGCTCCCGCAGCCGGTGGATGCGAGCCTCGGCGAACGCGTCGGCCCGGCGGCGCGTGGCCTCCGCGTACTCCTCGGCCTCCCGCCTGATCCGCTCGGCGTCGTCCACGACGCGCGAGGCTACTTGAGCGCGATGCTCAACCGTCCGCCGCTGACTTCGATCAGGGAGAAGGCGAGCGACCGGCGCAGCTCGCCGACGAGCGCGACCTCGCGGTCGAGCGTGACCTCGAGCACCGCGGCGCCTCCCGCGTAGGCGCGGAGGTTCACCGCGGTGACTCCGTCGACGTCGCGCAGCGCGCGCTCGAGCCGGCACAGCTCGCCGAGGTCGCCGCGCGCCTCCAGCGTGACGCCTCCGCGGAAGCGCACCGTCTCTGCCTCGCCGCCGCGCAGCTCGGCGACCGTGCGCTCCCAGACGTCGACGAGCCGGCGCAGCTCGGCGCCGAAGCGGTCGAGGGCGTCGGTGGGGAGGGGCGGCGGCGGGACGTCGGCGGACGGGCGCGGCGGGACGTCGGCGGACGGGCGCGGCGGGAAGCGGCGCGACGGCGGGTCCGCCGCCGGCGCGTCCTCGTCCGCGTCGAGCTCGGCCTGCAGCGCGCGCAGTCGCTGCTCGAGGCTCGCCAGCGTCTCCTCCACGTCGTCGGTCATCGCCGGGACCGCTTCGCCGCGGCGCAGCGGAACCCTCCGGCCGGTGACAGAGCCCCTACAAACACGACCGCCGGCCCTAGGGCCGGCGGTCGTTGTCCTCGGCGGCTGGCGCCCGTCCCGGAGATGCCGGACGTCCGTCGCCTCAGTTCGGTGCGCGCCGTGTTTCAGATCGCGCTCGCCAAGCGACACTAGCCGGGCGGCCCCGCCGAGGTATAGGCCTCGCGCCCGAAAGTGGACGAACGTCGTAGCGGGTGCTAGCCGCCGAGGATCTCGACGGCGATGTCGGCGACCTGCGTCGGGGTCCTCCCGACGCGCACGCCCTTCGCCTCGAGCGCCTCCGCCTTCGCCTGGGCGGTGCCCTTCGAGCCCGACACGATCGCGCCGGCGTGGCCCATCGTCTTGCCGGGCGGCGCCGTGAAGCCCGCGATGTAGGCGACGACCGGCTTGGAGACCTCGGAGCCGATGTACTCCGCCGCCTCCTCCTCCGCCGAGCCGCCGATCTCGCCGCTCATGACGATCAGCTCGGTCTCGGCGTCCGCTTCGAACTGGGCGATGATGTCGATGAACGACGACCCCGACCGGGTCGCCGCCGATCCCCACGATCGACGAGTTCCCGAACCCGCGCTGGGCCAGCTCGTTGCCGATCTGGTAGGTCAGCGTGCCGCTCCGCGACACGACGCCGACGTTGCCCTCCTTGAAGAACGCCGCCGGGATGATTCCCACGTTCGCCTTGCCCGGCGAGAGCGCGCCCGGGCAGTTCGGGCCGATGTGCGTGATGGGATCGCCGGCCCGCGATCGCAGGTAGTCGAAGACACGCAGCTCGTCGTGGGCGGGGATGCCCTCGGTGATCGTGATGATCGTCGTGATGCCGGCGTCGGCCGCCTCGAGGATCGAGTCGGCGGCGAAGCGCGGCGGGACGAAGATCATCGCCGTGTTCGCGCCCTGCTCGTCCACGGCGTCGTGGAACGTGTTGAACACCGGGACGCCCTCGACGTCCTGGCCGCCCTTGCCCGGCGTGACGCCCGCGACGACGTCGGTGCCGTAGCGGCGGTTGTTCATCGCGTGGAACGTGCCCTCGCGGCCGGTGATGCCGGAGACGCAGAGCTTCGTCTCCTTGCCGACGACGATGCTCATCGGCGCGCCGCCTCGACGACCTTGGCCGCGGCCTCGTCCATCGTCTTCGCCACCTCGACGTTCGGGAGGTTCGCCTCGGCGAGGATCTTGCGCCCCTCGACGTCGTTCGTCCCGTCGAGCCGGACGACGAACGGCACCGTCGGCTCGATCTGCTCGAACGCGGCGACCAGTCCGTTGGCGACCTCGTCGCCGCGCGTGATCCCGCCGAAGATGTTGAAGAGCACGGCCTTCACGTTCGGGTTGGAGAGGATGACCTCCACCGCAGCGGTGATCGCCTCGGCCTTCGAGCCGCCGCCGGCGTCGAGGAAGTTCGCGGGCGAGCCGCCGGCCTGGGCGACGACGTCGAGCGTCGACATCACGAGCCCGGCACCGTTGCCGAGGATGCCGATGTCGCCGTCGAGCGCGACGTACGTGAGGTCGCGCTCGCGGGCCATCTTCTCCTGCGGGTCCTCGTCGCGGCCCTCGCGCAGCGCGGCGTTCCCCGGGTGGCGGTAGAGCGCGTTGCCGTCGAGCGTCACCTTGGCGTCGAGCGCCGCGACCTTGCGGTCCTTGGTGACGATCAGCGGGTTGACCTCGACGAGCATCGCGTCCTCGCTGACGAACGCCTCGTAGAGCTGCGCCAGCAGCGCGCCGAGCGGGCGCACGACGTCGGACGCGACGCCGGCCTCGAAGGCGAGACGCCTTCCGTGGAAGTCTTGAAAGCCGAGCAGGGGGTCCACATGGAGGCGGGCGATGGCCTTCGGGTCCTTCTCGGCCACCTGCTCGATGTCCATGCCGCCCTGCGTGGAGAGCATGTAGAGCGGCGCCTTGGCCGAGCGGTCGAAGACGATCGACGCGTAGTACTCCTCGTCGATCTCGCTGGCCGCCTCGAGCCACACCTCGTGGACCGTGAAGCCGCGGATGTCCATGCCGAGGATGGCCTTCGCGTGCTCGCGCGCCTCCTCGCGGTCGCCCGCGACCTTGATCCCGCCGGCCTTGCCGCGGCCCCCGATGAGGACCTGCGCCTTCACCACGCACGGGTAGCCGACCTCGTCGGCGGCGGCCACCGCCTCCTCGACCGACCGCGCCGGCCGGCCGGTCGGCACGGGGACGCCGTGGCGGGCGAACAGCTGCTTTCCCTGGTACTCGAGGAGGTCCATGAGCGGGGCGGGACGCTAGCACGGGGCGTTCTTCCTAGAATCACCGCTCCGCATGGCGCTTCCAAAGAAAATCGAATGGCTCACCTTCGACGTGTACGGCACCCTGATCGACTGGGAGAAGGGCGTCTGGGAGGCCTTCGAGAAGGAGGCCAAGCGCGACGACTTCCCCGTCGACAAGGACCAGGTCATCACGCTCTTTCATGAGGTCTCGCGCGAGGTGGAGGGCGGGTCGTACGAGCTGTACGCCGAGGTCCTGCGCCGCACCGCGGTCAAGATGGCCGAGCGCCTGGAGTGGCCGCTCGAGCCGTCGCGCTCGAACTTCCTGCCGAACTCGGTCGAGCGCTGGCCCGCGTTCCGCGAGGCCAACCCGCAGCTGAGGAAGTTCGTCAAGAAGTTCCAGACCGGGCTCATCTCGAACATCGACGACAAGCTGCTCGGCCAGACGCGGCGCCACATCCCGCACGACTTCGAGCTCGTCGTCACCGCGCAGCAGGTCCGCTCGTACAAGCCCGACCCCGCGCACTTCAAGGAGTTCGCGCGTCGCATCGGCGGCAAGAAGGGCTGGGTGCACGTCGCGAACTCGCTGCACCACGACGTCGAGCCGTGCATGAAGGAGAAGGTCCCGGTCGTGTGGGTCAACCGGCGCGGCGAGGAGCTCGAGCCGGGCCGCAAGAAGCCCGACGCCGAGGTCAAGAACCTCGCGGAGGCCTGGGAGCTCCTCGGGGGCTAGCGCCTGCGGATCGTCTCGGTCCACCCCGACGTCCTCGTCGCGACGAGCCGGGTGTGGCAGACGTCGTGCACGATCGTCCGCTCGGGGGCCGAGGCCTTCGTGATCGACTCGCCGGTGTACCCGGACGAGCTGGAGGTCCTTCCGGCCGTGCTCGAGCAGGCGCAGTTCCCGCTCAGCGGCCTGCTCGTCACCCACGCCGACTGGGACCACCTGCTCGGCCGCCTCACGTTCCCGCGCGCGGCGGTGGGCTGTGCGGAGACGACCGCGGCGTGCCTGGCCGCCGAGCCGGGCGCGGCGGCGCGGGCGCTGCGCGACTTCGACGCCGAGCACTACGTGCGCCGGCCGAGCCCGCTGTCGCTCGGCCAGGTCCAGGCGCTGCCGGTTCCGGGCAAGCTCGACGTCGGCGGCCAGGAGCTCGAGCTGCATCCCGCCGACGGGCACACCGCCGACGGCATGGCGGTCTGGGTGCCGTGGGCGCGCGTGCTCGTGTGCGGCGACTACCTGTCGCCGGTGGAGATCCCGATGCTGTCCGAGGGCGGATCGCGCGCCGCGTACCTGGCGACGCTGGCGCGGCTCGAGTCGCTCGTCGAGCAGGCGGCCGCCGTGGTGCCGGGGCACGGCGACGTCCTCGACGCCGCGCGGGCGCTGGCGATCCTGCGCGAGGACCGCGCGTACCTCGAGGCGCTGCCCGAGGCGAAGCTGCCGCTCGCGCGCCGCGACGCCGTGCAGCAGAAGATCCACGCGCAGAACGTCGAGCGCGTGTGATCCAGCACGTCGCGCTCGAGGTCCGCGAGGCCGACGCCGCGGCGTGCGAGCGCTTCTGGGCGCTGCTCGGGTTCGAGCGCGTCGAGCCGCCCGCGACGCTGCGCGACCGCGCGGTGTGGGTCGAGCGCCGCGGGACGCAGGTCCACCTGCTGTTCGCCGAGGAGCCCGTGGCGCCTCGCGAGGGCCACGTCGCCGTGGTCGCCGAGGACTACGGCGCGACGCTCGACCGGCTGCGCGCCGCGGGCCACGACCCGCAGCCCGGGACGGAGCACTGGGGCTCGCCGCGGTCGTTCGTCCGCTGCCCAGCGGGGCACCTCGTCGAGATCATGCGGTTCGCTCCAGGTGCAGGCGCATGAGCACGTTGCGCCCGCCGTACCGGTCGTCCTGTGCCGAGAAGCCGAACGACTCGTAGAGCGCGAACGCGGCGTCGTTGGCCTCGTTGACGTCGAGCTCCACCCGGCGGCAGCCGCGCTCGGTCGCCATCGCCACGACGCCCTCGACCAGCGCGCGCCCGACGCCCTTGCCGCGCGCGTCGTCGCGGACGAAGAGGTCCTCGAGCAGGCAGTCCTCGGCCGCCCACCACAGCCCGAAGCGGAAGCGGACCTGTGCGACGCCCGACGGCGGCGCGTCCTCGTCGGGGGCGCCGAGGAGGAACGCGGTGTCGGGCTGCTCGATCAGCCGCTCGACACCGGCGAGGAACGCGTTCTCCGACGGCCACTCGAGCCCGAGGTGGTCGCGGAACTCGACGATCAGGCGCGCGACCGACTCGGCCTCGTGCGGCTCCGCCCGCCAGACCGCGATCACGACTCGGCGTTCGCGCGCACGTGCCAGCGCACGGTCATCTCGGCCACGACGTCGCCGACCGCGTTCGTCAGCTCGACGCCCACCGCGAAGCGGACGACGCCGTCCTCGTCCAGCGCGGCGAGCAGCTCCTCCGCGTCGGTGTCGAGCCGCCCGGTCGCGGTGATCACGCCGCGGGCGACCTTCCGGTAGGCGATCTCGCCGCTCTCGGCGAGCGGCGTCAGCTCCCCGAGCCGCTCGGCGAACGCGCCGACGAACGCGGCGCCCGACGCGGCCTCTCCGGCGCTGAACAGCGCGCCCGCGTGCTGCGAGCCGACGTGATTGCGGATCTCCGCCTTGTCGGGCAGCGTGACGACGCCCCGTCCGGGCGCCACCTCTGCGACCTCGAGCCCGAGGTGGACGTTGTAGGGGACCGCGATCTGCATCCCCGCCTTGATCGCGTCGAAGTCGGTCATCGCCGGAATCTACCTGCGCGGGCCGCGGCGACTACCGTTCGTCTCGTGCTGCCGCAGGCCGCCGAGCGCATCCGCACCGCCCTCTCGGGCGACGACGAGGTGCTCCAGATCGGCGGCGCGGCGTCGCCGTTCGGCCGCGCGGACTGGGTGCTCGACGCGCGCCCCTACGACGAGCGCGGCGTCGCCGAGGGGCGCGAGCGGTTCGCGTCGCGCACGTGGCTGGTGCGCGACGTCTGCGCGCGCGGGCCGTGGCCGTTCGAGGACGACCGCTTCGCCTTCGCGGTGTGCACGACGCTCGCCGGGGTGCGCGACCCCGTCGGCGTCTGCGCCGAGCTGTCGCGCGTGGCCCGGGCCGGCTACGTCGAGGTCCCCGCGATCGAGGCCGAGCTGTCGAGCGGCTCGGGACGCTGGCTGTGCGATCCGACCCCCTCGCTGGCGCTCGGCGGTGCCCGTCACGTCGAGCTGGTCTTCGTCCACAAGAGCGTCGCGGTCGCCACCGACCCGCGGGTGAAGGTGCCGCCGCGCTGGCACGGCCGCCTCACCGCGGCCGAGCGCGTGCACGCGCTGTTCTGGGAGGACCGCATCCCCGCGCGCGAGCGCCTCGCCGACGCGGAGGACCTCGTCGACGAGCTCGCCGAGCGCCTGCGGCGGCGCTTCGAGCCGAGCGCGGCCGAGGTCGCGGTGGCAGAGGCGCGGGTCAGGATCGGAGGGATCGCCGGCGCGGCCGCGTCGCGCGGACTCGATGCACTGAGGGGGAAGCCGTGATCACCGCCGTCCGCTCGGTCGACCTGCGCGTCGACGACCTCGACGCCGCGACCGCGTTCTACTCCCGCGTCGTCGGGCTGGAGGGCGAGGGCGCTTCGCTGCGCACGCCCGGCGGGGAACCGCTCGTGACGCTGAGCGACGGAGGCGTCACGGCCCGCGCCCCGCGCCGCGCCGCCGGCCTCTTCCACACCGCGTTCCGCTTCCCCATGCGCGCCGACCTCGCCGACGCGCTGCGCCGCGCGGCGCCGTACCTGACCGGCGCCTCCGACCACGGCGTCAGCGAGGCGCTCTACCTCGACGACCCGGCCGGCAACGGCGTCGAGCTGTACTGGG
Organism: Solirubrobacteraceae bacterium; assembly: GCA_030447275.1. Taxonomy (GTDB): domain Bacteria; phylum Actinomycetota; class Thermoleophilia; order Solirubrobacterales; family Solirubrobacteraceae; genus CADCVT01. The sequence continues at coordinate 2,189 of JAUJPF010000059.1, read as the reverse complement.
ACCGCCCGCGCGACGTCTGGCCCGACGACCTGTTCACCGCGCCGCTCGACCTCGAGGACCTCGCCGCCCAGAGCACCGGCGCGCCGCGTGCGCCCGAGGGCACCGACATCGGCCACGTCCACCTCAAGGTGTCCGACCTGCCGCGCGCGGAGGAGTTCTGGACCGGCGCCCTCGGCTTCGACGTCATGCACCGCTACGGCGACCAGGCGACGTTCATCGCGACCGGCGGCTACCACCATCACGTCGGGCTGAACACGTGGATGTCGCGCGGAGCGCCGCTCGTCCCGCCCGAGGCCGCCGGCCTCGAGCGCGTGGTCTTCGCCACCGACGGCGAGGAGCGCGAGAGCGAGGACCCCGACGGGATCGCGGTCGTCCTCGAACCCGCCTGACGCTGCCCCCCAGCGCGCCGAGCGTCGAGTTTGTCGCCGTATGGACGACTAAGTCGACGCTCGGTGGAGGGAGGCGGCGACGGCCGCGCCCCCCGCCAGCAGCGCGAGCGAGGCGGCGACGAAGTAGGCGTTGGAGTGGATCGCGCCCTCGAGGCCGGTGAGCAGAGAGCCGAGCGCGAGCAGCGCCAGCACGCCCATGAGCGCCAGCAGCCCGAACATCCCGAGGACGGCGCCGCCGCGCGCGCTGCGCCGGTCGCGCGGCCAGATCAGCGCGGCGAGCGCGACGACCGCGACGGCGAAGATCGGGATCGCGACGAAGGTGACGAGGTGCGCCGCCTGCCAGCGGTGGTAGGCGTCGGCGATCTTCTCGAGCTGCGCCGCCTCGTTGCCGGTCGCGTACTCCTTGGGGTGCAGCAGGTTCGCGACGAGGAACAGCGCCGGGCCGGCGACGAGCGCGGCCGCGGCGAGCCGTCGCTCAGCCGGCGCCGTTCGAGTCGGCGCTCGCTCCATCGGCCTTGATGATCGCCAGCGTGTCGCCGGCGGCGACGGAGCCGCCCTCCTCGATGGGCAGCTCGGCGATGGTGCCCGCCTTGTGGGCGGTGATCTCGTTCTCCATCTTCATCGCCTCGATGATCGTGACGATCTGGCCCTCCTCGACCTTCTGCCCCTGCTCGACGAGGACCTTCCAGACGTTGCCCTGGAGCGGCGACTCCAGCGTGTCGCCGCCGCCCCCGCCACCGCCGCTCTTGCGCTCGCCGCGCTTGGGCCGCGGCTTGGCCGCCCCCGCCCCCGCCGCTGCGCCGCCGCCGCCGCCGCCGAAGGCCGGCCCGACCACCTTGACGTCGAACCGCCGGCCGCTGACCTCGACGAGGTAGGACTGCTCAACGGTTTCCGCGGGCGCGTCGTCGCCGGCCGTCTTCTCGGCCTTCGGGAACGCGAGCTGCTTGAGCCACGCCTTGTCCTCGATGAGGTCGCGCCCGGTCTCGCCCCTGGCCCACTGCTCGGTCGACAGCATCGCCTTGTGGAACGGGATGAGCGTCTTCAGCCCCTCGATCTCGTACTCGTCGAGGGCGCGCAGCATGCGCCGGGTCGCGCGCTCGCGGTCGACGTCCCACACGATGAGCTTGGCCACCATCGGGTCGTACATCGGCGAGACCTCGCCGCCGACCCCGACGCCCGAGTCGACGCGGACGCCCGGCCCGGTGGGCTCCTGGTACGCCCCGATCCTGCCCGGCGCGGGAGCGAAGTTCTTCGACGCGTCCTCGGCGTTGATGCGGCACTCGATCGCGTGGCCGCGCAGCTCGACGTCGTCCTGGCCGATGCTCAGCGGCTCGCCGGCGGCGGCGAGGATCCCCTCGCGCACGATGTCGACGCCGGTGACCAGCTCGGTGACCGGGTGCTCGACCTGGACGCGGGTGTTCATCTCGAGGAAGAAGTACTCGCCGTCCTGGAGCAGCCCCTCGATCGTCCCGGCGCCCTTGTAGTCCACCGCGCGGGCGGCCTCCGTGGCGATCGAGCCGATCCTCTCGCGCAGCGCGGCGTCGACCGCCGGCGCGGGCGCCTCCTCGATGAGCTTCTGGTGGCGGCGCTGGATGGAGCAGTCGCGCTCGCCGAGGTGGATGACGTTGCCGTGGCCGTCGGCGAGGACCTGGACCTCGACGTGGCGGGGGTCGGGCAGGTAGCGCTCGAGGTAGACCGTCGCGTCGGAGAAGAACTTCTCGCCCTCGCGCGCCGCGCCCTCGAACGCCGACTCGAGCTCGTCCTCGGTCAGCGCGACGCGGAAGCCCTTGCCGCCGCCGC
>JAUJPF010000058.1 GCA_030447275.1 Solirubrobacteraceae bacterium | reverse complement strand
GAGGGCTTCAACGACGGCTACAGCGCGGGCGTCGCCGACGCGCGCGGCACGTTCGAGCCCGCCGCCGCCGCGCTCGAGGCGGCCGCCGCCGAGCTCCACCTGCTGCGCGGCGCCGCCGCCGAGCGCGCCGAGCGCGCCGCGGTCGAGCTGGCGCTGGCGATCGCCGAGAAGATCCTCCAGGGCGCGCTGGACGTCGAGCCCGAGCGCGTGGTCGACGCCGTCCGCGGCGCGCTGCGCCGCCTCGTCGAGCGCGCCGGCGTCCTCGTCCTCGTCCACCCCGACGACCTCGACGTCGTGCGCGAGCACGCCGCCGGCCTGGTGGCCGAGCTGGGCGGCATCGAGCACTGCGGCGTCGAGGCCGACCGCCGCGCCGGCCGCGGCGGCGCGATCGTCCGCACCGCCGAGGGCGAGGTGGACGCGACGCTCGAGACCAAGCTCGACCGCGCCCGCGAGGTCGTGGAGACCGAGCTCGCGTAGCGAGCTCAAGGACGCCCGGATGGCGGACAGTCTCATCAAGACTGCGGGCCGGATGCCCGCAGGGGCTGCCTCTTCGGAGGCCCCTGCCCGCCTCGTCGAGGCCGCGGGCGCCGTCGGCGGCGCCGACCTGCACCGCCGCCGCGGCCGGGTCTGCGACCTGATCGGCCTCGTCGTCGAGGCGACCGGGCTCGAGGCCGAGGTCGGCGAGGTCTGCGACGTCGCCGCCGGACGCGGTCGCGACGCCGTGCCCGCCGAGGTCGTCGGCTTCCGCGCCGGGCGCACGCTGCTCATGCCGCTGGGCGAGATGCACGGCATCGGCCCCGGCAACGTGGTCACCCCGACGGGCCGGCCCGTCCGCATCCCGGTCGGTGACGCGCTGCTCGGGCGCGTGCTCGACGGCCTCGGCCGCCCGATCGACGGCGGCCCCGCCCTCGACGCGCTCGCCAACCGCGCCGCCGAGGGCCCGCCGCCCGACGCGCTGTCGCGCCCGCGGATCACCGACCGGATGCCGCTCGGCGTGCGCGCGCTCGACACGCTGATCCCGTGCGGCCGCGGGCAGCGGCTCGGCATCTTCGCGGGGTCGGGCGTCGGCAAGTCCTCGCTGCTCGGCATGATCGCCCGCAGCGCAGCGACCGACGTCAACGTCATCTGCCTCGTCGGCGAGCGCGGCCGCGAGGTGCTCGAGTTCATCGAGCGCGACCTCGGCGACGCGATCTCGCGCAGCGTCGTCGTCGTCGCGACCTCCGACCAGCCCGCCCTCGTCCGCATCAAGGCGGCGCTGACCGCGACGGCGATCGCCGAGCACTTCCGCGACCGCGGCTCCGACGTGCTGCTGATGATGGACTCCGTCACGCGCTTCGCGATGGCGCAGCGCGAGGTCGGCCTCGCGGTCGGCGAGCCGCCCGCCACCCGCGGCTACACGCCGAGCGTGTTCGCGCTGCTGCCGCGGCTGCTCGAGCGCTCGGGCACCAGCGCCGCGGGCTCGATCACCGGCCTCTACACCGTGCTCGTCGACGGCGACGACATGAACGAGCCGATCGCCGACGCCGTCCGCTCGATCCTCGACGGCCACGTCGTCCTGACCCGCGAGCTGGCGCACGCCGGCCACTACCCGGCCGTCGACGTGCTCCAGTCGGTGTCGCGCCTGGCCACCGAGATCGTCGTCCCCGAGGTGCAGGTCGCCGCGCAGGAGCTGCGCCGCCTGCTCGCCGCGCACCGCGACAAGCGCGACCTCATCTCGATCGGCGCCTACGAGCGCGGCAGCGACCCGATCGCCGACCGCGCGATCGACCTGGCGGAGCCGATCGACGGCTTTCTGTGCCAGCGCGTCGACGAGCCGACCGCGGCCCTCGAGGCCGACCAGCGGCTCATCGACCTCGTCGGCGGGCCCGTCCTCGCAGACGTGGCGGCGCCGCCCGAGGCCGTCGCGCCGAACCCGCTCACCGCCGAGCCCGCGCTCAGCGCGATCCCGCCGCTGCACCTCGGCGTCCGATAGCCGTCCACCCGCCCTGAATCTCCGCCGACGCCGACCGACCACACGACCGTGAGCACTGCCCGATTCCGGTTCGGCCTCGAACGCGTGCGCGAGATCCGCGCCCACGACGAGGACCGCGCGAAGGAAGCCTTCGCCGCCAGCCTCGCCGAGCGCGTGCGGGGCGCCGCCCTGCTCGCCGCGGCTTCGCGGCAGCTCGACGACGCGCACGAGGCGCGCCGCGACGGCACGCCGTCGGCCAGCGGCCAGGACCTCGTCTCCATGCAGGCCTACCTCGACCGCGTCGAGCAGTCGCGCCGCGACGCCGAGCGCATCCACGCGCACAACGAGCAGGCGCTCGCCGAGCGCCGCAGCGCGCTGACCGAGGCCAGCCGCCGCCGTCAGGCGCTCGAGCGCCTGAAGGAGCGCCGCGCCGCCGAGCACGCCGCCGAGGCCGCGCGCCGCGAGAGCAACGTCCTCGACGAGATCGCGCTGTCGACCTACGTCCGCCGCGTCGGCGGGCCCGGGGACGCCGCATGAGCGTCGCCGCCACGCCCGACGCCGTCACGCGCGTCGCCGAGATCCAGGCGATGCTCGGCCAGCTGAGCGGCGCGCCGGCCGCGACCGGCGGCGACTTCCAGGCCGCGCTCGCCGCGGCCCAGGGGCCGCGCCCGCCGCGGCCGCGCCCGGCGTGCCCGGCGTGGCCAGTGGCGCGCCGACGCCGTTCGCGGCCGAGATCGAGGCCGCCGCGGCGCGCCACGGGGTCGACCCGGCGCTGCTCAAGGCGCTGATCCGCCAGGAGTCCAACTTCAACCCCAACGCGGTGAGCCCGGCCGGCGCGCGCGGCCTGACGCAGCTCATGCCCGGCACCGCGTCCTCGCTCGGGGTCACCGATCCGACCGACCCCGCCCAGGCGATCGAGGGCGGCGCGAAGTACCTGCGCCAGCAGCTCGACCGCTTCGGCGGCGACGTCGAGAAGGCGCTCGCCGCCTACAACGCCGGCCCGGGCGCCGTCGCCAAGTTCGGCGGCGTGCCTCCCTACGCCGAGACGCAGGCGTACGTCCAGAAGGTCATGGGCTACGCACGCGAGTACGGCCTCGGCGGCGCGGCGCAGGCGCCCGCGCCTCCGCCGCTCCCCACCGCCCCGTCCCCCTCGACCTACGGGATCACGTGATGCACGTCCACCGCACGGAAGCCGGCCCGCCCGGAGGCGCCAAGCCCTCCAAGGGGCGGAGCCGCCGGGGGCTTCGACGCTCTCCTCGCACTCCACGACGACGAGGCCCGGACCGCCACTGCGGAAGGCCACAAGACAGACCGGGGCCACGGTCACGACAACGGCGTGCGCGCGCACGGCGACCCGTCGAACACCCCGGGCCATCTGCGCCGCGCCGAGCGCGACGCGGCCGAGGAGGGCGAGGCCACGCCGCCGGAGGGCTCGACGCCCCCGGCCGAGGCGCCCGCTCCCGAGACTCCCGACGCTGCCGAGGCTCCCGAGGCTCCCGAGGCCTCGCCCGCCGACGTCCCCGCGGTCTTGCCCGACGCCGTGCCGGTCGCCGCCGCCGCGGTCCCGGCCGCGCCGGTCGCTCCCGTCGCCGTCGCGGCCGCCGCGACCCCGGTCGCGGCCGAGGCCGACGCTGCCGCCGCGCCCGTCGCCGTCGACGCGGCGGACGCCGTCGCCGTCGCCGCGCCGCTGGACGGCGAGGCCGTCGCGGCACCGCAGACCGGTAGCGCGGCGACCGACCAGCTCGAGGCCACCGGCGTCGCGCAGGCGGAGGCCGAGGCCGAGACCGGCCAGCCCGTCGCCGCCGCCAAGCCCGCCGGCACCGACAAGCCGGCCGCGCTGGCGACCGAGTCCGGGTCCGCCCCCGGCGAGGAGGTCGCCGCCGCGGCCGCCGCCCGCCGCGGCGAGGCGTCGCCCAACGCGAAGGGCGCCCGCGCGGCCGAGGTCCACGAGGCCCTCGACGCCGGCCAGCGTCCGACGGCGCCGACCGAGTCCGCCGCGCCGCCCGTCGCGCCGCAGACGCCGGCCACGCCGCCGGTCCACGCCGCCGCCCCCGTCGCGGGCGACCACGCGGTCCGCACGCTCCAGCTCGCCGACACCGCGCTGCGGCTGCGCGAGCTCGTCGACGTCGCCACCGCGCGCGGCGTCGCCCGGGCCCGGCTCCAGCTGCACCCCGCCGAGCTCGGCGGGATCGACGTCCGCGTGCGCGTGACGTCCGAGGGCCTGACCGCCTCGATCGCCGCCGAGCGGCCCGAGGCCGTGCAGGCGCTCCAGCAGGCCGGGGCCGAGCTCAAGCGCGCGCTCGAGCACCGCGGCCTCACCGTCCTGTCCGTCGACGTGACGCTCGCCGGCCCCGCCGGCGGCTCTGCCGGCGGCCAGGCGCAGGCCGGCTCCGACCGCTCCGCGGGCGGCGCCACCCACACGAACGGCGGCCAGGAGGCCGCTGCCGACGCCATGGAGGCCGACCCGACGACGCCGAGGGGTGTGCCTGCGGGCGCGCTCGTCGACGTGCTCGCCTGAGGCCTCACCATGCCGATCGACCCGACCACCAGCACCACCGGAGCGGCCGCCCTCGGCGCGACCGACCCGAAGAAGTCCGCGAACTTCATGGGCAAGGAGGACTTCCTCAAGCTGCTCATGGCCCAGCTGCGCAACCAGGACCCGTCCAACGCGCAGGACATGGAGGGCATGACCCAGCAGATGACGCAGTTCTCGATGCTGGAGCAGCTCACCAACCTGGTCGAGGCGTCCGAGACGTCGAGCGTCTCGCTGGCTCGCAACCACGCGCTCGAGATGCTCGGCAAGACCATCAGCTACCACGCGAAGGACGGCACGGTGAAGGAGGGCGTCGTCGGGCACGTCGACGTGAGCGCCTCCGCGCCGCGCCTGACCGTCGGCGGCGACAGCGGCCTCCTCCTCGCGGACGTCGTGAGCGTGAAGGCATGAGCGCCGCCGTCCACAACCCCGCGCTGGTCCCGCCCGGGATCTCCGCGCCGGCCGGCGCCGGCTCTGCCGGTTCCGCCGTCGGCCCCGCGATCGTCGACCCCGCCCGCTTCGGGCAGCTCCTCGACGCGCGCCGGATCGGCGTGCAGTTCTCGAACCATGCGGTGCAGCGGCTCCACCGCCGCGGCATCAACGTCGAGCCGGGCACGCTCCAGCGCCTGGACGACGCGGTGGGGCGGGCGGCCGGCAAGGGCGCCCGCGACGCCGTCGTCTTCGTCGACGGCACCGCCTTCGTCGTGTCCGTCCGCAACAAGACGGTCATCACCGCCGTCGACCGCGACCACATGCGCGACCACGTCTTCACCAACATCGACAGCGCCGTCATCGGTTGACGCGCACATCCCCCGGAGAACCCCCAGAAAGGAAGTGATGCCTCGATGATGCGCGGCATGTACTCGGCGATCAGCGGTCTCAAGACCCATCAGATCGCCCTCGACGTCACGGCGAACGACCTGTCGAACGTGAACACGGTGGGCTACAAGTCCGCCCGCACCACGTTCAAGGACTCGCTGAGCCAGATCCAGCGCTCGGGCACGTCCTCCAGCGCCGGCGTGGGCGGCGGCAACACCGCCCAGGTCGGCCTCGGCACGCAGCTGGGCTCGATCGACAACGTCATGGTCAACGGCGCCTTCCAGGCGACCGGCCGGCCGCTCGACGTCGCCATCGCGGGCGAGGGCTGGATCCGCGTCGGCACCGTCGGCGCCCCGACGGCCGGCAACCCGACGGCCGGCGTCCCGGCCCCGCCGACCGGCGTCGAGTACACGCGTGCGGGCAACTTCACGCAGAACGACGCGGGCTACCTGATCACCCAGGACGGCGCGTACGTCGTCGGCTCGACCAGCGCGGCGGGGACCGCCGGCGGGCAGCCGTGCTACCTCAACATCCCCGCGGGCGCGACCGACGTCGCGATCGCGCCGGACGGCGCCGTGTCGTTCGTGCCGCCCGCCGGCTACACGCAGCCGGCGGCGCTGCCCCCGATCGCCAACGGCCGCGCGGTCGTCGGGTACATGACGCTGGCGAAGTTCGCGAACGAGAGCGGCCTCGAGCGCTCGAACGCCAACCGCTGGCGCTCGACCGGCGCCTCCGGCCAGGAGACGACCGGCACCCCCGGGATCGACGGCCTCGGCCAGTCGATCGGCGGCACGCTGGAGATGTCGAACGTCGACCTCGCCACCGAGTTCACCGACATGATCACCGCGCAGCGCGGCTTCCAGGCCAACTCGCGCGTCATCTCGACGGCCGACGAGATGCTCAACGACCTCGTCAACATCAAGCGGTAGGCCCAGGCCTGCTGCCTTGACGATGCCGGCAGGCGGAGCGCGGGTGGAGGGCCCGCGCTCCGCCGCTCCGGCGTCTCCGCGCAACCAACTACCCGGAGCGTTGTGAGCCGCAGGCGAGCAACCTCCCCTAGGACGAAGTCCGACATGATTCAGCTCAGCCGCCTCGGCGCGCACGGCGAGCCGCTCTGGCTCAACCCCGACCTCATCGCCACGATGGAGGCGCACCCGGACACGGTGATCGCGCTCACGACGGGGACGAGGGTCGTCGTCGCCGACTCCGCCGACGAGGTCATCGAGAAGGTCCGGGCGTGGCGCGTCAGCGTCGCCCGCGGGGCGCTCAAGCCCGCCGATCCCGCCGCCCGCGGCGCCTAAAGGGGCACCCCCCGGTGCCGACCACACTGGCGTGAGCTCCACCGTCGACGCCGACCGCATCGCGGCCCTGATGGCCGCCGCCGGCGAGGCCCGGCGCCCCACCGGCGCCGATCCCGCGACCGGCCGGCGCCCGCGCTGGCTGCGCACCGTCGACTTCTCGCGGCCGACGAAGTTCACGACCGACCAGGAGCGCCGGCTGACGCGCGCGGTCGAGGCCTACTGCCGCACCGGCTCGGCGCGCCTCGCCGCCGAGCGGGTCCCGTGCGAGCTCGAGCTGCTCGACTGCTCGCAGCACACGTGGTCGAACGCCCAGTCGCAGGTCCCGCCCGGCTCCGTCGTCGCGCTCGCGCGGCTCGAGCCGCTCGGGACGCGCGTCGTCCTCAGCGCCGAGAACGGCCTGCTGCTCGGCGCCCTGGAGGCGCTGCTCGGCGGCACGCCCGACCGCGCGCCGCGCGACCGCAAGCTGACCGACATCGACCTGCTGCTCCTCCGGCGCGTGTTCGACACGCTCGTCGAGGCGCTGTCGAGCGTCTTCGCCGACCACGCCGGCGTGACGCTCCACGTCGCCGACGTCGACCCCGCCGGGGAGACGACGTACCTCGAGCAGCCGAGCGAGCCGACGCTGGCGCTGACCATGGAGGCCCGCCTCGGCCGCACGTCGACGGTCATGGTCCTGCTGCTGCCCTACCACGCCGTCGAGCCCGTCCTCGGCCGCTTCTCCGGCCGCGACGACTCCGCCGAGGTGGCCGACCCGGAGGTCACCGACGCCGTCCGCGCCGGCGTCGCCCGCGTCGACGTCACCGTCCGCGCCGAGGTCGCCGACCGGATCATGCCGGTGCACGAGGTGCTCGCGCTGAAGCCGGGCGACGTCGTCAAGCTCGGCGGCGCCGCCGGCTCCGAGGTCACGCTCTTCGCCGAGGACGTCCCCGTCCACATGGCCCGGCCCGGCCGCAGCGGCGGCCGCCGCGCCGTGCAGGTCGTCGGCCCCGCCAGCGCGGAGCGGCGCCCGTGACCGGCCCCGACCGCGTCGCGCAGCTCGCCGACGCCATCCGCGACGCGCTCGCCGGGACGCTCGAGGGCTTCGCCCCGGGCATCTCCGACGTGCCGCCCCCAGCCGTGCTCGAGGCGGGCGCCGACGCGCTGGCCGAAGCCGACATCCCCGCCGTCATCGCCCAGGCCGCGCCGGCCGACGCGGTCACCGGCCCCGCGCTGCTCGTCCTCACCGTGCCCGGCGCGCGCCGTCTCGCCGCCGTCCTCGGCGCGATCGACGAGGAGGAGGCCGAGTTCGGCGGCGGCGACGTCGGCGACCGCGAGCTGAGCGCCGTGCGCGAGTCCACCGGCCGCGTCACCGCCGCCGTGGCCAGCGCGATCACCGGCATCGCCGACCTCGAGGCCGGGTTCCGCCCCGCCAGCGTCCGCGTCGCCGAGGGCGTCACCGACGTCCACCTGCTGGTCGACCCCGGCACGAACGCGATCGTCGTCCCCTTCACCCTGCTCGGCGAGCCCGGGCGGCTCGTCGTCCTCGTCCCCGCCCGCCTCGGCGCCGAGCCCCGGCCCCCGGTGGCCGCGCCCCCGGGCGCCGCGCCGGTCTCAGAGACGCCGCTCGGCGACGCCCTGCGCAGCGTCAACGTCCGCGTCTGGGCCGAGCTGGGCCGGACGCGCATGCCGACCGGCCAGGTCGTCGGCCTCCCCTCGGGGGAGATCGTCGAGCTCGACCGCGAGGCCGACGAAGCCGTCGACCTGTACGTCGACGGCCAGCACTACGCCACCGGTCGCCTCGTCGTCACCGACGACGAGAGTTGGGGCGTGCGCATCGAGCGCATCCTCAACGCGGGCTAGCGCGTCCAGATGTACTGGACGACGCTGCAACTCCCGGCGTCCCGGGCCGATGAACTCGGACGATGAAGGCCGCAACCGGCATCGGCATCGCGATCGCGTGCGTCGGGCTCCTGCTCGGAGCCTCGATGGAGGGGACCCCGCTGGGGTCGCTCTTCAACGTGCCCGCGATGCTCATCATCTTCGGCGGCGTGGCCGGGGCGACCCTGGCCGCGGTCGGCATGGACGCGATGAAGCTCGTGCCGACGCTCTACAAGAAGGTCATGAACGCGGAGACGCCGGACCTCCGCGGCCGGGTCTCCGACCTCGTCGGCTACGCCGAGCGCGCCCGCCGCGACGGCCTCCTCGCCCTCGAAGAGGACCTCGAGCACGTCGACGACCCGTACACGCGCAAGGGCCTCCAGCTCGTCGTCGACGGCACGCCGCCGGAGCTCGTGAAGGAGATCCTCGAGTCGGAGATCCATGCGATGCGGGCGCGGCACAAGGCCGGCGCCAAGGTCTTCGAGAGCGCCGGCGGCTTCGCCCCGACCATGGGCGTGCTCGGCACGGTCATGGGCCTCATCTCCGCCCTGCAGAAGCTCGACCAGCCGGAGACGCTCGGCCCCGCGATCTCCGCCGCGTTCATCGCGACGCTGCTCGGCGTCGGCGCGGCGAACATCGTCCTGCTGCCGGTCGCCGAGCGGCTCAAGCAGCTCTCCGCCGCCGAGGTGCAGGGGCGCGTCCTCGTCCTCGACGGCGTCCTCGCGATCCAGTCCGGCGACAACCCGCGCGTCATCGAGGAGAAGCTCGCCTCGTACGTGCCGCCCGCCGAGCGCGGCGACGAGGAGCCCGAGCCCACCGAGGGCCCGCAGCTGCACGCCGTCGACGACGAAGAGCGGATGGCGGCCTGATGAGCTCGCTGCGCTTCGACGACGAGCCCGAGCACAACGACAGCGAGCGCTGGCTCTTGACGTACGCGGACATGATCACGCTGCTGCTCGCGCTGTTCATCGTCATGTTCGCGATGTCGACGGTGAACCAGACGAAGTTCGACGCCGTCCAGCAGTCGCTGCACGACGCGTTCAGCGGGCGCATCCTCGGCGGCGAGTCGATCGCCGAGACCGGCGCCGACGCCCAGTCGACGCAGCCCAGGCCCGAGGTCGCGCCGGGCGCGCCGTCGACGGCGGCCGCCGGCCCCGCGGCGCAGACCGAGCAGACCGACTTCCGCAAGCTCAAGGCGCAGATCGACGCGATGGTTTCCGAGCGCGGGCTGACCAGCAAGGTCGAGACCGCGATCGAGAAGCGCGGCCTCGCCGTGCGCGTGCTCACCGACGGCCTGCTCTTCGACTCGGGCGCCGCCGACGTCAAGCCCGCCGCCGGCCCGCTGCTGCGCCAGATCGGCGCGATCCTGGCCCGCGGCCAGGCGCACCCCGTGCGCGTCGAGGGCCACACCGACAACGTCCCGATCGCCGGCCGCTTCCCGAGCAACTGGGAGCTCGCCTCCGCGCGCGCCTCCGGCGTCGTGCGCGTGCTGCTCGGCACGCCGCTGAAGTCGAGCCCGTTCGAGGCCGTCGGCCGCGCCGCGCTCGACCCGATCGCCGCCAACGCCACCGACGCCGGTCGCAGCCGCAACCGCCGCGTCGAGATCGTCCTTCCGCGCCAGCACGCAGAGCCGGCGCCGCAGACCCCGGGCGAGCTCGCCGCGGGGATCCGTCCCAATCACGCTCCATCGACCGCCAGGGAGGCATCTCGATGAACCGGAAGAAGCTGCTCGCCGTGGTGACGCTCGCCCTGCTGGGCGCGTTCGGCGGCTACAAGTTCGGCTTCGCCAACGACAGCGAGGCCAAGCCGGGGAAGATCCACGGCGAGGTCTACGTCCTCGGCAAGGACTTCCTCGTGAACCTCTCCGACGGCCACTACGCCAAGCTCGGCGTGGCCATCGTCGTCGAGCACGGCGCCGCGGCGCCGGCCGGGGGCGGCGGGCATGGCGCCGCCGCGCCGAAGCCGCCGGAGGGCTACGGCCCGCTCCCGCAGGAGGCGGCGGTGCGCGACATCGTCACCGACACGCTGACCGACGTCGCCGAGGACGAGCTGACGAACCGCGAGGGCCGCGAGAAGCTGAAGGAGCGGATCCTCCGGCGCGTCAAGCAGGGAACCGACGTGCCGATCCACGAAGTGCTGTTCACCGACGTGTCCGTGCAGTAGGAGGCCGAGGCAAGTGACGAACAACGAGATCCAGCTCGCGCCGCTCGAGGGCGGCGCGGGCCGCGCGCCCGGTCCGGTGAGCGCCGCCGTCGAGCTCCAGCGCCTCAACGACGTCGGCCTCGAGCTGACCGTCGAGGTCGGCCGCACGCGGATGACGCTCGGCCAGGCGCTCGCGCTCGGCCCGGGGTCGGTCATCACGCTCGACCGCCTCGCCGACCAGCCGGTGGACCTGCTCGTCAACGGCATGCCCGTCGCCCGCGGCGAGGTCGTCGTGATCGACGACGTGTTCGGCCTGCGCGTGACCCAGATCGTCGCGTCGGTCGAGGCGACCGCCGAGCAGGCGCAGGCGCAGGTCGCCGAGGCGCAGCGCATCGCCGGCGAGCTCGCGGCCTAGCCCCGGCTCACCCCTCCCCTTCTCGCCGAGCGTCGAGTTTGTCGTCGTATGGACGACAAAGTCGACGCTCGGTTGGAATTGGGCGGCGGCGTGCGCCCCTCGCCTAAAGGCGCGGGCCGCGCGTCCGAATAGAGGGACGACCCGTCCCCCTCCAACCGGGTCGCCCCTCCATCGATGTCCCTCCGCACCCGTGTGCTCACGGTCGCCTACGCGACCGCAAACTTCACGCTGCTCGCCCTTCCGACCCTTGCGTCGGCCGCCGAGAAGAAGTCGGCGCCCCCGCTCTCGGGCACGTACGGCGAGGACAAGCCCCTCGACCTGCCCGCGGACGCGCCGCGGCAGCTCAACGACGCAGCCGGCTCGGGCGGCGGCTCGCTCGTCCGCACGTTCGTCGGCCTCGCCGTCGTCGTCGCCGTCATCTACGGCCTCTACTGGGTCCTGCGCCAGGTCAAGTCCTCGCGCGAGGAGCGCACGGTCGGCGGCGGCCTCGCCTCGCAGGCCGTCGTGCCGCTCGGCCCGGGCCGCTCGCTGCACCTCGTCCGCGCCGGCCGCGAGCTGGTCCTGCTCGGCGTCGCCGAGCACGGCGTCACGCCGATCCGCCGCTACACCGAGACCGAGGCCGAGGAGCTCGGCCTGGTCGGAGGAGGGGGCGGCGCCGGCGACGACGACGGCGAGCTCCAGCCGGTTCCCGAGGCCGGGCGCCGGCGCCACCCGTCGGGCGCCATGACGATCGGCGACCTCGTCGACCGCATGCGCCTCTGGACGGTGCGCAAGTGAGGCCGGGCGCCGACGCCGTCCAGCTCCTGCTGCTCGTCGGCGCGGTCACGCTCGTGCCGGCGCTGCTCTTCACGGTCACCGCCTTCACCCGCATCCTCATCGTCCTCGGCTTCATCCGCACCGGGCTCGGCACGCCGACCGCGCCGCCCAACCAGGTGCTGGTCGGCATCGCGCTCTTCCTGACCCTCTTCGTGATGGCGCCCACGTTCGCCGCCGTCAAGAAGGAGGCGATCGACCCGCTCCAGGCCAAGGCGATCACCGAGGGCCAGGCCTTCGACCGCGGCCAGAAGCCGATCCGCGAGTTCATGTTCAAGCAGACGCGCGAGAAGGACCTCGCGCTGTTCGTGAAGCTCGCGAAGATGGACCGGCCGCGCACGCGCGCCGACGTGCCCACCCACGTCCTCATCCCCGCCTTCATCATCTCCGAGCTGAAGACGGCGTTCCAGATCGGCTTCTTGATCTTCCTGCCGTTCCTGGTGATCGACCTCGTCGTCAGCTCGACGCTGATGTCGATGGGCATGATCATGCTGCCGCCGATCTTCATCAGCCTGCCGTTCAAGATCCTGCTGTTCGTCCTCGTCGACGGCTGGAACCTCGTCACGAAGTCCCTCGTGGAGAGCTTCGGGTGAGCGAGGACACCGTCATCCAGCTCGTGGTGGGCGCCGTGGAGCTCGCGCTGAAGGTCGGGCTGCCGCTGCTGCTCATCGGCCTCGCCGTGGGCCTCGTGATCTCGGTCTTCCAGGCGATCACGCAGATCCAGGAGCAGACGCTCACGTTCATCCCGAAGGTCCTCGCGACGGTCGCCGTGCTGATCGTCGGCGGGCCGTGGATGCTCGACCAGCTCCTCTCCTACACCGCCGACCTCTGGGGCGCGATCCCCCAGCTCATCGGATGAGGCCGATCGTGCAGCAGTTCGGCGAGCAGCAGGTCGCGGGGTTCTTCCTCGTGCTCGCGCGCGTCTCGCCGCTCTTCGTCCTCGCCCCGCTGTTCAGCTCGCAGCTCCTGCCGCCGCGCGTCCGCGGGATCGTCGCGGTCGCGCTGGCCATCGGCATGGTCCCGGTCGTCGCGCGTGAGAAGATCGCGACGGACACGTTCGCCTTCGCCGGGCTCGTCGGCAAGGAGCTGCTCGTCGGGATGGCCTTCGCGTTCGCGCTCGGCGCGCTCTTCGCCGCGCTGAGCGTCGCGGGCACGTTCCTCGACACGAGCATCGGGTTCTCGTTCGGCTCGATCGTCGACCCGATCAGCGGCTCGAGCGCCGCCGTGCTCTCGCAGCTCTACGCGCTGATCGGCGTCGTCATCTTCATCGCGATCGGCGGCGACGCCTGGGTCGTGCAGGGCATGGCGCGCACGTACGAGCTGGTGCCGCTCGAGGCGTTCCCGTCGATCAACGCGATCACCTCGGGCGCGCTGACCGCGTTCGTCGGGATCTTCGCCGCGGCGATCCAGGTCGCCGGGCCGGTGATGCTCGCGCTCATCCTCACCGACGCCGCGTTCGGCATGGTCTCGCGCGTCGTACCGCAGCTGAACGTCTTCGCCGTCGGCTTCGCCGCGAAGATCGTCGTCGGCCTCCTCGTCCTCGGCGTGACGCTCCCGTTCCTCGCCGGCTGGCTGTCCAACGAGCTCGAGGCGTCGGTCACCGACGCGCTCCGGATGCTGAGGGTCGGCTGATGGCCTCGAGCGGGCAGTCCAAGACCGAGAAGGCAACCCCCAAGAAGCGCGACGAGGCCCGCAAGAAGGGCCAGGTCGCGAAGTCCGCCGACCTCAACGGCGCGGTCGTCATGCTCGCCGGGCTGATGGCGCTCGCCGCCGCGGGCAGCGCGATCGCCGGGCGCATGCAGACCGCGATGACCGACGCGCTCGCCCACGTCGGCGACCCGTCGATCGTCAGCCGCCACGGCGTCGGCGAGCTGCTCATGGGCGCGCTGACCGACACCGGCCTCGCGGTCGCGCCGATCGCCGGCGCCTGCCTCGTCGCCGGCGTGGCGGCGAGCGTCGTCCAGGTCGGCTTCAAGCCGTCGGCCAAGGCCGCGGCGCCCGACCCAAAGCGGATCAACCCGCTGAAGGGCCTCAAGCAGATCTTCGGCCCGAACTCGCTCGTCGAGGGCGCGAAGTCGATCGTGAAGGTCGCGGTCGTCGGCGCCATCGTCGCCGCCGCGCTCGTCCCCCTGCTGCCCGAGATGGGCACCTACGTCGGCATGACGCCGCGCCAGCTCGTCAGCGAGCTGGTCGGGACGATCATGGGCATTGCCCAGCGCGCGGCCGTCGCGTACCTCGTCATCGGCCTCGCCGACCTCGTGTGGCAGCGGTTCCGCCACGAGAAGCAGCTGCGGATGGACCTCCAGGAGGTCAAGGAGGAGCACAAGCAGCAGCAGCTCCCGGCCGAGGTGAAGATGGCGATGCGCCGCCGCCAGGCGTCGGCCGCCCGCGCCCGCATGATGGGCGCCGTCCCCGAGGCCGACGTCGTCGTCACCAACCCGACGCACTTCGCGGTCGCGCTCAAGTACGACGGGACGAAGACCGCGCCCGAGGTCGTGGCCAAGGGCCAGGACCTGCTCGCCCTGCGCATCCGCGAGATCGCGAAGGAGCACGGCGTGCCGATCGTCCCCGACCCGCCGCTCGCGCGCTCGCTGCACAAGTCGGTCGAGGTCGGCCGCCAGATCCCCGAGGAGCTGTTCGCCTCCGTCGCCCAGATCCTCGCGTACGTCTACCGCGTCGCCGGCCGGAGGTCCTCCGCCGCATGAGCTCGAACTCCGCCCTCGCCAAGCTGTCGAAGTACAGCGACCTGATCGCCGCCGGCGCGGTGGTGCTGGTCGTCGTGATGATGATCGTGCCGCTCCCGGCGGCGCTGCTCGACCTGTTCATCACGCTGAACATCTCGATCGCGCTGGCCATCGTCGTCGCGACGCTCTACCTCCCGCGCGCGCTCGACTTCAGCTCGTTCCCGTCGCTGCTGCTGCTCACGACGCTGTTCCGCCTGGCCATCAACGTCTCGGTGACCCGGCTCATCCTGCTCGAGGGCGACGCCGGCCACGTCGTCGAGGCCTTCGGCAACTTCGTCGTCGGCGGCAACGTGGTCGTCGGCCTCATCGTCTTCCTGATCCTGGTCGTCATCCAGTTCGTGGTCATCACGAACGGCGCCGGCCGCGTGGCCGAGGTGGGCGCGCGCTTCACCCTCGACGCCATGCCCGGCAAGCAGATGGCGATCGACGCGGACCTCAACACGGGCCAGATCACCGACGAGCAGGCGCGCAAGCGCCGCGCGGAGATCTCCCAGGAGGCCGACTTCTACGGCGCGATGGACGGTGCCTCGAAGTTCGTCAAGGGCGACGCGGTCGCCGGCATCCTCATCACGCTCATCAACCTGATCGGCGGCATGGTCATCGGCGTCGCGCAGATGGGCATGCCGTTCAGCGAGGCCGCGAAGCACTTCTCGCTGCTGACCGTCGGCGACGGCCTGACCGCGCAGATCCCCGCGCTGCTGATCTCCGTCGCCACCGGCATCCTCGTCACGCGCTCGGCGTCGAACACCGACCTCGGCTCGGACGTCGCCGACCAGATCCTCGCCCAGAAGAAGGCGCCGCTCGTCGCGGGCGTCGTCATCTGCGCCTTCGCGCTCGTCCCCGGGCTGCCGAAGCTGCCGTTCCTGATCGTCGGCGGGCTCTTCTTCATGGTCGGCCGCGCGCTGAAGGACCGCCCGACGGTCGCCGAGGCCAAGGCCGCCGCCGACGAGGCGGCCGCGCAGGCCGCCCTGCCCGGCCCGCCGTCGGCGCACGACCAGGCGATCGAGGCGCTCCAGATCGACCCGCTCGAGCTGTGCATCGGCTTCGGCCTCGTGCCGCTCGTCGACCAGGGCGCGGGCGGCTCGCTGCTCCAGCGCGTCGGCGCGGTGCGCCGCCAGATCGCCTCAGAGCTCGGCACGGTCATCCCGTCGGTGCGCATCCACGACGAGATCGGCCTGGCCTCGCACGAGTACGTGCTGAAGGTCCGCGGCTCGGAGGTCGCGCGCGGCCGCACGATGGCCGGCCACCAGCTCGCGCTCGACCCGGGCGACGCCGTCGGGCAGCTCAACGGCATCCCGACGACCGAGCCCGCGTTCGGCCTGCCGGCGGTGTGGATCAACGACGGCGTCCGCGCCGAGGCCGAGGCGCTCGGCTACACGGTGGTCGACTCCGAGTCGGTCATCGTCACCCACCTCACGGAGACCATCAGGGGCCACACCGCCGACCTGCTGACGCGCCAGGACACGCGTGCGCTGCTCGACCAGCTCAAGGAGGTCAACGCCGCGGTGGTCGAGGAGGTCGTGCCCGAGCTGCTGTCGGTCGGCGAGATCCAGCGCATCCTCCAGGCGCTGCTGCGCGAGCGCGTCTCGATCCGCGACCTCGGCGCGATCGTCGAGGCGGTCGGCGACCGCGCCCGCCTCACGCGCGATCCGTCGCTGCTCGCCGAGTACGCGCGCCAGGCGCTCGGCCGCACCATCCTCGCCGCGCACCTCGACGACGAGCACCGGCTGCGGGCGATCTCGCTCGACCCGACCGTCGAGCAGGAGGTCGCCCAGTCGATCGCCCAGACGCCCGACGGCGAGTACCTGGCGATGGAGCCGCTGCGCGCGCAGGCGCTCGTGCAGTCGCTGTCGGCGCAGAGCGAGCAGGCCGTCCAGCGCGGCCGCCGCCCGGTGCTGATCTGCTCCTCGCGCACGCGCAGGCATCTCCGGCGCCTTGTCGAACAGGCACTTCCGCAGCTGTCCGTCTGCGCCTACAACGAGATCGCGCCGGGCATCAGCGTTGAGACGATCGGAGTCGTCACCGCATGAACACGAAGACTTACCGGGGCCGGTCGTTGGAGGAGCTTCTGCCGAAGGTTCGGGCAGAGCTTGGCCCCGACGCCGTCATCGTCCGTCAGCGGGAGGGGCTGACGGGCGGCGTCGGCGGCTTCTTCCAGAAGCGGCTCGTCGAGATCGAGGCGGCCGTGCCTGAGGGCGTCGTTGTGCTCACTGGCGCAGGCGGCGCCGTCGGCCACGCAGCAGCGC
>JAUJPF010000057.1 GCA_030447275.1 Solirubrobacteraceae bacterium | reverse complement strand
CGCAAGGGCGGGAAGCTCCCCTGGAAGGTCGAGCAGGAGGAGTACGTGCTCGAGTACGGCACCGACCTGCTCGAGATCCACGTCGACGCCGTCGCCCCCGGCGAGCGGGTGCTCATCATCGACGACGTGCTCGCGCGCGGGCTCGCGACGCTCGCGCTGGCGATCTTCGGCGGCCTGCACTGGATGGGGCTGCTCGAGCCGGCCGCCGGCTTCCGCGCGTGGGAGGCGGTGGGCGCCGCGGTGCTCGTGGCCGGCGGGCTGCTGGCCGCCGCGCGCCGCTCGGCCCGGGAGCTGCGGTGGCTGCTCGCCGGCGCCGTCACGGTCGCGGGCGTCGCGCTCGCGCTGCTGGCCGGCGGGATGGCCGACGAGTTCCTGCGCCCGGACAAGTGGGCGGCCTTGGCGGCGGGGATCGCGCGCGGGATCGAGACCCTCCCCGGCGCCCGCGTCCCGTACCGCGGGCTCGACGAGTGGACGCGGATGACGCTGGCCGGCGGCGGGACGCTGCTCATCGTCGCGGCTGCGGCGGTCGCGTTCTGGCCGGCGCTCGCACGGGCGGCTGGGCTACCGCCGCGCCGCCCTCGTGCTCCTCGTGACGCTCTACGCGGTCCTGGCGGTCGCGATCATCTTCGACCGCGAGTTCGTGCGCGGCGCGCTGCTGCTCTTCCTCGTCCTCGCCTTCCTGCGGCTCGAGGGCTGCGCCGACGCGCGGGCCGCCGCGCTGGCGGCCGTCGCGTCGGGGTGCTCGCGCTCGCCGTCGCTCCGGCGCTCGACCGCTCGGAGCCGTGGTGGGACTACGAGACCTGGGCCCTCGACGGCCGCGTCGAAGTCGACCGCCTTCGCCTGGGAGCACGACCTGCCGGCCGCTCGACTGGCCGCGCGACGGGCGCGAGCTCCTGCGCGTCCGCGCGCACGGCGGCCTACTGGAAGGCGAAGGACCTCGACGTCTTCGACGGCGCGAGCTGGCGGGAGAACCTCTATCCTCCGCGCCGAGCCGGCAGCTGCCCGCCACGTTCGCCGACCCGGCGGCGCCGCGCAAGTGGCGGCAGACGATCGAGGTGACGGTGCGCAACCTCCAGTCGCGCGAGATCGTGACGGCCGGCACCACGCTCGACGTCGACTACGCCCGCGGGGCGGTCCGCACCCCGGCTCCACGTCACCACGACGCGCCCGCTGCGGCGTGGCGACGTCTACACCGCCGAGGTCTACGCGCCCAAGCCGAGCGCGGCGCAGCTGCGCGACGCCGGCACGACCTACGACTACTGGTCTGCGGCCTACCGCTCGATCGCGCTGCCCGGGCTCGCCGACCGGCGCGGCGAGCGGATCCGCTTCCCGGCGTACGGGACCGACGGCGAGCCCGAGCTCGTCGACCAGGTGCACCCGGCGTTCGCGGAGCCGGCCGGGACCGACCTCGAGACCTCGTCCCTCCAGCGCACCTGGGCGCTCGCGCAGCGCCTGCGCGCCGGCTCCTCGACGCCGTACTCCTACGTCCGGCGGGTCGAGGCCTACCTCGGCACGGACGCGTTCACCTACACGGAGACCCCGCCGCCGACCGCCGAGACCCTCGACGGCTTCCTGTTCGACGCGAAGACCGGGTTCTGCCAGCAGTACTCGGGGGCCATGGCGCTGCTGCTGCGGATGGGCGGGATCCCGGCGCGGGTGTCGGCGGGCTTCACGTCGGGCTCCTACGACAAGGGCGCCGGCGAGCACGTCGTCCGCGACCTCGACGCGCACTCCTGGGTCGAGGCGTGGTTCCCGGGCTACGGCTGGGTGACCTTCGACCCCACGCCGAGCGCCGCGCCGCCGCGCTCGCAGACCGAGACGGCCGGCGCGGGCGCCGAGACGGCCGGCGCGCTGCCGACCCTGGGGCTCTCCGACCGGACCTCCGATCCGCGGACGCCCATGGCCGCGACCGGCTCGGCCTGCCGTGGCCGCTCGTCGGCGTCGGCGATCCTGGCCGCCGCCCTGCTCGCCCTGGCCGCGGTCCGCCTGCGCCGCCGCCGCCGCGGCGCGCCAGAGGAGCCGCTCTGGGCGCCCGCCCTCGCCGAGCTCGAGCGCGCGCTGCGGCGCGCGGGCCGGCGGCCGGGCCCGGCCTCACGCTCCACGGTCTGGAGGACGGCTTCGCGCACAGCCCGGGGGCCCAGGGCTACGTGCGGCTGCTGCGCGAACAGCGCTACGGCGCCGCGCCGGCGGGCGCCCGCCCGACGCGCGCGCGCAGCGCCGCGACCTGCGCGCTGAGCTCGCGCGCGGCAGCGGCGGCGGCGTGGCTGCGGTCGCGGTGGGCGTTGCCGCCGCGGTTAAACTCCTTGCGATGAGCCAGGTCTACGACCTCTTCCAGCGCGGCACGCAGCTCCTGGAGTCGGGCGACTTCAACGCCGCCACCGTGCCGCTCTCGCGCGCGCGCGCCTGGATCCCGACAAGGCCTCGATCCGCGAGGCGCTGGGCCGCGCGTACTTCCGCTCCTCGCAGTACGAGGCGGCGGCGGCCGAGTTCTCGGCGCTTGTCGAGCGTGCGCCGACCAACGACTACGCGCTCTTCTGTCTCGGCCGCTCCTCCAGGAGCTCGGGCGCCACCGCGAGGCGCGCAAGCCGCTAGCGCTCGCGGCCTGCCTGCGCCCGGAGCGCCGCGATTACCGGATCTACCGCGACGCGCGCGCGGGCGGCCGAGTGATACCCTGACCGGACAGCTTTCGCGGCCTCGGCCGTAGTTTTCGAAAGCGGGCGCTCGCCCGCTTTTTTCATGAGGAGAGAGGTGCAGACGATGAGCACGATCCAGGCGGACATCGAGGCGCGCCTCGCCGAGGCGGAGCCCGACGTCGAGGTGCTGCTCGCCGAGGTCGTCGGCACCAGCACTGTCCGCGTGTTCATCGACCATCCCGACGGCGTGACGCTCGACCTCTGCGCGCGCGTCACCGATCACCTCGCCGAGGTCCGCGAGCAGTATGCGCTCGAGGTGTCGAGCCCGGGATCGAGCGCCCGCTGAGCAAGCCCGAGCACTTCCGCCGCTTCATCGGCCGCCGGCGCGCGTGCGCACGCGCGGCGACCGCGATGGACGGCCGCCGCTCCTTCACCGGGGAGCTCGTCGGCGCCTCCGACGACGAGGTCACGATCGCCGCCGACACCGGCGTGATCCATCCCGTACGCCGACATCCACCGATCGAACTTGCTGGAGGACTGACCGCCATGTCGCAAGAGATCCTGGACGCGATGACCGCGCTGGCGCGCGAGAAGGGGATCGCTCCCGACAAGCTGCGTCACGCCCTCGAGGATGCGCTCCTCTCGGCCTACAAGAAGCAGCCCGGCAGCGCCAAGTACGCGCGCGTCGAGCTCGACCGCGACCGCGGACTACCGCGTCGTCTGGGAGCTGCATCGTGCCCGAGCGCCTCGAGGCGCACCTGATCTCCGAGGCGATCGACGAGAACACCACGGTCGACCCGGAGACGGGCGAGCGCCGCGAGCCGACCGACCCCGAGATCGACCCGGTCAAGCTCGCGCAGTACGAGGACCAGATCGACGAGCCGCGACGTCACGCCCGACGACTTCGGCCGGATCGCCGCCCAGACGGCCAAGCAGGTGATCCTCCAGCGCATCCGCGAGGCCGAGCGCGACATGATGTACGAGGAGTACCGCGACCGCGTGACCGAGCTGATCACCGGCATCGTGCAGCAGTCCGACAACCGCTACACGCTCGTGCAGCTGCGCGAGCGCGTCGAGGCGCTGCTGCCGCGCTCCGAGCAGGTCGACGGCGAGCGCTACGACCACGGGTCGCGCATCAAGGCGGTCATCAAGGAGGTCTCGGCCTCCACGCGCGGGCCGAGATCATCGTCAGCCGCCGCGACCCCGAGCTCATCAAGAAGCTCTTCGAGCTCGAGGTCCCGGAGATCGCCGACGGCCTCGTCGAGATCGAGAACGTCGCGCGCGAGCCCGGCTACCGCTCGAAGATCGCCGTCGTGAGCCACCAGCGACGGCGTCGACCCGGTCGGCGCGTGCGTCGGCCCGCGCGGCTCGCGCGTGCGCATGGTCGTCTCCGAGCTGCGCGGCGAGAAGATCGACATCATCCCCTACAACGACGAGCCCGCCCGGTTCGTCGCCAAGGCGCTCAGCCCCGCGCGCGTGCGCGAGGTGCTCGTCGACGACGATGCCCGGCGCGCGACGGTCATCGTCCCCGACGACCAGCTCAGCCTGGCCATCGGCCGCGAGGGCCAGAACGCGCGGCTCGCCGCGCGGCTGACCGGCTGGCGGATCGACATCCGCTCGAGACGGAGTTCGCGACCGAGGAGCAGGACGGCGACTACGGCGGCGGCGAGGAGGAGCTGGACGGGCGCTGCGCGGCGATCATGTCCAACGGCCGGCGCTGCCCCAACGCGTCGCTGCCGAGCTCGCGCTACTGCGGCCTCGACGCCCACCAGGCGCTCGCCGAGATCGCGTCCGACGCGGTCGCCGACCTCGGCGGCAGCGCGGCTCGGCGAACGGCCGCGCCGAGGAGGCCGTCGCCCTCGAGGAGCCCGCGGAGGAGCCGGTGCCCGCGGGGAGACGCGGCGGTCGAGTCGGCGCAGCCGTGGCCGGCTCGCCGGCCGACGAGCTCGAGCCGCAGGCCGACGCCTCCGAGCCCACCGGGGAACCGCAGTAGCGGCTCCAGAGCGGAGGTGCATCGGCTGCGGGCGGATCCGCCCGCAGTCCGAGCTCCGCCGCTTCGCCGCCGACGAGGGCGGCACCGTGGCGGAGGACGGAGCGCGGCGGCTGGCGAGCCGCGGGGCGTACGTCTGCGACGACGCTTGCCTGGCCGAGCGACGCGCCGCCGCGGATGGGGCCGAGCATTCCGGCGTGCGGGACAGCACCGGATGAACTCGCTTCCGCGTGGCGAAAATCCGTGTGCACGAGCTTGCCAAGAGCGCGAGATGTCCCCCCGAAGGACATGCTCGCGAAGCTGACCGCTGCCGGTCTACCCGTCAAGGCGGTCGCCTCCGCGGTCGACAAGCAGCAGGCCGAGGCCGCCATCACCGGCAAGAAGGTCAAGCCGAAGGAGCCGGCGCCGCCGCCGGCAGCGGCGCGCCCAGCCATCGGCGGCGCCGACGACTCCCGCCGAGGCACCGGCGACGGGCCCCGATCCGGCCGAGCCGCGTCAGGCCGAGGCCCGAGCAGGCCGAGCAGGCGCAGGCCGCAGGGCGACGGCGCCGCGCCCGGAACCCGGCGGCGCGGCGAAGGGCGGCGCGGCCGGCGCCAGCCGCCCGACGCGCGACAACCGCATGGGCGAGCGCGCCCCGGGCGGCCTCGGCGGCCGCATGCGCCGCGTCGTCATCGACTCGCAGGCCGCGCGCCGCGGCCCCGGCGGCCCTCCCGGCGGCGGCGGTGGCGGCCCGCAGCAGCGCCAGCGGCGCGGCGGCGGCGGACAGCCGCCGCCGCGGCACGACTACGAGGAGCAGGAGGCCCCGCCCTCGACAAGGACGCCCTGACCCACACCGACCTCGTCCGGATCAACTCGGGCTCGACCGTCAAGGACGTCGGCGAGTACCTCGGCGTCCCCGTCCCCGAGATCATCAAGAAGCTGATGGGCCTCGGCGAGATGGCGACGCTCACGCAGACGCTGTCCGACGAGACGATCGAGCTGCTCGCCGACGAGTTCGAGCGCAAGATCGAGATCGTCAGCGTGGCCGAGGAGGAGGAGGCCGAGCCCGAGGTCGCCGCCGACGAGGCCGAGCTCGCCGAGCGCCCGCCGGTCGTGACGATCATGGGCCACGTCGACCACGGCAAGACGTCGCTGCTCGACGCGATCCGCGAGACCGAGGTCGCGGCGGGCGAGGCGGGCGGCATCACCCAGCACATCGGCGCCTACCAGGTCAACCGCGACGGCAAGCTCATCACCTTCCTCGACACCCCGGGCCACCAGGCGTTCACCGCCATGCGCGCCCGCGGCGCGAAGGTCACCGACATCGCGATCATCGTGGTCGCCGCCGACGACGGCGTCAAGCCGCAGACACAGGAGGCCGTCGACCACGCGAAGGCGGCCGGCGTCCCGGTGCTCGTCGCCGTCAACAAGGTCGACAAGGAGGGCGCTGACCCGACCCGCACGCGCACCGAGATGACGAACATCGGGCTCCAGCCGGTCGAGTGGGGCGGCGAGACCGAGTACGTCGACGTGTCGGCCAAGACGAAGACCGGCCTCGACGACCTGCTCGAGACGATCAACGTCATGGCCGAGGTCGAGGAGCTCAGGGCCAACCCGAACGCCGACGCGTCCGGCGTCGTCATCGAGTCCAAGCTCGACCCGGGCCGTGGGCCCGTCGTGACGCTGCTCGTCCAGCGCGGCACGCTCAAGGTCGGCGACGCCGTCGTGTCGGGCTCGCACTGGGGCAAGGTCCGCGCGCTGCACGACCACACCGGCGCGAAGCTCAAGAAGGCCGTCCCCGGCCAGCCGGCCGAGGTGCTCGGCTTCGACGGCGTCCCCGAGGCGGGCGAGCCGTTCCGCGCGGTCGAGAACGACCGCCGCGCCCGCCAGCTCGCGACCGAGCGCGCCCAGCGCCTGAAGAGCGAGTCGCTCGCGCGCCGCAGCGGCCGCAAGGTGTCGCTCGAGGACGTCTTCCGCCGCGCGCAGGAGGAGGACGCCCAGGAGCTCAACCTCGTCCTCAAGGGTGACGTCGCCGGCTCGGTCGAAGCGGTCGAGGACCAGATCGCGAAGCTGCCGCAGAGCGAGGTGCACGCCAACGTGCTGCACCGCGGCGTCGGCGGCATCAACGAGTCCGACGTCATGCTCGCCGCCGCCTCGGACGCGATCATCATCGGCTTCAACGTCCGGCCCGTCGGCGAGGCGCGCCAGCTCGCCGAGCGCGAGGGCGTCGAGATCCGTACGTACTCGGTCATCTACCACGCGCTGGACGAGCTGCGCGCGGCCATGCAGGGACTGCTCGCGCCCGAGGAGGTCGAGCACCAGGTCGGCGAGGTCGAGGTGCGCCAGACGTTCCGCGCGTCGCGCATCGGCACGATCGCCGGCTCGTACGTCCGCGACGGCCGCGTCCGCCGCGGCGATCCCGTCCGGCTCGTCCGTGACGGCACCGTCGTGCACGAGGGCCGGATCGGGACCCTGCGGCGCTTCAACGAGGACGCGCGCGAGGTCGCCGCCGGCTACGAGTGCGGCATCACGCTCGAGAACTACCAGGACGTCAAGGAGGGCGATGTCCTGGAGGTCTACGAGACGCGGCAGGTCGAGCGCGAGCTGTCCTAGTGACGGCGTTCGTCGCGCTGCTGACGATCCACCTCCACTTCCCCGACGCAGGCAGCCTCAAGGCCAAGCGGAAGGACCTGTCCTCGATCAAGGCCCAGCTGCACACGCGGCTCGGCGCGGCGGTCAGCGAGGTCGACCACCAGGACCTGTGGCAGCGAGCGACGCTCGCCGCCGCGGTGGTTGCCGGGTCACAGGGCGGGGTGGAGCAGGCAGCCGACCGGGTAGAGCGCTTCCTCGATGCGCGTCTGCCGCAGGGCTTCCGGATGGAGAGAGTGGTCGCCGCGTTCGAGGAGCTAGTGTGAGCGCCGGCCGGATGCGCCGGGTCGACGAAGCGATCCGCGAGGTCCTCAGCGACGCTGTGGGCGAGGGTCTGAAGGATCCGCGCATCGGCTTCGTGACCGTGACCGACGTCAAGACCAGTCCAGACCTCCGCCATGCGCGCGTCTTCGTGACGGTGCTCGGCGACCAGGACCGCCGCGACGCGACGCTCGAGGGGCTCCAGTCGGCGCACGGCCTGCTCCAGCGCCGGCTCGCACGCGAGCTGCGCATGAAGCGCACGCCCGCGCTCCAGTTCGCCTACGACGAGACGACGGACCGCGCGATGCACATCGAGGCGCTGCTCGCCGAGGACGACGAGGACGACCGTTGAGCGCCGAGGCGACGACGGCGGCCGGGACGCGCGAGCGCGTCCTCGACGCGGTGCGCGCGAACGACCGCTTCCTGCTCGTCACCCACGAGAACCCGGACGGTGACGCGCTCGGGTCGCTGGTGGCGATGCACGGCGTGCTCCGGCTGCTCGGCAAGGACGCGATGATGTTCATCGGGCACGACGAGTTCCCGCTGCCGTACGAGTACCGCTTCTTCGACCTCGAGCGCGGGGTGGTGACCGACGTCCCGCAGGACCTCCAGGCGCGCGTGGTCGTCTTCCTCGACTGCGGGAACATCGACCGCGCGCCGGAGGCGCTGCGCGATCCGGAGCTGCGGATCCTCAACGTCGACCACCACCACGACAACACGCGGTTCGGGACGATCGACCACGTCGTGCCCGAGGCGTCGTGCACCGCCGAGATCGTGTGGGACCTGATGCGCTCGCTCGGCGTCGACGCGACGCCCGACATCGCGGACGCGCTCTACGTCGGCCTCGTGACCGACACCGGGCGCTTCATGTACGAGAACACCGGCACGCGCGCGCACGTGATGGCCGCCGAGCTGATCGCCGCCGGCGTCGACGTGCACGCGATCTACCGGCGCCTGTACGAGGGGATCCCGTACGCGAAGCTGCGGCTGCTCGCGCTCGCGCTCGCGTCGATCCGCCGCTTCGACGGCGGCAGCCTCACGCTGAGCCGCATCACGCGCGAGCACTTCGCCGACGCCGAGGCCGAGGACAGCTACTCGGAGGGGATCGTCGACCACCTGCGCGGGGTGCACGGCACGAAGGTCGCCGCGCTCGTGCGCGAGCTGATGACCAACGGCGACGGCGTGCGCCGGGCGAAGGTCTCGCTGCGCGCCGCCGACCCCGACGTCGACGTCTCGGCGATCGCGCGCGCGGGCGGCGGCGGCGGCCACCGCCAGGCGGCGGGGTTCACGACGAAGCTCGCCGACGGGGAGCTGGTCGCGTTCCTGCGGGACGCGCTCGCGGCGCAGCTCGGCGCCGCGCCGGACGACGGCTCGCCGCGCTAGCGCGTGGACGGCGTCCTCCTCGTCGACAAGCCTGCCGGCAAGACCTCCCACGCCGTGGTCGCCGCCGTGCGGCGAGAGCACGGCGGCCGGAAGGGCCCGAAGGTCGGCCACGCGGGCACGCTCGACCCGTTCGCGACGGGACTGCTGCTCGTGCTGCTCGGCCGCGCGACGCGGGCCCAGCGGTTCCTCATGGCGCTCCCGAAGACCTACGAGGCCGTCGCCCGCTTCGGCGCGGTCTCGAGCACCGGCGACCCGGAGGGCGAGATCGCCGAAACCGGCGCTCCGGTCCCCGACCCGCTCGTGCTGCCGACCGGGGCGATCCGCCAGCGCCCCCCGGCGTACAGCGCGGTCAAGGTGGGCGGGGAGCGCGCGTACCGGCTCGCCCGGCGCGGGGAGGAGGTCGAGCTGCCGGAGCGGGCGGTGACCGTGTACCACGCGCAGGAGACGCGCCGCGACGGGCGGCGGGTCGGCCTCGAGGTCCGCTGCTCGGCGGGGACCTACGTGCGCTCGTACGTCGCCGACCTCGGCGACGCGTACTGCGAGGCGCTGCGGCGCACGGCGATCGGGCCGTTCCGGGTCGAGGACGCGGGGCGCGAGGTGCCGCTGGGCGACGCGCTGCGCGCCGTGCTGCCGGTCGCCGAGCTCGAGGGCGACGACGCGCGCCGGGCCTCCCACGGCGTCGCGGTGGTGGCGCCGCACGCGCCCGCGGCCGGGCCCGTCCTGCTGGTCGACGGCGACGGCCCGATCGCGATCGCCGAGCCCCGCGACGGCGGCCTGCTCAAGCCGACCGTAGGCTTTCGCGGCGCATGAGGATCACCCCGCTCCCCGAAGCCGGGCGCCGCCCGCGCCGCGTCGCCGTCGGAACCTTCGACGGCGTGCACCGCGGCCACCGCGAGGTGATCGCCGGCTCGGACACCGTCCTGACCTTCGAGCCGCACCCGGTGAGAGTCGTGAGCCCCGACGCGGCGCCGAAGCTGCTCACGCGCCCCGACCGCAAGGCGGAGCTGATCGCCGGCCTCGGCGTCGAGGAGCTCGTCGTGATTCCGTTCGACCGGGAGTTCGCGGGCCGCGGCGCGCAGGACTTCGTCGACCGGATCCTCGTCGACGCGCTCCAGGCCACGCGGGTGAGCGTCGGCGAGAACTTCCGCTTCGGCCACAAGGCGCAGGGCGACGCGGACATGCTGCGCGCCGACCCGCGCTTCGAGACGCGCGTGCAGCCGCTCATCGAGGTGGGCGACGAGATCGTGTCCTCCTCGCACATCCGCGGGCTCGTCATGGGGGGGCACGTCGAGGAGGCCACCCCGCTGCTCGCCGACCACTTCCAGGTTCGCGGCGAGGTCGCCCACGGCGACAAGCGCGGCCGCGAGCTCGGCTACCCCACGGCGAACCTCGTCCCCGACCCGCGCTACGTGACGCCGGGGCACGGCGTCTACGCGTGCCGCGCCGGCGTCATCGGGCCGGACGCCGAGGCGTGGTGGACCGCGGCCGTCAACGTCGGGATCCGGCCCCAGTTCAACACCGGCCGGGGCGAGCTGATCGAGGCCTACCTGCTCGACTTCGAGGGCGATCTGTACGGCCAGGAGCTGCGGATCGAGTTCCACCGGCGGCTGCGCGGCGAGCGCCGCTTCGCGAGCGTCGACGCGCTGCTCGAGCAGATGGCGCGCGACGTGGAGGACGCCAGGCGCCTGCTACGGTTTCCGGCCGCATGACGCTGACCCTCGAGACCAAGCAGGAGATCATCGCGCGGTGGGGCGCCACCCCCACCGACACCGGCGACACGCGCGTCCAGATCGCTCTCCTGACCGCTCGGATCAACGACCTGACCGAGCACCTGCGCACGCACCGCAAGGACCACCACTCGCGGCGCGGCCTGCTGATGCTCGTCGGCAAGCGGCGGCGGCTGCTGAACTACCTCCAGCGCCACGACCTCGAGGGGTACCGCGAGCTCATCCGCGAGCTGGGCCTCCGGCGCTAGGGCCGACGGGGCGATGCCGGTCATCGCTGCCGGCACGCCGGCGCCCGAGTTCCGGCTGATCGACGAGCAGGGCGAGCGCTTCACGCGCGAGAACCTGCTCGGCCAGACCAGCGTCCTCGTCTTCTACCCGGCGGCGTTCAGCCCGGTCTGCACGGACCAGTTCCAGATCTACGAGGAGGTCCTCGACGAGTTCGAGGCCCAGGGCGCGACGCTCTACGGCGTCTCGTGCGACTCGATGTGGTCGCAGAAGGCGTTCAGGGAGAAGCTCGGCATCAGCATCCCGCAGCTCTCGGACTTCGAGCCCAAGGGCGAGGCCTCGCGCGCGTTCGGCACGTGGTTCGAGCCCGCCGGCATCTCGACGCGCGCGCTGGTCATCGTCGACCCCGACGGGGTCGTGCGCTGGAGCTGGGAGGGCGAGCACCCCGGCGTGCTGCCCGGCGCGAACCTCATCTTCGACGGGCTCGCGGCGACGCAGCCAGCCTAGGGCCCGCGGTGCCGTTCCATCGGCACCAGCGTCACCGAGCCCCACTGGAAGTACAGCGAGGCGCACGGCCGCGGGCGCGCGCCCGGGGACGCGGGCCGCCCGCGCCGGATCTCCCAGCCGACCAGCCGCGAACGCCGCAGCTCTCGCCGCACCTGCGCCTCGCCGCGCGCGAAGCTCACGTACCCGTCCCCCTGGCGCATGAACCACCGGACGAGCCGCTTGCGCATCGCGATGAACCGTCGCTCCTCGCCGGTCGTCCGATCGGCGGCGGGCTGCATCCCGACCCGCGCGCAGACATCGCCGCCCGCCGGGAAGACGAAGACCGCCCCACCCCCGCTGTCACACGCGGTGAGCTGCGCGGGGGCCCGGCGCCGGCGCGGATCGACGAGGCCGCGGCGCCACAAAGCGGCGCACGTGGCGGTCGGGCCACCGCGCTCCAGCGGCGCCTGCAGCCCGCTCGGGGTCTCCGCGACGTCGGTCGCGCAGATCACCCCGGCGGCCGGATCAGCCGGCTTGAACACCGCGTAGCCCGCGCCCGCCAGGCCCACCACCACGAGCACCGCCGCGAGCCGGATCGGGCCGCGGCCGCGCCGAGGCCGGGCCGGGCCGCGCTCCGCGTCGATCGCCGCGAACAGCCGCGCGGCGGCGCGCTCGCGCGCCTCGCCCGGCGGCGGCGCGTCGGGCCCGCGCAGCGCGCGGAGGATCTCGAGGTCGAGTTCGTCAGCCGGCATGACAGCCTCCGGTGGCGGCGGGCTCGAGGCGCCGGCGAAGCTGCTCGCGTGCGCGATGCAGCCGCGAGCGGACGGTGCCGACAGGGATGTCGAGCGCCTCAGCGATCTCCGCGTAGCCGAGCTCGGCCCACGCGTGCAGGAGCAGGACCTCGCGGTCGCGCGGCGCCAGCCGGCGCAGCTCGCCGACGAGCTCGCCGGCGACGGAGGACGGCAGCCCGTCGAACCCGGCGGGGAACGCCAGCCGTCCCGCCTCGCGCTGGAGCGCGGCGAGTCGCCGGCTCTCCCCTCGGCGGTGGTTGGCGATCAGGTGCGCCGCGATCCCCAGCAGCCACGGCCGGCACGTCTCATGACGCGGCGTGTAGCGGCCGCGGGCGCGCAACGCCTGGGTGAACGTCTCGCCGAGGAGGTCGTCGGCCGCCTCGGATCCCAGGCGCCGGCGCAGGTAGCCGTGGACCGTCGCGTGATGGCGCTCGAAGATCGTGCCGAACAGCTCCGGCTCCGCGACGGAGCGCGCGATCAGCTCGGCGTCGCTCGGCGAGGGCTCCATGCCCTGCTCATCACCGCCGCGCGGCGGAAGGTTCAGGCCGACGCGGACATGATGCGCTAGGGCCTGGCGCAGATCACGTACGCGACGGGCGCGCGCGGCGACTGGCCGCCGTTGAAGAGCGTCACGCGCCAGTCGCGCGGCGGCGACCCGAGGCCGGGGAGGCTCTCGATGATGCGGTCGTTCTCGAGCGCGATCCCGGCGAAGCCGCCGCCGCCGCCCGTCGCCCGCTCGTTGCCGCGGCAGCGCACGCGCATCGAGCGCACGTCCTGGCCCGGGATGTCGCGGCCGCGGGCGCTGCGCGTCACGACGCGCGTGGCGCCCGGCAGCCCGCGCCGGCCGCGCGGGCCCCGCTGCCCGCGCGGGATCTGGCCGCGGGCGAAGTCCGATCGCTTCAGCGAACCGTTCGACACCTGGCTCGAGCCGACCGAGGGCTCCCGAAGCTCGCGCGGGCCGACGCTGTCGGCGTCGAGGGACTGCGCGTAGGCCACGCCGCTGAGGGCGACGCAGAGCGCGAGGAAGGCGATGGCGGTGGCGGGGGAAGGTCGGCGCATGTTCCGCGCTTTACCCGTTTCTGGACCAGACCTGGCGCGCGACCGCTTCGGCGCGGAACGCGAAGATCGCCTCGAGGTCGCGCCGCACGAGCAGCCGGTGGGCGAGCTCGCCGAGCGCGCCGAAGCCGATCGCGTAGCGGACGGTGTCGCGCATGACCGTCCCGCCGGCGCCGTCGCTCGCCAGGTCGTGCGTGTGGTGCCACAGCGCGTAGGGCCCGCGGACCTGGACGTCGACGAAGCGGTGCGGCGGGTCCCACTCCTGGATCGAGGTCAGCCAGCTCACCGGCACCCCGCGCAGGCGCAGCCGGTACTGGATCAGCGTCCCGCGCCGCATGACGATCGGCTCGGGCGTGAGCACGCGGAAGCGCAGCAGGGGCGGCGTGATCGCCTCGAGGTTGTGCGAGTCGGCAAAGAACCCGAAGACGGCGTCGGGCGGCGCGGGCAGGTGCTGCTCCTGCTCGATGACGTGGATGCGCACCTACCGTGTACGCATCTCGGACCTCACGAGCGCACCGGTTCCCGACCTTCGGCCCGACGACCACGTCCGCGGGGCCGACGGCGCGCCGCTCGTCGTCGTCTACGCCGACTTCACCTGCCCGCGCTGCGCGGTCGCCCACGAGCGGCTGCGCGCGGCGCCGGTCCGGGTCGCGTTCCGCCACCTTGCGCTGAAGGTCAAGCACCCGCGGGCGATCGCCCTCGCCCACGCCGCGGAGGCCGCCGCCGCCCAGGGCGCGTTCTGGGCGTTCCACGACGCGCTCTACGCCGACCAGGGACGCATCGACGACCCGCACCTGTGGGCGCGGGTCCGCGCGCTCGGGCTCGACCTCGACCGCTTCGAGGCCGACCGGCGCGACGCTGCGGCGGCGGACCGCGTGCGCCGCGACACGCGCGAGGCGCTGCGCGCCGGGGCCACCACGACGCCCGCCATCTTCGGGGAAGAACCGGGCGGCGCCGCTATCCTGCCTGCGGATCGGAACGAAGAGTCAGAAGCAAAGACGCGGGACGCCGACTCCGACGGGCGTCCCTAGAGGAGAAAACCAAATATGGATCCCAACGCCGTGAAGACCGTCTCGGTCGAGATCGCCGGCACAGAGATCAGCTTCGAGACGGGCAAGCTGGCCAAGCAGGCCTCCGGCGCCGTCGTCGTCCGCCAGGGCGACACCATGGTCCTCAGCACCGCGACCATGGGCAACCTCCGCGACGCGGACTTCCTGCCGCTCACGGTGGACATCGAGGAGCGCATGTACGCCGTGGGCAAGATCCCCGGCTCGTTCTTCAAGCGCGAGGGCAAGGCCAGCACCGAGGGCACCCTCACCGCGCGCATGATCGACCGCCCGCTGCGCCCGCTGTTCCCGAAGAACTGGCGCTACGAGACGCAGCTCGTCGGCATCCCGCTCTCCGTGGACCACGTCCACGCCCACGACATCCTCGCGATGAACGGCGCCTCCGCGGCGCTGATGATCTCGCCCGTCCCGTTCCCGACGCCCGTCGGCGCGGTGCGCATCGGCAAGATCGAGGGCAACTTCGTCATCAACCCGTCCGAGGCCGACCTCGCCGCGGGCCTCTCGGACCTCGACCTCGTGGTCGCCGGCACCGAGGAGGCCATCCTGATGGTCGAGGCGGGGGCGAACGAGATCCCCGAGGCCGAGATCCTCGACGCGCTCGACATCGCCCACGGCGAGATCAAGAAGATCTGCGCCGCGCAGCGCGAGCTCGCCGAGAAGGCCGGCAAGCCCAAGCAGGAGATCGAGGTCCCGACCGTCCCGCAGGACCTGATCGACCAGGTCAAGGCCTCCCACGGCAAGGCGCTCGACGAGGCCACCTCCGTGCAGGACAAGCTCGCCCGCCAGGACGCCACCAAGGCCGTCGAGGCGCAGGTCCTCGAGCAGTACTCGGGCGACCCGTCGTCCGAGAGCTACGCCGAGGCCCGCCAGAACGCGCAGCTCGCGTTCGACAAGCTCGAGAAGGCGACGATCCGCGAGCGCATCGCCGTCAAGAAGATCCGCCCGGACGGCCGCTCCGCCGAGGAGATCCGGCCCATCTCGATCGAGGTCGGCCTGCTGCCGCGCACGCACGGCTCCGCGCTGTTCACCCGCGGGCAGACCCAGGCGATCTCGGTCGCCGCGCTCGGCACCTCCCGCGAGGAGATGCGCCTGGACACGCTCGGCCTCGAGACGACCAAGCGCTACTTCCACCACTACAACTTCCCGCCGTTCTCGGTGGGCGAGGCCGGCTTCATGCGCGGCCCGAAGCGCCGCGACATCGGCCACGGCGCGCTGGCCGAGCGGGCGCTCGTGCCGGTCGTCCCGTCGACCGAGGACTTCCCGTACACGATCCGCGTGGTCTCGGACATCCTCGAGTCCAACGGGTCGTCGTCGATGGCCTCGGTGTGCGGCTCCGCGCTCGCGCTGATGGACGCCGGCGTGCCGATCAAGGCGCCGGTGGCCGGCATCGCCATGGGCCTCATCAAGGAGGGCGACGACTACGTCGTGCTCACCGACATCGCGGGCGTCGAGGACCACCTCGGCGACATGGACTTCAAGGTCGCCGGGACCGAGGGGGGCATCACCGCGCTGCAGATGGACATCAAGATCACGGGCGTCACGTTCGAGATCATGCGCGACGCGCTGACCCAGGCGCTCGAGGCGCGGAAGTTCATCCTCGGCGAGATGGCCAAGGTCATCGACGCGCCGCGGACCGAGCTCAAGCCGCACGCGCCGCGGATCATCCAGCTCAAGATCGACCCGTCGCAGATCGGCATGCTGATCGGCAAGGGCGGCGAGACGATCCGCGGGCTCCAGGACGAGTTCGAGTCGCAGATCGACGTCAACGACGAGGGCCAGGTGCTGGTCTACTCGTCCAACGGCGAGCTGGGCGAC
The DNA here is from genome assembly GCA_030447275.1 of Solirubrobacteraceae bacterium. Taxonomy (GTDB): domain Bacteria; phylum Actinomycetota; class Thermoleophilia; order Solirubrobacterales; family Solirubrobacteraceae; genus CADCVT01. The sequence continues at coordinate 3,455 of JAUJPF010000057.1, read as the reverse complement.
GCGCTGGCCGAGCGGATCACGACCATGATGAAGGAGGTCGAGGTCGGCGACGAGTTCCCGACCGCGAAGATCGTCAAGACGACGACGTTCGGCGCGTTCGTCGAGCTCGCCAAGGGCACCGACGGCCTGCTGCACATCTCCAACATCGCGCCGGGCCAGCGGCCCGACACGGTCGAGGAGGTCTTCAACAAGGGCGACGAGGTCCACGTCCGCGTGGTCGAGGTCGACCGCGAGCGCGGCCGCATCGGCCTGCGCCTCGCAAACGACCCGGCCATCGAGGGAAGTCCGCCGACGAGCTGGCCGCGGTCGGCGCATGGCGGCAACGGCGGCGCGCGCCGCGAGCGCGGCGGGGGCGGCGGCGGCCGCCGGGACCGCGACGGCGGCGGCGGCGGGGGCGGGCGCGGCGACCGCCCCACCGGCCCCCCGCGGCGCCACAGCGACAACGACCGCGACTAGCCATAGAGGCTCCGCGGACCACCGTCCTGGACTCGGGCGTCCGGGTCGTCACCGAGCGCATGGACTCGGTGCGATCCGCGGCGCTCGGGTTCTGGATCGGCACGGGCTCGGCGGGCGAGGACGACTCGCACGCCGGGCTGTCGCACCTCGTCGAGCACATGCTGTTCCGCGGGACGGCGAAGTACGGCTCGCTCGAGATCGACCAGCTCTTCGACGCCATGGGCGCCGAGCTCAACGCGGGCACGGGCAAGGAGACGACGTCGGTCTACGCGCGGGTGCTCGACGTCCACGTGCCGCAGGCGCTCGACGTCATCGGCGACATGGTCTGGCGGCCGCGGTTCGGCGAGGACGACCTGGCCAACGAGCGCGAGATCGTGCTCGAGGAGATCGCCATGTACGAGGACGACCCGCAGGACAAGGTCTTCGACGTGCTCGGCGAGGCGGTCTTCCCGGCCCATCCGCTCGGGCGCGCGATCATCGGCCGCGCCGACGTGGTCGCGTCGACGCCCGCCGAGGGGCTCGCCGCGTTCCACGCCGACCGCTACGTCCCCGACAACGTCGTCGTCGCCGCCGCAGGGTCGGTCGACCACGACGCGTTCGCCGACCTCGTGCGCGCCGTGGAGGCCGAGCGCAGCGGCGCGCCCGCGCCGGCCGCGTACTCCGCGCCGGAGCCGACGCCCGCGCGCGTCCGCTTCTTCACGAAGGAGACCGAGCAGGTCCACGTCTGCCTCGGCGGCCGCGGCATCGCCCGCGACGACGAGCGCCGCTACGCGCTGCGCGTCCTCGACGCGATCCTCGGCGGCACGTCGTCCTCGCGCCTGTTCCAGGAGGTCCGCGAGAAGCGCGGGCTCGCGTACTCGGTCTACACCTTCCAGTCGATGTTCGCGGGCACGGGACAGGCCGGCCTGTACGTCGGCACGCGCCCCGACAACGTCGCCGCCGCGCTGCGGGTCGTCGCCGACGAGCTGGCGCGGCTGTGCGCCGACCCGGTCGCCGAGGACGAGCTGGCGCGCGCGAAGGAGAACGTGAAGGGGCGCGTCGTGCTCGGGCTCGAGTCGACGCTGTCGCGGATGAACCGGCTCGGCGCGTCGCTGCTGGCCGGGCTGCCGCTGCTGTCGGTCGACGAGGTCATGGAGCGCATCGACGCGGTCACCCGCGACGACCTCGCCGCGCTGGCGCGCGAGCTGTACGCGCCCGGCGCGCTCAGCGCGGCCGGGGTGGGCGGCGACGAGGCCGCGTTCCGCGCGGCGCTCGAGCCGGTGTCGCCCGAGCTGGCCGCGGCGTGACCCGGGTCGCCGTCTCCGGCGCCGCCGGGCGGATGGGGGAGGCAGTGTGCCGCGCGGTCGAGGGCGCCGACGACCTCGACCTCGTCGCGCGCGCCGATCCCGCGCTCGACACCGCGCTGGCCGACGTCCTCGGTGACGCCGACGTCGTCGTCGACTTCACCCGGCCCGACACCGCGCTCGACAACGTCCTCGCCTGCCTCGACGCCGGCGTGCACGCGGTGGTCGGGACGAGCGGGTGGGACGTCGACGCCGTCCGCGGGCATCCCGCGGCGGGTCGCGCCAACGTCTTCTTCGCCCCGAACTTCGCGATCGGCGCGGTGCTGATGATGCGCTTCGCCGCCGAGGCCTCGAGGCACATGGCCAAGGCGGAGATCGTCGAGCTGCACCACGACCGCAAGCTCGACACGCCGAGCGGCACGGCGGCGAGGACGGCCGAGCTGATGGACGGCGACGTGCCGATCCACTCGGTCCGGCTCCCCGGGCTCGTCGCCCACCAGGAGGTCGTGCTCGGCGACGTCGGCCAGACGCTGACGATCCGCCACGACTCGCTCGACCGCGAGTCGTTCATGCCCGGCGTGCTGCTCGCCGTCCGCGGCGTCGGCTCGCTGACCGCGTCGCCGGTCGTCGGCCTGGAGCACCTGCTGTGGCCGGCGTCCTGATCGCGGTCACCGACCACGCCGCCGAGCGCTACGCCCAGCGCGTGCGCGGGACCCTCTACCCGAAGGCCGAGGTGCTCGCGCGCACGTCCCGCGCCTGGCAGGCGGGCCGCGTCGAGACCGTCGACCGCGGCCGCACGCTCGTCCGCGACGTCGAGGAGCGCGAGCTGGTCTTCGTCTGCCGCCACGACCGCCCGCGCAACGAGCTCGTGGTCGTGACGCTGTGGGAGGAGGGCGACGACGCCCGCGTCCCGCGGCGCTTCACCGACGCCCTCGGACGCTAGCCTCCGATGCTCGATGCGCCGCGCGCTGCTCACCCTCGCCCTCGCTGCGGGCCTCGCCGGCTGCGGCGGCGACGACCAGCTCTCGGCGTCCGACTACCGGACCGAGCTGCGCAGGATCTGCGCCGACACCGACAAGCAGACCGAGAAGGTCACCGAGCCGACGCGCGCGTCCGCTCCGGCGATCGCCAGCTACCTCTCACGGCTGCGCGACATCAACTCGAGCTCGATCGAGCGGGTCGAGAAGCTGAACCCGCCCGACGACCTCAAGGCGGCGCACGACCGCGCGCTCAAGGCCAACCGCGAGGGGCGCGAGAAGCTCGGCGAGGTCATCGACGAGCTGGAGGGCGGCGGCGACCCGACGAAGGTGCTGACCGAGGCGCGCACGGCGCTCCAGCCGTCGAGCGACGCCGCGAAGCAGGCCGCGCAGGACCTCGGCGTCCCGCAGTGCGGCGACTGAGCCGCCGGACGCGCCCCTTGCGCGGCGGCCACCGGACCGCTTGACTGCCGCCCATGGGATTCATGGACAAGGCCAAGAAGATGGCCGAGCAGGCACAGACCAAGCTCGACGAGGCGCAGAAGAACTTCAACCAGGGCCAGCAGGGCGGCCAGCAGCAGGGCGGCGGCCCCGCCGTCGAGTACGACGCGCACGGCCGCCCGGTCAACGCGCCGCAGGACGCGGCGCCCGCGCCGCAGGCGAGCGCACCGCCGGCGGGCGACCCGCTCGGCGAGCCCGCGCCGACCCCCGACCCGGGCGTCACGCCCGCGTCGCCGGC
>JAUJPF010000006.1 GCA_030447275.1 Solirubrobacteraceae bacterium | reverse complement strand
TCGCGATCGCCGTCTTGCCGGTCTGGCGGTCGCCGATGATCAGCTCGCGCTGGCCGCGGCCGATCGGGATCATCGAGTCGATCGCCTTCAGGCCGGTCTGGAGCGGCTCGGTGACCGGCTGGCGCTGGACGACGCCGGGCGCCTTGAACTCCGCGGGGCGGGTGCCCTCGGTCTCGATGTCGCCCTTGCCGTCGAGCGGGTTGCCGAGCGGGTCGACGATGCGGCCGAGCAGCCCCTCGCCGACCGGGATCTCGAGCAGGCGGCCGGTCCGCTTGACCGTGTCGCCTTCGACGATCTTGTCCCAGTGGCCGAACAGCACGACGCCGACGTTGTCGGCCTCGAGGTTCAGCGCCAGGCCGATGACGTCGTGCGGCAGCTCGAGCATCTCGAACGACTCGCAGTTCTCGAGGCCGTGGATGCGCGCGATGCCGTCGCCGACCGACAGCACGGTGCCGACCTCGGTCAGCTCGGACTGGCCCTCGTCGAGCCCCTGGATGCGGCTCTTGAGGATGGAGGTGATCTCGTCGGGCTTGATCTGCATGGGGAAGGGGTTCAGCTCCTTGCGACCTGCTTGCGCAGGCTCTCAAGACGGTTGGCGATGGAGGCGTCGAGGATCCGGTCGCCGACGCGGACGACGATGCCTCCCAAGATGTCCGGGTCGACCTTCGACTCGAGCTCGACGCGGCGGCCGGTGCGGTCGCCGATCGCCTTGCCGATGTTCTCGACGGTCTCGGGGTCGAGCTCGATCGCGCTCGTCACCTCGACCGGGAGGAGCTTGTTCTCCTCCTCCCACAGCGCGTCGTACGCGCGGCGGATGCGGTAGACGGCGGGCACCCGGTGCTTCTCGACGAGCAGCTCGAGGAAGTTGCGGACGATGTCGTCGGCGCCGTCCAGCACCTTGCCGAGGCCGTCCTTCTTCTCCTCCGTGGAGAAGTACGGCGAGAAGAAGAAGACCGCCAGGTCGCGGTTGGAGTCGAGCGCGTCCGCGAACGCGCCGACCTGCTCGCGGACGAGGTCGAGCTGGTCCGCCTCCTTCGCGGCCTCGAAGAGCGCGCGGCCGTAGACCTGGGCGATCTCCTCCATGAGCTAGTTGCGGCTCCCGTCGCTGCCGGCGAGCGCCTCGAAGTCCAGCTCGCCGATCGCCTCGTCGACCAGCCGGCGCTGGTCCTCGGGGGTCAGCGTCTTGCGCGTGACCTTCTCGGTGGCCAGCACGGTCAGGTCGGCGACCTGGCTGCGGATCTCCTGGATCGCGCGCCGGGTCTCGGCGTCGATGTCGCGGCGGGTCTGCTCCATCATCTCCTCGCGCTGGACGCGCGCCTGCTGGAGCGAGTCCTCCTGCTGCTTCTGCGCGGCGCTGGTGGCGCGGGCGACGATCGACTCGGCCTGGGTGCGCGCCTCCTGAAGCCGCTGGCGGTACTCGGCGAGGATGCGCTCCGCCTCCGCCTTGGTTTCCTCCGCGGTGTCGATCGACTCCTCGATCGCCCGCTGGCGCTTGTCGAGCTGCTCGCTGATCTTCGGGAACGCGAGCTTGCGCAGCACGAGCAGGGTCGCGCCGAACGCCAGCAGCGTCCAGATCATCAGCCCGATGCCGGGCTTGACGAGGAAGGAGCCGCCTCCCTCCTCGGAGGCGGCGAGGACTGTGACGAAGTCCAGCATCAGCGGCCTAGAGGAAGAACGCGATCAGGCCGAAGATGAACGCGTAGAACACGATCGCCTCGGTCAGCGCGAATCCCAGCCACTGGATCGAGGTGATCTCGTCCCGCATCTCGGGCTGCCGGGTCACCGATTCGATGACCTTGCCGAAGATGTAGCCGACGCCGATGCCGGGACCGATGGTCCCGAGTCCGGCGCCGACGCCGAGGGCGATCGCCTTGAGGCCGGACTCGACGTCGCCGGACGTCTGGGCGAGCGGGAGGAAAAGCGCGAGAAGGTCCACGGTGTCTCCTGAATTCGGGGTCAGTGTTCGGCGGCGACTGCGCCGCCGAGGTAGATCGCGGTGAGCGTGGCGAAGATGAACGCCTGGAGCGTCGCCACCAGGCCCACCTCGAAGAGGAAGAAGAGGACGGCCGCCGGCAGCGTGAACCAGCCGAGCGCGGCGACGCCGAGGATCACGCCGAGGCCGCCGGCCATGAAGAGGATCAGCAGGTGGCCGGCGAGGATGTTGGCGAACAGTCGGACGCTGAGGCTGATGGTCCGGACGAAGTGCGAGATGACCTCGATGAGGAAGATCGGCCCCCGCGCGAAGCCCTCGACGCCGGCCGGGACCCAGCTCGCGAAGTACTTGCCGAGGCCCTGCCGGCGGATGCCGACGATGTGGTACGTGATCCACACCATGAGCGACAGCGCGAGCGGGATCGAGATGTTCGCGGTCGCGGCGTAGATCGCGAAGGACGGGAGCTCGAGGCTGCCGATGCTGATCGGCTCGTGGTCGTTCACCGGCAGCGGGATGTACCCGAGCATGTTGTTGAACCAGATGAAGAGGAAGAGCGCGCCGACGAACGGGAACCACTTCCGGGCCATGTCGCGGTCGAGGTTCGCGCCCGCGATCTGATCGCGCATGAAGACGAACACCGTCTCCACCGCGGTCTGCACGCGGTTGGGCCGGTCGGCCATGCGCTTCGCGATGTAGACCATCGTCACGATCGTGAGCAGCGCCGCCAGGAGCAGGTAGAGGACCGCCCGGTTGAAGCCGAGCGGCAGCCACTCCTCGAGCTTGAACTCGCCCGTGGGCTGGAACTCCTCGTTCTTGCCCGAGGAGCCGGTCGCCGCGTAGATGAGAACCGCGCCGCCGAGCCAGACGGCCGCTGCGAGGAGGAGGATCTGCTTGCGGGAGAGGGATCTCATGTCGTCGAAGTCGGGGCGCCCGGAGCGGGCGCGATCAGCTTGAAGGTGAAGTGCACGGTGAAGAGGGCCAGGACGAGCAGCGCGGCCGAGAGGCCGACTTCCCTGTCCGTGGCGAGGCCGGCGCCGAGGAGAATAAGGCCCAGGAGCCAACCGCGCCCCACCAGTGACCCGGCGGCGATCCCGGCGAGGCGCTTGGGGTCGCGCTCGTCGGCCAGCTTGCGCTCGGTCCACCACTCGATCGCGCGCCACAGCCCCCAGATCCCCGCGGCGGTGACCCACCCGAGCAGCGGCAGGTCGGCCACCAGGAAGACCCCCAGCGCGAGCGCCAGGAGCAGCAGGTCGAAGTTGCGAAGGAAGGTCATGGATGCGGGCACGGCGGAGCACCGCGGTACCGGGCGATCCCCTACCGATCGGCAGAGGCTTCACACCGCCCGTCCGTGGTGGCTGCATGATAGCGCGCCGCCGGACTTTGTAACACGTTTGTGACACGTCGCACGCCACGCGGGAAGGCACCTGCGCCCGGCCCGCGAAACTGTGGGCGTGGCGCACGACCACCACGGCCACTCGCACGCCGTCTCGCCCGACGCCGACCGCCGCTGGCTGGCGATCGCGCTGGGCATCGTCCTCGCGTTCATGGCGGTCGAGGTCGTGGCCGGCATCATCGCCGACTCGCTGGCGCTGCTGTCGGATGCCGCGCACATGCTCACCGACGCCGGGGCGATCGCGCTCGCACTCGTCGCCGCGCGGCTGGCGGCGCGCCCTCCCGGCGGCCGGTTCACGTTCGGGCTCGGGCGCGCGGAGATCCTCTCGGCGCAGCTCAACGGCGCGCTGCTGCTCGTCCTCGCGGGGGTCATCGCGTGGGAGTCGGGCAAGCGCATCTACGACCCGCCGGACGTCGAGGGCGCGTGGGTCCTCGCAGTCGGTATCGCCGGCGCCGCCGCGAACCTGCTCACCGCGGGCGCGCTGTCCAGGGCCGAGCGCCGCTCGCTGAACATCGAGGGCGCGCGGGCGCACGTGATGACCGACCTCTACGCGTCGATCGCGGCGGCGGTCTCGGGCGGCCTGATCCTGCTGACCGGCGTCCGTGAGCTCGACGGCATCGCGGCGCTCGTCGTCGCGGCGCTGATGGTCGCCTCGGGCTGGCGCCTGCTGCGCGACGCGTCCGCGGTACTGCTCGAGGGCGCGCCCGCGGGTGTCGACCCCGACAGCATCGGCCGCGCCCTCGCGGAGCAGCCCGGCGTCGTCGAGGTGCACGACCTGCACGTGTGGGAGGTGACGTCGGGCTTCCCGGCCGTCGCCGCGCACGTGATCGTCCGCGCGGGCGAGGACTGCCACGGCCACCGGCGGGCCCTCCAGCGGCTCCTCGACGAGCGCTTCGGGGTCGAGCACACGACGCTCCAGGTCGACCACGCCGCCGCCCCCGGGCAGCTGCTGACGATCGAGCCGCGGGGCTAGGAGGCGCCGGGCCGGCGCGGGTCGGTCGCCCGCGCGATCGGCGCCGAGTCCGGATGCTTGCGGACCCGCGCGTAGCGGTCGTTGGCGGCGATGACGTCCTCGTAGTCGGGCAGCTCGTGGCCGGGCACGACGACGAACTCGACCGAGTCCGCACGCGCGGCCTCGTACTCGGCCAGGGTCAGGACGACCGGCTGCGCGCAGTCGAGCAGGCCGCACTCGCACACGAACGCGACCTGCTCGTCGGCCGGCGGGAGCGCGCTCAGGTCGCCGCGCAGCCGCTCGTTGATGTCGCGGAAGCGGCTCTCGTTCTCGGCGATGCGCTTGGCGCGCGCGTCCATCAGTCCGAGTCTAAGACGAGCGGGCGAGCGGCGAGCAGCGCGATGTCGTCGCGCGGATCTCCGCCCTGGAGCGCGACGGTGCGCTCCTCGATCGCCTCGACCAGCGCCGCGGGCGAGGCGCCGGCGAGCTCGACAAGCAGCTCGTCGAGCCGCTGCTCGCCCGCCCCGGGGTCGTGGCCGCGCAGCTCGGTCACCCCGTCGGTGAAGAGCAGCAGCGTGTCCCCCGGATGCAGCTCGGTCTCGCACTCGGCGAACTCGGGATTGCGCAGACCGCCGACGATCGATCCCCGCAGGTCCGTCCGGTCGAGCGTGCCGTCGGCGCGCAGGACGCGCGGCGGGAGGTGCCCGCCGGTGGCGAGCGTCATCGCCATGCCGCCCTGCTGCCGCGGGCAGATGCGGGCGTAGAGCGTCGTGCAGAACCGGCCCGCGACGGACGGCTCGTTCAGCAGCGCGTCGTTGAGGAGCTGGAGGCACTCGCGCGGGCCCGCCCCGCGCAGCGTCATCGCCCGCAGGGTGTGCCGGGTCAGCGAGGTGACGGCGGCCGCCTCCGGCCCCTTTCCGGCGACGTCGCCGATCAGCAGCGTCCACGCGTCGGCGTCGGCGGGCCCGCGGAAGGCGTCGTAGAAGTCGCCGCCGACCTCGTTCTGGTCGCCGGCCGCGCGGTAGCGGGCGGCCAGCTCGAGCCCCGGGATGTCCGGCAGCGCGGGCGGCAGCAGACTGCGCTGAAGCGTCTGGGCGATGTGCGCGTGCTGGCCGTAGAGCCGCGCGTTCTCGATCGACAGCGCCACCCGCGCGGCGAGCAGCTCGACGAGCTGGAGGTCGTCGGCACCGTACGTGCGCCCCGACTCGGCCGCCACGACGGTGAGCGCGCCGATCGTGCGCTCGCGCACCTTGATCGGCACGGTGATCCCCGCGCTCAGGCCCATCTGCCGCAGGAAGTCGAGGTGCCCGCGGTCCTGTGCGACCGCGGCCAGGAGGTCCTGCGGGACCTCGCGCACGAGCTGGCTCTGCCCCGTGCGGATGACCTGACCGACGCCGTGCGCGGCGTCGGCGCGCGGCGGGTAGCGCTCGACCATCTCCCACGCGACGCGCTCGAGCTCGGGATCGGCGGCGGCGACGGCGACCGTGCGCAGCCGGTGGGGCGCCTCGACGAGCGTGAACGTGCACCAGTCGGCGATCGCCGGAACCGCGACGCGGGCGACCTCGCGCAGCGTCGCCTCGTAGTCGGTGGCCACGGCCGCGAGCCGGGCGCCCGCCGCGGCGAGGAACTCGGTGCGGCCCCGCGCGGCCTCGGCCTCCTCCTGCGCCGACTCGGCGCGGACCTGGGCGGCCTCGGCCTGCGCGCGCGAGGCGAGCGCCTCGCGCAGCAGTCGCGCGCGCTCGGCCTCGGCCTCGTGCTGGGCGGTGACGTCGCGGATCACCCCGGCCGCGCCCACGACGTCGCCGTCGTTGCCCCTGACGGGAAACAGCGTGACCTGGCGGTGGACCTCGCGGCCCCGCAGGCGGCTGTCGATCTCGGCATCGACGACGGCCTCACCGGCCTCGATGACGGTGCGCAGCTGCTCCTCCACGCGCTCGCCCAGCTCGCCCAGCACCTCGCTCGGCGTCCGGCCGAGGTGCTCCTCCGGAGAGAGCCGGTTGAGCGCGGCGAGGCCCGGGTTGACGCGCCGGTAGCGCAGCTCGAGGTCCCAGAACGCCACGCCGACGGGCGCCGCGCTGAAGATCGCGTCGAGGAGCGCGGTGGCCGCCTGCGCCGCGCGGCGCGCCTCGCGCTCGCCCGTCTGCTCGACGATGACCGCGGCGACGCCCAGGGCCTCGCCGCCGTCGCCCGGGACCGGGTAGTAGCTCGCGGCCCAGTGGCGACGCTTGCCGGGCGCGGCCGGCGTCGTGCCCTCGATAAGGAGGTCGACGATCGGCACGCCGCTCTCCTGCACGCGCTCGAGCAGCGCGCCGACCCGCTCCCCCAGCTCGGGTCCCAGCACCTCGCTCGTCGTCCGCCCGAGGTGGTCGCTGGGCGCGAGCCCGTTCATCGCGGCGAGCGCGGGGTTGACGCGCTGGTAGCGCAGCTCGCGGTCCCAGAAGCCGAGGCCGACCGGCGCGTGCGCGAAGAGCGCGTCGAGGAGCGCGTAGGTCTCCGGCATCGACATGGGAGGCTAGTGGCGATGAAGATCGCCACTAGCAACCCCCACCGGCGGCTGCGCCTCGCAGCGATCGTCCTCGGCGCGGCGCCGCTGCTGCTCCTCCTCGGCGTACCCGCCGTCGTCGTGCTCGCGCTCGGCGTGATCGGCGCGCTGCTCGCGCTCTCCGCGCTCAGTCCAGGGCGAGCAGGCGGAAGCGGACCCGACCCGCACCACTGACCTCGGCGAGCCCCATCGTGTGCCGCGGCTGGCGGCGGCGGTCGGTGGGGCTGCCGGGGTTGAAGATCTGAAAGCCGTCGCGCTCTTCGTGGAGCGGGATGTGCGAGTGGCCGAAGACCACCGCGTCGGCGTCGCCGAACCGCAGCCGCATCCGTTCGAGCCGCCCCTTGCTCGGGCCCGCGTCGTGGACCATCGCGACGCGCGCGCCGCCGGCGTCGACGAGGCGCTCCTCCGGCAGCCGTGCGCGCAGCGCGGCCTCGTCGACGTTGCCGTGGACGGCCACGACCGGCGGCCCCAGCGCCTCGATCTCGTCGAGCACCGCGGCGGTCGAAACGTCGCCGGCGTGGAGGATCAGGTCGGCGGCGCGAAGCTCCGACACGCACCGGTCCGGCAGGCGGCGGCGCCCGCGCGGCAGGTGCGTGTCGGAGACGATCGCGATCCGCGTCAGGCCGCGACCTCCTCGGCCAGCGGCACGCCGATCACCTTGAGCCGCCGCGACAGCGCGTTGAAGGCGAACTGGTGCGTCTCGGAGGAGTGGTAGCCGAGGATCTCGTAGTCGTACGGGTCCTCGACGCCGGGCGGGACGAGCACGCCGGTGGCGAGCGGGATCAGCTCCTGGAGCCGCGACTGGATGCGGCGCCGCAGCGCGGGGTCGCCGGCCTTCTGCTGGAGGAACCAGGTGCCGTAGGCGACGTGGCGGTGCTCGTCCTGCGAGATCCGCTGGTAGCCCTCGAGCAGGCCGTTGAGCTTGCCCTGCTTCTCGAGGTAGTCCTGCATGAAGTGCTGCCCGGTCAGCGCGAGCGTCCCCTCGATGACCATGTGGTAGAGCACGACGAAGTCGACCTTGGCCTCGAGGTCGCGCGGGTCGGCGAGCAGCCGCTCCTGCGAGTCCGGGAGCTCGACGTCGAAGAGCTGGATGAACGACTCGTTGACGTCCTCGCGGGCCTTCTCGAGGCGGTCCTCGAACGTGCCGTCGCGCTGGAGGACCTCGACGTAGAAGCGGTTGAAGAACTGCGCGTGGCGGGCCTCGTCGACCTGCTGCGTCGTGAGAAACGCCTCCTCGCCCTGGTCCTCGTACGCGCGCACGAGGCCGCTGAACTGCGTCGCCACGCGCTCCTCGCCGATGAAGAACGCCGACAGGTTGTAGGCGAGCGACTCCTTCTCCTCCGCCGTCACCGACGTCGCGTACTCCTCGGCGTCGCGCTCGAGATCGATCGCGTGGGCCGACCACGACTGGCGCTCCCACAGCTCGTAGAGCTGCTGCGGGTGCATGAGCTTGACCTTCGAGAGCTGGGACTCGTCGGTCATCGTGCCGACGTCGCCCTGCGACGTGAGTTCGAGAAGCGTGGGCATGGGTGGCAGTGAACACGCGGTTTGACACCCTGTCAAGGGCTATGGTGACGCGGGTGGCGAGCGTCGGCCGGCAGACCGAGAAGCGCACGGCGATCCAGGCCGCGGTCCTGCGCGCGACCGAGGAGCTGCTCGAGGAGGGCGCCTCCTTCGCCGAGCTGGGGATCGAGCGGATCGCCACGCGCGCCGGCATCTCGCGCACCGCGTTCTACTTCTACTTCCGCGACAAGCGCGAGCTGCTCGTCCGGCTGACCGAGGACGTCAACGGCCAGCTCATGGCCGCCGCCGAGACGTGGTGGTCGGGCTCCGGCGACCTGCGGACGGCGCTGCGGGCGATCGCCGCGCTCTACGGCGAGCACGGCGCGCTGCTGCGCGCGGTGGTCGAGGTCTCGACGTACGACGAGGCGGTGGCACAGTTCTGGCGCGGCCTCGTCGGTCGGTTCGCCGACGCGACGCGCCAGCGGATCGAGGCGGAGCGGCCGGGCGACGCCTCGGCGGCGGCGACCGCGTTCGCCCTCGTGTGGATGGTCGAGCGCAGCTTCTACCAGCAGCTCGTGCAGAGCGAGCCCGTCGAGACGGACGAGCTGGTCGACGCGATGGCGACGATCTTCGAGCGCACGGTCTCCGCGTAGGCTCCCGCGCCTTGCGCGTCTGGGTCGACCTCACGAACACGGCGCACGTCGTGGTCCTCAGGCCGCTCGTCGAGCTGCTCGAGGCGCGGGGCGACGAGGTGGAGCTCACCGTGCGGCCGCTGTCGCACACGATCGAGCTGCTCGACGACTGGGGCCATCCGTACACGGCGTTCGGCGAGCACGGCGGCGTGCGGCGCGCGGACAAGGCCCGGGCCGCCGCGTCGCGGGCGCGGCGGATGGTCGCGTTCGGGCGCGCCCACGGGCCGTTCGACGCGGCGCTGGCCCACGGCTCGACCGACCTGCCCATCGCGTCGCGCGTCCTGCGGATCCCGAACACGACGATGTTCGACTACGAGTGGGCGCTCGCGCAGCACCACCTCAACTGCCGGCTCGCAAACCGCGTCCTCGTCCCCGAGGCGATCCCGCCCGAGCGGCTCGCGCGCTTCGGCGCGCGCGGGACGAAGCTCGTCCGCTACCCGGGGCTGAAGGAGGAGTACGTCCTGCACGGCTTCGAGCCCGACGCTTCCGTGCTGTCGTCGCTCGGGGTCGACCGGTCGCTGCCTGTGTGCGTCGTGCGCACCGCGCCGTCGTATGCGCTGTACCTCGGCGGGTCGGAGACGCCGCTGCTGCCGCGGCTGCTCGAACGACTCGACGAGGAAGGGGTGCAGACGGTCGTGCTCGTCCGCAACGCGGAGCAGGCTCGCGACGTCCGCGCTCTCGGGCTCGCTCGCGTGATCGTCCCCGGCCGCGCGATCGACGCCCGGTCGCTCGTCGCCTTCGCCGACGCGCTCGTCTCGGCCGGCGGGTCGATGAACCGCGAGGCCGCCGCGCTCGGCACGCCGGTGTGGACGATGTTCGAGGGACGGATGGGCGGCGTCGACGAGCAGCTCGTGCGCGAAGGCCGCCTCCGCGTGCTGAACGACCCCGCCGACGTCGTCGTCCCGCCACGGACGTCGGGGGAGCCGCGCCGCGCGCTGCGGACGCGCGACCCGTCCGAGCTGCTCCGCCTCGCCCTCGGCGCCCCGGCCTGAGCGCTCTGGCGCACGCGAAACTGGCGCCCCGCCGCTCGCCGTGCGAGCATCGCCCCGCGCGGTGCCAACTACCGAGGGGGAACGCAGATGAGAATGCGTGGACTGGAGCGGCTCGCTCCGCTCACCGGAGTCGTGTTCGTGGTGCTGGTCGTCGCCGGGGCCGTCCTCGGCGGGGAGACGCCGGAGGGCAAGGACTCGCAGGAGTCGATCGTGCGGTACTGGACCGACAACGAGGCCGAGCGCATCTGGAGCGACGCGCTCGGCGCGTGGGCGGCCGTGTTCTTCATGTGGTTCGCTGCGACGCTCCGCAGCGTCCTCCGGGCGGCCGAAACGGGGCCCGCGCGCCTCGCCTCACTGAGCCTCGCCGGCGCGACGATCGCGGCGACCGGGCTCCTGTGCGCGGTGAGCATCGACTTCGCGACCGCCGAATCGGCCGGCGACGTTCCCGGCGACGTGACGCACACGCTCACCGTGCTGAACAACAACTTCTTCTTCCCGATGGCCGCCGGCTACGGGATCTTCCTCCTGGCCGCCGGCGTGCTGGCGGTGCGGACCGGCGCGCTGCCGGCGTGGCTCGGTTGGGGCGCGATCGTGATCGGCGTCCTCTGCGTGACTCCGGTCGGGTTCTTCGCGATCCTCGGCGGGCTCGTCTGGGTGCTCGTCGCGAGCGTGCTGCTGTACCAGCGCGCGACAGCGGCGCCTGCGCCCGCGACCTAGTCGCGGGTCGCCGCCGCGTACTCCTCGACGGGCTCCTCGCCGTCCCCGGGCGGCGGGTGCGGCCCGCCGCGCCGGCGCGCGAGGACCTGGAAGTGGCGGGCCTTCAGGATCTCGAGCTGGTAGACCATCCACACCGAGCCGATCAGGACGAGGACGCCGGCGGCGCCCACCACGATCGCGTTCTCCGTGTTCCAGATCCCCAGCGGACGGGGCGGGACGAAGCGCACGAGCATCGCGTAGGCGGCGAGCACGCCGGCCCAGAGGTGCAGGTACGCAGCGGTGCGCCGCTGCGAGAACCCGATGCGCATGAACCGGTGGTAGAAGTGGTTCTGGTCGGCGTCCCACGGCTTGCGCTTGTACTTCAGCCGCTTGGCGACGACGAACGACGTGTCGAGGATCGGCACCGCCATGATCAGCAGCGGCGCCGCGAGCGCGATCGTCGCCGGCGTCTTCAGCACGCCCTCGACCGCGAGCGACCCGAGCACGTAGCCGAGGGTCAGCGCGCCGCTGTCGCCCATGAAGATCTTCGCCGGGTGGTAGTTGTGCCAGAGGAAGCCGACGGTCGCGCCGCAGACGATCGCGGCGATCGCCGCCGCCGACACGCGCCCGAACGACATCGCCAGCACGGCGAGCGCGGCGGACGAGATCCCGACGATCCCCGCAGCGAGCGCGTCCATGCCGTCGATGAGGTTCACGAGGTTCGCGACGAGCGCGACCCACAGCAGCGTCAGCGGGATCGCCACCTCGGCCGACACGTCGAAGCTCACGAACGGCAGCCCGATCCGCTCGAGGTGCATGTCGAAGCCGACGACCGGGATCAGCGCGGCGGCCATGACCAGGAGGAGCTTGGTCTTCGCGCTCAGCCCGCGCAGATCGTCGTACAGGCCGATCGCCGCGACGATCGGGATGCCGAGCACGATCCCGAGCAGCGGGCCGTCGCCGAGGTCGACGAAGACGAGCGTCGGGACGAGGATGCCCGCGGCGATCGCGAGGCCCCCGATGCGCGGGATCGGCCGCGTGTGAACCCGCGGGCGGTCGCGATCCGGCAGGTCGAACGCGCCCGCCCGGATGGCGATCCGGGCGACCAGCGGGGTGAGGAGCATCACGAGGGCCGCCGCTGCGAGCAGCCCCCACGCGACCGCCCCTTCGTCCGCGAGGGCGTCGAGCGTGTCCGCGAAGGACATGACGACATGATTCCACGATGGACTTCCAAGCCCTCCGCGCCCGCTCCGCCATCCGCCTCGAGCGCCTCGGACTCGACGAGGACATGAGCTCGCTCCCCGTGCTCTCCGACGGCGACGTCGCGTCGGTCCGACCCGCCGGCGACGTCGTCGCGCGCTGCCACGCGATCGCTGCGGCGCTCGGGGTCGAGCAGGGCGCGGCCGCCGGTGAGATCCTCGAAGAGCTGCGCGAGCACGACCTCGAGCGCTGGCTGTCGGGCCCGGAGCGCGACCTCGTCCTCGCGCGCGCGGGCGACCGCGACCTCGACGCTGCGGCGGCCGAGCAGGCGGAGATCGACGTGAGCTGGCGCCAGGAGTCGCTGTGGGCGCTGCTGTGGACGATCGGCTTCGTCGACGAGCTGAGGCCCGACGAGCCGTGCGGCGACGAGTCCGCCTACGAGCGCCTGGCGCCCGAGATGGATCCCGCGCAGACCGTGGAGGGCGTCGAGCTGCGCCCCGTCGAGCAGCTCGCCGCCGAGCTCGACTTCCACTACTGCTGGCACTGGCAGCTGCGCCACGCGGACGGGGACGAGGACGTCGTGCGCGAGCGCCGCCTCGCGCTCGAGTGGCTGTTCGCCGGCGAGGACTGGGAGGCGATCACCCTCGACACGTAGGCTCCCCGCCGCATGGGCGGGCTGTTGATCCTCGGCGCGGGGTACATCGGAGGGGCGCTCGCGGCGCGGGCGCTCGACGCGGGCCTCGACGTGACGCTCGCCGACAACTGGACGGCGACCGGCGAGGCGCAGGCCGCGCCGCTCGCCGACCGCGGCGCGCGGGTCGTCACCGGCGACATCCGCTCGCGCGACGACGTCGACGCGCTGCTCGCCGACCGGCCGGAGCGGATCGTGCTGCTCGCCGCGCAGGCGAGCCGGCCGCTGGCCGACGCCGAGCCCGACTACACGGAGGAGACGAACTGCACCGGCGTGCGGCACGTCGCCGAGGCGGTCGCCTCAGCGGGCGGGCCGCCGATGGTGTTCGGCAGCTCGCTGCACGTCTACGGCGGCGGGCTGAGCGGCGCGGTGGGCGCCGACCGTCCCTACGGCGACCAGGGCGACCTCGCCCACCTCTCGAAGGTCTACGGCGAGCTGGTGCTGAAGCTGCACGCGCGCCGCGGCGGCTTCGACCTCGCGCTCGCGCGGCTCGGCATCGTCTACGGGCCGAGCCCGATCGAGCACGACCGGCCGGAGTCCGTGACCGTCGTCGACAAGTTCCGCCGCCTCGCCGCCGCCGGGAAGGCCCTCGCGCTCGACGACGGCGGCCGCGCGACGATCGGCGTCGTCCACGTCGACGACGCGGCGCGGGTCCTGCTCGAACCGTTCGCGGGGGCGGCGAACGTCGCGGCGGAGACGATCACCGTCGCCGACGTCGCCGCGCTGGCCGAGGGCCGCGAGCCGGCGGGGGCGCGGCATGGACGGTCGAGTCGCCGTTCTCCTACGAGCACTCGGTCGCGGGGTACCTGCGGCGATGAGGGTCCTCGTCACCGGCGCGACCGGCTACCTCGGCTGGCGTCACGCGGCGCTGCTGCGCGAGCGCGGGCACGAGGTCACGGCGCTCGCCCGCCCGGGGCACCGCGAGCGCGCCGCCGCGCGCGCTCGACACCGTCGAGCTCGACGCCGGCAGCCGCGAGGCGCGCGAGCTCGTCGCCGGCCACGACGCCGTCCTGCACCTCGCGGGCGTCCCCGACCCGGCCGGCGCGGCGCGCGACCCGCCCGCGCGGTGCGCGAGAACGCCGGCACGACCGTCAACCTGCTCGACGGCTGCGCGGAGCACGGCGCGGTCCTCGTGTACCCGTCGAGCGCCCGCGCCGGGATCGAGCCGCCGCCCGACGCGTACGCGATGTCCAAGCGCCTCGGCGAGGAGGCGTGCCTGCTCCACGCGGCGAGCGCGGTCGTCCTGCGGCTGACGAGCGTCTTCGGCCCGGGCCAGGTCGCCTGGGAGGGCGCCACCGGCGCGATCGCCGCCTTCGCCGCCCGCGCCATCGACGGCCGCCCGATCTCGATCCCCGGCAACCCGCAGCGGACGCGGGACTTCCTGTACGTCGACGACCTCGTCGCCGGCGTCGAGCGACTGCTGGCCGAGCGGGGCGACGCCGACCTCCTCTACGCCGGCAGCGGCGCGGCCACGCCGCTCCTCGACGCGGCCCGCCTTGCCCTCTCCGCCGCGGGCGCCGGCGTCGAGGTCGAGACGCCGGGCGGCGAGCTGCCGCCGGGCGAGGACGAGAGCTACGCCCTGGAACCGGGGGTGCCGCGGTTAGCATTGACGCCGCGGCCGCTGCCCGAGGCGGTCGCCGCGTATGTCGACTGGCTCCGCCTCCATCCCGCTGCTGAAGGCCGCGCCCGAGCCTGAGCAGGTCGCCGAGCGGCTCGAGGGCGGCGACTGGCGGGGCATGGAGCTCGCGCTCATGCCGCCCCACGTCGCCGACGACGCCGCGCTCGACCGCGCGATCGCCGCGGTCAACGACACCGTCCGCGGCCGCGAGGTCGCGCTCACCGCCGAGGCGCCGGTGTCGTGGCCGAGCGGCGAGCACGTCCGCGTCGACCGGCTGACGGACGAGGCCCGGGCCGGCATCGAGCGCGGCGCGCGGTTCGCCGCGGCGATCGGCTCGCCGGTGCTCACCATCCACCTCTACATCCCGCAGGCCGCCGCCGCCATGCGCGCCGGCGAGCCGGTCGACGAGGCGGCGGTCGAGCGGTTCCTCTCCTTCTACGCGCGCGCCTGCGCCGACCACGGCGTCGTCCCGCTGATCGAGAACGTCCCGCCCGTGCTGCGCATGCGCACCGGCGGCGCCTTCTACACGCCGATCGGCGGGCACTGGCGCGACCTGCTGGCGTGGCGCGAGCGGGTGCCGGAGCTCGGCTTCACGCTCGACACCTCCCACGCCGCGCTCTTCCGCGCGTTCGTCAACGCATACCCGTCGCTGTTCGCCCTCGAGTCCGACGAGGGGCTCGAGCTCGAGCGCTACGTCGAGGAGCTGGGGCCGGCGACCCACGTCGCCCACGTCTCCAACGCGTCCGGCGTCCTCGGCGAGGGGCTGCGCTACGACCGCGGCGAGCTCGACCTCGACCCGATCGTCGCGCGACTCGGCGAGCTCGTCCCGTACGTCGTCGCCGAGATCAACGAGCCGGACCACCGCTTCTCGCCGAACATGAAGGACGCGTACTCGCGGATCGTCACGGCGCTGCGCGCGCCGGCCGAGCGCTGGAAGCCGCCGCCGCGCCGCCTGCCGTCCGGCGGGCTCGACTGGCAGGACGTCGTCGGCCGCCGCGACCCCGTCCCCGACGTCCTCGGCCTCCAGGACGCGCTCGCCGGCCGCCGCGTCCTCGTCACCGGAGGGGCGGGCTCGATCGGGCGCTCGCTGACCAGCCTGCTCGCCGCGTTCCGGCCCGCGCTCATCACCGTCCTCGACTCCCACGAGGCCGCGCTGACCGCCGACCGCCACGCCAAGGGCGCGCCGCGCCTGGCCCGCTTCGAGCACGTCCTGTGCGACATCCGCGACCGCGGCCGCCTCGAGCACGAGACCGCGCGAGCGCGCCCCGACGTCGTCTTCCACCTCGCCGCGTACAAGCACGTCGACTGGGCCGAGCGCTACCCGGAGGAGTTCGCAGCGACGAACCTCGACGGCAGCTGGAACGTCCTGCGCGCGGCGGAGCAGGCGGGGACGGAGACCGTCGTCGTCGCCTCGACCGACAAGGCGGCGCGCGCGTCGTCGCTGTACGGGCGCACGAAGCGGCTGATGGAGACGCTCACCGCGCTCGCGGCGGAGCAGACCGGCGGGGGCCGCGCCGCGGTGCGGCTCGTCAACGTGCTCGGCAGCGCGGGCAGCGCCACCGAGCTGTGGCTGCGCCAGGCCCGCGCGGGCGTCCCGCTGACGCTCACCGACCCGGCGATGGTGCGCTACTGGATCACGATGGCCCACGCGGCGGCGCTCGTCGCGCACTCGTCGCTCGCGGCCACGGCCGGCACGCGGCTGCTGACCGCGGCGCAGCCCGTCGAGACCGAGATCGGACTGATCGCCGAGCGCATCTGGCACGCCGCCGGGCCGGGGGGACCGCCCGACATGCACGTCGCCGGCGTGCGCCCCGGCGAGACGATGACCGAGATCCTCGTCGGTCCCGGCGAGGAGCTGGGCGAGGAGGCGCACATGGGCGCGGTCTCGATCCTCGGCGAGGCGCCGACCGACGCCGCCGCGGCTGTCGTCGAGGCGGTCGAGCGCTGCGCGGGCGCGGAGGAGCGCCGGCAGGCATGGCTCGGCGCGCTCACGCCGCCGCGGGCGCCCGTCCCGTAGAGGCCCGCCGTGCGGATCCTCCTCGTCTCGCAGTTCTGGCCCGGCCCGGACGACCCGGACCTCGGCGCCTTCCTCGTGCCGGTCGTCGAGGAGCTCGAGCGGCGCGGCCACACCGTCGACCGCGCGGTGATCGACCGCCGCGGCGCCGGGCGCGCGGGCGACGCGCGGCTCGCCGTCGACGCGGCGCGCCGCCGCGCGGACGTCGTGTTCGCCCACTTCCTCGTGCCCGCCGGCCTCATCGCCGCGGTGACCCACCCGCGGACGCCGCTCGTCGTCATGGCCCACGGGCAGGACGTGCGCAACGCAGTGGCGAGCAAGGCGATCCGCCGCGCGACCGCGCTGGTGGCGAAGCGGAGCGACTGCGTGATCTTCAACTCCGCCCACCTGCGCGACCAGCTCCCCGTCGCCGTCCGGCGCGCGGAGGTCATCGACCTCGGCGTCGACCTCGAGCGGTTCCGCGGCGGCGAGCGCGGCGACGAGCCCGGCCCCGTCTTCCTGTTCGCGGGCTCGCTGATCGAGCGCAAGAACGTCGTGCGCCTGCGCGACGCGTTCCTCGCCCTCGGCCGCGGCACGCTCGTCGTGCTCGGCGACGGCCCGCTGCGCCCCGAGCTCGAGGGCCACGAGCGCATCCGCCTCCTCGGCCGCGTCCCCCACGACGACGTCGCGGGGCACATCGCCGCCGCCGACGCCGTCGTCCTCCCGTCGCTCGAGGAGCCGCTCGGCCAGGCGCTGCTCGAGGCGATGGCGAGCGAGCGCAGCGTCGTCGCCACGAACGTCGGCGGCCCGCCGGAGTTCGTCACGCCCGAGGCGGGCGCGCTCGTCGACCCGCTCGACGTCGCGTCGATCCGCGCGGGCCTCGAGCACGCGGCCTCGCTCCCGACGCCGAACCCCGCGGCGCGCGCCGCCGCCGCGCCGCCCGCGCTCGAGCGCCAGGTCGAGCGGATGGAGACGGTGCTCCGACGTGCGACGCTGCGCTCATGACCATCGCCCGGCGTCCCGCCTCGCGGCAAGGAGCGCCTTCGCGCGGGTGGTCCGGGGGGCCCGCGAAGGGGCCCGCCCGCGGGTGTGGGCGACATTCCGACGAGTGACTTCCTCTCCTCCCTCGTCGAGCAGTCGGGAAAGACGCCGGACCCCCCGCAGCGCCGCGAGCGGTGCGCCACCGACGTCGAGCCGGGCTAGTCGACCCGCGACAGCCGATCCGCCGGCACCGCGTCGGTGAGCCACACGCCGTTCGCGGCCACGTGGAACGGGTGCCCGGCAGCGTGCAGCCCGGCCGCGTCCACGGCGAGCACGACCGGCCGCCCCCGCCGCGCGCCGACCTGCCGCGCGGTCGCGACGTCGGCCGACAGGTGCACGTGACGCCGGCCCATCGGCGCGAGCCCCTGAGCGAGGATCGCGGCGAGCGCCCCCGGGTGCGTCCCGTGGTAGAGGACCGCCGGGGGCACCGCCGGCTCGTAGCCGAGGTCGACCGCCACCGAGTGCCCCTGCGCCGCGCGGATCCGCTTCCCGCTCTCGTCGAAGACGTACCGGCGCTTGCCGGGCGCGTGGACCGCGGCGTCGAGCTCGTCGCGCGAGATCGCGAAGCCGGCCCGCTCGCTCGCCGCGAGCAGCTCGTCCACCGACGCCCACCCCGCGGCGTCGAGGGTCAGCCCGATCGCGTCGGGCCGGTGGCGCAGGTGCTTGGCCAGGAACTTCGAGACGGTGACCGCCCGGTGCCCGGCCACCGCCGCTACGTCAGCGCGTGCTCGCCGAGGTGCGCGTAGAGCGGGTGGCGGTCGGCGATCGCGCTGACGCGGTCGGCCCGCGCCGGGGTCCCGACGCGCAGGCCGCTCGAGACCGCGGGCGGCCACGGGTCGAACGGCACCGCGTTGCGGCTGACGGTGACGCCGATCTCGTGCAGGCGAGCGATCTCGGGATCCACCTCGGCGAGCGGGCGGTTGAAGAAGTCCGGCGGCAGGTCGGTCATGGGCGCTCCTCGCGGACCCACCGGACGGTATCAGCGGGGGTGGACCTTGAGGCCAGCTCACCGGTCAGGGACTTCAGCATCCGGGCGACGCGGCGATCTAGGCAACCATGGCTCGCCGCGCTCCTCGCCGCCCCCGCGGGCGCGCAGGCGGCCAACCCCTGGCCGTGCCGTCCGGGACGATCGACTTGTCGGCGTCGGGGATCGACTCGTCCGTGACGCGCAGGATGTAGATGTCCGACCGGTTGCGGTCGCGCGTCGTCGTCGGCAGCTCCACCGACTTGTACTCGGTGCGCGGCGTGAACTCGAAGTCGGTGAGGGTGTTGCCGTCGAACGCCTCGCGGGAGGTCGTCGCCGGCCTCGTCGCCCGTGTTCGCGCCACGGCGGCCGTCGAGCGGCCAGACCTCGAGGTAGCGCTGCCACTCCGGTTTGGAGTTCAGGAAGGCGATGCCGCTCACGAACTCGTCGACGCCGATGAACTCCCTCTGGCAGCCGCCCAGCGGGTCCGGGAAGTCTCCGGCTAGATCTCACACAGCCGGCCGGTGATCGGCTGGCCGCGGTAGAAGAGCTGGCACCCCGGCCCGTAGTAGAACCCCGCCGGGTCGGCAGCGATCCTGGCCGCCGTCGCCCGGGCGTCGAGCGTGCTGAGGCAGTTGCGGAACTTCGTGTCGTCGCAGACGACCGTGGAGTAGAAGAAGGTGTCCATGACGAAGCAGCGCGGGTCGCGGTCCTCGGGGATGGGCGAGGTGCCGCTGCCGGTCACGAGCTCCTCGGGCTGGCAGCGGTCGGCGTGGGCAGGCGGCGCGGCGACGGACAGCAGCGAGAAGGCGGCGACGACGGACACTGCGAGCGCGAGCGCCGCGAGGCGGACGGTCATGAGAGCTCCTCCGATGGGACGATGTCGACTACAACGCTCGTCGTGATCCGTTTCTTGCGCTCATGCGGAGAGTCGTCGTCGCACGGCGCCGCGGTCGAGCGCCCCCTCGCGGACGATGCGCCAGTCGCCGGTCGCCTGGTAGGGCCGCAGGTCGACGACCGTCGAAGGCGTTCCCGGCAGCTCGCCGCCGTCGAGCACGAGGTCGGCGCCCGCGCGAATCGGCACGGGGACGGCGTCGAGCGTGCGGGCGTCGGCGGCTCCCGCCCGGTTCGCGCTCGACTGCAGGACCGGCCAGGTGACGGCGCGCAGCGCGGCTAGGGGCTGCGGCAGCGCGGGGACGCGCAGGCCGAGCGTCGTCGGGTCCGGGCCGCAGGCGAGCGGGAAGCGGCGGGCCGGGTTCGGCAGCAGCAGCGTGACGGGGCCGGGCAGCAGCGCCTCGACCGCCGCGCGCGTCTCCGGGCCCAGCTCGGGGAGCGCCGCGAGCGCCAGGTCGCGTTGGAAGAACATGACCGCGGCCGGCTTGTCCGGGCGGCGCCCCTTGAGGCGGTAGAGGCGCTCGACGGCGTCGTCGAGGTCGGGCTCGCAGGCCAGGCCGTAGACCGTGTCGGCCGGGAACACGGCGACGCCGCCGACGGCGATGCAGCGGCCGAACGTCTCCGCGTCGGCGGCGGTCAGCACCGCGCGACCACGACCCTGTCGATCCCGGCGAGGTCCGGCCGCTTCGCCACCGTCAAGAAGCCGGCGGCGCGGGCCAGGTCGGCGACGGCGTCCGCCTGGCCCTCGCCCACCTCGACGGCGAGCGTCGCGACCCCGCGCGCCCGCTCGACGAGCCTCCTCACGACGTCGAGGCCGTCCCCTCCGGCGAAGAGCGCGGCGCGCGGCTCGTGCGACAGCTCCGGCGCGAGCGCCGCGCCCTCCTCCACGTACGGCGGGTTCGACAGCACCGCGTCGAACTCGCCGTCGAAGAGGTCGGCCTGCACCCACGCCACGGCGAGCCCGAGCCGCTCGCCGTTCGCGCTGGCGACGGCCAGCGCGTCGGGGGACACGTCGGTGCCGGTGATCTCGAGGTCCGGCCGCTCGTGCTTGAGCGCCAGCGCCACGGCGCCGCTGCCGGTCCCCACGTCGACGACACGCGCGCCGTCGGGCAGCTCGAGCCCCGCCTCGACGAGCAGCTCGGTCTCCGGCCGCGGCACGAGCACACGCGGATCGACGTCGAGCTCGAGGTGACGGAACCCCTTGCGCCCGACGAGGTACGCGACCGGGACGCGCTCGACGGTCCGCCGCCGGATCGCGTCGCGGAACCAGCGCGCGGCGGGGCCTTCGACCTCGCGCTCGGGGTCGATCACGAGCGCGGTGCGATCGGCGCCCAGCGCGTGGGCGAGGAGCACCTCGGCGTCGAGCCTCGGCGTGTCGACGCGGGCCGCGTTCAGGGCGACGAGCGCCGAGTCGAGAGCGTCGCGGACGGGGACCCCGCCGCGCGCGCCGCGCGCGCCGGCGCCCGCCCCTCCGCTCACGCCGCGGTGGCCTGCGCCTCGAGCTTGCGGCGCTTCTCGTCGGCCTGGAGCGCGCCGCTGAACTCGTCGAGCTCGCCCTCGAGGACCTGCTCGAGGTTGTGCTGCGTGAGCTTGATGCGGTGGTCGGTCACGCGGTGCTCGCCGTAGTTGTAGGTGCGGATCTTCTCGGCGCGCTCGCCGGTGCCGACCTGCGAGCGGCGGTCGGCCGACAGCGCCGCCTGCTGCTCGGACAGCGCCTGCTCGTAGAGCCGCGCGCGCAGCACCCGCATCGCCTTGTCGCGGTTCTGGAGCTGGGACTTCTCGTCCTGCATCGAGACGACGATCCCCGACGGCTTGTGGGTGATCCGCACGGCGGAGTCGGTGGTGTTGACCGACTGCCCGCCCGGCCCTGACGAGCGGTAGACGTCGATCTGGAGGTCGTTGGTGTCGACGTGCACGTCGACGTCCTCGGCCTCGGGCAGCACGGCCACGGTCGCCGTCGACGTGTGGATGCGGCCCTGCGACTCGGTCGCGGGGACGCGCTGGACGCGGTGCGTGCCGCCCTCGAACTTGAACACCGAATACGCGCCGTCGCCCTTGATCGCGAACGTGTAGGCGCCGTCGGAGACGTCGAGCGGCTCGGTCTTGAACCCCTGCCGCTCGGCGTACTTCGTGAGCATGCGGAACACGTCCGCCGCCCACAGCCCCGCCTCGTCGCCGCCCGCACCGGCGCGGACCTCGACGATCACGTTCTTGTCGTCGTTGGGGTCGCGCTCGACCATCGCCAGGCGCAGCTCCTCGTCGAGCTCCTCGAGCCGGCGGCGCGCGGCGGCGACCTCCTCGCGCATCTCGGCGTCCTCGCCGCCCTCGTCGAGCAGCTCCTGCGCGCCGTCGAGATCGCTCTTGGCGAGCCGCCACTCGGTCGCGAGGTTGGCGGCCGGCTCGAGCTGTGAGTAGGTGCGGCCGACCTCGGCGTAGCGCTCGCGGTCCCCGATGACCTCGGGGTCGCTCATCTGCCGCTCCGCGTCGGCGAAGCGGGCCTCGATCTGCTCGACGAGCCGCTCGATCATCGCCCACCGAGGGTACCGGTGGGCGGATGCTCGCGATCGTCCTCGCGCTCGGCACGTCGGTCGCCTACGGCGTCGCGAACTTCTTCGGCCCGCTGCTCGGGCGCAGCCATCCGCAGGCCGCGGTGCTGCTCGCCGGCCAGCTCGCGGCGCTGGTCGGGGCGGTGGCCATCGTCGTCGTGGTCGCCGACCCGGTGCCCTCGGCCGACGGCATCGCGCTCGGCCTGCTCGCCGGCGCCGGGAACATCGCGGGCCTCGCGACGTTCTACCGCGCCGCCGCGCTCGGGCCCGTGTCGATCGCGGCGGCGATCAGCGCGACGGGCACGACGCTCCCGGTGATCTACGGCCTTGCCAGCGGCGAGCGCTAAAGCTCAACGAGGCGGCGGGGATCGTGCTCGCGATCGCCGGCGCGGTGCTCGCCGCGCAGAAGGGCGACCCCGTCGTGATCCCTGCGAACGCGGCGGCGTGGGCCGTCCTCTCCGCGTTCGGCTTCGGCGGCTTCCTCATCGCGCTGCCCGAGGCGGTGGAGCGCGGCGGCACGGCCTGGGCGCTCGTCGACGCGCGCCTCGCCGTGGTCGTCCTGCTCGTCGCGGGCGCGCTCGTCCTCCGCGCCCCGATGACGGCGGCGCCCCGCGCGCTGCTCACGCTCTGACCGCTACGCGCGCTCGAAGAACTCCCGGGCGTTGTGGCGCATCATGAGGTCCACGTCGTCCTGCGAGACTCCCCGCTCGAGCAGCGCCGGGATGACGTCCCGCACGACGTGGAGGAAGTGCCAGTTCGGCGACACCTGCTCGGACAGCCCGGGCGGGAACCAGTCGCTGAAGCAGTTGGCGTCCTGCGAGAGGATCATCCGGCCCGCGTGGCCGCGCTCGCACATGGCGACGACCGTGCTCACGCGCTCCTCGAACGCCAGCAGGACGTCGAGGCCGAAGCGGTCCATCCCGAGCAGCGCGCCGGAGGCCGCGAGCCGCTCGAGGTACTCGATGTCCGTCGAGTCGCCGCAGTGGGCGAGCATCACCCGCGCCGGGTCGATGCCCTCCTCCTCGAGCACCCGCAGCGCATCGGTGCCGCGCTCGTGCTGCGCAGCGGTGTGGATGCACACCGGGGCGCCGCTCTCCTTGTGGATGCGGCACACCGAGCGCACGACCCGCTCGACGTGCTCGGTCAGCCCGTCGGCGTCGATCGCGCACTTGAGGATCCCCGGCACGATGCCGCTGCCCTCGATGCCGTCGCGCAGGTCCGCGCGCATCAGCTCGTCGAGCGGCTCGTCGCCGTCGAGCAGCGTGCCGGGCCCGCTGAAGTGCCACGGCCGCGGCAGCACGTCGTACGTGTAGAGCCCGGTGGCGAGGACGACGTTGAGGCCGGTCCCCTCGCACGCCGGGCGGATCAGGTCGAGCGAGCGACCCAGGCCGATCGGGCTCAGCTCGACGATCGTGTCGATGCCCGCCTCCTTGACGCCTCGCAGCTCCTCGCGGGCCTTCGGGATCTCGACCTCCGGGTCCCAGCCGTTGAAGCCGGGATGGGCGATCTGGATCTCCGCCGTGATGTTGAAGACGTGCTCGTGCATGAGCACCGTCCCCAGGTCCGCCGTGTCGAGCGGCCCGTCGAGCGTCGCGATGGTCGGCATGCAGCGAAAGCTACGCCGCGACTTCGAGCCCTGCGCGCTCCTCGTCGGAGATGTTGTCGAAGTCCTCGACGGCGAGGACGGCCTCGAGCGCCGCGATGGCGACCGCCACCTGCGACAGGTCGGGCTCGCGCGTCGTCAGGCGCTGGAGCTGGATCCCCGGCCACATGAGGATCTGCGCCCACCGCTTGCGGCGGTTCTTGCCGAACCACTTGATGAGCTCGAACGCCAGGCCCGCGACGAGCGGGACGGCGAGGATCCGCGTCGGGTAGAGGATGTACCACTCGGGCGTGCCGATCGGGACGAGCACGAAGAAGCTGACGATCATCACGATCAGCAAGAAGCTCGTGCCGCAGCGAGGATGGAAGCGCGAGAAGCGCTGGGCGTTCTCGGGCGTCAGCGGCAGCCCGGCCTCGTAGCAGGAGATCGTCTTGTGCTCGGCGCCGTGGTACTGGAACAGGCGCTTGAGGTCGGGCAGCCGCGAGATCAGCCACAGGTAGCCGATGAACACCGTCAGCCGGATGAGCTTCTCGACGAAGACGAACAGCGGGCCGTTGTCGCTGCCCACGCCGGAGAGGTCGGTGATGAGCGCGGGCAGCAGGAAGAAGAGGCCGATGGCCAGGCCGATGCCGACCACGAACGTGCCGATCCAGGCGCCGCGGGTGATCTCCTCCTGCTCGTCCTCGGGCAGCTGCGCGTTGGCGGAGATCATCAGCGCCTTGAAGCCGATGCCGAGCGACTCGCCGAGTGCGACGACGCCGCGGATGACCGGCAGGCGCAGCACGCGGTGGCGCTTGAGCACCGAGGTCAGCGGCGTCGTGGAAACCTCGATCTCGCCCTCGGTTTCCGGCGGCGCGGGGACACCATCCCCGCCCACCACCGGCTTGCGGACGGCGACGGCCCAGGTCGAGACGCCGCGCATCATCACGCCCTCGAGGACCGCCTGGCCGCCGACGGGGGCGTCCTTGGCTTCGAGCGTCAGAGCGAGCCCGCTCTCGGATTGATCCTGCGCGGGAGCGGGCCGCTCGACGGTGGACACGGTGAAGGGCTACCTCTGGTCCGCCGCGCGCTTTGCGGCGCGGCGCTTGAACCGCTCGACGCGGCCGCCGGTGTCGACCAGCTTCTGGCGCCCGGTGTAGAACGGGTGGCAGTTCGAGCAGATCTCGACGTGGATGTCGGCTTGCGTCGACCGGGTCGTGAAGGTGTTGCCGCACGTGCAGGTCACGTTGGACTCGACGTACTCGGGGTGGATTCCGGTCTTCATGATGCTTCCAGTCTATCGGCGGCCGGGCACGCCAGCTCAACCCTGTTGTCGTCCTCGCGCGACTCGTCCACCACCCGGTCGCGGTCGAGCTGGACGACGACGACCGCGTCCT
Organism: Solirubrobacteraceae bacterium; assembly: GCA_030447275.1. Classification (GTDB taxonomy): domain Bacteria; phylum Actinomycetota; class Thermoleophilia; order Solirubrobacterales; family Solirubrobacteraceae; genus CADCVT01. The sequence continues at coordinate 121,307 of JAUJPF010000006.1, read as the reverse complement.
TCCCGCAGCGCTCGCCCTCGACCACGACGCTCGTGCGCTCCCCCGGCGCGAGCGGCGGGACCGGCCGCTGGAACTCGGTCGCCGGCCGCGGCTCGACGGCCACCGTCGACGCCGGAGCGACGGCCAGCCCCGCGTTCACGATCGTGACGAGGTAGCTGCCGGGCTTCGGCGAGCGCAGCGACTCGAGCTTGAGGTTCGGGCGCTGGTCGGGCTGGTGGCAGAACGGGGTGGTGCGCTTGGCCGCCCGCTTGACGCGTCCGCGCGCGTCGTGCCAGCGGAAGCGCACGACCGCGCGGTACCAGCGCCCCGGCTCGAGGCGGGTCACGCGCTTGGTGTAGACGAAGCCGGCGACGCCCGGCTTCGAGCGGTTCCAGCGCCCGAGCTTCGGCGCCGCGACGCGCTGCACGCTGTCCTCGGGGTTGGACCCGCGCTCCTCGAGGTCGAAGCGCATCGACATGCGCCGGGCGCCGCGCCGCGCCGGCATCGAGCCCGTGAAGACCGCGAAGCGCTGCGCCGGCTCGGCTCCCGTCTCGCACGCGGCGAGGCTGGCCGACAGCTTCGGCGGCGCCGCCTGCGCGGCGGCGGGCGCGGCGAGGCCGAGCACGGCGAGGAGGACCAGTGGCGTGCGGCGCATCCCCCGAAGGAACGCCGCCGCACGCCGCTTGTTGCGGTGGTGCCGTCGCTATGCGAGCTGGTAGAGCGGGCCGTCGCCGCCCTCGGGCGTCGTCAGCCGTCCGCCCTTGGCGGTGATCGCCCCGCACTGCACGCAGTTCGTGTAGTTCACGATCACGTCGACGGGCGCGCCCTCGGGCGCGTCGTCGGGGATCTCGTACACGCCCGCGGGGCACATCCACTTCCACGTCTCGGCCAGCGTCCGCGGCACGTTCTTCTGCACGCGGATGTGGTTCGGCGCGTCGTCGCGCGTCGCGTTGCCGCTGATGAAGACGCTCGAGAGCTTGTCGAACAGGTACTTGCCGTCCGGCTTCGGATAGCTGTCGGCGCTCTTGCCGACGAACATCTCCTGCGCGTCGTTGCGGTGGATCTCCCACCGCCCCGCCGGGAACCGCCCCTTGGTGGCGATCATCAGGTTGACCAGCGGCCCACCGAGGATGAGCCCCTTCTGGAACGGCTGGCGCGTGTTGCGCTGCTCCCAGAGGTCCTTGCCGATCTCCGATTCCTCCACCTTCTGCTGGTAGGGGTCGAAGTTCGAGCTGCCCGCCTTGAGCGACTCGTAGATCGTCTCGGCCGCGAGGATCCCGGAGCGGATCGCGTAGTTGACGCCCTTCAGCGCGGCCAGGTTGACCATGCCGCCGGCGTCGCCGACGATCAACGCACCGGGCATCGTGAGCTTGGGCATCGCCCAGTAGCCGCCGGCCGGGATCGCCTTCGCGCCCCAGGCCACGCGCTCGCCGCCCTCGAGGATGTCCTTCACCAGCGGGTGCGTCTTGAAGAGCTGGAGCAGGTCGTGCGCCGAGGTCGTGGCGTCCGCATAGTCGAGGTCGAGGACGAAGCCGATCGAGACGAGGTCGTCGCCGGTCGTCGCGTCCTTCATCGGGTAGATCCACGACCCGCCGATCTGGTGGTACTTCGCCGGGATCTTCAGCGGCCAGCCGGCGAGCGTGTGGATCACGCGGTCGAGGGGCTTGGGGACCTTCCAGACCTCCTTGACCCCCAGCTCCCACACCTGGGGCTCGCGCCCCTCGGCCAGGTCGAACTCGCGGATCGCGGGCCCGGTGAGGTGCCCCCAGCAGCCCTCGGCCAGCACCGTCGCCTTGGCGACGACGTCGGTGCCGGGCTCGAAGTTGCCGAGCGGCTGGCCGTCCTTGCCGCGGCCCTTGTCGCCCGTGCGGACGCCGCGGACCTTGCCGTCCTCGACGAGCAGCTGCGTGGCCGACGTCTCCGTCAGCACGTACGCACCGCCCTCCTCGGCCTGCGCCTGCTGGTAGCGGGCGAGCTTGGCCACCGAGACGATCTCGTTGCCGTGGTTCTTCTGCGGCGGCGGCGTCGGGATCCGGACCTTCGTCTTGCCGCTGGGCAGGACGTAGATCGCCTCCTTCTCCACCTCGCCGTACGCGAAGCCCTCCTCGCGCCACTGCTCCCGCGTCATGTCCGGGAAGAGGTCCTCGAGCGCCTGCGGGCGCATGACGGCGCCGGACAGGCTGTGCCCGCCGCACGTCTTCGCCTTCTCGATGACCGCGACCGGCACCTCGCCGAGGCGCTCCATCATCTCGGGGTCGTCGCCGAGCAGCTGGAGCAGCCGGTTGGCGCACGCCAGCCCGGCCGTCCCGCCGCCGACGATGCACACGCCGACCTCGATGACCTCGTCCTCGGGATCGACCTCCCGCTTGACGAACTCGCCGACCGAGTCGACGGGCGGCGGGAACGCGGACGGGATGACGCGCCCGTTCCCGTTCCCGTTGCCGTTGTGCCCTGCCATGCCGATCAGCCGCCCTTCTTGGCCTTCACGGCGTCGATGAGCTTCGGGACGATCTTGTTGAGGTCGCCGACGACGCCGAGGTCGGAGAACTCGAAGATCGGGGCGTTCGAGTCCTTGTTGATCGCCACGATGTTCTCCGAGGCCTGCATGCCGACCTTGTGCTGGATCGCGCCGGAGATGCCCGCGGCGAGGTACAGCTTCGGCGCGACGGTCTTGCCCGTCTGGCCGATCTGCGCCGCGTACGGGTACCAGCCGGCGTCGACCACCGCGCGGGTCGCGGCGACGGCGCTGTTGCCACCGAACGACGCCGCGAGCTGCTCGAGCGTCTCGAAGCCCTCGGCCTTGCCGAGGCCGCGGCCGCCGGCGATGAGGATGTCGGCGCCCTCGATGTCGACGTCGGCGCCGCGCTGCTCGCCGCGCGTGACCATGCGCGCCTTCGTCGACCACGGCGACAGCTCGACCTGGACGTCCTCGACGGTCGCGGAAGAGCCGGCGTCTGCGCTTTGCTGCATCTCGAACGCGTTGAGGCGGCCGATGATGATGCCCTTGCCGCGGTAGCGCGACTCGGAGATCGCGGAGTCGCCGAGGATCGGGCGCTGGGCGACGAGCCTGCCGTCCTCGACGTCGACGGCGGTGACCTCCATCGTCACGCCGGCGTTCAGGCGCGCGGCGAGGCCGGCGCCGATCTCGAAGCCGAGCAGGCCGCCGCCGAACAGCGCGTAGTCGTGGCCGTTGTCGGTCATCACCTTGGCCATCGCGTCGACGACCGGCTGGGCGAGCCCCTCGGGCGCCTGGACGCGGAAGACCTTGGAGGCGCCGTACGCGCCGAGCTGCGAGGCGAGCTCGTCGGGGACGTTCTCGCCGACGACGACGGCGTGCGCCTCGGTGCCCAGCTCGCGCGCGAGCTTCGACGCCTCGGTGACCGCGCCGAGCGAGTTCTTGTTGAACGCGCCCTCGTAGTGGAGCGCGAAGGTCAGGATTCCGGGCATGGGCTAGATCAGCTTCCTCTCGTCGAGCCAGGCGACGATGCGCTCGACGGTCTCGTTCGTGTCCTCGTCCTCGATGATCTCGCCGGCGGACTTGCTCGGCGGAGCCTTGAAGTTGCCGCACTGCACCATGGAGCCGTCGGCGCCCACGCGGGAGCCGTCGATGCCGGCGTCGCCGGAGCCCATCTTCTCGAGCGGCTTCTTCTTGGCGCCCATGATCGCCTTGAGCGACGGGTAGCGCGGCTCGTTGATCGCGTCGCCGACGGAGATGACGGCGGGGAGGTCGATCTCGACGGTGTCGTAGCCGTACTCGGCCTGGCGCTCGCAGCGCAGGGCGGAGTCGTTGACGTCCATCTTGATGACCTGCGTCAGCGAGGGCATCTGGAGATGGTCGGCCACGATGGCGCCGATCGTGTAGCACTCGCCGTCGTCGGACTGCTGGCCGAGGAGGACCAAGTCGGGCGACTCCTTCTGGAGCACGGTGGCCAGCGCGTAGCCGGTCGCCTGGACGTCGGAGCCCGCCAGCGCGTCGTCGGTGAGCTGGATCGAGCGGTCCGCGCCGAGCGAGACGGCCTTGTGGAGGGCGCGCGTGGCGCTCTCCGGGCCCATCGTGACGGCGACGATCTCGTCGACCTGTACCGCGCCGCCCTCCTTGATCTGCATGGCGGCTTCGATGGCGTGCGTGTCGTAGGGGTTGAGGTTCTTCTCCCCGGAGCGGTCCAGGCGCCCCGTCTGCGGGTTGATCCGCTTCTCGACGGCGGCGTCCGGCACCTCCTTCACCAGGACGCAAATCTTCACTTCGGGCCTCCTCTAGGCGAACGTGCTGCGGAGAATGTAGTGGTTGACTGACGAGTCAGTCGGTACGGACGGAGCTGCGGATGAAGTCCACGATGGCCTGGGTCGGGGCGCCGGGCGTGAACACCTCCGAGACCCCGAGCCCCTTGAGCTCCGGTATGTCGTCGGCGGGGATCGTCCCCCCCACCGTGACCAGGACGTCCTCGGCCTGCTGCGCCTTCAGAAGCTCGACCACCTTCGGCACGAGCGTCATGTGCGCGCCCGACAGGATCGACAGCCCGACCGCGTCGGCGTCCTCCTGGAGGACGGTCTCCACGATCTGCTCGGGCGTCTGGTGCAGGCCGGTGTAGATGACCTCCATGCCGGCGTCGCGGAGCGCGCGCGCGATGATCTTCGCGCCGCGGTCGTGCCCGTCGAGGCCAGGCTTGGCCACGACGACGCGGATCTTCTTGGTACTCGCGGAGGAAGCAGCAGGCATGGGCGCGCGCCCCCGGCGACGGAGCCGGAGGGCGCGCGAGAGGATACGACGCGGCTAGCCGACGCGCAGCGTCATGTCCATGCCCGGGTGCACGGTGCAGACGATGCGGTAGGTCCCGCGGCGGCGCATCCTGCGGGTGAACGTGCCGCTGCTCTTGGTGGCCGAGCGGAACTTCACGGGCCCGCGGCGGACGGTGACGTTGTGCGGGGCGTCGCCGACCCAGCGCCAGCGCACGGTGGTGCCCTTGCTCACGCGGACCGAGCCGGGCCGGAACACGTCGTCGTCGACCCGGACCGACGTGGCGGCGTTCGACGGGATGGCGGTGGCTGCGGCGGCGGCGACCGCGATGGCCGCGACGGCGAGCTTCTTCATCTGGCGGGGCTCCTTAGAAGACGGGGGTCTCGCGGTACGAACCGAAGACCGACTGCAGGGTTTCGACGATCTCGCCCTCGGTCGCGTGAACGCGGGCTGCATCGACGAGATACGGCATGAGGTTCGCGTCGGTTCGGCCGGCGGCCTGCTTGAGGGCGCCGAGCGTCTCCTCCACCTTCGTGGCGTCGCGGCGCGCGCGGACCGTCTGGAGGCGGTCGACCTGCTTGCGTTCCATGGCGGGGTCGACGCGGTGCAGCGCCAGCGGCTCCTCGTCTTCGTGCTGGTAGGCGTTCAGCCCGACGACGATCCGCTCGCCGCGGTCGATCTGTTCCTGCAGCGCCCACGAGGCGTCGGCGATCTCGCGCTGGGGGTAGTTCTGCTTGACCGCCTCGACCATCCCGCCCAGCTCGTCGATCTTCTGAAAGTAGGCGTAGGCACGCTCCTCGAGCGTGTCGGTCAGCGACTCGACGAAGTACGAGCCGCCGAGCGGGTCGGCGGTACCGGCCACGCCCGTCTCGTGCGCGATCACCTGCTGGGTGCGCAGCGCGATCCTGACCGCGTCCTCGGTCGGCAGCGCGAGCGCCTCGTCGTAGGAGTTGGTGTGCAGCGACTGCGTCCCGCCGAGCACGCCGGCCAGCGCCTCGATCGTCGTGCGGATGATGTTGTTGAGCGGCTGCTGGGCCGTCAGAGAGACGCCCGCCGTCTGCGTGTGAAAGCGCATCAGCCACGACCGCGGGCTCTTGGCGCCGAACGTCTCGCGCAGCTCGCGCGCCCAGATCCGCCGCGCCGCCCGGTACTTGGCGATCTCCTCAAAGAAGTCGATCTGCGCGTTGAAGAAGAACGATAGCCGCGGCGCGAAGTCGTCGACGTCGAGCCCGCGCGCGACGGCGTGCTCGACGTACGTCAAACCGTCCTTGAGCGTGAACGCCAGCTCCTGCGCCGCCGTCGAGCCCGCCTCGCGGATGTGGTAGCCCGAGATCGAAACCGGATGCCAGCGCGGCATCTCCGTCGAGCACCACTCGACCATGTCGGTGACCAGCCGCATCGCCGGGTCGATCGGAAAGCACCACTCCTTCTGGGCGATGTACTCCTTGAGGATGTCGGTCTGGATCGTCCCGCCGAGCCGGTCGGCGGGGACGGGTGGGTGTTCCGCTCGGCAGCCACGACGTAGAACGCGAGCATGATCGCCATGCCGGCGCATTGATCGTCATCGACACGGTGACGTCGCCCAGGTCGATCCCCTCAAACAGCGTCTGCATGTCATCCAGCGTGTCGACGGCCACGCCCTCGCGGCCGACCCCGCCCAGCGACTTCGGATGATCGGAGTCATGGCCCATCAGCGACGGCATGTCAAACGCCGTCGACAGGCCGGTCTGGCCGTGGTCGATCAGGTAGCGAAACCGCTCGTTCGTCTCTCCGCCGTCCCAAACCCGGCGAACTGCCGCATCGTCCACAGCCGCCCGCGATACATCGACTCATACACCCCGCGCGTGAACGGGTACTGACCCGGCCGCCCGATCTGCTCGGGCGACGGCAGGTCCGCCTCGGTGTAGAGCGCCTCGATCGGCTCGCCCGACATCGTCGTGAAATGGTCCTTGCGCTCCTGCGCGCGCGCCCTCTCCTCCGTCGCCGCGACGTGGAGGTTAGAGGCGCAGGACCGACGCACAGTCACATCGAATTCTCAGAGGCGCCAGCAGCAGGAGCCCCTGCAGGCCGTTCGGTTGCAACCCAACGGAGGAGACTCGGTGGCTGCAGGTGCTCGGAGCGGCGCGACGCGCAAGTCGCCCGCCGACAAGAAGACGACCGCGGCGGCACGGCCGCGGGCGCGACCAACGGCGGGTGCAGTCGACGAGCGTGCGCTCGAAGACCTGCTCGCCGCCCTGAACCAGGCCGCTGACGGTGACTTCAGCGTGCGCCTCCGTGCCCGGCGCACCGATCTCGTCGGCGACCTCCAGCGGGCGTTCAACTCGCTGGTCGAGCGCAACCAGGCCATGACGCGCGAGCTCGATCGCGTCGGCCGGATCGTCGGCCGCGAGGGCCGCATGACCGAGCGCGCGTCGCTCGCGAACCTCGGCGGCTCCTGGGAGGACGGCGTCGAGTCGGTCAACCAGCATCGACGACCTCATCCGCCCGTCGACCGAGGTCGCGCTCGTGATGGAGGCCGTGGCGCGCGGCGACCTCACGAGAAAGATGGCGATGACCATCGAGGGCCAGCCGGTCAAGGGCGAGTTCGCCCGGATCGGCACCACGGTCAACACGATGGTCGACCAGCTTCCTCTCGTTCGCCGACGAGGTCACCCGCGTCGCCCGCGAGGTGGGCACCGAGGGCCAGCTCGGCGGCCAGGCCCGGGTCAAGGGCGTCTCCGGCACGTGGAAGGACCTCACCGACTCGGTGAACGGCATGGCCGGCAACCTGACCACCCAGGTCCGTCAGATCGCCCAGGTCACGACCGCGGTCGCCAACGGCGACCTGTCGCAGAAGATCACCGTCGACGCGCGCGGCGAGATCCTCGAGCTGAAGAACACGATCAACACGATGGTCGACCAGCTCGTCGTTCGCCGACGAGGTCACGCGCGTGGCGCGCGAGGTCGGCACCGAGGGCGTCCTCGGCGGCCAGGCCGAGGTCAAGGGCGTCAGCGGCACGTGGCGCGACCTCACCGAGTCGGTGAACGGCATGGCGTCGAACCTCACCGACCAGGTCCGCCAGATCGCCAACGTCACCACCGCGGTCGCCAACGGCGACCTGACGCAGAAAGGTCACCGTCGAGGCCCGCGGCGAGGTCGCCGCGCTCGCCGACACGATCAACTCGATGACCGAGACGCTGCGCACGTTCGCGGACCAGGTGACGGGCGTGGCCCGCGAGGTGGGCACCGAGGGCGTCCTCGGCGGCCAGGCCGACGTGCCGGGCGCGTCGGGCACGTGGAAGGACCTGACCGAGTCGGTGAACGGCATGGCGACGAACCTGACCGACCAGGTGCGCCAGATCGCCGTCGTCACCACCGCGGTCGCCAACGGCGACCTGACGCAGAAGGTCACGGTCGAGACCAAGGGCGAGGTCGCCGAGCTCGCCGAGACGATCAACTCGATGGTCGAGACCCTGCGCACGTTCGCCGACCAGGTGACCGGCGTGGCGCGCGAGGTGGGTACCGAGGGCGTCCTCGGCGGCCAGGCCGACGTGCCGGGAGCCGCGGGCACGTGGAAGGACCTCACCGACTCGGTGAACGGCATGGCGTCCAACCTGACCGACCAGGTCCGCAACATCGCCCACGTCACCACCGCGGTCGCCAACGGCGACCTCTCGCAGAAGATCACCGTCGAGGCGCGCGGCGAGATCGCCGAGCTCAAGCGAACGATGAACACGATGGTCGACCAGCTGTCGTCGTTCGCCGACGAGGTCACGCGCGTCGCCCGCGAGGTCGGCACCGAGGGTCAGCTCGGCGGGCAGGCCGACGTCAAGGGCGTCAGCGGCACGTGGCGCGACCTCACCGAGTCGGTGAACGGCATGGCGTCCAACCTGACCGACCAGGTCCGCCAGATCGCCAACGTCACCACCGCGGTCGCCGACGGCGACCTGACGCAGAAGGTCACGGTCGAGGCCCGCGGCGAGGTCGCCGCGCTCGCCGACACGATCAACCGGATGGTCGACCAGCTCTCGTCGTTCGCCGCCGAGGTCACCCGCGTCGCCCGCGAGGTCGGCACCGAGGGCGTGCTGGGCGGCCAGGCCGACGTCAAGGGCGTCTCCGGCACCTGGCGCGACCTGACCGAGTCGGTGAACGGCATGGCGTCGAACCTGACCGACCAGGTCCGCTCGATCGCCGCGGTCACCACCGCGGTCGCCAACGGCGACCTCTCGGGCAAGATCACCGTCGAGGCCCGCGGCGAGGTCGCCGCGCTCGCGGACACGCTGAACACGATGGTCGACCGCCTGCGCTCGTTTGCCGGCGAGGTCACCCGCGTCGCCCGCGAGGTCGGCACCGAGGGCAAGCTCGGCGGCCAGGCCGAGGTCGAGGGCGTGAGCGGCACGTGGAAGGCGCTCACCGAGTCGGTGAACGGCATGGCGTCGAACCTCACCGACCAGGTCCGGCAGATCGCGGAGGTGACGACCGCGGTCGCCGACGGCGACCTCTCGCGCAAGGTCACGGTCGAGGCCCGCGGCGAGGTCGCGGCGCTGGCCGACACGATCAACCGGATGGTCGACCAGCTCTCGTCGTTCGCCGCGGAGGTCACCCGCGTCGCCCGCGAGGTCGGCACCGAGGGCGTCCTCGGCGGCCAGGCCGACGTCAAGGGCGTCTCGGGCACGTGGCGCGACCTCACCGAGTCGGTGAACGGCATGGCGTCGAACCTGACCGACCAGGTCCGGTCGATCGCGCACGTGACGACGGCGGTCGCCGACGGCGACCTGTCGCAGAAGGTCACGGTCGAGGCCCGCGGCGAGGTCGCGGCGCTCGCCGACACGATCAACCGGATGGTCGACCAGCTCTCGTCGTTCGCGGCCGAGGTCACGCGCGTCGCCCGCGAGGTCGGCACCGAGGGGCAGCTCGGCGGCCAGGCCGAGGTCGAGGGCGTCAGCGGCACGTGGCGCGACCTGACCGAGAACGTCAACCAGCTCGCCGGCAATTTGACCACGCAGGTCCGCGCGATCAAGGACGTGTCGGCCGCGGTGACGCAGGGCGACCTGACGCGGCAGATCACCGTCCAGGCCCGCGGCGAGGTCGCGGAGCTCAAGGACATCGTCAACCAGATGATCGGCAACCTGCGCGTCACCACCGAGCGCAACGCGCAGCAGGACTGGCTCAACTCGAACCTCGCGCGCATCTCGGGCCTGATGCAGGGCCAGCGCGACCTCTCGCAGGTCTCGCGGCTGATCATGTCCGAGGTCACCCCGCTCGTCGACGCGCAGCACGGCGCGTTCTTCTTGAACAACGAGAACGGCGAGGCCGAGAGCGCCGAGCTGAAGCTCATCGCGTCCTACGGCTACAAGCAGCGCAAGAACCTCTCCAACCAGTTCAAGCACGGCGAGTCGCTCGTCGGCCAGGCCGCGCTCGAGGCCAAGCCGATCATGATCACCAAGGCGCCCGACGACTACGTGCAGGTCTCGTCGGGCCTGGGCGAGGCCTCGCCGCGCAACATCATCGTCCTGCCCGTCCTCTTCGAGGAGCAGGTGATGGCGGTCATCGAGCTGGCGACGCTGCACCAGTTCACCGACGTCGACCAGACGTTCCTCGAGCAGCTCTCCGAGACGCTCGGCGTCGTGCTCAACGCGATCATGGCCAACCAGCGCACCGAGGAGCTGCTGGAGCAGTCGCAGTCGCTGACGCGCGAGCTGCAGGAGCGCCAGGAGGAGCTCCAGACCCAGCAGGAGCAGCTGCGGCGCTCCAACGCCGAGCTCGAGGAGCAGGCGCAGTCGCTGAAGGCCTCCGAGGAGCTGCTCCAGACCCAGCAGGAGGAGCTGCGCCAGACGAACGAGGAGCTCCAGGAGAAGGCGGCGCTGCTCAGCCAGCAGAACCGCGACATCGAGATGCGCAACCGCGAGATCGAGGAGGCGCGCCGCGAGCTCGAGGAGCAGGCGCGCCAGCTCGAGCTGACGTCGAAGTACAAGAGCGAGTTCCTGGCCAACATGTCGCACGAGCTGCGCACGCCGCTCAACTCGCTGCTGATCCTCTCGAAGCTGCTCGCCGACAACCCCGAGCACAACCTGTCGGACCGCCAGATCGAGTTCGCGCAGACGATCCACCAGGCCGGCACCGACCTGCTGGCGCTGATCTCGGACATCCTCGACCTGTCGAAGGTCGAGGCCGGGAAGATGGAGGTCCACCCCGCGTCGCTGCCGCTCAACCAGGTGCGCGACTACGTCGACCGGGCGTTCCGGTCGGTGGCCGAGGAGAAGGGCCTCACCTTCGCCGTCGAGGTCGACGCGGACGCGCCCAACGCGCTCGTCACCGACGAGCAGCGCCTCCAGCAGGTGCTGCGCAACCTCCTCTCCAACGCGTTCAAGTTCACCGAGGAGGGCTCGGTCGAGCTGCGGATGACGAAGGCCGAGGCGCCGTACGCGGTCGCGTTCACGGTGAAGGACAGCGGCATCGGCATCGCCGCGGACAAGCTGCGGCTGATCTTCGAGGCGTTCCAGCAGGCGGACGGGACGACGAGCCGCAAGTACGGCGGCACCGGCCTCGGCCTGTCGATCTCCCGCGAGATCGCGAAGCTCCTCCAGGGCACGATCCAGGTGCAGTCGACGCCGGGCGAGGGCAGCTCGTTCACGCTGCTGCTGCCCGCCGTGATCGAGGCGCCGATCGACGGCGAGGCCGAGGAGGTCGCGCCGGCCTCGGCCCTCTCCCCGCCCGTCGTGCTCATCCCCGCCGGCGAGCCCGCGACGACGACGGAGGGCGACGGCAACGGGGCGACCCCGATGCCGACGGCGGCCGTCCCGATCGAGGCGCCGACGCTGGGCTCGCCGCTCGACGACCGCGAGGAGCTCGTCGCGGGCGACCGCGTCCTGCTCGTCGTCGACCCCCAGGAGAAGGCCGCCCGCGCGGCGGCCGACCGCGCCCGCACGGCCGGCTTCAAGGTCGTGCTCGCCCGCGGCGGCCCGGCGGCGATGGGCCTCGCGCACGAGTACGGGCCCGACGCCGTCCTGCTCGACGTCGACGCCGAGGGGCGGCTGCTCCAGACGCTCAAGCACGAGCCGCGCACGCGCCACCTGCCGGTGGTCGCCATCGGCGACCCCGACGCGCGCCAGGACGCGCTGCGCTGCGGCGCCGCCGCGTTCCTCGAGCGCCCGCCGAAGGCCAAGGCGCTGTCCTCGGCGCTCAGCGAGCTGGTCGCGTTCCTCGACCGCCCGACGCGTCACCTGCTCGTCGTCGAGGACGACGACACCGAGCGCAGGGCGGTGTGCGAGCTGGTCGGCGGCGAGGGCATCGAGGTCACGCAGGCGGCCTCGAGCGAGGAGGCGCAGGCCGAGCTCGACCGGCGCGTCTTCGACTGCATCGTGCTCGACCTCAAGCTGCCGAAGACGCAGGGCTTCCAGCTGCTCGAGTCGATCAAGGGCGACGAGCGCCACCGCGACACGCCCGTGATCATCCACACCGGCAAGGCGCTCACCCGCCGCGACGAGACGAAGCTCCAGCGCTTCGCCGAGACGATCATCGTCAAGGACGCGTCGTCGCCCGAGCGGCTGCTCGCCGAGACGTCGCTGTTCCTGCACCGCCCGGAGTCGTCGCTGCCCGCCGAGGACCGCCGCCGGCTGGAGAGCATGCACCAGGCCGACGCCGTCCTCCACGGCCGCACGGTGATGATCGTCGACGACGACGTGCGCAACGTGTTCGCGCTGACCAGCGCGCTCGAGGCGCGCGGGATGCAGGTGCGCTTCGCCGAGAACGGCGTCGAGGCGCTCGAGCAGCTGCGCGAGGACGCGGCCGTCGACCTCATCCTGATGGACGTGATGATGCCGGAGATGGACGGCTACGAAACCACGCGCGCCGTCCGCCAGATGCCCGAGCTGGAGAACCTGCCGATCATCGCGCTGACCGCGAAGGCGATGAAGGGCGACCGCGAGAAGAGCATCGAGTCGGGGGCGTCGGACTACATCACGAAGCCCGTCGACGTCGAGCAGCTCCTCTCGCTGATGCGCGTCTGGCTGTATCGCTAAGTGAACCCCGACGACCCGGAGCGGATCGAGGTGGACCTGCTGCTCGAGGGGGTCTACCGCCGCTACAGCTACGACTTCCGCGGCTACGCGCGGGCCTCGCTGCGCCGGCGGCTGTGGCGCCGCGCGCACGAGGAGGGCGCGAAGACCCTGTCCGGGCTCCAGGACCGGGTGCTGCACGACCCGGCGGTGATGGACCGCCTGCTCCGCGACCTCTCGATCAACGTCACCGAGATGTTCCGCGACCCGGGGTTCTTCCGGATCATGCGCGAGAAGGTCGTCCCGATCCTGCGCACCTATCCCTACGCGCGCATCTGGAACGCCGGCTGCTCGACGGGCGAGGAGACGTACTCGCTGGCCATCGTGCTGGCCGAGGCGGGGCTGCTCGACCGCGTGCGCATCTACGCGACCGACATGAACGACGACGTGCTCGCCCGCGCGCGGCAGGGCTCGTTCGCGCTCGACAAGATGGGCCGCTACGAGGAGAACTACCAGCGCGCCGGCGGCGCCGGCGACATGAGCCGGTACTTCAGCACCCAGGACGGGCAGGCGACGTTCGCGCGCTCGCTGAGCCAGGGCACGGTGTTCGCCCAGCACAACCTCGCGCAGGACGCGGCGTTCAACGAGTTCCACCTCATCGTCTGCCGCAACGTGATGATCTACTTCGCCCGGCCGCTCCAGGAGCGCGTCCACGAGCTGTTCCTCGCCAGCCTCGTGCGGTTCGGCGTCGTCGCCCTGGGGCACAAGGAGTCGATCGTCGCCCCGTTCGAGGACCGCTACGACGTGCTCGACGCGGGTGAGAAGCTGTATCGCCGCAAGCGATGACTGCCTACGAGATCGTGGCCATCGGCGCCTCCTGGGGGGGCCTGCACGCAGTCGGCACCGTCCTGGCCGGGCTCGACGGATCGTTCGGCGCATCCGTCGTCGTCGCGCAGCATCGCGACGGCCACGACGACCAGGGGCTGCTGCCCGAGCTGCTCGCCCGGCGCACGGCGCTGCGCGTCACCGAGGGCGAGGACAAGGGGCCGCTGGCGCCGGGGAGTGTCGTCCTGGCCCCTGCCGGATACCACCTGCTCGTGGAGGATCGCAGCGTCGAGCTGTCGTGCGAGGACCTCGTCCAGTTCAGCCGGCCGTCGATCGACGTCCTGTTCGAGTCGGTGGCCGAGGAGTACGGCGAGCGCGCGATCGGCGTGGTCCTGACCGGGGCGAACCCCGACGGCGCCGCGGGGCTCGCCGCGATCGCGCGGCGCGGCGGCCACACGGTCGTCCAGGATCCGCAGACCGCGGAGCGTTCCGAGATGCCGCGGGCGGCGCTGGCCGCGGTGACGCCGGACGCCGTGCTGCCGCTCGAGCGCATCGCACCCCACCTGCGGCGCGTCTGCGCGGAGGCCGCGTGATGCCCGACGAGCTGCCCGCCGTCCTCCTCGTCGACGACCGGCCCGAGAACCTGCTCGCGCTCGAGGCCGTGCTCGCGCCGCTCCCCTGCCGGCTCGAGACCGCGACGTCCGGTCAGGAGGCGCTGCGGCGCCTGCTGCACGGCGAGTTCGCGCTGATCCTCCTCGACGTCCAGATGCCCGAGCTCGACGGCTTCGAGACGGCCGAGTACATCAAGCGCCGCGAGAAGACGCGCGCGGTCCCGATCATCTTCGTCACGGCGATCTCGAAGGAGCGCCACCACGTCTTCCGCGGCTACGAGACCGGCGCCGTCGACTACGTCTTCAAGCCGTACGACCCCGAGCTGCTGCGCGCGAAGGTCTCGGTCTTCCTCGACCTCTACGAGAGCTCGCGGCAGGTGCGCCGCAGCGAGGAGCTGCTGCGCGCGACGTTCGACTTCGCGCCGATCGGCATGGCCCGGCTCGACGGCCAGGGGACGATCCAGCAGGTCAACCGCGCGTTGTGCGAGATCCTCGGGATGCGCGAGGGCGTGCTGCTCGGGCGCACCCTCGAGTCGCTGACCCACGCCGACGACGCCGGCAAGGACCGCGACAAGCGGCGCGAGCTGCTGAAGGGGCGGCGCGACCGCTACCAGACCGAGGCTCGGCTCGTCGACGCCGCGGGGGGCGACGTCGAGGCGGAGCTGTCGTTCTCCGTCGCGCGCGACGAGGACGGGGGGCTGCGCGCGCTGCTCGTCCAGGTGCAGGACGTGCGCGAGCGCCACGCGGCCGAGCTCGCGCGGGCCGACCTGATCCGCGAGCAGGTCGCGCGCGCCGAGGCCGAGACCGTCGCGCGCCGCCAGGACGCCATCCGCCGCATCACCGACGCGGCGCTGGCTCCGCTCGCGCTCGAGGACCTGCTGCGCGAGCTGCTGGCCCGGATCACCGACGTCCTCGGCGTCGACGGCGCCGCCGTCATGCTCGGCGAGGGCGAGCACGGCCAGGTCGTCGTGCAGGCGGCCGGCGAGGCGGCGACGTACGTCGAGCAGCACGGCTCCGGCATCGACTCGCAGCTCACGGCGCGGATCCTGCGCGAGCGGCGCCCGGTCGTCGTCGCCGACACGTCCCAGGAGCCGGATCTGGCCGACCACGCGCTCGGGCAGGCGGTGCGGTCGCTGCTCGGCGTGCCGCTGCTCGTCGACGGGCGGCCGCTCGGCGCGCTCCAGGTCGGCACGCTGTTCGCGCGCAGCTTCACCGAGGACGACGTCGACCTGCTCCAGCTCGCGGCCGACCGTGCCGCGCTGGCCATCGAGCGCGTGCGCTTCTTCGAGCGCCAGCACAGCATCGCCGAGGAGCTCCAGCGCTCGCTGCTGCCCGAGTCGCTGCCGGTCGTGCCGGGCCTGTCGATGGCCGCCCGGTACTTCGCGGGCGGCGCGGGCACGCGGGTGGGCGGCGACTGGTACGACACCATCGCGCTGCCCGGCGGGCGCCTGGCGCTCGTCATCGGCGACGTCGCCGGCCGCGGCGTCGACGCCGCCGCGATGATGGGCCAGCTGCGCAGCGCGCTGCGCGCCTACGCGCTCGACGGCGCCTCCCCGGCCAGCGCGCTCGAGCGCCTGAACCGCTTCCTGCTGTCGCTGGCGTGGGACAGCATGGCCACCTCCCTGGTGCTCGTGCTCGAGCCGGCGACGGGGCGGATCACCTACGCGAACGCCGGCCATCCCCCGGCGCTCGTGCTCGGCGCCGACGGCGAGGCGCGGTCGCTCAAGGAGTCGCTGTCGGTCCCGCTCGGGGCGCTCGACGTCCCCGGCTACACCGAGGCGACGGCGACGCTCGAGCCCGGCGCGTCGCTCGTGCTCTACACCGACGGGCTCGTCGAGCAGCGCGACCAGCTCATCGACGAGGGGATCCACCGGCTCGAGACGGCGCTGCTGGAGCCGACCGAGGACGGGAGTCCCGACGCTGCGTGCGAGCGGATCATCCGCGGGGCGCTGGGCGAGGAGGGCTCGAACGACGACGTCACGCTCGTGGTCGTCAAGGCCGAGCTGTCGCTGGGCGAGACGCTCCAGCTCGAGCTGGTCGGCGAGCCGGCGGCGCTGACCTCGTTCCGCCAGGCGCTGCGGCGGTGGCTGTCCGAGGTCGGGGCCGGCGACCAGGAGATCCACGACATCACGATGGCCACCAACGAGGCGTGCCAGAACGCCATCGAGCACGCGTACGGCCTGTCGCCCGAGCCGTTCGACGTCGAGCTCTCGCGCGACGACGGCTCGGTCGTCATCGCCGTCCGCGACCGCGGGGGCTGGCGCGAGAGCGTGTCGGAGGACCGCGGCCGCGGGCTGCCGCTGATGCGCGCGCTGATGGACGCCGTCGACGTCGAGCAGCGCCCGACGGGCAGCACCGTCGTGCTGCGCCGCGCGCTCGGCGCGGCGCAGCAGAACGGCGCGCCTAAGCCGCCGTCGTCGTCGCGGGCGCGAAAGCCCCGCGGCTCTCGCTCCTGATCCCCGGGATCAGGAGCGCGGTGAGCGAGCCGGCGGCGAGGACCGCGGCGCCCACCCACATCGCCGGGACGACGCCGGCGACGAAGTCCTGCGGGCTCGCGTAGCCGCCGTGCGCCGTGAACACCGCGGCGAGCACGGCCACGCCCATGACGCCGCCGAGCTCGCGGATCGCGTTGTTCGCGCCCGACGCCTGGCCGGCCTCCTCCGGGCGGACCGCCCGCAGGACCGCGTTCGCGGCCGGCGCGAACACGAGCGCCATCCCCGCCCCGCCGAGCACGAACGGGATCACGAAGGTCGAGTAGGCCTGCCCGACCTCGAGCGTCGAGCCCAGCCACACGACGGCGATCGCCTGGAGCGCGAGCCCGGTCGACATCAGCGGGCGGCTCCCGATGCGGTCGCTGAGCAGGCCGGCGATCGGCGCGACGAGCATCGGCATCCCCGTCCACGGCAGCGTCCGCAGGCCCGCCTCGAGCGGCGAGTACCCCTGCACGACCTGGAAGAACTGGGCGAGCAGGAAGATCGAGCCGAAGATGCCGAACGACATCGCCAGCGACACGCCGCTCGTCGCGGCGAACCCGCGGCTGCGGAAGAACCGCAACGGCAGGACGGGCTCCGGCGTGCGCGCCTCCCAGCGCAGGAACGCGACGAGCAGCGCGGCGCCCGCGGCGAGGGACGCGACGATCTCCGCGCTCCCCCACCCGAGCGCGTTCCCGCGGACGATGCCGTAGGTCACGCCGAGCAGACCGGCGGACGCGAGGCCGACCCCGCGCAGGTCGAGCCGGCGCGCCGGACCGATGCTCTCCGCGAGACGCCGGGCCGCGATCGGCAGGAGCAGCAGGCCGACCGGGACGTTGAGCCAGAAGATCCACTGCCACGAGAGCCCCTCGACGACGGCGCCGCCGACGAGCGGCCCGATGGCCACGCCGAGGCCGGAGACGCCCGACCAGATGCCGAGCGCGATGCCGCGCTTGGCGGCCGGGAAGGCCTCGGAGAGCAGCGTGAGGGTGAGCGGCGCCACAATCGCCGCGGCGGCGCCCTGGAGGCCGCGCGCGGCGATCAGCGCGGCGGTGCTCGGCGCGACCGCCGCCGCGGCGCTCGCGAGCGTGAACGCGGCGAGGCCGAGGATGAACATCCGGCGCCGGCCGAAGCGGTCGCCGAGCGCGGCGCCGGTGAGCAGGAGGACCGCGAACGACAGCGTGTACGCGTTGACCGTCCATTCGAGGTCCTCGATCGACGCGCCGAGGTCGGCGCGGATGCTCGGCAGGGCCGTCGTCACGACGAGGTTGTCGAGCGTGACCATGAAGAGCGCGGCCGAGACGACGGCGAGGGTCCAGCCGGGTGATTGTGAGTGACGACTTACCCGCATGCCGGCAGCGTACCACGGCTTGTGAGTAACGACTCACAAACTGGAGGTGGGACACGTCACACAGCGGTGCGGCGGCGCGAGGCGACCTCGCGCCCGAAGCCGCCGGCGGCGGCCATCGCTACCGCGGCCACGGCGATCTTCAGCCGCCGCCCGAGCCGCTCGAAGCGCATGACCTCCCATCCGTGCTCGGTGGCGGTGCGCGCGAGCGGCACGTCCGGGTTCACCGCGACCGGATGGCCGACCGCCCGCAGCATCGGGAGGTCGGACTCGGAGTCCGAGTACGCGTAGGAGTCGGCGAGCGAGATCCCCTCGCGGGCCGCCAGCTCGCGGATCGCCTCGGCCTTGCCGTCGCGGTAGGTGAACGGGCCGTCGGGCCGGCCGGTGTAGCGGCCGTCGACGACCTCCGAGCGTGCGCCGAGGCCGCCGTCGAACGAGAGGACGTGCGCGAGCATCGAGGCCAGCTCGTGCGACGCGGCGGTGACGATGTAGGCGCGGCGGCCCTCGTCCTGGTGGCGCCAGGCGACCTCGAGCATCTGCGGGTAGACGCGCGGGAGGACACCCGCGAGCACGCGCGGCGCGAGCCGCTGGAGGTCGACGACGCGCGTGCCGCGGATCGAGTCGAAGATCTGCGCGCGCAGCGCGTCGGTGGCCTCGTCGGTCGAGCCGCGCAGGCGGAAGCGGACGTTGTCCCACGCGCCGCGGGCGAGGCGGCGGCGCGAGATCAGCCCGGCCTCGTAGCTCGCCCGCCCGAACTGGAAGGCGGACGAGCCGGCCATGAGCGTGCGGTCGAGGTCGAAGAAGGCGGCGGCGTTCGTCACACCTTGATCAGCACGGCGTCGCCCTGCCCGCCGCCCGAGCAGAGCGCCGCGCAGCCGACGCCGCCGCCGCGACGGCGCAGCTCGTGCACGAGCGCGCCGAGGATGCGCGCGCCCGAGGCCCCGATCGGATGGCCGATCGCGAGGGCGCCGCCGTTGACGTTCACGCGCTCGTGGTCGATCCCGAGCATCCGGATCGAGTTGAGCGTGACCGACGCGAACGCCTCGTTGATCTCCCACAGGTCGACGTCCTCGGCCTTCATGCCGAGCCGGTCGAGCAGCTTCTTCGCGGCCGTGGCCGGGGTGCGGGCGAGGTAGGCGAACTCGTCGGCGGTCTGCGCCTGGCCGAGGATCTCCGCGAGCACCTCCTTGCCGTTGGCCTGCGCCCACTCGTCGCTGGCGAGGACGAGAGCGCCGGCGCCGTCGTTGACGCCCGGCGAGTTGCCGGCCGTGTGGCTGGCCTCCTTGCTCGTCAGGCCGGGCAGCGAGGCGAGCTTCTCGAGCGAGGTGTCGCGGCGCGGGCCCTCGTCGACCTCGACGACCGTCTCGCCCTTGCGCGCCTTCACGCTCACCGGGATGATCTCGTCCGCGAGCCGGCCCTCGTCCGTCGCGGCGATCGCGCGCTCGTGCGAGCGCAGGGCCCACTTGTCGAGGTCCGGGCGCGTCATCTCGAGCTCGTCGGCGACCTCGGTCCCCTCGACGAACATCTGCTTGCCGCTGAACGGGTTCGTGAGGCCGTCGTGCACCATCGAGTCGAGGGCCTTGGCGTCCCCCATCCTGTAGCCGAAGCGCGCCTGGGGCAGCAGGTACGGCGCCTGCGACATCGACTCCATGCCGCCGCCCACGCCCACCTCGACGTCGCCGGCGCGGATCGCGGCGTCGAGGATCCCGACCGCGCGCACGCCCGAGGCGCAGACCTTGTTGACGGTCTCCGAGGAGACCTCCTTCGGGATGCCCGCCTTGATCTGGGCCTGCCGCGACGGGATCTGGCCCTGACCGGCCTGGAGGACCTGCCCCATGACGACGTGGTCGACCTGCTCGGGCTCGACGTTCGCCCGCTCGAGCGCGCACTCGATCGCCTTGCCCCCGAGCTCGGTGGCGTCCAGCGTGCTCAGCCCGCCGCCCATCTTGCCGATCGGCGTTCGTGCGGCGCTGAGGATGACGGTCTTGGACATGTGAGGGACTCCCGTTTCGTGACGCGACTGAGAGGAGGGTATTCGGCGGCCTGTTCAGACGGCGGCCGCGATCGCGGCCAGATCGGCGTCGTGCGCCGCGATCAGCGCCTTCGCCGCGTCGTCGAGCGCGTCGAGGTTGTGCGGGTCGACGGCGTCCAGCCGCGGCGACGCCCCGGCGATGTCCGGATCGAGCCGGAAGTACTCGAGCGGCGACGTCCTGCTCGCCTCCTCGAGCTCGAGCTGGACGAGGTCGGTCGGCGCGGTCAGCAGGAGGTCGATCACGGGGCGCGCCCACGGCAGCGCGCCCCAGAAGCGGCGGCGTGCGGGGTCGGGGGACTTGGCGGCGCCGGTGCCGAGCGAGACCAGGACGATCGGGCGCCCCGGGGCCTCGGGCGCGCGCTTGGCCATCCACGCGAGGCGGGCGGGGTCGTTGGCGAAGACGCCGCCGTCGACGTACGCCCGGCCCTCGCGCCAGTGCGGGCGGAAGTACGTCGGCGCCGCGGACGTCGCGCGTCCCGCCTCGCGCATCGGGACGCCGGCCGTCGCCGGGTCGGTGCTCGAGAAGTAGCGCGGCACGTTGGCCGACAGGTCCCACGAGGTCACGAGCACCTCGGTCAGCGCGTCGCCGAGACGTGCGTCGCCGAGCCGCTCCTGGAGCACGCCGTCCAGCCCGCGCGCGCCGTACTTCTCGATCAGCCACGCGCCGAGGACGTGCAGCGGCGTCCGGCGGAAGATGACCCGGCCGCGCTCGCGGTACATCTCCGCGAGCTGCTCGGCGCGCCAGCGCGGCCCGCCGCCCTCCGGCCGCGGGACGGTGAGCCCGAGCGCGAGGATGCCGCCGGTCGACGTCCCGGCGATCAGGTCGAAGCAGTCGGCGATCGGGCGCTCCGTCCTCTCCTCGATCGCCTGCAGGACGCGCGCCGGGACGAGGCCGCGGATACCGCCGCCGTCGAGGGCGAGGATGCGCAGCGGGCGCCGGTCGCGCTCCCCCAGCCGCTCGCGCTCGCGCTCGTACCCGCGGAGGCGGTCGATGAGCGCGCGCGTCGTCGCGCTGGAAGGGGTCTCGACCGGTGAGGGTTCCACGGCGGCGCGAACCTTAGACTGCCGCGGGCCATGCGCGTCTCCGCCACCACCGACTCGCCGCTCGACACGGGCGCCGACACGATCGTCGTCGGCGTCTTCGCCGGCAAGGGCATCCCCCACGACGTCGCCGACGGCACGCTCCAGGCGCTCGTCGACAGCGGCGAGGCCAAGCCGCGGTTCCGCGCGCTCGCGGTCGCCCACGCCGAGGGCCGGCGCTGGATCCTCGTCGGGCTGGGCGAGCGCGAGGCGTTCGACGCCGAGCGCGCGCGGGTCGCCTCCGCGGTCGTCCACGGGCGGGCCAAGGAGCTGTCGGCGCGGCGCCTGTGCTGGGAGCTGCCGCACAAGGTGGGCGACGACGTGCCGGGGGCGCTCGTCGAGGGGACGCTGATGGCCGCCTACCGCTTCGACGCGTTCAAGACGAGCGGCAGCGGCGACGGCGAGGGGCTCGAGGAGCTGATCGTCAGCGCGCACCACGACGTCGCGCCGGGCGTCGAGCGCGCCGCGGTCGTGACGGGCGCCGTCAACGCGATGCGCGACCTCCAGAACACGCCCTCCAACCACATGACGCCGAGCGCGCTCGCGCACCGCGCGCTCGAGCTGGCGGAGCGGCACGAGCGGCTCACGGTGCAGGTCGAGGGGCGCGAGGAGATCGTCGGGCGCGGGATGGGCGCGTTCGCCGCGGTGGCGCAGGGGTCGTACGAGGAGCCCGCGCTCATCACGCTCCGGCTCGGCGATGGCACGCCGCGGCTCGGCCTGGTCGGCAAGGCGGTCACGTTCGACACCGGCGGCATCTCGATCAAGCCCGCGAAGGGCATGGAGGCGATGAAGTTCGACATGTCGGGCGGCGCCGCGGTGGTCGAGGCGATCGGCGCGATCGCCGAGCTCGGGCTGCCGATCGACGTCGCCGGCGTCGTCGGCGCGACGGAGAACATGCCGAGCGGGCGGTCGGTGAAGCCGGGCGACGTCGTCACCGCGATGAACGGGACGACGATCCAGGTCGACAACACCGACGCCGAGGGGCGGCTCGTCCTCGCCGACTGCCTGGCCCACGCGGTCGAGCTGGGCTGCGAGCGGCTCGTCGACATCGCGACGCTGACCGGGGCGATGGAGGTCGCGCTGGGCGCCACGTACGCCGGGCTGCTGGCGACCGACGACGAGCTGGCCGCGGCGGTGGAGGAGGCCGGGCGGGCGACCGGCGACCTCGTCTGGCGCCTGCCGATGCATCCCGAGTACGGCGAGATGATCAAGGGCCAGTACGCCGACATCGTCAACACGACGGCGCAGCGCAAGGCGGGCGGGATCACCGCAGCGCACTTCCTCTCGCACTTCGTCTCCGACCGGCCGTGGGCGCACCTCGACATCGCCGGGCCCGCGGACGACGGCGGGCGGCCGTACGCGCCGAAGGGCGGTACCGGCTTCGGCGTCAGGCTGCTCGTCGAGCTCGCCTCGCTCGTATCCTCACGCCCGTGAACTTCGATCTCAGTGACGACCACGAGCTGATCCGGCGCACCGTGCGCGACTTCGCCGAGGGCGAGGTCGCCCCGGTCGCGGAGGAGCTCGACAGGACCAAGAGCTTCCCCTACGAGATCGTCCGCAAGCTGGCCGACCTCAACCTCATGGGGATCCCGTTCCCCGAGGAGTACGGCGGCGCGGGCTCCGACACGCTTGCGTATGCCATCACGGTCGAGGAGCTGACCCGCGTGGACTCCTCCGTCGCGATCACGCTGTGCGCGCACACGTCGCTGGGGACGCAGCCGATCTACCTGTTCGGCAGCGAGGAGCAGAAGCGCGAGTGGCTGCCGCAGCTGACGAGCGGCCAGCGGCTCGGAGCGTTCGGCCTGACCGAGCCCGAGGCCGGCTCGGACGCCGGCAACACGCAGACGCGCGCGGTGCGCGAGAACGGCTCGTGGGTCATCAACGGCGCCAAGCAGTTCATCACCAACGCGGGGACGGACATCAGCGGCGTCGTGTGCATCACCGCGAAGACCGGCGACAAGGAGATCTCGAACTTCCTCGTCGCCAACGGGACGCCCGGCTACGAGCAGGGCGAGCCGTACCGCAAGATGGGCTGGAACGCGTCCGACACGCGGCCGCTGACCTTCACCGACTGCCGGGTGCCGGCGGAGAACCTGCTCGGGCCACAGGGGCAGGGCTTCAAGCAGTTCCTGCACATCCTCGACATCGGCCGGATCGGCGTCGCGGCGATGGGCGTCGGCCTCGCGCAGGGCGCGCTCGACCAGGCGCTGGCCTACGCGAAGGAGCGGCGGGCCTTCGGTCAGTCGATCTCGAAGTTCCAGGCGATCCAGGCCAAGCTCGCCGACATGGCCACGGAGATCGCGGCGGCGCGGCTGCTGACGTACAAGGCCGCGCTCGAGAAGGACGCGGGCAAGAACTTCACGCTGACCGCGGCGCAGGCCAAGCTCAAGACCGGCCGCCTCGCGGTGCGCGCCACCGAGGAGGCCGTGCAGATCCACGGCGGCTACGGCTACATCGAGGAGTACCCGGTGTGCCGCTTCTACCGCGACGCGAAGATCCTCACCATCGGCGAGGGCACCGACGAGGTGCAGCAGATGGTCATCGCGCGGGCCCTGGGCGCGTAGCTACTCGTCGACCCAGACGACGGTGATCCAGTTGTCGTTGAGGATCGCTTCCACCTGCTCGCGCCTGCCCGGGGTCGACGGCGCGCGGGGATACTCGATGAACAGCTGCGCGAACTCCTCGTCGGTCTTCGGCGCGACCTCCGGCGAGTCGAGGTAGCGCCAGAGCTGGCGCGCGTGCCGCCGCGCGTTGGGCGCGACGCGGTGGGACGCCATGGCGTCCCAGTCGGTGTTCTTGATCTCGATGACGACCGCGCCCGGGGTGTCCGCGATCGCGCCGAACCAGTCCATGCGGCCGGGCCGGCGGCGGCCGGCGCCGGTGGCCTCCACCTCCGTGTGGCGCCGCTGGCGCTCGGCAAGGACGACCTCCTCCAGCTCCGCGGTCAGGATCGCCGCGCGGCGGCGGCCGTAGGCGGTCCCCGCGACCATCCGGACGACGGCGGCGGGGCGCCGGACGGTCATGCCCGCAGCACCCGGACGACCGAGTCGGCGACGCACGCCGGCCGGTCGCCGCCGCGGACCTCGACCGTGAAGCGCTGGACCACCTGGGTCCAGCCGTCCTCGCGTTCGTCGACGCTGACGATCTCCATCGTCGCGCGGACCTCGGCGCCGGCCCTGACAGGCGCCGGGAACCGGACGCGGTCATAGCCCAGGTTCACGCCGAGCCTCGCGCCCGGCGGCACCGCGCCGACCAGCTCGTCGCGGAAGCCGTCGATCAGCGACAGCGTCAGGTTGCCGTGGGCGATCGTGGTGCCGAACGGGCTCTCGCGGCGCGCGCGCTCGACGTCGGTGTGGATCCACTGGCGGTCGCCGCTGATGCGGGCGAACGCGTCGATGTCGTCCTGGGTCACGCGGCGCCAGGCGGTCGGGCCGAGCGTGGTGTGGGATGCGAGGTCCACGCAGCTCATGATACTGTTCCGATCAGTGGAACAGTTGCGACGGACGACCGCGAGCGAGGAGCTCTTCGACGTCTTGCGCGACGCGATCGTCGCCGGCCGGTACGGCGCCGGCGAGAAGCTGCCGTCGCAGCGGACGCTCGCGCGGGAGTACGGCGTCAATGCGACGACCGTCCGCGAGGCGATCAAGCGCCTGGAACAGCTGCGGCTCGTCGACGTCCGCCACGGCGACGCGATGCGCGTCTCCGACTGGCGGACGGCGAGCGGCCTCGACGTGATCGCCCATGTCCTCTTCGACTCGACCGGCGTCGACCGCCAGACGCTGCGCTCGCTGATGGAGGCGCGGCGGTGGATGCTCGCCGTCGCGGCGGGCCTCGCCGCCGAGCGGCGCACCGGCGCGCAGGCCGACGAGATCGCCGCACTCGCGCGCGTCGCGGGCGAGGAGCAGGCTGCCGACTTCGGGTTCTTCGCCGCCGTGGTCGAGGCGTCGGCGAACGTCGTCTTCTCGCTGATCCTCAACTCGGTGCGGGCGGTGTACTTCGAGCACGCGGGGCTGTTCACGCCGCTCGTCACCCCGGAGCTGCGGCCGCTGTACGTCCGCGCGGCGGAGGCGATCTCCGGCCGCGACGGCGAGGCGGCGCGGGCCGCCGTCGCGGAGCTGGCCGAGCGGCAGGAGCGCGCGCTCGAGGAGGCGCTCGGCGGATGACCCGCGGCGAGCGCCGGGCGATCGAGCGGCTGGTCGCGGCGTCCGTGCCCGAGGGCGACGGGCTGCCGCCGGTCGCCTCCACCGACGCGGTCGACGCGTTCGAGGCGTGGCTCCGCGCGGCGCCCGGCCCCAACCGCGCCGTCCTGCGCGCGCTGCTGCGGGCCGTGACCCGCGGCGACCTCGCCGGGCGCGTCGAGCGCGGCCGCGGCACGCTCGGAGGGGTCGCGCAGTTCCTCGCGCGGGTCGCAGCGCACTGCTACTACGGCGACGACAGCGTCTCGCGGGCGCTGGGCTACGACGCCCGCGAGGTGGCCGCGCGCGGGCTCGCGCTGCGGCGCGCGGAGGGGCGGCTGTGAGCGTCCGCCCCACCGGCGACGCCGCGTACCTCGACGGCACGTCCGGGCCGCGGCCGCGCGAGCGGCGGATCGAGCGCGGCGCCGCGCTGACGGGGCGGCGGCGCGTGCGCGCCGACGCCGGCGTCGTCGGCACCGGAGCGGGCGGCGCGGTGGTGGCGGAGGTGCTCGCCGAGGCCGGGCTCGACGTCGCCATGCTCGAGGAGGGCGAGTGGATCGAGCCCGAGCAGCTCACCGCGCGGCCACGCGACATCTCCCCGCGCCTGTACCGCGACGCCGGGCAGGTGATCACGTTCGGCAACGTCTCGATCCCGTTGCCGCTCGGCCGCGCGGTGGGCGGGACGACGATCCTCAACTCGGCGACGTGCTACCGGACCCCGCCGGCGCTGCTCGAGCAGTGGGGCCTGTGGTCGGGCGAGGAGCTGGATCCCTGTTTCCGCCGCGTCGAGCGCACGTTCAACGTCTGCCGCGTTCCCCGGGAGGTCGCCGGCGCGAACGCGCACGCGATGCAGCGCGGCGCCGAGCGGCTCGGCTGGTCGGGCGAGTACCTGCACCGCGCGTCGCGGGGATGCGTCGGCGCGGGCGTCTGCGCGTTCGGGTGCCCGACCGGCGGCAAGCAGCACACCGGCAACACGTACGTCCCGCTGGCGTGGGACGCCGGCGCGACGACGTACACCGGCTGCCGCGTCACCGAGGTCCTCGTCAAGGACCGCCGCGCGCGCGGCGTCGTCGCCCGCACCGCCGGCGGCGGGCGGCTGCGGGTCGACGCCGACCTCGTCGTCGTCGCGTGCGGGGCGATCGAGACGCCGGGGCTGCTGGCACGCAGCGGGGTCCGCGGCGAGGCGCGCCGCGCGCTCGGCGGAAACCTCTCGATCCACCCGTGCAGCGGCGTGTGGGCGGAGTTCGACGAGCCCGTCGAGCAGTGGCGCGGCGTCCCGCAGGCGTACGCCGTCGACGAGTTCGCGGCCGAGGGGATCATGCTCGAGGGCTGGTCGGGGCCGCCGGACATGCTCGCGCTGTCGCTGCCGGCGGTCGGGCCCGAGCACCGGCGGCTGATGCTGCGCGCGCGTCACGTCGCGCAGGCCGGCCTGATGATCCGCGACTCGTCACGCGGGCGCGTCCGGCGCGTCGCCGGGCGGACCGTCGTCCGCTACGACGTCGACGAGCGCGACGTCGCGCTGCTCGTCCGCGCGATGGCGCGGGCGGCCGAGCTGGAGCTGGCCGCGGGCGCGACCGCCGTGCACCTCCCGCTCCGCGGGGCGAAGCCGGTGCGCGACGTCGCCGAGCTGCGCGGCCTGCGCGCGACCGCCGGTCGCCTCGGGCTGAGCGCCTTCCACCCGCTCGGCACCGCCGCGGCCGGCGCGGTCGTCGCCGCCGACCTGCAGGTCCGCGGCGTCGACGGGTTGATGGTCGCCGACGGGTCGGTCGTGCCGTCGGCGCTCGGCGTGAACCCCCAGCTCACGATCATGGCGCTGGCCACACACGCGGCGTTCCGCGCGGCCGGGACGACCCCGCCGGCGGACGAGCCGCAGCCGGAGACGCTGGGACGTGCCTTCGCGCTCGTGCCCGCCGCGGCATGATCCGTCGTCGATGACCGACCTCGCCGCACCGCGCTTCCCCGGCGTCGCCCCCGGCGACGGGCTGTACGAGAGCTACTTCGTCAAGGCGCGCCACCCGGAGAGGCCGCGGGCGTTCTGGCTGCGCCACACGATCCACAAGCGGCCCGGCCGCGATCCGGTCGGATCCGTCTGGCTGACGCTGTTCGACGCCGGCGCCGAGCAGCCGGTCAAGGCGACGAAGGAGAACTTCGCGGCGGAGCGTCTCGCCCCCGCCGGATACGTCCGCATCGGGGACTCGCACCTCGAGCCGGGCCGCGCAGCGGGCCGCGTGCCGGGCACCACGTGGGACTTCACGTTCGCGACCGACGAGCCCGAGCAGCGCCACCTCCCGAAGGAGTGGATGTACACGGCCGCCGTGCCCCGCACGAAGTCGCTCACCCCTCACCCCGCAGCGCGCTTCGCGGGCAAGCTCGGCCGCTGGGCCCTCGACGGCTGGACCGGCGTCGTCAGCCACAACTGGGGGACCGAGCACGCCGAGCGCTGGATCTACCTGCACTGCGGCCACTTCGAGGGGCAGGACGAGCACACGTGGCTCGAGCTGGTGCTCGGCCGG
Source organism: Solirubrobacteraceae bacterium (assembly GCA_030447275.1). Lineage (GTDB taxonomy): Bacteria > Actinomycetota > Thermoleophilia > Solirubrobacterales > Solirubrobacteraceae > CADCVT01. The sequence goes on along the minus strand of JAUJPF010000006.1, from coordinate 93,561 downwards.
ATCAAGCTCGGACCGCTGACGACGCCGTGGGTCGCCAACGGCGCGCTCCAGCTCGACGGCGCGCGCCACCGCCTCGGCGGGCCGCAGCGCGCGCGGGCCACGAAGGTCGACGAGCGGGCGACCGCGGCGCGCTTCGTCGCCACCGGCGAGGGGGTGCGCGTCGAGGGCGAGCTCTCCGCGCCGCGCGAGCGGTTCGTCGGCTGGCGGTACGCGTCGCCGGACATGGACGAGCGCCACAGCGTGCACTCGTCGCTCGCCGACCTGCGCCTGCACGTGCGCCGCCCCGGGCGTCCCGACGTCGAGCTGGTCGCTCCCGCGGGCGCGACGTACGAGCTGGGCATGCGGCCGAACGCCGAGCACGGGATCGCGCTCCAGCCGTACGAGGACGGCCGGCTGTAAGACGCGCGGCGCTCCTCTGGCTGGCGCTCTTCGCGGCCTACGCGGCGACGATCGGCCTCGACGCGGTCGGCGAGGCGCAGTACGCCGAGGGCGAGGCGCGCGTGCTGCTGATCGTCGAGTCGATCGTGTCCGACGGCGACGTCGACCTGCGCGACGAGTACCGCGCGCTCCAGTACGACGCGTGGACGGAGGGCGAGCTCGCGCCGGTGGCGGGCCTCACCCAGGGACGGCTCCACGAGCCGCCGGGCGTCGGGCTGGCGCTGCTGCTCGCGGCGCCGTACGCCGTCGCCGGCCCCGTCGGGGTCGAGCTGTTCCTCGCCGGCCTGCTGGCGCTCGGCTTCGTCGCGGCGGCGGCGCTCGCGCGCCGGCTCGTCGCCGACCCGTGGGCGACCGGCGGCGTGCTCGTCGCCGGGCTGTCGGCGCCGGCGGTCGGCTGGTCGACCGCGATCGCCAGCGAGCCGGTGGCCGCGGCCACGATCGCCGGCGCCGCGCTCTACACGCTGCGCGTGCGCGACGAGCCCACGTTCCGGCGTGCGACGACGGCGGCGCTGCTGATCGCGCTGCTGCCGTGGCTGAGCATCAAGTACGTGCCGCTCGCGGTCGTCTGCGCGCTCGCGCTCGCGCGCTGGCTGCGGCGCCGCCGCCGCGGGCTGACCGCGTTCGCCGCGCTCGAGGTCGTGCTCGTCCCCGCGGTCGTCCTCCTCACCGTCAACGAGCGCCTGTACGGAGGGCTGACGCCGTACGCCGCGGTGCCGGGCGACCCGACCGGCGCGTCGAGCGTCGCCGACTTCGCCGGGCGCAGCGAGCGCCTCGTCACGCTCTTCCTCGACCCGGACTGGGGGATCCTGGTCTGGGCGCCGTTCGGCGTGCTCGCGCTCTTCGCGCTCGAGCTGCTCGCCCGCTCGGTGCGCGAGCGGCTGTCGGTGGCGCTGCCGAGCGTCGTCGACCAGCAGGTGACGAGCGGCTTCCTCGTCGCGCTGTGCGCCGCGCAGCTCGCGGTCGCCGCGTTCCTGTCGCCGCTGTTCGAGGACGCCGGCGGGTTCCCCGGACGCGAGCTGCTGCCCGTCCTCCCGGTCGCCGCCGCGCTCGCCGCCTGGGGGCTGCGGCACGCGCCGCGTGCCGGCGCGGCCCTCGGCGCGCTCACGATCGCCGCGTCGCTGTGGCTGCTCGTGGGCGCGCGGGTGGGCGACGGCGAGCTGGCCCCGCCGTCGGGCCCGCTGCCGTGGGGCGGCGCGGAGGCGGTCGTGGCGGCGCTCGCCGCCGCCACGGTCGTGTTCCTGCTCGTGCGCGACCTCTGGGACGAGCGGGCGCTGCGCTAGGACGCGACGGCGACGTCGGTGACCGCGATGCTCCCCGCGTCGCGCATCCGCCTTCTCCCCCGCGCCGGGCAGCTCGAGGACGAGCTTGTAGCGCAGGTCGGCGGGGCGGAGCCCGACCTCGGCCACGGCTACCCGCCGGCGTGCGGGGCGGCCTCGGCGGCGTCGACGCGCTCGAGCAGCGTCGTCGCCGCGCTCGCCGGGTCGATCCGCCGGGCGACCACCTCGTCGAGCAGCCCGCGAAAGACCCCGTCATCCTCGTGCAGCGCCTCCTCGAGGCGCCGCCGCATGCGGTTGGCGCAGATCGCGATGACCTCGCTGCGTAGGTTGCGGCGCCGGCGCTCCTCGAGCGTGCCCTCCTCCTCGAGGTGCGCGCGGTGCAGCTCGAGCTGCTCGATCAGCGCGTCGATCCCCAGGCCGCGCGCCGCCTCGGTCTTGACGATCGGCACGCGCCAGCCGCGCTGCGGCGCCAGCGACAGGACGCCGCGGATCTCGCGGACGACGGTGTCGGTGAGCGGGTGGTCGCACTTGTTGACGACGATGATGTCCGGGATCTCCATGACGCCGGCCTTCAGCGCCTGGACGCTGTCGCCGGAGCCGGGGATGAGGACGAGGACGATCGTGTCGGCGTGGCCGATGATGTCGACCTCGGCCTGGCCGACGCCGACGGTCTCGATGAACACGTCGTCCTTGCCGCTCGCGTCCATGAGCAGCGCTGCCTGGAGCGCCGCCTCGCTGAGTCCGCCGAGCGCGCCGCGGTTGGCCATCGAGCGGATGAAGACACCGGCGTCGAGGAAGTGCTCGGTCAGCCGGATGCGGTCGCCGAGCAGCGCGCCCTGGGTGAACGGCGAGGACGGGTCGATCGAGAGCACGCCGACGGTGCGCTCGGCGGCGCGGCGCGCCCGCGTCAGCGCGCCGATCAGCGTCGACTTCCCCGCGCCCGGCGGGCCGGTGAGCCCCATCAGCGCGGCGCGGCCGGTATGCGGATAGACCTCCTGCACGACCTCCCAGCCCAGGGGATCGTCGTTCTCGACCAGCGTGATCGCGCGGGCCAGGGCCCGCTTGTCTCCGGCCAGGAGGCGCTCGGCGAGGGTGTCGTTGGACGCCATCGGACGCCGGATGATGGCAGGCTCCCGTCCCGTGGACGCCCCGGAGATCCGCACTCCGCCGCCGCCGCTGCGCGGCGGCCCGCGCGCGTTCGCGCGCTTCGCGCGGCGCAACGGGCTGCTCGGTCCCGGCTACCTGTATCTGCTCGTGCGCTGGGCGCTGTTCAAGCTGCGCTACGGGCGCCGCCTCCAGACCGACGGGGTGTGCTTCATCTGCCCCGGCGCCCGGTTCGAGATCGGCCGCAACGCGGTGCTGCGGCTCGGCCGCTGGTGCTGGGTCGGCAACGACACGAAGATCCGGGTGCACGAGGGCGAGGTGTCCGTGGGCGCCAAGACCGTCCTCGGCCAGGAGTGCACGATCTCGGCGTTCCAGCACGTCGCCGTCGGGCGCGAGTGCATCGTCGCCGACCGGGTGATGCTGATCGACTTCGACCACGGGATCGTCGAGGTCGACCGCCCCATCCGGGTGCAGGGGATCTACAAGCGCGACGTCGTCGTCGGGAACAACGTGTGGATCGGCTACGGCGCGTGCGTCCTGCGCGGCTGCCGCGTCGGCGACAACAGCGTCCTCGGCACGTACTCCGTCGTCACCGAGGACGTCCCGGCGAACGCGGTCGCGGCGGGCGTCCCGGCGAAGGTCATCCGCATGCGCGACGAGCCGAAGCGGATGCGCTGGGCGTGAACGTCGAGGCGACGATCCTGGCGCTGCTCGCCGAGCGCGCCCCGGGCAGGACGATCTGCCCGTCCGACGCCGCGCGGGCGCTGGCCGAGGACTGGCGGCCGCTGATGCCGGAGGTGCGCGCGGCGGCGTACGCGATGGCCGACGCCGGCCGGCTGGAGGTCACCCAGTCCGGCCGGGTCGTCGATGGGCGCAGCGCGCGCGGCGCGATCCGCCTGCGGCTGCCGTCGGGCGAGGGCTAGCCGCAGCTCGGCCAGGGGCTCGTGCCCTGGCGCTCGAGGAGCAGGCGGGCCAAGCGGTCCTGCACGCGCTCCGGCGCCTTCGCCGGGTCGCCCTCGCCGCCGAGCGCGCGCCACGTCGCGCGGCTGAACTGGTACTTGCCCCGGTAGCGGCCGTCGGGTGAGACCGCGGTCGGGTCGCCGCCCGACTCGCAGCGCGCGATGCGCTCGAGGGTCGCGCGGGTGCCGCTCGCCTTCGTGGCCTTGATCCCAAGCGCGCGCAGCGTCTGCGGGCCGATGACGCCGTCGACGGTCAGGCCGTGCCGGCGCTGGAAGCGGCGCACCGCGCGGCGCGTCTGCGGGCCGACGACGCCGTCGGCCGGGATGCCGAGCCGCTCCTGCACCGCCACCACCGTCGCGCGGTCGGGCTTGGCGTCGGCCACGGCCACGCCGGCGGTGAACGCCGCCAGGCACACGATCGCCGCAAGCGCGGCAGTCAACTTCAGCACGGGACACTTCCTCCGGTTCGTCGTCGTGCCTACGAGGTGAGCTGACGGGCTCGCGCTACGACTGCGCTACATCGGGACCACCCGACGATTCGCCCCTGGAGTTGTGGCCCTGCCACAACTCCATCCGAAAAGTGCGCCAGCACTTTTCGGCGGGTCCCCCGTTCTCGGTGTTGCACCGAGATTCGGCGCTGCGAGGGTAGCCGATCCGATCCGCGCCACCGTGCGTATGGCCCTGTGACGCGCCGCAACCTTCAGGCGTAGAGGACTGTTAGGGGAGTACGCGAAGCCCTAACACGAGCTTTGCCTCGCGTTTGGGTGGGGCTTAGAGACTTCCCGCAAGCTGGATTCCGCCATGAGCGCGAACGTTTCCCCGCCGATCATCCCCGACCCCTCCGACGGCCTCCAGGCGTTCCTGGAGGCGATCGGGCGCGTCTCGCTGCTGAACGCCCGGCAGGAGGTCGAGCTGGCCAAGCGCATCGAGCGCGGCGACCTCGACGCCAAGCGTCACATGATCGAGGCCAATCTCCGGCTCGTGGTCCACGTCGCCAAGCGGTACCGGCGCGAGCGCGAGGGCGAGGGTGCGCTCTCGTTCCTCGACCTCATCCAGGAGGGGACGCTCGGTCTCGTCCGCGCGGTGGAGAAGTTCGACTACCGCAAGGGCTTCAAGTTCTCGACCTACGCCACGTGGTGGATCCGCCAGTCGATCGCGCGGGCCATCGCGGACAAGGGCCGGACGGTCCGCCTGCCGGTCCACGTCGTCGACCTCGTGAACAAGATTGCGCGCGCCGAGCGCGAGCTGAGCGTCAAGCTCGGCCGCGACGCGACGACCGAGGAGATCGCCGCGCAGCTCGAGCTTCCGATCGAGCAGGTCGAGGACCTGCGCCGCGCGTCGCGCTCGCCGGTGTCGCTGAACGCGCCGGTCGGCGACGGCGAGGACGGCGAGCTCGGCCACCTGCTCGCCGACGAGAGCTCCGCGTCGCCGGAGGCGAGCGCCGAGGAGGGCATGCGCGAGGACGCCGTCCGCGAGGCGCTCGCGCAGCTCACGCACCTCGAGCGGCGCGTCCTCCAGCTGCGGTTCGGGCTCGGCGGCGAGCTGCCGCACACGCTGCCCGCGGCCGCGAAGGCGCTGAACGTCACCGCCCACCGCGCCCGGCTCATCGAGGTCGGCGCGCTGGAGCGCCTCCAGCACCTGCCCGAGGGTCAGGCCCTGCGGGCCGCGGCGTAGAGCTTCCCGGGGAGACGCGCGACGTCGCGCGGTCTCACGGCGCGAGCAGTGGGGCCGGCGTCGCGCGGGGCGCGAGGCCGCGAGGTCCCGCCGCTCGACCGCCGTCCAGCGCGGCGGCGAGCGCGCCGCCGTGCAGCGCGGCGCGCTCGAGGCCGTACGGCTCGGCCAGCCGCTGGCTGACCACGAACGCCCAGTCGCTCGACTGGAGGGCGAGCAGCTCGCGGACCGCCGCGGCGCCAAGCGAGCGTCCCGCGGCCAGCGCGCGCAGCTCGGCCGCGCGAGCGCCCCACGCGAGCTCGGCGGCGGCCGGCCCGCTCCACGTCGACAGGTCGCGCGGCCGGCCCCACGTCGTCGCCGGCAGCGGCGGCGCCTCCTCGGGGTCGAGCCCGTCGAGCGCGTCGTCGAGATGCACGAGCGGGACGCCGCGCCGGCGGCACTCGGCGACGACGGCGGCGAGCCACGCCGGCCCCTCGTACCACCAGTGGCCGAGCAGCTCGGTGTCGAGCGCGCAGACGCACAGCGGGCCGGCCTCGAGCCGCGCCTCGACGCGGTCGACGAAGTCGGCGGCGTCGCGCAGCGCCTGCTCGCCCGCGTCGTCGGGGTCGTAGACGGCGCCGTCGCAGCGCCACGGCTTGTGGTGGTGCGTGGTCCTCTGGTGGGAATCGCGGTACGGGCCCTTGGACGGGTAGCCGCCGTCGCTCCACACGAGCTCGATGACCTCGCGATCGATCGGCACGAGCACCGGCCCCGCCGGCGCGCGCCGCGGCCGCAGCTGCTCGGGCGCGCCGCGGCCGAAGACGTCGGTGAGGTCGACGCAGGTCGCCCGCACGCCGCACTCAGCGAGCAACGGGTCGAGCCACGACGCGTGCGCGCACTCGGGGCTCCACAGCCCGCCGCGCCAGCCGCCGAACCGCGCGCGGTGCGCGTCGATTCCGGCCTCCACCTGAAGCCGCACGCCGGCGTCGGTGGCCAGCAGCGGGAGCACGGCGTGCGTCGCCGACGACGTCCACGCCGCGCGGCGCGCGAGCGCGCCCAGCACGTCGCCGCCGAGGCCCTCGAACCGCTCGGCCGCGCGCAGGTAGTCGAGGGCCGAGTGCTCGATCGCGCGAGCGAGGTCCTCGCGCCCACCGGCGCGGCAGCCGGCCGCGTCGTGCTCGTGCGTGGCGACGCGGACCGTCCGCAGGAACTCGAGGAAGCGCTCGCCGACGCCCGGCGCCTCGAGCTGGTCGCACAGCACCGGCGTGAGCGACAGCGTCAGCTCCGGCGCGTCCGCGAGCACGTCGAGCAGCGGCAGGTACGACGTCGCCATCGCCTCCCACAGCCACTCCTCGCCGAACGGCCACGACCCGTAGCCCTCGACGTAGGGCATGTGGGTGTGGAGGACTAGTGCGAACGGCACACGGCGAGGAAGTCGAGCGCGCGGTCGTCGGCCGCGCGCAGCGTGAAGTCGCGCAGATCGATCGCGGGCACGAACCAGTCGTAGAAGCGCTTGGTGATGCCGAGCCGCGGGTGCAGGCTGTCCCACCCAAGGTGGATCGCGCGGTCCTGGGCGAGGAGCTTGCGGGCGTGGTAGAGCCCGAGGATCTCGACGTGGTCGTAGTGCGCCTCGCACAGCGCGCGGAATTCGTTAAGCCGGTACTCCTTGACGTGCCACGGGTTGCCCGACTTCTCGGCGCCCTCGGGCGCGAGCGTCAGCACGTTCGGCGTCGAGACGTAGGCGACCGGGGCGCTGCGCTTGAAGTTCTCGAGCACGGCGCCGGGGTCCTGGACGTGCTCGATCGTCTGGAGGAACGTGATCGCGTCGGCGGGCTCGCCGTACTCCTCGACGAGCGCGCGCTCGAAGCGCACGTCCGGGTAGCGGGCGACCGCGTGGGCGAACGCCTCGGGGTTGGCCTCCACCCCCACGACCTCGCGCGCCGTGCGGGCCAGCACGTTCGCGCCGTAGCCCTCGCCGCTCGCCATGTCGACGACCTTCAGCCCGCCGACCCGCGCCCGGATCCACTCGTAGACGACGCGGTGGCGCTGGTACCAGTAGTTCTCCTCCGGGACGTCGGGCAGCGTCCGCTCCCCGGTCAGCTCGAGCGGCGGCACGCCCTCGGGCTGGTTGTCCTGGACGTAGCTCGTCGACACGGCCCGAGACGCTACCGAAGGGTGCCGGTAGACTCGCGCGCCGCATGGCGGCCCCGGCCACAGCGGAGGCGATCCGCGACGTCAACACCCGCTACCACGACGATGCCGCCGGGAGCTACGACGCGAAGTGGGGCATCGACTTCGGCCCCGGCGGACTCGAGCAGGTCATGGGGAAGCTCGGGAAGATCCTCCCGCGCTCGCGCTGGCCGTTCGCCTACGCGCTCGAGGTCGGCGCCGGGACGGGCTACTTCTCGCTGAACCTGCTGCTCGCCGGCCAGGTGCGGCGCGCGACGTGCACGGACATCTCGCCGGGCATGATCGACGTGCTCGACCGCAACGCGGCGCGGCTCGGGCTCGACGTGGACGCGGTCGCCTGCGACGCCGAGCGCCTGCCGTTCGAGGACGGCGCGTTCGACCTCGTGGTCGGGCACGCCGTCCTGCACCACCTCCCCGACCTCGACCGCGCGTTCGCCGAGTTCCACCGCGTCCTGCGCCCGGGCGGGTGGATCGCGTTCTGCGGCGAGCCGTCGCAGCTCGGCGACCAGCTCGCGAGCGTCCCCAAGCGCGCGGCGTGGGAGGCCGCGCCGGCGTGGCGGCGCCTGATCCGCGCGGCGGAGGCCGCTCACCCCGGCCAGCACGGCGAGGCCGAGCCCGGGCTCGAGCACGTCGTCGACGTCCACGCCTTCCGGCCCGAAGAGCTCGAGCGCCACGCCCGCGGGGCCGGGTTCGCCGACGTGCGCGTACGCGGCGAGGAGCTGCTGGCGAGCTGGTTCGGGTGGGCGAACCGCGCGCTCGAGGCGACCGCCGAGCCCGACGAGGTGCCGTGGGCGTGGCGCCAGTACGCCTACCGCGGCTACCTGCTGCTCCAGCAGGTCGACCGCCGGCTGCTCGAGGGCCGGCTGCCGCCGGCGATCTTCTACAACCTCATGGTCGCCGCGCGGCGACCGTGAAGCGCCGCCGGATCACGACCGGCCGGCCGATCGCGTTGCGCGTCGTGATCGTCAGCCGGTAGCGGCCGCGAGGGAGCGGACGGCGCCGCACGATCACGTCGGTCAGCCGGTCAGGGCGCATCGCGAACCGGCGTCGCTGCACGGTCCGACCGCCACTCTCGACGCGGATGGTCCCGCGGCAACCGCGGCGCTGGTCGGGCGGGCACTCGAGCGTGACGACATCCCGATCGGCGACCACGAACAGCGGCCGCGCGGTACCCGTGCGGAGGATGGTGCCGCACCCGCTGACGCCGTCCCGCACGTCGAGCCGGACCGTTCCGCGAGGACGGGCGGCGTCCGGGTCGCAGACGACGTCGTCCTGCCCGCCGCCGCGCACGTCGAAGTCGTCGTCGCCGCCGCGCCCCTCGATGAGGTCGTCGCCGCCGCCCCCGCGCATTCGCTCGGAGCCGCTGGAGCCGTGGAGCGTGTCGGCGCCGGGGCCGCCCTCGATCAGCATCGCGCGGTCGAGCGTCGCCGGGCCGTAGAAGAACGCGTAGTCCTTGCCCGCGCCGAGGTCGACGCGATCTGGGCCGTCCGAGAACAGACTGTCGTCGCCGCCGCCCATGACGATCGTGTCGCGCGCGTCGCCGCCGTCGAAGAAGTAGTTCCGCCGAGCGTTGCCGATCAGCTCGTCGGGCCCCCGGCCGCCGGTGAGGTTGTCGACGGCCGCATCGATGCGGTCGCCCTCGCCGGGCGCGCCGTCGTCGGCGTGGCCCTCGAGGTGGGCGGGCGCGCCGCCGTCGGTCTGGTCGGAGGTGTCGCGGGGGGCCCCCGCGCCGCCGCTCAGCGGGTCGGGCGGCGGGCCGCCCGGCAGCAGGGCGGCGGGGGATCCGGCCCGCAGGACGTCGTCGCCCGGCCCGCCGTCGAGGAGCGTGGCCCGCCGGTCAAGCTGTCGTCGCCCTCCCTGGCCTGCACGGCGAAGGCGGCGAGTCCCACTCCGTCGACCACGTCGTCGCCGTCGCCCGCGTCGAGGATGGCGCGCGTCGAGTCCGGGCAGGTCACGCGGTCCGGCGCGTCGCTGCGGCACCCGGGACCGGCTTCGGCCCCGCCGGTGTCGACGATCTCCACCGCGCCGCCCACCTGCCGGACGGTGATGCGTGTCCCAGCACCCTCCGTCGCCGCGTAGCGCACCTCCCCCGTCGCGACCGTCGGCTCGCCGCGGACGCCGAACTCGCGATAGTCGTGGCGCTCGGCGCGGCCCGCGTGCGCGCTGGCGGGAAGCGCGAGCAGGAGCACGAGAGCGAGGAGGGCGGCGCGCATGGGAGTGGGAACGCGGGGGAGCGCCGCGAGTAGCGGCCGGCGAAGCTCGCGGTATGGGGACATCCCCGATGTCGCGCCGGGGCGCGGCCGGGAAGCTCGCGGCATGCGCATCCTCATCCTGGTCCTCCTGCTCAGCGGCCTCGCCGCCACGACCGCCTCCGCGAAGACGATCGACGCGAGCGAGTGGAAGGGCAAGCTCATCGTGATGACCACCTTCAAGCACCAGTACGAGCGCCACGAGACCGGTCACGACAACGTCCGCCACGGCGACGCCGATCACCCCATGTCCGGCCGCTTGCGGCTGCTGCTCCCCCACCGCGCCGGGCAGCGCTCGCAGTGGCTCACGGGCTCCGGGTCGCTCGACCAGCTCAAGGACAGCGTCCGGAGCACCTACATGGACGCGAACCCGCGCCGGACGATCGACGTCTCGTGCGCCGGCAGGATCCGCAACGGCGGCGAGATCCTCCAGGCCCGCACCGAGATCGGCTACTCGGGCGCGCTGAAGCTGATCGTCGACGGGTTCTCGCTGATGCCCAAGGAGAGGTGCTCGGCGCCGGACTACCGGAGCCCGACGGCGGCCGACGGCTGGCCGGAGGACTGGGTCTTCGCGCTGCCGGCCGCGCCGCAGCGCGGCAAGAGGCTGGAGCTCCAGAGCGACTGGTGGCGCTTCCGCTCGACCTGCGGGATCGGCGAGGAGCGCGAGGGCAGCGGCGTGCCTCCCGGCGTCGTCACGACGAGCGAGGACGGCTTCGTGTGTATCTCCGGCGACGTCGTCCGGATCCACACGCTCCTCGACCTGCGCCGCGTGTGCCGCCAGGTGAAGCTGACGGTCACCTCCTCGTCGTCGCGCAAGCGATGCGTCAGGCGATGACGCGGCCGTAGCGCTCCTTCGCGCGCGCCCGGCCCTCGCGGCGGTCGACGATCGGCTGCGGGTAGTCGGGCGTGCCGAGCTCTGCGATCCAGCGGCGGACGTACTCGCCCTGCGGGTCGAAGCGCTCCTGGTGGCGCTCCGGGCTGTACATGCGCCGGAAGTACGGCGCGGGATCGGTGCCGACCGACGCGATCCACTGCCAGTTGCCGTTGTTCTGCGCGGGCTCGCCGTCGAGCAGCAGGCGCGCGAAGTGGGCCTCGCCGAGGCGCCAGTCGAGCTGGAGCTCCTTGGTCAGCAGCGACGCGGCGACGAGGCGCGCGCGGTTGTGCATCCAGCCGGTGGCGGCGAGCTGGCGCATCCCGGCGTCGACGAACGGAAAGCCGGTCCTCCCCTCCGCCCACGCGGCGAGCCGGTCGGGGCGGTCCTCGTACTCGAGCGCGCGCATCCGCTCCTGCTGCTCATGAAAGACGTTGTCCGGGTGGGTGAGCAGCGTCTGGGCGTAGAAGTCGCGCCACGCGAGCTGGCGGACCCACGCGCGGGCGCCGGGCGTCCCGTGCTCCTGCGCGCGCGCCTCGCACTCGCGCGCCGAGACGCAGCCCCAGCGCAGGTAGGGCGAGAGGACCGACGTCTCGAACGCGCGGCGGTAGCCGTCGACGGGGCCGGCGAGCCATGCGTCGAGCGCGCGGCGCGCGGCGGGCTCGCCCGGAGCGCGCGCCGGCTCGGGGACGCCGGCGTCGACCCGCACCTCCGGCATGCCGGTACGCGGGCCGCCGATCCGCGCCGGCGCCTCGTGCACCGGGCGCCGGGGTGCCGCCGCCCACGCGCGGAAGGACGGCGAGAAGATGCGCTGCGTCCCCGGCCCCGTGACGTCGTCGGCGACGTACGTGCCGGGCATCGGCCTGGCCTCGACGCCCGCCGTGCGGAGCGCCTCACCCACCCGTGCGTCGCGGCTGCGGGCATAGGGGGACACGTCGGCGCTCCACAGGACGGCGCGGGCGCCCTCCTCGGCCGCGAGCGCGGTCAGCTCGCGCTCGGGCCGGCCGCGGCGCACGACGAGGCCGCCGCCACGGCTCCGCAGCTCCCCGTCGAGCGCGTCGAGGCAGCCGAGCATGAACCGCGTGCGCGACGGCGACCGGTAGCGACCGTCGAGCAGCGCCTCGTCGAGCACGAACGCGCAGACGACGCGGTCGAACTCCGCGCAGGCGCGGTGCAGCGCCGGGTGGTCGTGCGCCCGCAGGTCGCGCCGGAACCAGACGATCGCCGTGCTGCCCATCGTGTCCGGTACGGAGCAGGGCCGCCCTTAGACTGGCGGCATGGGCGAGGAGCTGCCGCTGTTCCCGCTGGGCGTCGTCGCGCTGCCGAACGAGCTCGTCCCGCTGCACATCTTCGAGGAGCGCTACAAGACGATGATCGAGGAGTGCCTCGCGGCGGAGTCGGAGCTCGGGATCGTCTGGCTCAGCGACGACGGGCTCAAGCCGTCGGGCTGCGCGTGCGTCGTCGCCCAGGTGCTCGAGCGGATGCCCGACGGGAGGCTGAACATCGTCTGCCGCGGGACGCGGCCGTTCCGCGTCGTCGAGCGCATCGAGCACCGCCCGTACCCCGCCGGGTCGGTGGAGTGGCTCGAGGACAGGATCGAGGAGCCCGACGCGAAGACGCTCGCCGCCGCGCGCGAGGCGTACGCCGAGCTCGTCGAGCAGGCGACCGACGAGCCGGTCGAGGCGGAGAAGCTCGCGACTGGGCGCCTACGCGATGGCGGCGACGGTCGACTTCGGGCTCGAGGCCAAGCAGGGCCTGCTCGACCTCCGCTCGGAGAACGCGCGCCTGCGGCTGGTGACGCGCCTGTTCCGCGCCGCGATGAAGCGGCTCGAGTTCGTCGAGCGCGCCCAGGCGCGGGCGCGCTCGAACGGCAAGGTCCGCTTCGGCTGAGTCGCTACCGACTTCGCGGAGGTGCCCGCTGCGGACCTCGTAGACGAAGCCGCGCAGCCTCGCGGTCTTCGGGAGCTGCTCGCGGACCCGCCGCAGCGTGATGCGCACGTTCTCGTCGCCGTCGCGCGTCGCACCGAGCGCCTCGAGCTCCTCGTCGCTCAGCCGCTGGAGGCCGCAGTGCGTGTGGTGGACCACGACGACGTCGTGCGTGCCGATCTGCTGGGAGGTGGCGATCGAGCGGATCGCGTCGTCGGTGGCCAGGCCCCGGCATTGCGGATGATGTGGGCCTCGCCCGGCTTGAGGCCGAGGACCTGGAAGAGCGGGAGCCGCGCGTCCATGCACGCGAGCACGGCGAGCCGCCGCGAGGGCCGGATGGGCAGGCCGCCGTGCGCGAAGTCGCGCTCCCAGCGCTTTGCGTTCTCGATGAGGTCGTCGATGGGGCGGCGTTCTATCAGGCGGGCTAGGCGGGCTGCTCCGCGAGCGGGGCGGCGCGCCTTCGCCACGGCACGCGCCCGTCGGCGGCCATCCACGACCCGGCCAGGATGAGCACGAGCCCGGCGGCGGTCCCGACCGAGAACGGCTCGTCGAGCAGCGTCACGCCGTAGACGACGCTGAAGAACGGCGCGATGTAGGCGACGACCGACGTGCGGCTGGGGCCGACGTCGGCGTTGAGCACGAAGAAGATGAGGAACGCGATGCCGGTGCCGCCGCCGCCGAGGACGACGAGCGCGCCCACGTGCCCGCGCTCGGCATGCTCGACGGGAGCGTGAACGGCGCGAGCGGGAGGAGCAGGATCGCGCCGAGCCCGATGATCGACGCCGCGAGCCCGACGGGCGGGACGTCGTGGAGCCGGCGCTTGGAGATCGTGGCGCCGACCGCGTACCCGAGACCGGCGAGGAGGATGCCGAGCCCGGCGAGCAGCGTCTCGGTCGTGCCGCTGAGGTCGACGCCGAAGAGCAGCGCCACGCCGAGGATCCCCAGCGCGACGCCGGCGATCCCCGTCGCGCCGAGCCGGTCGTCGTGCGCGTAGATCGCGGCGATGATCGTCGTGAAGATCGGCGCCGACGCGACGAGGATGCCGGCCATCGACGAGGTCACGTGGTGCTGGGCGACGGTGATCAGCAGGAACGGCCCGGTGATCTGGATCAGCGCGACGAGCGTCAGCAGCGGCAGGTGCCGGCGCGCGGGGCGAAGGCGCCGCGGGCGAGCGCCACCGGGGCGAGCACGAGCGCCCCGAGCGCGGTGCGCGCGAAGACCAGGAAGGTCGAGGACACCCCGCCGTCGAGGGCGATCTCGATGAACATGTACGACGCGCCCCACAGCGCGGCGAGGGCGAGCATCAGTGTCCAGGCGCGGCGGGTCATCGTCCGGGCCAGTGTCGCGCGCGCGCCGGGCGCGCGCCAGCACGATTCGTGACCGCTCGCATGACCATCCGTGATGGGACGCGGGCGCGGTCAGCGCGGGCGCCCGCAGGCGCTCATGGCGATCCTGCGCGTGAAGGCGATCAGCTCGCCGAACGCCCGCGGCGGGCGGGGCGAGTTGTCGGCGAAGCGCACCTCGCCCTCCCCGCCGGTGACGCGAAAGCGCAGCTGCGAGCCCGGCTTCGCCGCGAGCGTCACGCGGCGGTCGAGCAGCGGCGCGAGGTCCTCGGCGAGCTGGCGCGCGTCGAGCAGGTCGTCGCTCGAGATCGGCCGCTCGTCGCCGCCGTCGCAGCGCACCGTGCCGCCGTCGCCGACGCGCAGCGTGAGCTTCGCCCCGGGCAGCGAGCCGTCGCGATCGACGACGAAGAGGTCGGCGGAGGGCGTGCCGCACGCGGCCGCGGCGCAAGCGAGCGCAGCGAGCGCGCAGCGGCCGCGCCTCACGCCTCCACCGCGGCCCCGCCGCGCCGCGGGTCGCCGCGCCGCTGAGCGCGCCGGTGTCGGGGTGGCGCTCGACCGCCTGCGCCCCACCGAAGAAGAGGTTGCGCTCGCGGAAGCGGACGACCTCCTCCCCGACAGCTCCTCGACCGGGACGCCGGGCTCCGCGAACACGATCCCGTCCTCGAAGTGCACGCGCGGCGCGTTCACCGCCTCGCCCGCGGCCATGCCGTGGTCGACGACGCCGACGATCACCTGGAGGATCGCCGAGCGGATGCGGTTCGAGCCGGCCGAGCCGAGGACGATCTCGACCTCGCCGTCGCGCAGCACGACGGTGGGCGCCATCATCGACGGCATCCGCGTCCCCGGCGGCGCGAGGTGGAAGCCGGCGGGGCTGAGGTCCTCCTCGCCCATGATGTTGTTGACGTGGATCCCCGTCCCCGGCACGACGACGCCGGAGCCCTCGCCGTTCGTGCACGTCACCGACGCCGCGCGGCCCTCGCCGTCCATGACGCTGATGTGCGTCGTGTTGCCGAGGTGCGTCGAGACGAAGTCGTGCACGTACGCCGGGTCGGCGAGGCCGTTGGTGAACTCGGGCGTCCGGTGCGCCTGCACCGCCTCCATCGCCGCGACGATCTCGGTCAGCGACGGCGCGCCGTCGCTCCGCGCGAGGCGCTGGAGGGCCAGCGCGAGCAGGATCCCGCCGGCGTTGGGCGGGGGTTCGTGAGGACGTCGCGGCCGCGGTAGCGCGCGCGGACGGGGTCGCGGAGGACGGGGCGGTACGCGGCGAGGTCGGCGCGGGTGAGCGTGCCGCCGCGCGCGCCGAGCCAGTCGGCGACGGCCGCGGCGACGTCGCCCTCGTAGAACGGGCGGTCGCCCTCGGCGCCGAGCAGCTCGATCGCGTCGGCGAGCTCGGGGCTCGAGAACGTGTCGCCCGCGCGCAGCAGGACGCCGCCGGGGGCGAAGAGCGCCTGCGCCTCCGGCGTCACGACGCAGCCCGCGCAGCAGGTTGACGACGTACGCCTGCTCGGGGTTGAGCGGCACGCCCTCGCGCGCCAGCCGCGCCGCAGGAGCCGCCAGCTCTGCGAGCGGCATCGTCCCCAGCGGCGCGCCGCCTCGCAGACCCCGGCGGGGTTGCCGTAGGCGCCGCACGACGCCGGGCCGCCGTTGAACACCTGCGTCGCGTCGCCGAACGAGCACCTCGACCGGGTTGAGCGCGCAGCGCGCGGCCGCGTCGGCCCCGCGTCCGGGCGCCTCGACGAAGAAGTCGAGCAGCACGGGCTCCTCTCCCGCGCCCGCGACGAGCAGGTAGCCGCCCGCCCCCGGCCCGCTCAGCAGCGGCTCGGCCGCCCACGACGTCAGCATCGCCGCGACCGCGGCGTCGACGGCGTTGCCGCCCGAGCGCAGCACGCTGGCGCCGGCCTCCGCGGTGAGCGGATGGCCGGCGGCGACGAAGCCGCGGAAGCGCTCATGGAGCGGACCCTAGCCGCCGCTTCCCGGGGAGGAAGCGGCGGCCGGTCGCGGTCGTCCTGGAGGTGGTTTCAGCCCCTCGGGATGAACTCGGGGACGTCGAGCTCGAGGTCGCGGCTGCGCGGCGGCTCGGGCAGGCGGGTGCGGCGCTCGACGCGCGGCTCGCCCGCGGGCTCCTCGAAGCGGCGGCGCTGCGGGCGCTCCTCGCGCTTCGGCGCGCCGCGGTAGTCGCCGTAGCCGGTCGCGACCACCGTCACCCAGCACACGTCGTCGGCGAGCTTCTCGTCGACCATCGCGCCGAAGATGATGTTCGCGTCCGGGTGCGCGGCCTCGGCGACCGCCTTGGCGGCCTCGTTGACCTCCCACAGCGACAGGTCGCGCCCGCCGGTGATCGAGAGCAGGATCGAGCGCGCGCCCTCCATCGACGTCTCGAGCAGCGGCGAGGACACCGCCTGCTCGGCCGCGCTGATCGCGCGGCCGTCGCCGGTGCCCATGCCGATCCCGAGCAGCGCCGACCCCGCGTCGGACATGATCGTCCGCACGTCCGCGAAGTCGAGGTTGATCAGACCGGGGAGCGTGACGAGGTCGGAGATCCCCTGCACGCCCTGGCGCAGCACGTCGTCGGCCACCGTGAACGCGTCGACCATCGACGTGTTCTTGTCGAGCACGGACAGCAGCCGGTTGTTCGGCACGACGATGAGCGTGTCGACCTCGGCGGCCAGCGTCTCGATCCCGCGCTCGGCCTGCTCGCGCCGCATGCGAGCCCTCGAAGCCGAACGGCTTCGTGACGATGCCGACGGTGAGCGCGCCGACCTCGCGGGCGATGCGCGCGACGATCGGCGCGGCGCCCGTGCCGGTGCCGCCGCCCGCACCCGCGGTGATGAAGATCATGTCGCTGCCCTTCAGCAGCGCCTTGACCCGGTCGTACTCCTCCATCGCCGAGGCCCGGCCCAGGTCCGGGTCCGAGCCCGATCCCAGGCCGCGGGTCAGCGTCGCGCCGATGTGCAGCGTCACGTCGGCGTTCGACTGCTGGAGCGACTGGAGGTCGGTGTTGATGGCGACGAACTCGACACCCTCGATCTGCGCCTCGACCATGCGGTTGACGGCGTTGACGCCGGCTGCCGCCGACGCCGACGACGCGCAGGACCGGCTGGCCGACGGGCGCGCCTCGCCGAACGCCGGGGCGTGCGAGCGGGCGTACGGATCGGGGGCCGGCGCGCCCGGGGGCGGCGGAGCCGGGGCCTCGGGCGGCGGCGCCATGACGTTCTCGGGGATGTCGGACGAGAACGCGTGGCGCAGGCGCTCCTGCGGCGTCGGGATGCGGCGCTCCTCCTCGGGCTGCGGCTCGGGGGCCGGCGGCTCGGGGGACAGCGACGGGTGCGCGCGCCGGGCGCTCGGCGCGCGGCTCCTCGCTGGGCTTCGGCGACTCCGCCGCGGGCTGCTGCGGGTCCTCGCCCTCCTCCGTCTTGCGGAAGAGCGCGGCGAGCGGGCCCGCGCATGCTCGCGCGGTCACCTCTCCTGGCCATGAGCGAGGACCTCCTTCGCCAGCTGGCGATAGGACTCGGCGGCAACGCCGTCCGGGTCGTACTTGAGCACCGACATGCCCTTCACGGGCGCCTCGGCAAAACGGATCGTCTTGCGGATGCGCGAGGCGAAGACCCGGTCGCCGAAGTTCTCCTCGAGGATCTCGATCGCCTCCTTGGCGTGGAGCGTCCTCGAGTCGACGAGCGTGGGCAGGATGCCCTCGATCTGGACCTCGGGGTTCAGGTTCTCCCTGATCATCTCCAGCGTGTTCTGGAGCTGGATCAGCCCGCGCATGCTCAGATACTCGCACTGCACGGGGACGATCACCTTGTCGGCCGCCGTCAGGGCGTTGATCGTGAGCAGCCCGAGGCTCGGCGGGGTGTCGATGCAGATGAAGTCGTACTCGCCGAGGATCGGCTGGAACGCCTTCTGAAGCGAGCGCTCGCGGCCGATCTGCGTCGACATCGCGATCTCGGCGCCGGCGAGGTCGATCGAGGCGCAGGCGATGTCGATCTCGCGCTTCTTCACCACCTGCCGGATGTCGACGTGATGCACGAGCACGTCGTACATCGAGAGGTCGAGCGAATCGGGGTCGATCCCCTGGGACATGGTCAGGTTCCCCTGGGGGTCCATGTCCACGCACAACACGCGGCTGCCCTTCTCGGCGAAGGCGGCCGCGAGGTTCAGCGTCGTCGTCGTCTTCGCGACGCCACCCTTCTGATTGGCGAACGCGATCACCTTGGCCTTGGGCTCCATAGCCCGTGCATTCGCGCGGGCGCGGGCGTTTCCTCCTAGCATCGCCGCCGGATGGCAGTGGTTCACTGGAATGACGCGCCGGGCGAAACCCTCGATCGCGGGTGCCTGCGGCGGACGCGCTGGGACCTCGGCGCCGCCGCCGGGTCGCGCGCGGTCGGGCTCAAGCGGGTGCGCGTCGAGCCCGGCGGCCAGAGCAGCCCCGTTCACGCACATGGCGCCGAGGAGGAGATCTTCTTCGTGCTCGACGGCGGCGGTTGGCTGTGGGAGGACGGCGAGGCCTGCGAGGTGACGGCCGGCGACGCGATCGTCCACGTGGCCGAGGGCCCGGCCCATACGCTCGTAGCCGGCGACGACGGCCTCGACGTGCTCGCGTTCGGCGAGCGGAAGGTCGCCGAGGCGGCGGTCCTGCCAAGGGCGGGCGTGGCGTGGGTGGGCGGCACATGGTTCGAGGGACCGGGTGCGCGCGAGCACCCGTTCGCGCGCGAGGCGGCGCTCGAGCGCGTCGACGTGAGCGTCGAGCGGCCGCGGCCGGCGCACGTCGTGGCGCTCGGCGAGGTCGAGCCGGCGGTCCGGCGGCGCGGAGCGACCGACCTCGTCCGCCGTGACCTCGGGCGCGCGGCGGGCTCGGTCACCAGCGGCCTGACGCACGTCCTCGTCGCGGCGGGAGCCGAGTCCTATCCGCCGCACTGCCACAGCGCCGAGGAGGAGCTGTTCGTCGTGCTCGGCGGCGACGGCGTGCTGCGCCTGGGCGACGAGGAGCACGAGGTCCGGCCCGGTCACGTCGTCGCGCGGCCCGCGGGCACCGGGGTCGCGCACTCGTGGGTCGGCGGCGACTGCGAACTCGACCTGCTCGCCTACGGCCAGCGCGACCCGCGCGACGTGTGCTGGTACCCCCGCTCGCAGAAGCTCTCCGTCCGCGGCGTCGGCGCGATGTTCCGGGTCGAGCGCGTGGACTACTGGGACGGCGAGGAGTAGCCGCCCTCCTCGACAAGCGCCTCGTCTTCGTCACGGGGAAGGGCGGCGTCGGCAAGACGGCGGTCGCCGCCGCGCTCGGGCTCGCCGCGGTGCGGCGCGGGCACCGCGCGATCGTCGCCGAGGTCGCGCTGCGCGAGGACGTCCCTCGGGCCGTCGGCGATGCGGTCGACACGATCTCGATCGACCCGCAGGAGGCGATGGAGATGTACCTCGCCGACCAGCTCTCGCGGCCGCTCGCCGAGGTCCTCCGCTCGAGCCGGATCTTCGGCTACCTCGCCGCCGCGACACCCGGCATGCGCGAGCTGCTCACCGTCGGCCGGCTGTGGGAGCTGGCGCAGCCCGAACGCCGGGAGGAGGGAGCCGAGCCGTACGACCTCGTCGTCGTCGACGCGCCGGCGACCGGTCACGGCCTCGCGCTGCTCGAGGCGCCGAGCACGTTCGCGGGCGTCGCCGCCGCCGGCCCGGTCGCGCGCCAGGCGCGCATCATCGACGGGACGCTGAGCGACCGCGCGATCACCGGGATCGTCGCGGTGGCGACGCCGGAGGAGATGCCGGTCAACGAGGTGGGGTTCCTGCGCGACGAGCTGGGCGACCGGCTCGACCTCGTGGTGGCCAACGCGGTCCGGCCGGACCGGTTCGGCGAGGCCGAGGCGCGCGCGCTCCGGGGCGCCGCGGGCGCCGCCGCACGCGCCGCCCTCGCCGCCCACGCCCGCGCCCGCGCGGAGCGGGAGCAGCTCGGGCGGCTCGGGGCTGACGTCGAGCTGCCGTTCGCGGTGGGTGCGGGCGGCGGAGTGGACATCGAGGCGCTCGCGTCGGCTTTGGAGGCCGCGGTGTAGTGGCACGGGGCGCCTTCGCGCGGGTGGTCGTGGTGCGGGGCGTCTACGGCAGGCAGTGAGGGAGGAGGTGGGCCTTCGGGGTCCGGGCCGCCTCGCTCCACCGACGTCAACGTCGGTCGGGAGCACGATCTGCATGTCGGGCTGACGTTGACGTCGCTATGCGACGTCAACGTCGGTCGCACCGGGGGGTGGAGCGCCTGACCGACGTTCGCGTCGGCCTACGCCGCGCGAAGGCGCCCTTTGCCACAGCGGCCGCGGACCTCGGCGGTCACGTTGCGGCCGCGCACGGCGAACCGCAGAACGCCGCGCTCATACGAGAACCGCACGCGGCGCTTGCCCACCCGCACCGCACACGGCCGGAACGGCCGGCGCAGCGACTTCACCGTCGCCTGGACCTCCCACCGCCGCGAGCGCTCGCCCTCCACCCGCAGCACCCACCGCCGCCGCGACCGCTCCCGCGACGTCACCCGGTCGCGCCCGAAGGGGCTCGCCGAGCTCGAACCCCGCGGGAAGACGAGCAGCCGCAGCCGGTCGCGCCGGTCCTCGAGCGACACCGCCCCCGCCGCCGGGTACGGCGCGAGCGTGTCGACGTCGGCGGGCAGCAGCGGCAGGATCGCGCCGGCCCGGACGACGAGCGGCAGCTCCTCGATCGGCGCGCGGAGCGTCGCCTCGCCGCCGCCCTCGAACATCGACGCGCCCGTCAGCTCGA
This sequence comes from Solirubrobacteraceae bacterium, assembly GCA_030447275.1. Lineage (GTDB taxonomy): Bacteria > Actinomycetota > Thermoleophilia > Solirubrobacterales > Solirubrobacteraceae > CADCVT01. The sequence goes on along the minus strand of JAUJPF010000006.1, from coordinate 72,807 downwards.
GCCCGCCGTCGGACTCGCGCACGCGCGCCGAGCGCCAGAGGTCGATCCACTTGCCCGCCGGGACCGCGACGCGCCGCAGGGTCTCCCCCGGCCGGATGACCGGCGCGGCGAGGATGTCGGGGCCGAAGAGGAACGCGTCCTCCACCCCGCCGACGTGCGGCTCGCCGGGGAACGCGAGCGCGAGCGAGCGCATGATCGGCATCCCGGTGCGCTGGTACTCGGCGTCCGCCGCCTGGATGTACGGCAGCAGCTGCGTGCGCAGCTTCGCGTAGCGGCGCCAGATCGGCAGCACCTCGGGCGTCTCCACCTGCGGCCGCGCCTTCTCGGGCACCGCGATGCCCTTCGACTTCGCGCGCATCACGCCCGACACCGCACCGAACTGGATCCAGCGCTTGAACAGCTCGGGCGTCAGCCGGCGCTGGCCGAGCGAGAAGAACCCGCCGATGTCCGACCCCCACGTGCTGATCCCGCTCAGGCCCATCGTGAGGCCGTTCTTCACCGCCGACTCGAGGCCGTCGAAGCCCCAGTCGGTCGTCGGGTCGCCGCCCCAGACGATCCGCGCGTACGGCGCGGTGCCGGTGAAGCCCGAGCGGACGTAGTTGGCGATCGGCCGCCCGACGTTCGCCGTCTGCTCGGTCGCCGTGCGGTGGTAGAGCGTCGGGTAGAGGTTGTGCATCTGCGTGCCCGGCGTGCCGTCCGACGACCCCGCGTCCTCCGGCGTGTACTCGCCGAAGTCCTCCATCCACCCGTCGAAGCCGTCGTCGACCGCGTCGCGCAGCAGCCGCCCGAAGTAGTCCCGCCCGCCGGGGTTGGTGAAGTCGACCTGCGAGACCTGGAACTGGTCGGCGGTCGAGTAGCGGTACTGGTAGGGGCGGCCGCTCGCGTCGGTGTTGAACCAGCCGTTGCGCGCGGCCTCCTCGTACGCCGGGTGCGACGTGCACACCATCGGGTTCATGTACGCGAGCACGGCCGTGCCGCGCTCGCGCAGCGCGGCGGCGTTCGCGCGCGACTTCGCGCGGTCCTTGAGGTGGTCGGCGCACGGCAGGTAGTGCAGGAACGTCTCGGTCACGCTGATGGGGACGTCGGCCTCGCGCTGCGCGTCGAGCTGGTCCGGCGCGGGCGAGCCGGGCGTCGGCTGCCACCACGCGCCGAGCATCCACGGCGCCGCCACCGGCGGCTGGCGGCCGAGCCGCGCGGTGAACCGCGTGAGGACGTCGGCCGGCCGCGGCCCCGCGAACACGCGCAGCGCGAGGCGCGACGCGGGCACCTCGACCGACCACACGTCCTTGCGCTCGGACGCGAGGTGGAACATGCTCGTCTCCGCGTTGTCGAGCAGCACGCCGTAGCCCGCGGTGGAGAGCAGCCACGGCATCGGGAAGTACGTCGCGTCGTCGCGCGGGTGGTAGCCCTGCGGCGGCGCGAAGCCGGCGATGAACGGGCGCTCCTCGAACTGGTACGGCCCCTCGCCGACGAAGACCTCGACGTCGTTGCCGCGCTGGTCCACCGCGTTGGAGCGCTCGCCGAAGCCGAGGTAGCGCTCGCCGTCGCGCGCGCCGAAGCCGATGCCGGTCGCCGCGACGTCGGCGCCGGCCACCGTCGCCTCGACCGCCACGACGCCGGGCGCGTCGGGCCCGACGCGCAGCGTCATCGTCCGGCCGAGCGGATGGTCGGTGGCGAGCTCGGCGACCACCGCGGCGCCGTCGCGCCCGACGCTCAGCGCCCGCGTCGCCCGGAACCACCCGAGCGCGGTGCGGAAGCCGAGGCGCTGCGCCGGCGCCTCGGCGAGGACGTCGCCGAAGGTGAGCGCCCCCGTGCCGGGATCGACGTCGGCCCGCAGCTCGCCGGCGTCCACGGTCTCCGCCGCGGCGGCGGCGGGCAGCGCGAGGAGGACGGCGAGGGCGACGAGGGCGGCACGCACGGTCTGCGTAGCATGACGCGCCGTGAGCATCGCCGAGCGGGTTGACGGGAAACGGGTGGTCATCTGCGCGGGATCGGGCGGCGTGGGCAAGACGACGACGTCCGCCGCGCTGGCCATGGGCCTCGCCGCGGCGGGCCAGCGCGTGGCCGTGGTGACGATCGATCCGGCCCGGCGGCTCGCCGACTCGCTCGGCCTGGAGGACCTCGGCAACGAGCCGCGCAAGGTCGACCCGAAGCGCTTCAAGGGGCACGGGATCGAGATGAAGGGCGAGCTGTGGGCGATGATGCTCGACGCCAAGCGCACGTTCGACGAGCTGATCGCGCGCCTCGCGCCCGACGAGAAGACGCGCGACGAGGTCCTGGCCAACCGGATCTACCAGGAGCTGTCCGGAGCGGTGGCCGGCTCACAGGAGTTCACGGCGATCGCGAAGCTCTACGACCTCGACCGCTCCGGCGACTACGACGTGCTCGTGCTCGACACGCCGCCGTCGCGCAACGCGCTCGACTTCCTCGACGCGCCCGACCGGCTGACGGGGTTCTTCGAGGGCCGCGCGCTGCGCGTCTTCCTCGCCCCCACCGGGATCGCCGCCAAGGTCATGGGCCGCGGGACGAGCGTCGTGTTCAGCGTCCTGCGCCGGGTCACCGGCGTCGACCTCCTCCAGGACCTCTCGGTCTTCTTCCGCGCGCTCGGCGGGCTGGTCGACGGGTTCCGCGAGCGCGCGTCCGGCGTGAAGAAGCTGCTGGCCGACCCGGCGACGACGTTCCTCATCATCACCTCGCCCGAGCGCGACCCGGTCGAGGAGGCGATCTTCTTCCGCGGGAAGCTGCGCGAGGCGGGGATGCCCTTCGGCGGGCTGATCGTCAACCGCGTCCAGCTCGACCTCGTCGAGGGTGACCCGGACGCGGCGGCCGCCGAGCTCGAGGGCGAGCTGGGGCCGGAGCTCACGGAGAAGGTGGCCGAGACGCTGCGCGAGCTGCGTGTCCTCGCCGACCGCGACCATGCGAGCATCGAGCGGCTGATCGACGAGCTGGACGAGCCCGACCCGGTCGTCGTGCCGCTGCTCGAGGGCGACGTGCACGACGTCGACGGCCTCGCCCGCGTGCACGACCACCTGTTCGAGGTCGACGTCGACGCGGCTTAGGCCAGCGTCGGCGGGTCCGCGTGCTGCGGCGCCTGCGCGGCGAGCAGCGCGTCGGCCGCCGCCGCGAGCTCGGCGTCGAGGTGGCCGCACAGCGTGTCGCCGAGCAGCGCGCGCAGGTGCTCGGTCAGCTCCTCGACGACGTCCTCGACGCCCGCGGTGCGCGCCGCGAGGCCCGCGACGACAGCGCGCTCCAGCGCGACGGCGTGCGCGACGCGGTCGGCCAGGGCGTCGCGCTCCTCGTCCGCGCCGCACAGCACCGCGAGCCGGTCGGGCAGCCGGCCGCCGCCCGGGCTCTCGGGCTCCAGCAGCGCCCGCAGCGCGAGCAGCAGGTCAGTCAGCGCCTCGGCGGGCTCCGGGCGCTCGAAGGCGAGGTCGAAGCGCCGCAGCGCCCACGCCAGCTCGCCGCCCCGCGGCATGCGCCGCGCCGCGAGCGAGACGAAGGCGCGCAGCTCGTCCTCCTGGTCGGCGGCCACCGCGAGCGGCGCGCCGGGCCGGGCGGGCGAGCCGCCCGCGAGGTCGACGAGCTGCCACGCGCCCTCGTCGATCCGCGCCCACGCGACCGGCGCGAGCCCGACCGCGCCCCCGTCGTACAGGCGCAGCGCCCGGACCAGCCGGCGCAGCCGCGCGGGCGCCGTCGGCGGCGACCGCGTCGGCGAGCGTGAGGACCGCGAGCACGTTCGGCTCGTCGGCCGGCGCGCCGAGCCACGCGACGTCGCGGGGAGCGCCGGGCACCGCGTCGGCGACGGCGAGCGTCACGTCGTCGGCGAGCGCGACCTCCCGCGAGGCGAGGCGCAGCCCGGGAAGCCGACGACCAGCGTGACGACCGGCGCCCGCCGGTCGACCACCGCGGCCTCGAGCTCTGAGTGCGCGCGGGTGAAGCGCTCGTCCGTGAGGGTGAAGTCCGAGGAGTCCTCGAAGAGGCGCTCGAGGAAGACGTGCAGCGCGGCGTCGGCACGGTCGCCGGGGTCGCGCGGCACGCGCGGCTCGCCGCGCGCCTGGAGGTAGCCGTCGAGCCCGTCGACCCCGCGGAGCACTCGCGCGGCGGGCGCGTACGACGCGAACCGGACGAGGCTGCCGAGCCGCTCGCGGATGAACGCGCCGGTCAGCGGGCGGTAGCAGTAGAGCGGGACGCCGGTGCGGCGCGTCGTGCCCTCGGCCGCCAGCTCGAAGGGCACCTCCTCGCCCGCGGCGACGTCGGCGGCGAGCGCGGCCGCCGCGTCGTCGGCGAACCCGCGCAGGGCGGTGTGAAGCGTGCGGTGGCGCATGACCGAGGCGGTTCGTCGCGCCGCATGGCCGCTCCTCCCGGCCGCAACGAGCCGTGCGTCAGGCGGCGACGGGCGAGGAGGACGTCTCGGGCTCGTCGGCGACGCAGGCGGCGTCCCCCTCGAGCCAGCGCGAGCCCCAGGCCCGCATGTCCTCGATGATCGGGCGCAGCGCCTCGCCCTTGTCGGTCAACGCGTACTCGACGCGCGGCGGCACCTCCGGGAACGTGTGCCGCTCGACGATGCCCTCCTCCTCGAGCGCGCGCAGGCGCAGAGAGCGTGCGCGGGCTGATGCCGGTGAGCGAGCGCTCGAGCTCGCAGAACCGCGACCGTCCCTCCGCGAGCTCGCGGACGAGCAGCAGCGTCCACTTTCCGCAGACGAGGTCGGCGGTGCGGCAGACGGGACAGGAGGAATCGACGGGCACACCCCAACTTTACCAAGTGAAGTGTGCCCGCCGCGAGGGTTTCGGCCGGTCTCAGCCCTTCAGGAGGCCGCCGAGCCCGCCGGCCGCGCCGCCGCCGCCCGCGCCGCCCGGCGTCGCCGCCGCCGCGATCCGGCCCTCCGAGGGCTGGACGAGCACCCAGCCCTGGCCGGAGAACGCCATCTGGATGCTCTCGCCCGAGGACTTGCCGATGAGGTCCTTCATCTTGAAGTCGGTCTTCATCGAGGTGGAGACGCCGGACGACCACGTGATCGCCGCCTGCGCGTCGGCGAACGTCGGCGCGGTGGCGACGTTGAGCAGGACCGGCGGGCCGTCGGAGAGGATCGCGACCCAGCCGGTGCCCTGGAGCGACGTGTTGTAGAGGCCGCCGCCCATCATCCCGCTGGCGCCCTGGACGCGCTCGATGTCCCAGTCGATGCCGGAGTCGAACGCGAGCAGGTTCGGCCCGTTGACGGTGATCTTGTCGTTCTCGAGGTAGACGAGGTGGATGTCCTGGGCCTGGTCGGCCAGGAAGACCTCGCCGCTGCCCGTCATCTTCATGAGGGTCTGGCCCTCGCCGGTGACGGCCTTCTTGATGAGCCTGCCCATGCCGCCGGAACCGGCGTGCTCGAACGACACCTCGCCCTGGTAGGCGACCATCGACCCGGCCTTGGCCTGGATCGTGACCTGGTTGAGCTCCACCTTCAGGAGCTTCGAGTTCTGGAGCGAGAAGCTCTCGGTGCTCTCCTGTTCGCGGTACTGCGCAAGCGTGGTCTGCATGGGCCGACCCTGACGCGGGATCAGGGCGAGGTCAAGCTTGGTCCGCAAGAAGTCGGGTACGTGAACGTTCAAGCAGCATGCCCCGATCGTCCCGACTCCTGCTCGCGGCCGTCGCCGTCCTGATCCTCGCGCCCGCGACCGCGTCGGCGGCCACCGAGTGCGACCCGCTGGACCCGGCGGTCTGCCTCCAGCCGTTCCCCAACGACTTCTTCACCGAGGCCGACCCGACGACGGAGACGGGCCGGCGGATCGCGTTCAGCGACCAGCTGATGCCGAAGAACCGGCTCGGCAAGCCGATCAGCGCCGCGGACTACAACCACAGCGACGGCTTCAGCCCGGGGCAGGCCATCTTCACGCGCGTGCCGGGGCTCCAGACGATCGACGCGTTCCGCGCCTCGAACCTGCCGCCGATCGACGATCCGGCGCGCTCGCTCTCCGCCCGCTCCCCGGTCGTCGTCATCAACGCGCGGACGCTCGAGCGCCACCTGGTGTGGTCGGAGATCGACTCGAACCCGTCCGACCCGTCGAACCGCAACCTGTTCATCCGCCCGGCGAAGAACTTCGAGGAGGGCGAGCGCTACATCGTCGCGCTGCGCAACCTCAAGGACGCGCGGGGCAAGACGATCCCCGCCGGCGAGACGTTCGCCCGCTACCGCGACCGCCGCGCGGCCGACGCGCGCGCCGCGAAGATGGAGTCGATGTTCGCGGCGCTCGGGCGCGCCGGCGTCAAGCGCAAGCACCTCTTCCTCGCCTGGGACTTCACGGTCGCCAGCGCGAAGAGCACGACGAACCGCATGCTGTCGATCCGCGACCGCGCGTTCGCGCAGCTCGGCGACACCAACCTCGCCGACCGCGTCGTCGAGGGCCGCTCGCCGGCGTTCGCGGTCAACCCCGACCTCGCCGACGACGGGCCGACGGCCGCCGTCGACGGCATCCGCGACTTCGGCTCCGGCCCGCTCAAGCGGCAGGTCAAGGGCCAGATCACCGTGCCGTGCTTCCTCGACACGCCGGGCTGCGCCAAGGGGAGCCAGTTCCGCTACGTGCCCGGCTCGGACGGCCTCGTCCCCGTGCAGATCCCCGGCAACACGACCGTCTACGACTTCACCTGCAACATCCCGCGCCACGACGGCCCGCTGCGCCCCGCGCTGTACGGCCACGGGCTGCTCGGTTCGCAGGGCGAGATCAACCAGGGCCAGCTCAAGGACCTCGGCGCCGAGCACGGCTTCCTGTTCTGCGCGATGGACTGGAACGGGATGGCGTTCAAGGACATCCCGACGGTCGCGCAGCTGCTCCAGGACCTCTCGCGGTTCCCCGCCCTCACCGACCACATCCAGCAGGGCTTCCTCGGCTTCCTCTACCTCGGGCGCGCGATGCTGCACCAGGACGGCCTGTTCACCGACCCGGCGTTCGCCGGCGTCGAGGTCGACCGCAGCGGGCTGTTCTACGACGGCAACTCGCAGGGCGGCATCTACGGCGGCTCGCTCACCGCGATCTCGCCCGACATCAACCGCAGCGTCCTCGGCGTGCCGGGGATGAACTACTCGACGCTGCTGCGCCGCAGCGTCGACTTCGACACGTACGCGAAGGGCGACTTCGGAACCGACACGGAGCTCGGGCTGTACGACAACTACCCGAACGAGCTCGAGCGCCCGCTGATCCTCGCGCTCATCCAGATGCTGTGGGACCGCAGCGACCCGAACGGCTACGCGCACCACATGACCCACGACCCGCTGCCGAACACGCCGACGCACGACGTGCTGCTGCACGTCGGCTTCGGCGACCACCAGGTGGCCGACGTGACCACCGAGGTCGAGGCGCGGACGATCGGGGCCCGCGTGCACATGCCGCTGCTCGAGCCGGGCCGCGACCGGTACCGCGACCGCCCGTACCCGGACCGCCCGTTCGGCCCGCTGTTCTACGGCGTCGACCCGCTCGGCCCGCTCGGCTACAGCGCGACCGGCTCCGGCGTGATCTTCTGGGACGACGGCCCGCTGCGCCCGCGCGGCGACCGCACCGCGGGCACCCCGCCCCCGTACGCGGCGAACATCCCGCCGCGCGAGGGCAACGATCCGCACGAGCACCCGCGGCGCTCGGTTGCGGGGCGCCGGCAGAAGTCGGACTTCCTGCGCATCGACGGCCGGATCACCGACGTCTGCGGCGGCCCGTGCTTCGCGGACGGCTACGCGGGCGCGGGCGGCTAGGACGCGGGCGGCGGCGCAGCGGGCGCGGGGTGCGCCGCCGCGATCTTCGCGGCGGCCTCGACCGCCTGCGCCTGCCCGCGCATCTGGGCGAGCATGAACGCATGGTTGCGGTCGAGGACCGCCCGGCACTGCGCGGCGAACGCAGCGTTGCGCGAGATCGACAGCTGGTTGTCCTGCTGCTGCTCGCCCGACATCGACCAGTTCGTCGAGCCGGTGATCGTGTAGACGCCGTCCACGATGAGCACCTTCAGGTGCGAGATCGCGTGGCGGCTGCTCGTGCCGACGGCGATGCTCGTCCCGAACGCGTCCGCGTTCCACGCCTTCAGCAGCTCGGCCTCGTGCACGCCGCCGGCCTGGCTGCGGTCGAGCGACATCTGCACGTAGACGTTCGGCTGCGCGGCCTTCGACCGGATCGCGGCGTCGGCCTCGTCGTCGTCGTAGCCGTACATGTTCAGCACGATCGAGCTCTGCGCCGACTGCAGGACGTCCACGATCAGGCGATGGATCCCCTGCCCGTCGTAGGGCGAGAAGAAGGTCCGCTCGTCGGGCGGCAGCCCGTCGACGAAGCGGCCGTCGGTCTTGTACGCCGCCAGGTTGGCCCAGTCGAACGCGGTCGGTGCCGCGGCCGGCGTCGTCGCGGGGACGGTCGTGCTCGCGGTCACGTCGCGGACCCTCTACCAGTGAGGGCCCGGTGTCAAATGAGGCGGCTCAGGCGGCCTGGCGGGCGGTGGAGTCCGCCAGGTCGTCCATCGTCGTGCCGCGACGGCCGTCGGCGGCGAGGAGCAGCTTGAAGTCGTGCGGGCTGGTCGCCGCGCGCTTGGCCTCCTCGACGGTGACGCGTCCGGCCTTGACGTGGTCGAACAGCGCCTGGTCGAAGGTCTGCATCCCGTAGTACGCGCCGTCGGCGATGACCTCGGGGAGCTGGCCGGTGGCCGACGAGTCGATGATCATGTCGCGCACGCGGCCGGTCATCCGCAGGATCTCGCAGGTGGCGACGCGGCCGCCGTCGGCGCTGCGCACCAGCCGCTGGGAGATGACGCCCTTCAGCGTGCCGCCGAGCATCGCGCGGACCTGCTGGTGCATGTGCGGCGGGAAGAAGTCGATGATGCGGTTGATCGTCTCGGGCGCGTCGACGGTGTGGACGGTCGAGAGGACGAGGTGGCCGGTCTCGGCGGCGGAGAGCGCTGTGTGGACGGTCTCCTCGTCGCGCATCTCGCCGACGAGGATGACGTCCGGGTCCTGACGCAGGACGCGGCGCAGCGCGCGCTTGAACGAGTGCGTGTCCGAGCCGACCTCGCGCTGGTTGATGATCGACGACTTGTCGCGGTGCAGGAACTCGATCGGGTCCTCGATCGTGACGATGTGCTTGGACATCGTCGAGTTCATGTGGTCGATCATCGCGGCGAGCGTCGTCGACTTGCCGGAGCCGGTGGTGCCGGTCACGAGGATGATCCCGCGCTCCTCCTGGGCCAGCTCGGTGATCACCGGCGGCAGGCTGAGCTCGTCGACCGTGCGGATGTCGAAGGGGATCGCGCGGCAGACGACGGAGATCGCGCCCCGCTGCTTGAAGGCGTTGACGCGGAAGCGGCCGGTGCCGTCGAGGCCGTAGGCGAAGTCGACCTCGCAGTCCTCCTTGAACTCCCGCAGCTTCTCCTCGTCGTGGAGCATCGTGTAGACGGCCTGCTCGGTCTCGAGCGGCGTGAGCGTCGTCGAGTCCGGGATCGGGACGAGGTCGCCGTCGAGGCGGACGAGCGGCCGGGCGGGGACCTTGAGGTGGAGGTCGGAGCCGCCGCTCTCGACGAGGTAGCGGAGACAGGCGTCGATATCGAGCATCGCAGCCCGATGATCGGCCGCGGCCCGCCGGTCCTGAGCGCTGACTTCTGTGGTGGACGCTTAATCCCAGGCGGGAGCGAACCCCGGGCTGATGACGCGGCGGTCCTTGGGCAGGCCGTCGATGCGCTCGCGGTCCTCGCCGGAGAGCTCGATCTCGAGCGCCCCCAGGTTGGCGACGCGGTTGTCGTGGGAGCCCGCCTTGGGCACCGTGACGACGTCCGGCTGGTCGAGGAGCCAGCGCAGCGCGACCTGCGCCGGCGTGGCCCCGCGCTCGCCCGCGATCTCCGCCAGCAGCGGCTCCTTGAGCAGCTTGCCGTTGGCCAGCGGCGAGTACGCGGTGAGGACGATGCCGTGCTCGCGGCACGCCTCGAGCACGGGCTCCTGGCTCAGGTAGGCGTGGTACTCGACCTGGTTCGTGGAGATCCGCTCGATGCCCGCCGCCTCGCGGACCTGCGCGCTCGTGAAGTTGCTGACGCCGAGGTCGAGCACCTTCCCCTCGTCGCGCAGCTCGGCCATCGCGCCGAGCGTCTCGTCGAGCGGGACGTCGTCGTTGGGCCAGTGGATGAGGAGGAGGTCGACGTGGTCGGTGCGCAGCGCGCGCAGCGAGCCCTCGAGCTGCTCGCGCACCTCGTCGCGCCGCAGGCCCTCGCGCCACAGCTTGGTCGTCAGCCAGAAGTCGTCGCGCGCGACGCCGCTGTTCGCGATCCCCTCGCCGACCTCCGCCTCGTTCCCGTAGATCCGCGCCGTGTCGACGTGGCGGTAGCCGAGCGCGAGCGCGTCGCGGACGGCCTCCGTGGCGTCGGGGCCGGTGATCTGCCAGGTGCCGAGGCCGAGCGGCGGGATGTCGTTCATGGTGCGAACCGTCCGGGGTGGAGCTCTGGAGGCGGCGGGGTGCCGTCGAGGATCTGCCGCGCGACGTGCCAGGCGGTCGCGGGCCCCGTCGAGATACCCCACGGTCCGTGGCCGGTACACACGAAGGTGGCGCGGTCGAGCCGCCCGACGATCGGGCGGCCGTCGATGGTCTGGGGGCGCGGGCAGCGCCGCGCGGAGACCACCTGGGTCTCGCCGACGAAGCGCCGCGCGCGGGACTGGAGGAGCGGCACGGTCGCGTCGACGCCGGGCTCCTCCGGGCTGACCGTCGAGCCGAGCACGTCACGCACGAGGCTGAAGATCTGGACCGGGCCGCCGGCCGCGATGTCCTCCACGCCCGCCTCTTCGAGCACGTGCTCGCAGGGCCGTTCGAGCCGCACCTGCGCCGTCACGCCCCACATCGGCCGGACCGGCACCGCGGTGGTCCACGCGCCGGTCGCGATGAGCGTCGCGTCGGCGTCCCCGGCGCGCTCGCCGAACCTGGCGCCGGCCTCCTCGGCGCGGCGCGCCCACGCCTCGGTCGCGGCGCGCGGGCCGACGGGCCAGCCGGTGCGGATCCGGATCGCGGGGATGCCGGGCTGCACGAGCGGCTCGGCGGCGTGCGCATCGTCCAGCGCCACCGGCTCGAGCTCCGGCGGCAGCACGAGCCCCGGCGGCGGATCGAGCAGGAGGATCCCGGCCGGCTCGCGCGGCAGGTCGAGGACTTCGCGATGCAGCGCGATCGAGTCCTCGTACAGCCCGACGAGCGCCGGGTCGTACGGGTGCTGGATGACGCCGCTGTTGCGCCCCGACGCGCCGGCGGCGACGCCCTCCCGGTCGTGGACCGTCACGCGCGCGCCGGCCTCGGCGAGGAACGCCGCGGCGGAGCAGCCGACGATCCCCGCGCCGATGACGCTGACGTGCGTGACGCGCTACGCCACGTCGCGGAGCTTCTGGGCCTCCGCGAGCGACTGGAGCTTCTTGAGCGACTGGTTCTCGATCTGGCGGATGCGCTCGCGCGTCACGTTGAACGTGCGGCCGACCTCGTCGAGCGTGCGCGGGTGCTCGCCGCCGAGGCCGTAGCGCAGCTCGAGCACGCGGCGCTCGCGGTACGAGAGGTTCTCGAGCGCCTCGCGGAGCGCTTCCTTCGTGAGGATCTCCGCCGCGCGCTCGTACGGGGACTCCGCGCGCTCGTCGGCGATGAACTGGCCGAACTCCGACTCCTCCTCGTCGCCGACCGGCTTCTCGAGCGAGACGGGCGCCTGGGCGCTGCGCTTGATCGAGTCGACCTCGTCGGCCTCGATGCCGGTGGCCTCGGCGATCTCCTCGACGGTGGGCTCGCGGCCCAGCTCGGTGACGAGCTTGCGCTCGGCGCGGCCGATCTTGTTGAGCTTCTCGACCACGTGGACCGGGATGCGGATCGTGCGCGCCTTGTCGGCGAGCGCGCGGGCGATCGCCTGGCGGATCCACCAGGTCGCGTAGGTGGAGAACTTGAAGCCCTTGCGGTAGTCGAACTTCTCCGCGGCGCGGACCAGGCCGAGCGTGCCCTCCTGGATGAGGTCGAGGAACGGCAGGCCCTGGTTGCGGTAGTTCTTGGCGATCGAGACCACCAGGCGGAGGTTGGACTCGACCATCTTCTGCTTGGCGTCGAGGTCGCCGCGCTCGATGCGCTTGGCGAGGTCGACCTCCTCCTGCGCCGTCAGCAGGCGCACCTTCCCGATGTCCTTCAGGAAGAGCTGGAGCGAGTCGGTCGTCATGTCGGGCCGCAGGTCGATCTGCGACTTCGCGCGACGGCGGCCGCGCTTGTCGGGCGCGCGCTCGACGGCGTTGGCGGCGTTCGCGGCCGGGTCGATCTCCTCGACGAGCTCGATCTCGGAGCCCTCGATGAACGTGTGGAGCTCTTCGACGTCGGCTTCGTCGACGTCCTGTTCGCTGAGGGCCTGGGTCACCTCGGCGTACGTGAGCACGCCGAGCTCCTGGCCACGAGCCAGGAGGTTCTTGACCTCTTCGAGTTCCTGGAGTTCAGCGACTGACATGCATTCCGTTTCCGCCGGGCTCCTTGCCCGGCCTGTCGGGGCTCTCGCGAGGTGTGGCTTCCGCGTTCGGACAGGGGCACCTGTTCGCCGCGAAAAGTGGCTACCTCAGTCTAGGACGTTGGGGGGTTGTGTCAATAACGTGTCGGCCGCGCCGCACTTGCGCCGCAACGTGCGATTGAATGCCTCAGCCGATGGCCGACGAATCCAAGGGTGAAGTCTTCTCGAGCCTCCCCCGCTCCCGGCGGGTGAGGCGTTCCAGCAAGCGCGACGGTAGCGCTCGCGAGGACGCGCGTTCACGATCGGCGTCGGGGGACGACGCCGCGGCGCCCGCGCGGCCGACCCGCTCCGCGAAGCGGGCGTCGTCCGGCAAGGCGACCGCGAGCAAGTCGGGCGGGGCGAAGCCGACTCCCAAGTCGCGCTCCTCCGCCGCGAAGGCGGGCGCGAAGTCGAGTTCCTCCGCCGCGAAGTCCACGAGCGCGAAGGCGAGCTCGGCGACGTCGTCCGCGCGCAAGTCGGCTGCGAAGCCGAAGTCGAGCGCGAAGTCGAGCGCGACGGCCGCGAAGCCGAAGTCCAGCGCGAAGACGACGGCGGCGAAGTCCTCCGCGACGAAGACGTCCTCCGCGAAGTCGTCCGGAGCGAAGTCCTCCTCGGCGAAGACCTCCTCCGCGCGCAAGTCGGCCGCGAAGCCGAAGTCATCCGCGGCGAAGTCGCGGTCCACCGCCACGTCGTCGGCGCGCAAGTCGGGCACGAAGTCGGGCGGCGCCGCGAAGTCGGGCTCCTCGGCGAAGGCGCGCAGCTCCGCCGCGAAGCCGCGTGGATCTGCGCAGCGGAAGCTCGCCGCCGCTCCGGACGCTCCGCAGCAGGCCGCCGCCGCCCGCGACGAGCCGCCGCCCGCCGGGTGGGCGACGCCGGAGGACGCCGGCGGCTCTCCTCTCGGGGGCACGGAGATGGTGACGACGGCCGTCCGCGCCGTCGGGGAGCTCGCCCAGCTCGGCGTGGCCGTCGGCGGCCAGGCCGTCAAGGGCGTCCTCTCGAAGATTCCGCGTCCGTAGGGCGCGTCCGCTACCCTCGCGCTCGTCACGCCGAGCTCCGTCGCGTCCTGCGCGCCGGGGGCGGGGGAACCGCCGAAAAGTGCTGGCGCACTTTTCGGATGGAGTTGTGGCAGAGCCACGACTCCCGGGGCGAATGGGTTTCGTCAGAGGCCCTAGCGGCACCGTCGCGAGCCCGTCAGCTCACCCCGTAGGCCGACCGAGACATGACCGTCCGTCGCCGTCACATCCCGACGCGCTGCGCCGTCACGCTTGCGGCGTTCCTCGGCATCCTCGCCGCGGCACCGGCCGCGCCCGCGCAGACGACCGGCGGCAGCGAGGCGCGGACGAGCTGGCTGGACGTCCGCCCGGCGTCGCTGGCCCAGCGGACGCTGCGGATCGCCGGGACCGTCGGCGGCGACGACGCCGGCCGCACGGTCCGGATCGAGCGGCAGACCGCCGACGGGCGCTGGGAGAAGGTGGCGACCGCGGTGGCCGACGCGGACGGCGACTTCGTCGCGCGCTGGCTGACCGACAGCCCCGGCCGCTACGCCCTGCGCGCCGCCGCCGAGCGCCCCGCGGGCGCGACCACCGCCGCGGCGCCCGAGGAGCTCTTCGCGCGCATCGCGCTCTTCGCCGCCGCGACGGCGAGCTGGTACGGCCCCGGCTTCTTCGGCCGCCGCACCGCGTGCGGGACCCGCCTGACGCGGCGGACCGTCGGCGTCGCGCACAGGACGCTGCCGTGCGGGACCAAGGTCGAGATCTACCACCGCAACCGCACGATCGTGCTGCCGGTGATCGACCGAGGCCCGTTCGTCGCCGGGCGCCAGTGGGACCTCACGCAGGCCGCGGCGCGGGCGATCGGCCTGCGCGCGACCGGCCGCGTCGGCGTCCTGCCCGCCTCCTAGTCGCGCCGCGGCCCCGTCACGCGCACACCGGCCGCGCGCGCCGCGAACAGGCCTTCCTCCGCGCGCCCCTCGAGGGTCGGCGCGTCGCGGCCGTCGCGCGGGCACGTCGCGACGCCAACGGCCGCCTCGAGCGGAGCGCCGCGATGGCCGCGCACGCCCGCGACCGCCGCGCCGAGGAGGTGGGCGAGCGACCGCGCGCCGTCGCCGTCGGTGTCCGGCGCGACGAGCCAGTAGCGCCCCGGCCGCTCGCGGACGAGCACGTCGGCGGGGCGGAGCTGCGCAGACACCGCTGCTTCGGCGGCCTCGAGCGCGAGCGCCACGTCCCCGTCGCGCTCGGCCGCGACGAGGCGGTCCAGGTCCGCGACCTCGAGGCAGAGCAGCCCGAACGGAGCGCCGTCGGTCTCGTGGCGCTCGAGCCGCCGCTCGACGGCCGCGGTCCAGGGGGCGACGCGGGAGTGGAACCCGGCGGCGTCCTCCACGGCGGGGCCCGCGGGGAAGGGGGGCGCGGCGGCGGGGACGTGCGCCGGAGCGGGGGGCGGGGCGGCCGGAGGACCGGCGGCGGGGGCCGCGAGGCCGGGCCCCTCCTCCTCCTCCGGCTCGCGCAGGATGGCCGTGAGCGGGCCTCGGTCGCCCGACTGCGCGGTGGCGGCGAGGGCGGCACCGCCCTCCAGCGCCGCCGCGGTGACGGCGGCGACCGTCGCCGCGAGGCGGTCGGCGAGGTCGGCGACGAGGCTCGGCGCCGGGCGGTGGAGGCTCTCCAGGAGCAACGCCCACACCACCGCGCGCAGCGCCTCGAGCGACGCGACGGCCTCGGCGCCGCCGTCCGCGCCGGCCATCGCCGCCGCGTCGGCCGCGAGTGGGGCGAGTGCGCCCCCCGGCTCGAGGTCGTCGAGCGCGGCGTTGGACGCTAGCGCCGCGATCACCCCGGCGCACAGCCGCGGCGCGCCGCTCGCGAAAGACGGCCCGGGCAGCGCGGCGGCCCGCTCGAGCGGCGCCGATGCGACCAGCTCGATCAGCCACGCGCGCGCCACCTCGCGCCCGTCGAGCGCGGGCACGTCGGCTACCGGCCGCGGGCGGCGGCGGCCGAGGGAGGCGGCAGGCATGCGCCGTTGATACCGACGCGACCGGACGGCACCCTGCGCGGCGTCGACGTGCGTGAGACGCACCGTAGCTGTGCGGTCCGCGCACGTCGATGGCTTTCGGGTGCGACGATTCTCTCGTGGCGCCACTCCTCTCCATCGAGGCGGCCCGGGCCGCCGTGCTGGAGGCGGTCGTCGCCCTCGGCAGCGAGCCCGTCGCGATCGACGACGCACTCGGCCGCGTGCTCGCCGAGGACGTCGTCGCGGCCAACGACGTCCCCCCGTTCGACAACAGCGCGATGGACGGCTTCGCGCTCGCCGCGGGCCCCGCCGGGCGCGAGCTGACGATCGTCGGCGAGTCCCGCGCCGGCGCCCCCGCGGCGAAGGCCCCCGGCGAAGCCGAGGCGATCCGCGTCTCGACCGGCGCCGCGCTGCCCGCCGGGACCGAGGCCGTCGTGCCCGTCGAGCAGACCGAGACCGACGACGGACGCGTCCGCTTGACCGCCGACGTCCGCGCGGGCCAGCACGTCCGCAGCGCGGGCGAGGACATGGCCGCCGGCCAGCGCGTCCTGCTGCGCGGCGCCTCGCTGCACGCGGCCGAGCTCGGCGTCGCGGTGGTCGCCGGCCGTGCCCGCCTCGAGTGCGCGCGGCGACCGCGCGTCGCGCTGCTCATCACCGGCGACGAGCTGCGCGCGCCCGGCGAGCCGCTCGGGCCCGGCGAGATCCACGAGTCCAACGGCACCGCGCTCGCCGCCCTCGCCGCCCAGAGCGGCGCGCACGTCGTCCACCGCGAGCGCGTCGGCGACACGCGCGAGGCCACCGACGCGGCGATCGCCGCCGCGCTCGACGGCGCCGACGTCCTCGTCCTCAGCGGCGGCGTGTCGGTCGGTCCCCACGACCACGTCAAGCCCGCCCTCGCCGCCAACGGCGTCACGGAGCGCTTCTGGCGCGTCGCGCTGCGCCCCGGCAAGCCGACGTGGTTCGGCAGCAAGGGCGACACGCTCGTCTTCGGCCTCCCCGGCAACCCCGTCAGCGCGATGGTCACGTTCCTCCTCTTCGTCCGCCCCGCGCTTGCGCGCCTTCAGGCCGCAGATCCGGGTGCGAGGCGCATCCGCGCCGTGCTCGGCGAGGGGGTGGCGAGGAGCGCGCAGAGGGACGAGGCGGTGCGGGTCGCGCTGAGGGACGGCGAGGGCGGAGGGACGCGGGTCGCGACCCCGACCGGTCCCCAGGGCTCGCACCAGCTCACGTCGATGCTCAACGCCGACGGGCTCGCGCTCGTGACCGCCGGCGAGGGCACGGCGGACGCCGGCACCCCCGTCGCCGTCGAGCTGATCTAGACCTGGACCTGGGCCTGCTCGACGTACGCGATCGCGCGGTTGGCGAGCGCGGTCAGCCCCGGCGCGGGGCTCTCGACGGCGAGGGGCCGGTCGGCGAGCAGCGCGTCGAGCTCCTCGCCGTACGCGGGATCGGCCTGGCCCGCCAGCTTCGACGCGACCTCGGCGGCGCGCCGCGTCGCCCGCGGGTGGAGCGTCCAGATGGTCTCGAAGCGCCGCGCGCCGTCGGGGACCGCGTCCTCGCGCGGGTGCTCCCACGCCAGCAGGCACGCTGAGCAGCCGGGCGCGTCGACGATCACCGCCCACTCGTTGCCGATCGCGTCGTCGAGGTCGATCGGGATCTCCACCGGGCCGTTCGCGGGGCGGCGCACCGCGTCGAACGACGCGAACACGGTCGCCGCCTCGGCCTGCGCCGCGAGCCGCCGGTAGCGGTGCTGGACGCGGCGGTAGTGGCGCTCCTCCTGGAACGCCGCGAAGAGCATGGGCGACGCCGCCCGCGCCAGCGCCTCGTCCTCCATCGCGCGCGAGAGCGCCAGCAGCGTGCCCTTGCGCAGCAGCTGCGGGCGGGCGGCCGGGTCGATGGCCGAGACCGCGGCGTAGATCGAGGGGCGGTCCGGGGTGGCGTCGGCGGTCCGAACGCGGTCGATCGCCGCGGGGATCGACAGGCCGAGCCGCCGGAAGGACGAGACCTGCCGCAGCGCCTCGACGTGGTCGTCGGTGTAGCGCCGGTAGCCGGACGCCGTGCGCTCGGGCACGGGGAAGCCGTACCGCTGCTCCCACATGCGGATCGTCCCGGGGGCGATCCCGGTGCGTTCGGCGACGTCCTTGATGGCAAGCTCGTTCATGGCGCGAGGGTGAGGGCATCCCGGGGTACGGGCCTCCCTGTGACACAGACCATTCTGGTGGCGGGGGCGACGGGGTACGTCGGCGGGCGCCTGATCGAACGGCTGGAGGGCCGGGACGTGCGCGCGCTGGCCCGAACCCCGGCCAAGGCCGACCTACCCGTTCCGGTGGTCAAGGGCGACGTCGTCTCCGGCGAGGGGCTCGACGAGGCGCTGGAGGGCGTCGAGGTCGCCTACTACCTCGTCCACGCCATGGGCGGCGACGGCGGCGACTTCGCCGAGCGCGACCGCAAGGGGGCCCGCAGCTTCGGGGAGGCCGCGCAGCGCGCGGGCGTGCGCCGGGTCGTCTACCTCGGCGGGCTCGAGGGCGCCGTCTCCGAGCACCTGCGCAGCCGCGAGGAGGTGGCCTCGATCCTCGCCGAGCACGTCCCCACCGTGCACGCCCGCGCGGCGATGGTCATCGGCGACGGCAGCGCATCGTTCGTGATGCTGCGCAAGCTCACCGAACGGCTGCCGGCCATGATCACCCCGCGGTGGCTCGACACCCGCACCCAGCCGATCGCGATCCGCGACGTCGTGGGCGCGCTCGCCGGGCTCGCCGACCACGAAGACGCGCCGGACGAGGTGCAGCTCGGCGGCGCCGACGTCCTCAGCTACCGCGAGATGATCGAGCGCTTCCGCCGCGTGCGCGGCCTGCGCCCCCGGCTCGTCGTTCCCGTCCCCGTCCTCACGCCGAAGCTCAGCTCGTACTGGGTCACGCTGGTGACCGGCGTCGAGCGGGCGCTCGTGATGCCGTTGGTGGAAGGCTTGTCGGCCGAGATGCTCGTGAAGACCCCTCCCCCGCCCGGGATCAACGACGCCCCGCTGGGCTTCGAGGACGCCGTGCGCGCCGCCCTCGCATGATCTACGCGGGTGTCGTCGCCGCCGTGGCCGCGGTCGTCGCGCTGCTCGCGCGCGTGTTCGCCCGGCGCCGCAAGGTGGTGGGCGAGGCGCTGATCGTCAGCCCGCCCGAGCACACGCGGATCGACCCGAGCACGGGAGCGGTCACGAGCGTCCAGTGCGCCGACCTCGTCCTCCCGCGGGAGGCGGTCGAGGCGATCTGGAGCCCGATGCACCTCGAGCGCCTGGCCCGCACGTACTGGCGGTTCCTCAGCCGCGTGACGCTCCACACGATCCAGGTGAAGTACCGCGAGGACGGGCGCGACGTGAAGCTCTTCGGCCTCATCCCGCTGCTCACGTTCCACGCGCCGGAGTACGAGATGGACGGCGAGCGCGGCATCGTCCGCTGGCGGATCGAGAAGGGCGTCCTCGTCGCCGCCGCCGGCCGCGCCGGGCGCGGCTACCTCGAGATCGACGTGCAGCGCCGGCCGCACGACAGGCCGGGCTACGGGATCGTCCACGTCGAGGTCGAGGTGGCGAACTTCTACCCCGCGATCGCGCACGGGATCAGCCGCTGGGTCTACGAGAACACGCAGTCGCGCATCCACGTCCTCGTCACCCACGGCTTCCTGCGCAGCCTCGCCCGCCTCGACCTCGTCGAGTCGAAGGTCGGCCGCTTCGCGAGGATCGACGACCTGCCCGACCCGGTCCCCGCGCGCGAGCGCGACGACCTCGGCGAGCCGCTCGTCCGCTAGCCGTAGCGGGTGCCGGTGATCGCCCGCAGCTTCGAGCGGTCGTGGCGCGCCGAGACGCGGCGGACCGTGCCCGAGCGCGAGCGCATGACCAGCGACTCGGTCGACGCGCCCGTCTTGCCGGTGTAGCGGACGCCCTGGAGGACGTCGCCGTCGGTGACGCCGGTCGCCGAGAAGAAGCAGTCGTCGGAGCGGACGAGGTCGTCGACCGTGAGCTGGCGGTCGAGGTCGTAGCCGGCCTCGAGCGCGGCGGCCCGCTCGGCGTCGTCGCGCGGCCACAGGCGCCCGACGAGCTGGCCGCCCATGCACTTGAGCGCGCACGCGGAGATGACGCCCTCCGGCGTGCCGCCCACGCCCCACAAAAGGTCGACGGGGGAGTTCTCGCTGACGGCGAGCATCGCGGCGGCGACGTCGCCGTCGGAGATGAGCCGCACGCGGGCGCCCGCGTCGCGGATCTCGCGGATGCCGTCCTCGTGACGCGGGCGGTCGAGGACGACGACCATCACGTCGCGGATGTCGCACGCCTTGCGCTCGGCGACCACCCGAAGCGTCTCGGCCAGCGGCCGGTCGAGGTCGAGGCAGTCGGCGACGTCGGGGCCGCCGGCCATCTTCATCATGTAGACGCACGGGCCGGGGTCGAACATCGAGCCGCGCTCGGAGAGGCCGATCACCGACAGCGCGTTGGGCATCCCCTTGGCCGTCAGCGTCGTGCCCTCGAGCGGGTCGACGGCGATGTCGACCTGCGGCGCCGAGCCGGTGCCGATGTGCTCGCCGTTGTAGAGCATGGGGGCCTCGTCCTTCTCCCCCTCGCCGATGACGACGACGCCGTCCATGTCGACGGTGTCGAGCACGAGCCGCATGGCGTCGACCGCGGCCTGGTCGGCGGCGATCTTGTCGCCCATGCCGACGAGCCGCGCCGCGGCGAGCGCGGCGGCCTCGGTGACCCGGACGAGCTCGAGCGCGAGGTTGCGGTCGGGCCGTCCACCGCCCTCTCCCGGCGGCTGGAGGACGGAGTGCTCGATCCCCGCCATCGCTACAGGACGCCGGGCGGCTTGCGCGCGCGCTCGACCTCGGAGGCGCGCAGCGCCGATCCGATGAGCATCGCGAGCACGCCGAGGAGCGCGACGAACCAGCCCCACTTCAGGCTGACGAGGCCGGAGACCTCGCCCGGCCGGTCGATGACGCCCGCGTAGATGATGAGGCCGAACGCGGCGATCGAGGTCACCGCGGTCATCTCGCCGCGCGCCCACGAGAGCTTGTGCCCGCGCAGGACGATGTAGGCGAGGATGAACGGCGCGGCCGCCGCGGCGAGCAGCAGCCAGCGCTGGATGCCGTGGACCTCCCACCCGGTGAAGTCGCCGGCCCCGCCGCCCGGAATGATCCCGGCGCGGCGGTTCTCCGCGTTGTACCAGGGCAGGAACAGCCCGATCGCGAGGAGCACCCCGCCGCCCATGGCGAGGATCTCGTGCCACGTCAGCTTCTTCGAGGCGCGGGCGCTCTTCTTCTCCTGCTCGGTGGCCACGGCGCGGGACCCTACCGCTAAGGCGCCAGGGAGGCGACGATGGTGAGCAGCGCCTCGCGCTCCCACGGCCCCTGGGCCGTCAGGCGCAGGTGCAGGCCGTCGCGCCGCCAGCGCAGCTCGAACGCCGGGCGCAGCGACGGCTCGGCCTCGGCGAGCGGGAGCGTGCGCAGCTCGACGCCGCCGACCTCCTCGGCCTCGACGTCCCACGCGCGCTCGGGCGGCGGCTCCGGGCCCGCGTAGAGCGCGAGGCGGCCGGGCGCGCCGCCGCGGGTGTCGTCGAGGTTCCACTCGACCTCGGCGCCGCTGCCGCTCGGGCGCACCTCGACCCAGCGCGCGAGCCCGACCGCGGCGGCGGGCAGCGGGAACGGGCGCCCGAGGTGCGCGTCGGCGTCGGCGATGCCGCTCCAGGGCTCCATCAGCCCGTAGGGTGCCAGCCGTGCTGCGGCGCCTGCATCCGGACCCCGCCGACGTCACCGCGCCCGAGGCGTTCGCCGGCGTCGACTTCGCCGCGCTCGCCCCGCCCGACCGCCCGTACCTCGTGATCAACATGGTCGCGAGCGCCGACGGCCGCGCGACGCTCGCGGGCCGCACCGAGCAGCTCTCGAGCGAGGCCGACCGCGACGTCTTCCACACGCTGCGCACGCTGGTCGACGCCGTCCTCGTCGGCACCGGAACGCTGCGCGCCGAGCGCTACGGGCGGATGGTCCGCAGCCCCGAGCGCCAGGAGCAGCGCCGCGCGCGCGGCCTCGACCCAGAGCCGTACGCGATCGTGTGCAGCCGCCGCGGCGACTTCCCGGACGACATCCCGCTCTTCAACGACCCCGAGGCGCGCGTGCTCACCTACGAGCGCGAGGACGCCGCGCTGCCGTCGCGCGCGCTGCGCCGCGCGCGCTCCGAGCACGGCGTCCGCTCGGTGCTGTGCGAGGGAGGTCCGACGCTCAACGCCGCGCTGCTCGCCTAGGGCCTCGTCGACGAGCTGTTCCTGACGATCTCGCCGTTGCTGGGCGACGGCCCGGCGCCGCTGACTATCGTCGTGGCGGCCGGGCCGGGCGAGCCGGTCGCCCTCGAGCTTCGGTCGGTGCTCGAGGGCGACGGGATGCTCTTCCTGCGCTACGCGGTGGCCCGCGCCGGCTGAGGCAGCCGCTCCAGCCAGCGCGGCAGGTACCAGTTCCAGTCGCCGAGCAGCTTCATCGCCGCCGGCAGCAGGACGGCCCGCACGATCGTCGCGTCGATGAGCACGGCGGCCGCGAGGCCGACGCCCATCTGCTTCATGTCGATGAACGTCAGCGTCCCGAAGATCGAGAACACCGCGATCATCACCGCGGCCGCGCTCGTCACCGTCGACGCCGTCGTCTTGATCCCGTGCGCGACCGCCTCCTCGGTGCTCATGCCCCGGTCGAAGGCCTCGCGGATCCGGCTGAGGATGAACACGTGGTAGTCCATCGACAGCCCGAACAGGATCACGAACAGGAACATCGGCAGCCACGACGTGATCGCTCCCTGCGTCGCCTCGTCGACGCCGAGCAGGCCGGCGCCCCACCCTTGCTGGAAGACGAGCACGAGCAGCCCGTACGCCGCCGCCACCGACAGCAGGTTGAGCACGATCGCCTTCACCGCGATGACGATCGAGCGGAACGTCGTCAGCAGCAGGACGAACGCGAGCGAGAGGACGAACGCGAACACGATCGGGGCGCGGGACTTCATGAGGTCGTTGAAGTCCTTCGAGCTCGCCGTCATGCCGGTCACGTACGCCTCGACGCCCGCCACCTCGCCGACCGTCCGCGGGACGACGTCGTCGCGCAGCCGCTCGAGCGCGGCGTTCGACCGCGAGCTGGTGCCGTCGCCGACGATCGGCAGCTGCACCGCCGCGACGCGCCCGTCGTCGCTCACCGTCACGCTCGCCGGCTTCTCGAACCCGCCCGAGGCGACCGCTTCGGCCTCCATCGCGCCGATCGCCGCGCGCAGCTGCGGGGCGTCGATCCTGTCGGCCTCGATCGCGACGATCGCGGGGATCTGCCCGCCGGGGAACGCGTCCTGCATCCGGTCGTAGGTCTGCATGATCGGCAGGTCGCGCGGGAGGTCCTCGATCCCCGAGTTCGCCGTCTTCATCCCGAGCGCCGGGAACGCCAACGCGAGCAGGACCGCCGTGGCGGCGAGGCCGGCGATCAGCGGGTGCGCGAGGACGCGGTCGAGGACCACGTTCCACATCCGCGACTCGCCGCCGCTGCGCTGGCGCAGCCTGCCGAGGAACGGGATGCGGCCCTTCTCGACCTTGGGCCCGAGCAGCGACAGCGTCGCGGGCAGCACGGTCAGCGAGCCGATCATCGCGACGGCGACGACGAGCATCGTCCCGACCGCGAACGACATGAACGTCGCGTGGCCCGTGAAGAACATGCCGGCCATCGCGACCAGCACGGTGAGGCCGGAGACGAGGACGGCGCGGCCGGAGGTGGCGGCCGCGATGTCGATGGCCTCCTGAGACGACCGGCCGGCGTCGCGCTCCTCGCGCTCGCGGCGCAGGTAGAAGAGGGCGTAGTCGACGCCCACCGCCATGCCGATGAGCAGGATCACCGACGAGCTGTCGGAGTCGATCGGCATCAGCTGGCTGGCGACCGCGGTCAGCCCGATCGCCGCCGCGACGGAGGTCAGAGCAAGGATCACGGGCAGCGCCGCGGCGACGAGCGCCCCGAACGCGAGCAGCAGGATCACGAGGGTGATCGGGACGGACAGGCTCTCGGCCTTCTTGAAGTCGTCCTCGAAGCTCTCGTCGATCGCGCGGTCCGCGCTCGCGCCGCCGAACTGCTCGACGCGCGCGTCGGGGTGGCGGCTGTCGACCTTCTTGATCGCCGCCTCGATCGGCGCGACCACCGCGGCCGCCTTGTCGTCGTCGTCGGTCGAGATCTCGAAGGTCACGAGCTCGGACCGGCCGTCCCCGGACCGCTGGCCCGCCTCGATCTTCTCGATCCCCTTCGCGCCGGCCAGCGTCCGCTCGACGTCGCGGACCGCGGCGCGCAACGACGCGTCTCTGACCGAGCCGTCTCCCCGCGCCTGGACGAGGATCTGCTCCTCGGGACCACTCGGGAAGGCGTCGTCGAGGATCGTCTCGGCGCGGGCCGACTCGCCCGTCTCCTGATCGGAGTCGGAGAGGCCCCTCTGGCCGACGGCGCCGCCGAGCAGGAAGGCGACGGCGACGAAGGCGAGCCAGCCGATGATCGCCTTCGTGCGGTTCCGCGCGCTCCATGCGCCCGCGCGGGCGGCGATGCTCCTGGGGTGGTTCTCGTTCATGGGAGCAGCGTCCCGCCGCTGCGCCCCGGTTGGAATGCGGAATGCCCCCTAAGGGGCGGTGCGGCCAGCCGCACCCCGACCGGCGAGAAGTGGCTAGCCGGCGCTAGTCCGGCAGCTCGATCGACCCGTCGTCGCGGATCGTCCAGCCCGGGTTGTGGGCGACCTCCCACGCGTGGCCGTCGGGGTCGACGAAGACGCCCGAGTAGCCGCCCCAGAACGTCTCGGCGCCGGCGCGCGGGATCGTCGCGCCGGCGGCGCGGGCCTCTTCGATCACGGCGTCGACCTCGGCCGGCGAGCGGACGTTGTGGGCGAGCGTCACGCCGCCCCAGCCGCCGAGATCCTCGACGCCGGTGTCCTCGGCGAGGCTGGCGCGGCTCCACAGGGCGACGACGCTGCCGCCGGTCTGGAAGAACGCGACGTCGGCGCCCGGCGCCGCGCTCGTCGTCCACCCCAGCGCCTCGTAGAACGCGCGCGCCCGGCCGACGTCGGCGACGCCCAGCGTGACGAGGCTGACGCGCTGCTCCACGGCGCTACTCCCTGGTCGTGCGGTCCTTCGGGTTGGGCCACGGCGCGAGCAGCAGCAGGAAGCGGCTGTCGGACGTGGCGCGCACCTCGTGGCGCTCGTGCGGCTCCCAGTGCGCGACGTAGCCGGGGCCCGCGCTCTCGGTGCCACCGTCGTGCACGATCTCGAGCTCACCGGTGGCCACGACGAGGTACGAGTGCTCGTGGACCTCGTGATCGTGGAGCTTGTCGCCCGCCGGCAGGTTGATGGCGATCGCGCGCGCGGCGCCGCGGTCGGACCGCAGCACCTCGGGCTTGTGCACTTCCACGTCGAGCGTCGTCAGGTCCCAGGAATCCATGCGCCGCACGCTACCCGTAAGGTGCCGCGCCATGCGTATCGAGGGAGCTTCGGCGATCGTCATGGGCGGGGCCTCCGGGCTCGGCGAGGCGACGGCCCGCGCGCTGGCCGAGCGCGGCGCCCGCGTCACCATCGGGGACCTGAACGAGGAGAAGGGGAGCGCGCTCTCCGATGAGATAGGCGCAACGTTCCTGAAGGCCGACGTGACGGACGCGCAGGAGGTCGAGGCCGCGGTCGCGGCGGTCGCGGCGGCCGCCGGCGCCGACGGCGGACTGCGGATCGCCGTCAACTGCGCCGGCGTCGGCTGGGCCGAGCGGATCAGCCACAAGCGCGGCCCGCACAACCTCGAGATGTTCGAGAAGGTCATCCAGATCAACCTGATCGGGACGTTCAACGCGCTGCGCTTCGAGTCCGCCGCGATGGCCCAGAACGACCCGGGCGACGCCGGCGAGCGCGGCGTCTGCGTCAACACCGCGTCGATCGCCGCGTTCGACGGCCAGATCGGGCAGGCCGCCTACTCGGCCTCGAAGGGCGGCGTGGTCGGGATGACGCTGCCGGCGGCGCGCGACCTCAGCGGCGTCGGCGTGCGCGTCAACACGATCGCGCCGGGGCTCTTCGACACGCCGCTGCTCGCCGCCCTGCCGCAGGAGGCGCGCGACGCGCTCGGCCAGACGATCCCCTTCCCCAAGCGCCTCGGCCTGCCCGCCGAGTACGCGCAGCTCGCGGTGCACATCGTCGAGAACGTCATGCTCAACGGCGAGACGATCCGCCTGGACGGGGCGCTGCGGATGGCGCCGAAGTAGCGACGCCGCGGAGCGCGGGCGGCGCGCCGCGGGCAGCGCCGTGGCAGAGTGCCGCCGCGATGCGAAGGGCCGGCCTCCTCGCGGTGCTCGCGGCGCTGGCGCTCCCGGGCGCTGCGCACGCACAGCTCCAGCTCCCGCTTCCGGGCGGCGGCGGCCAGTCGGCGGGCCCGCCCGCGCTCGGCGTGCCGGCGTTCGGCTCGTTCCGCTCCGTGCTCGCGCAGGGCGAGGGCCAGCAGGTCAACGCGCTCGAGTTCGGCGCCTACCAGGCCTCGGGCGAGCCGCCCGCGACGTACACGAACCAGCAGCCGCTCTACGTCGACGTGATGCCGAAGGCGACGTCGCTCGGCCCGGCCGACCTCGACCGCTTCTACAAGTCGACGGAGTTCGGGCAGATGCCCGGCGGCGTGGGCAGCGAGACGAGGCCGCGACCCGGCGTGCGCATCCTGCGCGACGCGCGGTTCAGCATGGCCCACATCTACGGCGACACGCGCGCCGACGTCATGTTCGGTGCCGGCTACGCGACGGCCGAGGAGCGCCTCTTCGCGATGGACGCGCTGCGGCACGCGGCGAAGGGGACGCTCGCCGAGCTGACAGGACCCGACGGCGCCGAGATGGATCGCGAGCAGCTCACCGACCAGAACTTCACCGACGACGAGCTGCGCCGGCAGTTCGACGGCCTCCCGAGCCGCTTCGGCCAGCGCGGCATCCGGGCGAAGGAGGACATCCTCGCCTACGTCGAGGGCATCAACGCGCGGATCGCCGAGGTCCGCACCGACCCGACGAGGCTCCCGGCCGAGTACGCGGCGCTGAACGTCCAGCCCGCCGACTGGGACGTCTCGGACTCGGTCGCCCTCGGCGTCCTGCTCGTCACCCAGTTCACCGTCTCCAACGGCGGCGAGGAGCGCAACGCGCAGATGCGCCTCGAGTTCGAGAAGCGCTTCGGCCGCAAGTGGCGCCGGCGCTTCGCCGACTTCCGCAACCGCGACGATCCGGAGACGTACACCGTCGCCGCGCGGCGGCACCGCTCCGACCGCCCGGGCCCGCGCAGGCAGGGCGTCAACGTCGTCCCCGACCTCGGCTCGGTCAAGCGTTTCGACCCGCAGGTCTCGGGGCCGCCGGCCGCCGAGCGGGGCTCCACGCAGGCGTGGGTGCGGATCGTCAACCGGCTGCGCCGCGCGATGCCCGACGACTCGTCGAACGGCGTGGCCATCGCGGGCGGCCTCGCGAAGGGCGGCAGGCCGCTGTGGGCGGCGGGACCGCAGGTCGACTACTGGTCGCCGCAGATCCTCGTCGAGTACGAGCTGCACGGCGGCGGGATCGACGTCTCGGGCATGACGTTCCCGGGCGCCAGCCCGTGGCCGCTGATCGGCCACGGGATCGACTTCGCGTGGAGCGGCACGAGCGCCAACGGCGACAACAACGACACGTTCGTCGAGACGCTGTGCAACCCCGACGGGTCGGCGGCGACCGCCGAGAGCCGCCACTACCTCTACCGCGGCGCGTGCCGGCCGTTCTTCGTGCGCGACGTCAAGCTGACGACGCCGCCGCCCTCGGCCGGCAACCAGAACCCGTCGCAGGAGATCGTCTACCGGCCGCTGCGCTCGGTCCACGGCCCGGTGTTCGCGTTCGCGACGGTCGGGGGCAAGCCGGTCGCGCTCGCGAAGGCCAAGGGCGTCAACTTCCGCGAGCTCGACGCCGTCCTGCCGTTCATGGCCATGGCCGAGAACCAGCCGACCGACTTCCGCTCGTTCGCCCAGGCGTTCAGCGGGTTCCCGGGCACGGAGAACTGGTTCTACGTGGACGCCGACAACGCCGGCTTCATGCAGTCCGGCCTGTTCCCCAAGCACGCGCGCGGCGCCGACGTCGACCTGCCCTACAACGGCGACGGCACCGGCGACTGGCAGGGCTTCGACCCCGACCGCTACACGTACGACGCGATCCCGCTGGCCCGCCGGCCGCAGGCGATCGACACGCGCCAGCCGGTCATCATCAGCTGGAACCAGAAGGAGGCCCCCGGCTGGCGGAAGGGGCCGACCGAGTGGGGCGACGGGTCGGTCCACCACGCCGAGCTGCTGCGCCGGCGCGTCGCCGCCGAGATCAAGCGCGGCGGCGGCAAGACTGACCTCACCGGCCTCACGCGCGCGGTCAACGGCGCGGCGACGACCGACGTGCGCGGGTCGGAGGTGTGGCCGTGGATGCGCCGCGTGCTCGGCACGCAGCGCGGCGACGACGCGCGGTCGATCGCGCTGCTCGAGGCGTGGCACGCCGCCGGCAGCCAGCGCCTCGACGCCGACGGCGACAACCGCTACGACCACGGCGCCGCGGTCGCGCTGTTCGACGAGTGGTGGCCGCTCCTCGTCCGCGCCTCGTTCGAGCCCGCGCTCGGCCCCGACCTCTTCGAGAAGGTCGAGGACGGGTTCCTGCGGCTCGGCACGACGGTCGACGACGGCTGGGGCTGGAAGTGGTCGAGCCACGTCGAGAAGGACCTGCGGATGGTGCTGCGGCGCAAGGTCCGCGGCCCGCACTCGCGGATCTACTGCGGCGGCGCGAACCGGCGCCGCGCGCGGTCACGGTGCAAGACGCTGCTCACGAGGACGCTGCGCGAGGCGCGCGCGAACACCGCGGCGCGGTTCGGCACCCACGACCCCGCGGGCTGGATGGTGCCGGCGACGTGCGCGCAGAAGCGCCCGCCGCTGTGCGACCAGAACGTCCCGACGACGCTCGGCGCGGTCGAGACGCCGCCGTTCCCCTGGCAGAACCGCGGGACGTTCCACCAGCTCGTGGAGATGAACGGCGGCCGCTAGCGGAACTCCGCAGTGACGGATTAGAGTGGCCCGAGGTTTGTCGGACACCTCACAGCACCAGTCGCACACGACGGAGCTCTCCAACGCCTTGGTAGCCCTGCACAAGGAGCAGTTCGGGCGCGGACCGAGCACCACCCGAACGGAGTTCGCCGGTCCGGACATCACCGTCACCGTCTTTCACGACGCGCTGCTTCCGGCCGAAAGGGAGCTGGTGAACCTGGGCGAGGTGCTTCGAGTGCAGGAAGCCCGCGTGTTCTTTCAGGAGGCGACGCGTGCGAAGTTCATCGAGACGATCGAAAGGGTGCTGTCGCGCAAGGTCGTCTCCTTCCACAGCACGTGCGATGCGCGCGCGGGGATCGTCATGGAGATCGCGATCTTGGAGCCGCGAGACGCAGGCAGCGACGACGACGCGCCGACGGCCAAGCGCGTAACGCGACCTTCCGAATCCAACGCGGCCCTGCTGCGGGGCGACTGATGAGCCCGCGTATCGACTCGCTCGAGTCGGCGCTTGAACGTCGGCAGAAGGAAGAAGCTCCGTTGACCCCGGACCCGCGCAGCGGACCGGGTTGGCTTGATGCTCGGTATACCCGGCCGAGGCGGCCGGACCCACGGAGGGTTGCTTTCCCCACGTCGCCTCCGGGTCGGAGAGCTCGTGCCTCCTAGCGGTCGAGCGGGAGCGCGAGCTGCTCGGCGCCGCGCGCGCCGTCGAGGTTCGTGACGGTCAGGCCGACGAGCGTGATGCCGCGCCGCTCGACGAGCGGCATCGCCGCGCCGAGCAGGTCCGCTGCCGCGCCGGCGATCGCCGCCGGGTCGGCCGTCGCGTAGGGCAGGGTGCGCGACCGCGTGGCGCGCGTGTAGTCGCCGAAGCGCAGCCGCAGGACGACGGTGCGCCCCGCGCGCGCCCGCTTCTGCATCCGGTTGGTGACGCGGTCGGCGAGGCCGGCGATCGCCTCCTCGAGGTCCGCCCGCGTGCGCGGTGCGCGACCGAGCGCGCGCTGCGCGCCGAACGAGCGCCGGCCGCGGCGGCGGCGGACCGGCCGGTGCTCGCGGTTGGTCGCGATCGCGTGGACGTAGCGGCCGGCGGACCGGCCGAGGATCGCGATCAGCTCGGCCTCGCCGAGCGCCGCCGCGTCGCGCACCGTCTGGAGCCCGTACGCGTTCAGCTTGCGCGTCGTCGCCGGCCCGACGCCCCACAGCCGCTCGAGCGGCAGCGCGTGGAGGAACGCGATCTCGCGCTCGGGCTCGACGACGTAGAGCCCGTCCGGCTTGGCCGAGCGGCTCGCGATCTTCGCGAGCACCTTCGTCCGCGCGACGCCGACGCTGAGCGGGAGGCCCGCCTCCTCGCGCACCTCGCGCCGCAGCCGCGCGGCGACGGTCGCGGCGGGCTCGCCGACCTGCGACACGTCGAGGAACGCCTCCTCCATCGACCCGGGCTCGACGACGCTCGTGCAGCGATCGAAGATCGCGAACACCGTGCGGCTCGCCTCGCCGAGCGCCTCCCACCCCGGCTCGGCGATGACCAGCTCAGGGCACAGCCGCCGGGCCCGCGCCGTCGCCATCCCGCCGCGGACGCCGAACGCCCGCGCCTCGTAGCTCGCCGCCATCACCACCCACGACCCCACGGCCACCGGCCGGCCGCGCAGCGACGGGTCGTCGCGCTGGGCCACGGAGGCGTAGAACGCGTCGACGTCGGCGTGGAGGATCATACGAACACACGTTCGCACGCACACCAGACCTCACGCAAGCCCCCGTGCAGCCCTCGTGATGATCCTCGTCGACCGCGCGGGCAACCGCGCCCACAACGTCACGTTCTTCGACACCAAGGAGAACATGGACGCCGCCGAGCCGTTCTTCGAGGTCCTCCTCGACCACGAGGTCGCGGAGGCGCAGTGAACGCGGGCGGCGCCGCCCCCGCGGGGCGGCGCCGCAGCACGCGCCCTAGTTCATCCGCTCGACGAGCATGGCCATGCCCATGCCGCCGGCGACGCACATCGACTCGATGCCGTAGTGCTTGTCCATCGTCTCGAGGTCGTTCAGCAGCGTGGTCATGATCCGCGCGCCGGTCATGCCGAACGGGTGGCCGAGGGCGATCGCGCCGCCGAACGGGTTGAGCTTCTCGCCGTCGATCCCCAGCTCGTCCATGCACGGGACGATCTGCGCGGCGAACGCCTCGTTGATCTCGACGACGTCGATGTCGTCCATCGTCATGCCCGTCTGCTCGAGCAGCTGCTGGATCGCCGGGATCGGGCCGAGGCCCATGACCTCCGGGCGGATCGCCGACACGGTCGAGCCGATGATGCGCGCGCGCGGCAGGGCCGAGCGACGACGCCTTCTCCTCGCTCATGACGAGCACCGCGGCGGCGCCGTCGTTCAGCAGGCAGGCGTTGCCGGCGGTGACCGTGCCGTCCTCGCGGAAGGCGGGCTTCAGGCCGGCGAGCTTCTCCATCGTCGTGCCCGGCCGCGGGCCGTCGTCCTTGGCGACCTCGGTGCCGTCCTCCTTCTTGACCGGCACGATCTCCTTGTCGAAGTGGCCGCTCTCCTGCGCGTCGACCGCGCGGTTCTGCGAGACGACGGCCCACTCGTCCTGCTGCTCGCGCGTGACGTTGCAGCGCTCGGCCACGTTCTCCGCCGTCATCCCCATCGGGATGTAGACGTCGTAGAGCGAGCCGTCGCCGCCCGCGAGCTTCGGGTGCTTCATCTCGTCGGGCATGCCGGCGCCGAGCCCGCGCGCGAGACGCCCTCGACCCCCGCGGCGATGTACTGGTCGCCCTCGCCGGCCTTGATGGCGTGGAAGGCCATGCGCAGCGTCTGGAGCGACGACGCGCAGAAGCGGTTGACGGTGGTGCCGGGGACGTGATGGTCGATCCCGGAGAGCAGCGTCGCGTTGCGGGCGACGTTGTACGCCTGCTCGCCCACGGACGACGCGGCGCCCATCATCACGTCGACGGTGCCGCCGAAGTCGACGTCGGGGTTGCGCTCCTGGAGCGCACGGAGGAGTGGCGGCGAGCTCATCGACGCGAACGTCGGTGAGCGAACCCTTGAACGCACGACCGATCGGCGTCCTGATGGCGTCGACGATGACAGCCTCGGGCATGTCTGGCTCCTCTGTCGGTTGTGCCCTCGGCGGTCGCACTCCACGAGGGCTCATTTCACTCCGGCGTCGCACTCGCCAGAGCCTGTATGGCAACCGAAAGTCTACCGGCCCGTCACGAACATGACCCTGCCCGCTGCGTACGGCTCGGGCGGATCGTCGCCGCGGCCGGTGCCGGCCGCGACGCGCACGCTGCTCTCGCTCTCGCGGAACGTGCCGTCGGCCTGGCGCCAGCGCACGAGGAACGGGTACTCGCCCGGCCCGGGCACCGGCGTGTCGACCCGCGCGACGCCGCGCGCGTCATCGAGCCGGAAGGCCGGGTCGTGCCCGCGATCGAAACGTCGCCGGTGCCGCCGCGCACGCCGCGCACGAACACGCAGACCTTGGCGTTGCCGGCCGCGTCCTTGCTCCACGTCGCGAAGAAGCCCTCGACCGGCCCCGCGGCGCCGCCCGCGAACCGCCGGTCGACCGCGTTGAGGAACCGCTCCGCCGCCAGGTCGGAGACGGAGCGGATCGAGCGGCTGCACGCGATCTCCTGCGCCGCCCCGACCGCGGTCCGCGCGCCGAAGACGCTGCCTGCGAGCGCGATGCCGCGCAGCCCGCGGACCGGCGTCCAGCGCGAGGCCTCGCGGTTGATCGTCGCGCAGCCCGGGGCGCGCCGCGGACCGACGCCGTCGCCGGGCCGATGGCGACGGCAAACGTCGTCGCGCGCCGGTAGACGACCCGCGAGCCGCCGATCCGCAGCCGCACGCGCAGCGCGGTTCCCGGGCGGGGCGGCGCTGGTGTTGCGCACCGCGGCGAGCCTGATCGTCACGACGCCGCGGCGCGGCCGGGCGCGGACGGCGGCGGCGCCGTACCCCGCCGGCAGGCGCCCAGCCGGCCGCGGCGGACGCGCAGGCTGCCGAGCCCGCCGCTGCGCCCCGCCCGCAGGCCCATCTTCACCTGGAGGCGCGCGAGCACGACCTGGCTCGCGGCCGGCCGCGGCACCGAAACCTCGACGACGTTGCCGTAGCGCGAGGCGGCGGGAGCGGTCGGTGCGAGCGAGAGGAGGACGAGGACGGCGAGCGCGAGGGCGCCCAGAGGCCGTCCGTGGCCGGTCCGGATCATCGCGCGAAAGTAGCCGAGCACCGTCACTCCGTCAACCGGAGCGTCAGGTAACCGTCAGGCCAGCCGCTTGCCGAGCAGCGACGCGTGCGCGCCCACGTCGCGCGCGTAGTCCGCGAACTGCGACGCGTAGAGCGCCTGCGGACCGTCGCAGAGCGCGGCCTCGGGGTCCTCGTGGACCTCGACGATGATCCCGTCGGCGCCGACCGCGGCGGCCGCCCGGCTCATCGGCTCGACGAGGCGCCGGTCGCCCGCCGCGTGGCTCGGATCCACGACCACCGGCAGGTGCGTGTGGAGCTTCAGCCACGGGATCGCGCCGAGGTCGAGCGTGAACCGCGTCGCGGTCTCGAACGTCCGGATCCCGCGCTCGCAGAGGATCACCGCCTCCGTGCCCTCCTTGAGGATGTAGTCGGCGGCCATCAGCAGCTCGTCGAGGCTCGAGGACAGGCCGCGCTTGAGCAGCACGGGCATCCCGAGCTTCCCGGCGACCTCGAGCAGCGCGTAGTTCTGCATGTTGCGCGCGCCGATCTGGATGACGTCGGCGTGCTCGTGGATCGCGTCGGCGTGCTGGCTGTCGAGCAGCTCGGTGACCACCGGCAGGCCCGTCGCCTCGCGCGCCTCGGCGAGGATCTTCAGCGCGTCGACGCCGAGACCCTTGAACGCGAACGGCGAGGTGCGGGGCTTGAACGCGCCGCCGCGCAGCATCGAGGCCCCGGCGGCCTTGACCGCCTCGGCGACGCCCAGCGTCTGCTCGGACGACTCGACGGTGCACGGCCCGGCGATGAGGCAGAACGTCTCGCCGCCGCCGACGCGGCGGCCCGCGACGTCGAACGACGACGGCTCGTGGTGGCTGAGCTCGGAGGACGCGAGCTTGTAGGGCCGCGAGATGGGGACCACGCGGTCGACACCCGGGAGGCCCTCGAGCCCCAGCTCGGCGACGCCCTGCGGATCGCCGATCGCGCCGATCGCGGTGGTCAGCTCTCCGGGCATCACGACGACGTGGACGCCCGTCTTCTCCAGCCGGGTCCGGACCGCGCCGATCTCGTCGGCCGAGGCACCGGGGGTCATGACGATCATCATGTCGTCCCGATGGTACGAGCCCTCCGCGCTCTGCCCCTCGCCGCCGCCCTCGCCGTCGGCGGCTGCGGCGGCGACGACGAACCGGCCCGGCCCGCGCCGCGCGCCCAGGGGCCCGCCACCGTCGTGTGGGCGGTCGGCGACGCCGCCACCGCGCAGCTCCCCGGCCGGCGCCTGGCGAACATGATCGTCCGCAGCCGCTTCGACCGCCTGCTCTACCTCGGCGACGTCTACGAGAACGGCACGCTCGGGGAGTTTCGCCGCTGGTACGAGCCGCTCTACGGGTCGGTGGCCGACCGCACCGCTCCGGTCCTCGGCAACCACGAGTACGCCAACCGCCGGCGCGGCTACGTCCCCTACTGGCGCTCCAAGCTCGGCCGCGCCCCGCGCCCGTGGTACGCGATCCGGCTCGGCGGCTGGGAGGTGCTCGCGCTCAACACCGAGGCGCCGCACGACGCGCGCTCGACGCAGGTGCGCTGGCTGCGCGCGCGGCTGCGCGCCGCGAAGGGCACATGCCGCCTCGCGCTCACGCACCGCCCCCGCTTCAGCGCCGGCAAGCACGGCGACCAGGTCGACGTCGCGCCGCTGTGGAACGCGCTCCGCGGCCGCGCCGTCGCCGTCCTCTCCGGCCACGACCACAACCTCCAGCGCCTCCGGCGGTCCGAGGACGGCCTGGTCCAGTTCGTGAGCGGGGCCGGCGGCCGCGGGCTGTACGAGCTCGATCCGGAGGACCCGCGCCTCGCGTTCGCCGGCGACGAGCGCTTCGGCGCGCTGCGCCTCGAGCTTCGCGAGGGCCGCGCGCGCTTCGCGTTCGTCGCCGACGACGGCGAGGTGCTCGACCGCGGCGAGCTGCGCTGCCGGCCCTAGACGGCCGGCACCGCAGCCCTAGAGCCCCAGGTCGCGCACTCCGAGCTCGTCGGCGCCGAGGTGGTGCGCGAGCTCGTGGCGGACGGTGATCGTGACCTGCTCGCGCAGGAGGTCGGGGTCGTGCCCGAAGTCGCGGCGCAGCGTGTCGCGGAAGATGATGATCTGGTCGGGGACGTTGTCGCGCGAGACGCCGTCGCCGCGGTACAGGCCGTAGGCGCGCGTCCGGCGGCCCTCGTCGGAGACGACGACCGCGACGTTGCGGGCCAGCGCCTCCTGGAGCAGGTCGGGCAGCTCGTCGAGCGCCTCGCGCACCAGCTCGTCGAAGTCCTCGTCGCGGAACGGGTCGAGCTCGAGGAACTCCATCTCCTCCGGGTCGGCCGCCGTCCCGGCGCGGGCCAGCCGCTCGGAGCGCTCGACGACCTTCTCGAACTCCTCCTCGTCCTCGGGCTCGCGCCAGTCGGCCATCCGCAGGCCGATCGCGACGAACGCGCCGCCGATGACCGCGAACAGCGCCGCGACCACTGCCAGCGTCTCCACCGCCCGCATCGCCCCGTTCGGGCTGAAGCCTCGCAGCGCCACGATCACGCTCAGCCCCACGCAGAGCGCGACGACCGCCGCGAAGGCGATGCGGCGCAGGCGGGTCATCAGCGCATGGTCCTGGCGATGACGAGGCGCTGGATCTCGTTCGTGCCCTCGTAGATCTGGGTGATCTTCGCGTCGCGCATGTAGCGCTCGACGGGGTACTCGGTCACGTAGCCGTAGCCGCCGAGCACCTGAACCGCGTCGACGGTCACCCGCATCGCGTTGTCCGACGCGAACAGCTTGGCCATCGAGGAGTACTTGCCGAGCAGCTTGTCGCCGCGGTCGGCGAGCGCGCACGCCTTGTAGAGCAGCTCGCGCGCGGCGGCGGTCCCCGTCTCCATGTCGGCGAGCTTGAACGAGATCCCCTGGTGCTCGTTGATCGGCTTGCCGAACGTGATGCGCTCCGACGCGTAGTGGCGCGCGTAGTCGGTCGCGCCCTGCGCGATGCCGACCGCCTGCGCGGCGGCTCCCAGGCGGGTGCGCTCGAGCGTGCCGAGCGCGACCCCCAGGCCGCGCCCCGGCTCGCCGAGGACGTTCTCCTTCGGCACGCGGACGTCCTCGAACACCGGCGAGCCCGTGGGCGAGCCCTTGATGCCCAGCTTGTGCTCGAGCTTGCCGACCGACAGCCCGGACCGGTCCTTCTCGACGACGAACGCGGTGCTGCGGCGGTTGGCGCGATCGGTCGTGGCGAAGACGACGTAGAAGTCGGCGATCCCGACGTTGGTGATCCAGTTCTTCGTGCCGTTGATGACCCATTCGTCGCCGTCCTCGACGGCCGTGGTGCGCATCGCGCCCGGGTCCGAGCCGGCCTCGGGCTCGGAGAGGGCGAAGGCCGGCGACCACTCGCCGCTCGCGCACTTCGGGAGGAAGCGCTGCTTCTGCTCGTCGGTGCCGAAGAGCTGGATCGGCAGCGTCCCCAGCTCCTGGACCATGAGCATGAGCGCGCTCGACGCGCAGACGCGAGCGATCTCCTCGACGCCCATCTGGAGCATGAGCGTGCCGGTGCCGGTGCCGCCGTACTCCGGCTCGAACGGCAGCGAGAGGATGTCGTTCTCGGCGAGCAGCCGGCGGACGTCCCACGGGTACTCGGCCGTCGCGTCGATCTCCGCCGCGCGCGGCGCGATCCGCTCCGTCGCGATCTGCCGGATGGTGTCCCTGAAGTCGAGGAACTCCTGCGGCACGCTGTAGACGTCGCTCATCGTCTGCACCCCAACGACTGTAATGGGCGCGAGCAGGTTCCCCGAGACGCCCGCCCCTTGGACCACCTGCCGTGGAACCTGACCGAGCGAGTCGCCCTGCGACTCGCGGCGCGACTCGCGGCGAGTAGGGTCCCGCAAGTGGCCACCGGCTCCTCGGTCCTGCCGTTCGCCCGCCGCCGCGACCCGCGCGTCGAGGTGCGGCCGGTGCGGTCCGGGGAGCCTGTCGCGCGGACGCTCGAGGTGGCCGGGTTGGGGCCCCAGGTCGCCGGGCTGCTGGGCTACCCGCGCGACTCGCGGGACGGGGTGGTCCTGGTCGGGGTGACGGGCCGCGGCGGCGTGGTGGGCGGCGCGTGCAGGGCTTGGTTCGGCGCGACGGGGTGTATGGGGGCGCTCGGCGTGCTGCCGCGCGCGCGGCGCCACGGCGTCGGCGAGCTGCTCACCCGCGCTTCGGTCGAGTGGCTGGAGGAGCGCGGCGCGCAGACGTCGCTGCTCTACGCGACCGACATGGGGCGTCGCGTCTACGAACGCGCCGGCTTCGTCGCCGAGGCGCCCGCGCGCGCGTGGCGCGGAACGCCGCCGGGCCCGCCGCCCGAGGACGTGCGCCGCCTGCACCCCTCCGACCGCGAGGCGATCCTCGCGCTCGACCGCGCGGCGACCAACGAGGATCGCTCCGCGATCCTCGACCGCCTCCCCGCGCTGCTCGGCCTCGCGCTCGACCGCGCCGACGGGGCCGGCCTCGCCGCCTTCGCCCTCAACACGCCGTGGGGCGCCGGTCCGGCGGTGGTCGCCGAGGGCCACGACGCCGGGCTCGCGATGCTGCGCGCGCTCGTCACCGAGCCGCAGCCGCTGACGGTGACGGTCCCCGACGACAACCCCGGCGTCGCGCCGGTGCTCGCGCAGTGGGGCTTCCGGCCCGTGAACACCGCACTGCGGATGCGCTACGGGCCCGCCGTCGGGCATGATCCGTCGAAGATGTTCGGCCTGTTCAACCTGTTCTTCGGATGAGCGACGCGGACGTCGACGTCGCGATCGTCGGCGCGGGCCTCGCCGGGCTCGCCGCCGCGCGCGCCGTCGTCGCGGCGGGGCGCACCGCCGTCGTGCTGGAGGCGCGCGACCGCGTCGGCGGGCGGACGCTGAACGAGGACATCGGCGACGGGAAGGTCGTCGAGGTCGGCGGCCAGTGGGTCGGGCCGACGCAGTTCCGGCTGCTCGAGCTGGCGCGCGAGCTCGGCGTCGAGACCTTCCCCATGCACGTGCAGGGCAAGAACATCATCGAGTGGCGCGGCGCGCTGAAGCGCTACTCGGGGACGATCCCCCGCGTCTCGCCGCTCGTGCTGGCCGACGTGCAGCAGGCGATGGTCCGGCTCAACCGGATGGCCCAGCGCGTCGTGCTCGAGGAGCCGTGGCGCACGCCCGACGCCCGCGCGCTCGACTCGCGCACGTTCGCGACCTGGCTCGACGACCGCGGGATCCTCACGAAGGGCGGCCGGGAGCTGCTCGAGCTGACGGTCCAGGCGATCTGGGCGTGCGAGCCCGCCGACGTCTCGCTGCTCCACGTCCTCTTCTACGTCAAGTCCGCGGGCGGCCTCGAGGCGCTGACCGACAGCGAGGGCGGCGCGCAGGAGGCGCGCTTCGTCGGCGGATCGCAGCGCGTGTCGCTGCGGATGGCCGAGGAGCTGGGCGACCGCGTGCGGCTCTCGACGCCGGTCCGGCGGATCGGTTGGTCCGGCGGCGACGCGGTGACGGTCGGCGACGTGCGCGCGCGGCGGGCGATCGTCGCGCTGCCGCCGACGCTCACGTCGCGGATCGACTACGACCCGATCCTCCCCGGCCACCGCGACCAGCTCGTGCAGCGGATGCCGCAGGGGACGGTGTGGAAGTGCATGGCGGTCTACGACGAGCCGTTCTGGCGCCGCGACGGGCTGAGCGGCTGGGGCATGAGCGACGTCGGGCCGGTCCGGCTGACCTACGACAACTCGCCGCCCGACGGCTCGCCCGGCGTCCTGCTCGGGTTCCTCGAGGGCGACCACGCGCGCCGCGCCGGCCTCATGCCGCCGGCCGAGCGGCGCGAGGCGGTGCTCGACGTCTTCGGGCGGCTGTTCGGCACCCCGGCGCGCTCGCCCGAGCGCTACATCGAGAAGTCGTGGGCCGAGGAGGAGTGGACCCGCGGCTGCTACGGGTGCTACATGACGCCCGGCGGGTGGACGTCGTACGGCAGCGCGCTGCGCGCGCCGACCGGGCCGATCCACTGGGCCGGCGCCGAGACGGCGACGATCTGGAACGGCTACATGGACGGCGCCGTGCGCTCCGGCGAGCGGGCCGCGGCCGACGCGCTGCGGGCGCTCGACGCGCTGCCCGTGCCCGTCGTCGCGTAGTGCGCGTCCTCCTGCACGAGTGGATCGACCCGGACCGCCTCGGCGAGCTGCCCGGCGAGGTCGAGCTGCTGAGGGCCGGCGACTTCGCGCGAGCCGAGGTGCTGGTCGACCCGCGCGACGACCTGCTCGACCACCTCGGCGAGATCGGCGACCTCCACACCGTGCTCGTCACGTCGGCGGGGATCGAGTGGATCGAGCCGCACCTTCCGGCCGGCGTGACGCTCGCCAACGCCCGCGGCGCCCGCGACGCCGCGGTGTCGGAGTGGATCGTCGCGGCGGTGCTCGCGATGGAGAAGCGGCTGTTCGACCAGCGCGAGCTGCGCCGGTGGGAGGACCGCTTCGCGCTGCCCGACGTCGAGGGGCGCACCGCGCTGCTGCTCGGCGCCGGGTCGATCGGCGAGGCGGTGGCGGCGCGGCTCGAGCCGTTCGGGGTCGAGATCGTGCGCGTCGGGCGCCGAGCGCGCGACGGCGTGCACGGCGCCGGCGAGCTCGACGCGCTGCTGCCGCGCGCGCAGATCCTCGTCGTCCTCACCCCGCTCACCGACGCGACGCGCGACCTCGTCGACGCGCGCGCGCTCGCGCTCCTCCCCGACGGCGCGCTCGTGGTCAACGCCGGCCGCGGGGCGGTCGTCGACACCGACGCGCTCGTGGCCGAGCTGGAGGCGGGCCGCCTGCGCGCCGCGCTCGACGTCGTCGAGCCCGAGCCGCTGCCCGCCGGCCCTCCGCGGTGGTCGGCGCCGGGCCCGTTCGCGTCAGCGCTCCCTTCCCCGGCGTCTCGCCCGGCGCCTAGGCCGCCGCGCAGTGCGTCTCCGTCGAGCAGCTGCGGCGGCACGCCTGGGGCGCGCCGCTCATTAACGGAGTCGAGCGCTAGCCGCGCCGGCGCGGCGCGCGAGCCACACCACGAAGCCGGCGAGCACGAACAGCTGCGCGGGGATCAGCAGCGCGAACTTCACCGCGGCGAACGTGCCTCCGAGCAGCGGCCACGGCTGGGCGCCGTCCTGGCCGATGGTGAGCAGCAGCGCGACG
Source organism: Solirubrobacteraceae bacterium (assembly GCA_030447275.1). GTDB lineage: Bacteria > Actinomycetota > Thermoleophilia > Solirubrobacterales > Solirubrobacteraceae > CADCVT01. The sequence goes on along the minus strand of JAUJPF010000006.1, from coordinate 32,949 downwards.
TTCTCGAGCGCGTCGGCCACCGCGGCCCCGAGCGGGAGCATGGCCACGAACGCCCAGCGCTGCCAGCCGAGCGCGTCGCACAGCGCGGTGGCGGCGAGCGAGAAGAACGTGCCGTACGCGACGAGGAAGGCGAAGTCGATCCCGAGCGAGAGCTTCGCGTCGGACCGCCCCTCCTCGCCCCACCGCGCGAGGCTGTCGCGCGCGCTCTCCGACGTGAACTCGAGCTCGAACGGCACGATGGACGGGCCGCCGGTGTCGCGCAGCCGCGCGTCGATGGCCCCGAGGACGATCAGCAGCCCGAGCGTCCCCAGCCCGGTGATCCACAGCGCTCGCCCGAGATGGTTCATCGCCGGTATGGTCGCGCCGCGAGTGGACGACTTCGAGCGACTTCGCCGCGCGACCGCGCATCTCGATGCGCCGTTCGCGCTCGTCGACCTGGATGCGTTCGACGCGAACGCCGCCGATCTCGTGCGGCGGGCGGCCGGCAGGCCGATCCGGATCGCCAGCAAGTCGCTCCGCTGCCGGACGCTGCTCGCCGACGCGCTCGGGAGGCCCGGCTTCCGGGGGGTGATGGCGTTCACGCTGCGCGAGGCGCTGTGGCTGCACAGCCATGGCTTCGAGGACCTGCTCGTCGCGTACCCCACCGCCGACCGCGGGGCGCTGCGCGAGCTGGCCGGCGACGCGGCGGTGGCCGCCAACGTCACGCTGATGGTCGACGACCCCGCGCAGCTCGACCTCGTCGACGCGGCGCGCGCCGGCGGCGGCGAGACGGTGCGGGTCTGCCTCGAGCTCGATTCCGGGTGGCACGCGCTCGGCGGCCGCGTGCGGATCGGCGCGCACCGCTCGCCGCTGCGCACGCCCGACCAGGCCGCGGCGTTCGCGCGGGAGATCGTCGCCCGCCCAGGGTTCCTCCTCGTCGGGCTGATGGCGTACGAGGCGCAGATCGCCGGCGTCGGCGGCCCGCCGCCGGGCCGGCCGCACATGGGCCGCGCGATCCGGGCGATGCAGCGGCTGTCGGGGCGCGAGCTGGCCCGGCGCCGCGCGCGGGTGGTGCGCGCGGTGCGCGACGTGGCGCCGCTCGAGTTCGTCAACGGCGGCGGGACGGGCAGCGTCGAGCGCACCGCGAAGGAGGAGGCGGTCACCGAGATCGCCGCGGGGTCCGGGCTCTACGCGCCCGCGCTGTTCTCCGCTTACGCGAGCTTCACGCCGCGCCCGGCCGCGCTGTTCGCGCTGCCGGTCGTGCGGCGGCCCCGCCCCGGCATCGCCACCGCGCTGGGCGGCGGCTACGTCGCCAGCGGCGCTCCCGGCCCCGACCGCCTGCCGCTGCCGCACCTGCCGCCCGGGCTGACGCTCGACGCGCGCGAGGGCGCCGGCGAGGTGCAGACGCCGCTGCTCGGCGAGGCCGCCGACCGGCTGCGCGTGGGCGACGTCGTCTTCCTGCGTCACGCGAAGGCCGGCGAGCTGTGCGAGCGCTTCGACGAGCTGCACCTCGTGCGCGGCGACCAGGTCGTCGACGCCGTCCCGACCTATCGTGGCGAAGCGCCCGCGTTTCTGTGAAACTTGCCTAATGCTCACCATCGCTGCCCTCGCGTTCGCGGTGCTCGTGGCGTGGCTGGCCGCCCGCGGCTGGCTGCGGCGGCGCGCGGAGGCGTCGCGGTGGCGCGTCGTGACGCGCACGCTGGAGGACGGTCAGCGCCGCGTCGTCCTCGCCGGACCGGGCGATCGCGAGCGCGTGGTCGCGGAGATGCCCGCGGCGCTGAGCGGCGCCGCGCTCGAGAGCGCCATGCTCGACGCGCGGTCAAAGGCGTTCGGCGAGGCGCTGCGGCTCAACGAGCGGCCGGGGCCCCGAGCACCCGCTCCACGTACGCGTTCGTGAACCGGCCCTCGGGGTCGAGCTCCGAGCGCACCGCCGCGAAGCGCTCCCACCCGGGGTAGAGCGGCGCGAGCGTCGCCGCGGTGTGGAAGTGGCGCTTGCCCCAGTGTGGGCGCGCGCCGTGCTCGGCGCCGATCGCGGCGGCCGCGCGGAGGTACGGCTCCCAGGGCATGCCGACGTAGTTGTGGGTCGCGATGTAGACCGTCTCGCGCCCTCCCGCCGGGCTGAGCAGCGCGTCGTCGGCGGCCACGAACCGCACCTCGATCGGGAAGATCACGGGGTGGCGGCGGACCTCGCCGAGGATCGCCCGCAGCGCGTCCGCGGCGGCCGCGCGCGGGAAGGCCTGCTCCATCTCGGTGAACCGCACGCGCCGGGGGCTCACGAAGATCCGGTCCGATCGGTCGATGCGCACGCGCTCGCTCAGCACGGCGGTCATCGTGCGGCTGATCGCCGGGATGAGCGCCGGCCGCCGGCGGGCGAGGCCGCACGCGACGTGGAGGCCGTGGTTCGTGAGCAGGACGTCCTCGGTCCACCTCCGCACCGCCCCGGGCGGCCGCGCCGGCGCCGTGACCACGGCGTTGGTCCGCGTGAGCACGGTCTCGCTGTGCGGGAACGCGTAGAACTCGAAGTGGCGCGAGCCCTCGGCCAGCTCGTCGAGCCGGTCGAGCACGTCGTCCAGGCGCGCGGGCGCGTCGACGCCGCGCATGACGTACGCGGGCACGCAGCGCAGCGTCAGCTCGGTGATCACGCCGAGCGCGCCGACGCTCACGCGCGCGGCGAGCAGCGCCTCGCCGCCGTCGAGCTCGCGCACCGACCCGTCGCCGGCCACGAGCTGCACGGCCTCGATCGCCGCCGACAGGTTGCGCAGCTCGACGCCGCTGCCGTGCGTCCCGGTCGCGGTCGCGCCCGCGATCGACTGCGCGTCGACGTCGCCCATGTTCTCGAGCGCGAGCCCGTACCCGGCCAGCCGCTCGGACAGGGCGCGCAGCCGGATCCCCGCCTGCACGCGCACGCGCCGGCCGCCGGGGTCGGCCCACACGACGCGGTCCATCGCGTCGAGCGACAGCAAGACGCCGTCGGTCAGGACGGCGTCGCTGAACGAGTGCCCCGCGCCGGCGACGCGCACCACGCGCCCGGCCTCGCCGGCGCGGCGGACGGCGGCGGCCACCTCCTCCGTCGAGCGCGGGCGGACCACCTCCGCCGGCGCGCAGGTCTGGTCGCCGGTCCAGTTGCGCCAGATCACGCGCCGAAGCCCGCGCGCCGCAGCGCGGCGCGGACCGTGGCGCGGCGGCGCGTCACGTCGCGCCGCGCGGCCGCGACCCAGACGACGCGTCGGGCGCGCACGCCGAAGAGGACGCGGCGCGACGCGCCGGTGGCGTAGACGCCGGGAGCAACGCGGCGGCGGGCTCCGAAGCGGCGGCGCAGCACGCGCGTGCGCATCCGCGGCCCGACGCCGCGGTGGCGGTGACCCGGACCGGTGGAGACGACGAGCCGCGCGCGGCCGCGCGCGGCGAGCGCGGCCGCCAGCCGGCCTCCGCCGGCGACGCAGAAGCGGGCCGAGCGCCGGCCGACGCGGCCGCCCTGGAGCCGCAGCAGGCGCGCCTCGGCGCCGAGCACCACGAGCCCGATGCCGCCCGGCCCCGCGGCCTGGCGCCGCGGCTGGCACGGCTTGCCGAGCGGCCGCTCGCTCGTACCCGGCTGCCCCGCGGGCGCCGCACCGGGCGGGGGCTCCGCGTCGGCCAGGCGCACCAGGCCTCCGAGCACGCCGACGTACGCGCTGCCGTCGGGGCCGAGCGAGACCGGCGCGTAGTTGTTGTTGTGGCCGAGTCCCTCCCCCGCGAACGCCTTGAAGACCGTGCGCCCGGAGCGGAAGTCGATCGCGGTGAGGTACCAGACGTCGTCGCCGTCGTCCTGCGGCTCCTTCGTGTAGACGTAGACGAGACCGTTGGCGAGCGAGAGCTTCGGCACCACGGTCGGCGAGCGCTCCTCGCTGCGCCACACGCGCCGGCACGTGCGCGTCCCGAGGTCGTAGTCGACGCGCTCGATCCCGGGCGCGGTCGAGGCGCCGTTCTGCGTCGCCCCCGGCCCGGTGTAGCCGTGGTTGTTCTCCACGACGATCGACGTCCCGGCCATGATCAGCGAGTTGTCGGTGGCGCTCGCGCCGCGCTCGAACACCGGCTGGCGGCAGACCTCGGCGCCGGTGCGCCGGTCGTAGACGACGACGTTCATCGGGTCGGCGTTGTCGGTGATCGCCACCGTGCCGTTCGACCCGATCGTGGGCGTCGTCCCCGAGCCGCGGCTGGCCTGTCCCGGCTTCTGGAGCCCCGTGTTGTCGTAGGGGACGCGCCAGACCACCTGCGGCGCGCCGTCGGCCGCCGCGCCGAACCGGTACAGCCCGCCGTCGGTGACGACGTAGACGCCGCCGTCCTCGTCGACCGAGAACGAGTTCGAGTTGGTCTCGCCGGTGGCGTGCGTGCGCACCGTGTCGTCGTCGCGCCCAACCGTTCCCACGACGCCCGACTGCGCCACGAACCACAGCCGCCCCGACCAGTCGGGCAGGATCGAGACGATCTTGTCGCCCGAGGGCAGCGCGGCGTTGAGGTCGACGTCGCGCACGACGCGGAACCCCGGCTGCGGCGTCTGCTCGACGACGAGGAGGTGGCGGTCGGTGGTGGGGACGACGGCGCGGTCGCGCTCGTCGAGGTAGAAGTAGCCGCCGCCGGTGAAGTCCTGGAACGGGTTGCCGGCGCCGAGCTGGCGCGCAGGGAGCGGCAGCGACGCGAGCGTGGCCAGCGTGATCGGGTCCTTGAGCGCGAGCACCGGCCGCTCGAGCCCGACGCAGATGGTGACGATCCGGCCCCGGGAATCGAAGGTCACCGACGCGCAGTCGCGCGCCTCGAAGACGTTGCGCCGCGTCGTGCCCCGGCCGAGCGGCCCGGGCGTCGTGTAGGCGTCGGTCATGTACGCGTCGTCGTGGATGTTGGACCGCCCGTTGGGCGCCAGGAACGGATGCTGGGGCGCGAGCGGCGGCGCCTCGACGGGCTGCGGCACGGCCGGCTCGCCGATGAACGCGGGCTCGTCGTGCGTGCCCTCGGGGATCCCCTGCTGCGCAGGCGCGGCGGCCGGCGCGGCGAGCGCGACGGTGAGGGCGGCGAGCGCGGCGCGGAGCGGGCGCGTCACGCCGCGCGAGTCTAGGCCCCCCAGCGCCCCCGCGCGTCAGGCCGTCGACTGCTCGGCTCGGCGGCGGGCGGCGCGGTCGCGGCGCCCGGCGGCGTCCTCGGTCGTCAGCGCGCTCGGGGTCTCGAAGAGGAAGAACGCGGCGGAGACGCGCAGCTTCTCGTCCTTCTTGGACCGCTTTTGCGCCTCCTCGGAAAGCGCCTCGATGCGCTCGGCGGCCTCCTTCATGATCGTGTACGCCTCCTTGTAGGCGGCGTCGTCGAGGACGACGGAGTGGCGCGCGGCCACCGCGTTGCCGGTGTCGAACGCTCCGTCGAGCGCGGCTTGGCCGATCGTCTCGACGATGACGTTGAGCGTCGCGTCGGTGAGCGCCTCCTGCACGACCCGCGGCACCTCGGCCCACAGCTTGCTCCCCACCCGCGGGCGGGCGGCGAGCTTGTAGTGGTGCTCCACGGCGCCGCGCACCTGGCGCGTGCGCTCGAGCTTGATGAAGCCGAAGTCCTTGAGCGTCCGCACGTGGTAGCTCACGTTCTCGAGCGGGAGGCCGAGGGCCTCGGCGAGCTCCTTCGGCGTGGCGGTGCGCTCGTCGAGGATGTTGAGGATCTTCATCCGGATCGGATGCGCGAGAGCCTTGACCAGGCGGGGGTCGTCGATGTCCACGAGTTGTGCGTGCATCCGGGGCCGGTCCAGTCTATGTTCGGGGGTTCGAGCGGCGCCAACGCCGGTCCTCCAGAATGGCGCAAGAACACTATAACGGTGAAGTAGCGCTCTGTCATCCGGCAAAACCCTAGACGCCGGCGAGCCGCGCGGGATCGAACCCTGCCGCGGTGAGTCCGCCGAGCAGGGTGCCGAGAAGGAGGTCGCGCACGTCCTCCTTCGTGAGGTCGTCCTCGCGCACCCAGTCCAGGCAGACGCCGTCCATGTACCAGAGCCACGCCCGCACGACGGTGCGGACCTTCGGCGGCGGCGCCTGGTCGCCGGCGATCCCCGCGAGGATCCGCGTGGCGGTGTCGTCGCGGACGCGGTCGATCAGCTCGCGCACCTCGGGGATCCCCGCGCTGCGCAGCAGCTTCTCGTACGCGCCCCGGTTCTCCTCGATCCACGTGAGGTAGGCGTCGACCGCCGCCGCGAGCCGCGCCGCCGGCGGCAGCGCGTCGTCGGTCGTGATGCGCCGCAGGTGCTCCTCGGCGGCCTGGCCGAGCACCGCCTCGAAGAGGTCGCGCTTGCTCGGGAAGTAGTGGTACAGCAGCGGCTTCGAGATCCCCGCCTCGCGGGCGAGCTTGGCCATCGACAGCTCGTCGTAGCCGTGCGTCGCGAACAGCTCCGTCGCCCGCGCCAGGAGCTGCCGGCGGCGCTCGTCGACGTTCAGGCGTGTGTACGCAGGGCTCCCCACCCGGCGAGTGTACGCCAGCGGCGGCGTCGCGCGCGTTCTTGACCGACGGTCGACACGCTGCTACCGTCGGCGCTGACCGATGGTCGGCAACGATGGGGACGATGTGGAGGACGGGATGGCGAGCGACGGGCGGATCGCGCTGCTGGAGCGGCGGACGGAGCGACTGAGCGCGCGGGTCGAGCGGCTCGAGGCCGCGCTGGAGGGGACGGCGCCGGAGCGGCTCGCGGTCGATCGGGCGCGGCCGGCGCGCGACGACATGGCGCGTCCGGCGCCGCCGCCGGCCGCGGCGGCCCGCGCGGCGTGGCTGCCGCAGCGGCACCGCCGACGCCGCCCGCACCGCGCGTCCCGGCCGCTTCCGGCCCGCGCGCCTGCGCTGCGCCGGCCACTCCGGCGACGGCCGCCGCCTCCCCCGCGCCCCGCGCGCGACTCGAGGACCTCGTCGCCGGCCGCGTGCTCGCCTGGGCCGGCGGCGCCGCCGTGTTCGTCGGGCTGGTGCTGCTCCTGGCGGTCGCCGTCTCGCGCGGCTGGATCGGCGAGGGCATGCGCGTGCTGATGGCCGGCGCCGGGTCGCTCGCCTCTCGCCGCGACCGGTGCGTGGCTCCAGGAGCGGCCGGCGCGCACCGACGCCGCGATGGCCGCCGCAGCCGCGGGCATCGCCGGGCTGTTCGCGACCTCGGTCGTCGCCGCGCGCGTGTACGAGGTGCTGCCGGTCGAGGCGGCGCTCGCGCTCGCGCTGGCGACCGGTGCCGCCGCGACCGCCCTCGCGCTGCGCTGGCGGTCGCGGGGGATGGCGGTGCTCGGCGTCCTCGGGGGCTTGCCGCGCCGCTGCTGGTCGGCGCGCCCGGCGGAGGCGGCACCGCGGTGCTGCTGCTCGTCGCCGCGGCCGCGGCGGTCGCGATCTGCGTGCACCAGGGCTGGGACTGGCTCGGGCTCGCGGCGTTCGCGGTCGTGACGCCGCAGTGGATCGCGGGGCTGCTCGACCGGCCCGCCACCGCGGCGGGGACGCTCGGCGTCCTCGCGGCGTTCGGGGCGCTGTTCGCGGCCGCGGCGGCCGGGCACGACCTGCGGGCGCGCACGCGCACCGCGCGCCCGGCGGCGCTGCTCCTGCTCGCGCTCAACGCATTCGTCGCGTCCGCGGTCGGGTGGGAGCTCATGGCGCAGGACGCCTCGGAGCGCGCGGCCGACGCGTGGCTGGCGATCGTGGCGGCGGCCCACGTGCTGGGCGGGCTCGCCGTGCTGCGCTCCCCGCGCGCCTCGCGGACGCTCGCCATCGCGACCCTCGCGGTCGGCGCGATCGTGGCTGACGTCGCCATCGCGCGCGCTCGACGGCGTCGCGCTCGCGCTCGTGTGGACCGGCGCCGTCGTCGGGTTCGCGGCGATCGCGCGCGGCGTCCGGCGCGGAGGGCTCGACGACATCGCCGGCCGGCGCCGGGCTCGGCGTCCACCTCGCGCTCGCGCTGCTGCACGTGCTCGTCGTCGAGGCGCCGCCCGAGGCGATCGCCGTCGGCGAGGGGCCGGCCGTCGCGGCGACCGCCGTCGGGCGCTGGCCGCTGCGTGCTTCGCGTCGGGCGCGGTGCTCGACCGCCGGCCGGAGTGGCGCGACCTCCTGCACGCCCTCGGCCTCGCGGCGCTCGCGTACCTCGCCGCGGTGGCGCTCGACGGCGCGGCGCTCGTCGTGGCCTGGGCGGCGGAGGCCGCCGCCCTCACCGTGCTCGCGCGCGGTGCGCAGCGGCGCGCCGAGGCCGCGGCCGCCGCCGACGCCTCCCCGGGCATCCGCGACCGCCTCGGCGCGGAGTGGGTCGCGGCGGCGGCCGTACCTGTGCAGCTCGCGCTCGCGGCGGTCGGCGCGGCCGTCCTCGTCGCGCCCGCGCGGGCGATCGTCGACGGGGTCGCGGACGTCGGCGCGACGGTCGTGGCGCTGCTGGCCGTCGCCGCCGCCGCGGCGTTCGCCGGCGAGGCCGCGCGCGACGGCGCGGTCGGCGACGGCGACCGGTCCTGGCGCGTCGTCCTCCACGCCGCCGCCGTCGCGGCGCTCGTGTGGCTGGCGGCGGTCACCCTCGACGGTGCCCTGCTGGTCGTGGTGCTCGCCGCGGGCTCCGCGTCCCTCGCCGAGCTCGCGCGGCGCGGGCGCGACGCCGTGCCCGCTGCCCGGCCGGCGCCGCCGCCCTGCTCGCGGTCGCCCTCGGGCATGCGCTCGCGATCGAGGCTCCGCCGCAGGCGCTCGTCGACGGCGCCGCCGACCTGCCCGCGGCGGCGCTCGCGCTCAGCGCCTGCACGCTCGCGGCGTGGCGGCTCGCCCTCGCGGCGCCGCCAGCGGCCCGCGCGCCCGCGGCGGCCGTCGTGGCGATCGTCGCGCTGCACCTCGCCTCGGTCGCCCTCGTCACGGCGGCGGGCGCGGGCGAGCGTGCGCAGATGCTGCTGTCGGCGCTGTGGGCGGGCGCAGGCGTCGCGGCGCTGATCGCCGGCCTCGTCCGCGACCTCCCCGCGCTGAGGACCGGGGCGCTGACGCTCGTCTTCGTCGCGTTGGCGAAGGTGTTCCTGTACGACCTCGCGACGCTCACCGCGCTCGCGCGGGTCGCGTCCTTCCTCGCGCTCGGGCTGCTGCTCCTGGGCGGAGCGTTCGCGTGGCAGCGGATCCGCCCGCAGCCGCTCCCGGACCTGCGCGAGGCGCCGCCGGGGGCGCGCGGATGACATCAGGCGCGCGCGCACGCCTCGCGCACTAACGTGCCGGGCGTGCGCGCCGTCCTCCTCGCGCTGCTCGCCGTCCTCCTCGCCGCGGCCCCCGCGAGCGCGGGAACGCTGACCGCCGGCGCGGGCCGCGCCGACGTCACGCCGCCCACCGGCTACTACGGCATGGGCTACGTCCGCTCCGACATGGTCCTCAACGGCCAGCACACGCGGCTGTTCGCCCGCGCCCTCGTGCTCGAGCGCGACGGCCGCAAGGTCGCGCTCGTCGCCGCCGACCTCGGCTCGATCGCCGGCGGCATGGTCACCGAGGCGGCCGAGCGCCTGAAGGACCGCGGCTTCGACGAGGGCAACATCCTCGTCTCGGCCAGCCACACGCACGCCGGGCCGACCGGCTACTTCAACTTCAGCACCTACAACACCGTGTTCATGACGATGACCACGCCGACGGACCAGAACGTCGCCGGCGAGCGCGACCCGCAGCTCTACGCGTTCATGGTCCGCCAGCTCACCGAGGCGATCCGCCGCGCCGACGACGACCGCGAGCCCGCGCGCGCAGGGTGGTCGTCAGCCCGCCTGACCGACGTCACGCGCAACCGCTCGCTCGAGGCGCACCTGCACAACCACGGCATCGTCAAGGGGCTCGCCGAGGGCACGGCAGAAGAGGACCCGCTCGGCGCGCTGCACACGATCGACCCCGACGTGCACGTCCTGCGCGTCGACAAGGTGCGCGGCAGGCGGAGCATCCCGATCGGCGTCTGGACGACGTTCGCCAACCACGGCACGATCAACCCGCACACGTTCACCGTCTACAACGCCGACCACCACGGCAGCGCGACGCGCGTCGTCGAGGACGCGATCCGCAAGGCCGGGCGCGTCCCGCGCGGGCAGGAGGTCGTGAACGCGTACGGCAACACCGACGAGGGCGACATGTCGTCGGGGCTCGACCGCCGCGGCCCGGCGTGGGCCGACGAGGTCGGGCGCAGGGAGGCCGACGCGATGCTCGGCGCCTGGCGCGAGGCGGGCAGGGCGATGACCGCCGAGCCCGCGCTCGAGAGCCGCTGGACGCGGATCTGCTTCTGCGGCCAGCAGACCGAGGGCGGCGAGGTCGACGACGAGGCGGTCGTCGGGCTGCCGCTCTTCACGGGCTCCGAGGAGGGCCGCGGGCCGCTCCACGACCAGACCGGCGTCCCGTTCGAGGACCGCCGCGCGCCGATCGCCGACCCCCACCAGGGCCACAAGGTGCAGGTCGTGCGGCTGGGCGAGGGGAGCATCCCCAAGGCGGTCCCGCTGCTCGCCGTCCGCGTCGGGGACCGCCTCATCGGCAGCATCCCCGGCGAGATGACGGTCGGCATGGGCGAGCGCGTCCGCGAGGCGATGCTCCAGGCGGCCGCCGGCTCCGGCGTCAGGCAGACGGTCCTGTCCGGCCTGGCCAACGAGTTCCTCCAGTACTTCGTCACGCCGGAGGAGTACGACCGCCAGCACTACGAGGGCGGCTCGCAGCTCTATGGCCGCCTCGCGGGGAACCTCCTCAAGGTCGAGCTGGCCGACCTGACGAAGCGCCTCGTCGACGGCCGCCCCTCGCCCGCGCCGTACGACGCCGACCCGCGCAACGGCGTCCCCGCCGACGCGCCGCCCTTCGACCCGGGCGGCCGGGACGGCAGCGAGATCGAGCAGCCGGCCGGCCAGGTGGCGCGGCTCGACCGCGCGGCGTTCGCGTGGCGCGGCGGCCCTCGCGGCCTCGACCGCCCGCTCGACCGCGCGTTCGTCAGCGTCGAGCGCAGGGTCCGCCGCCACTGGCGCCGGCTGACCGACGACCTCGGCCTCCAGATCCTGTGGCGCGTGGACGACGGCGGGGCGTACCGCGCCGAGTGGGAGATCCCGCTCGACGCGCCGCGCGGGACCTACCGGTTCCGCATCACCGCCAACCGCTACGAGATCGTCAGCGACGAGTTCGCGGTCGTGCCCGCGACATCGCTTCAGCCGGTCGTCGAGGACGGGCGCGTACGGCTGCTGTACCCGCCGGGCGAGCTGACGTTCCGCCCCCGCGCCGCGCGCCGCCTCGCCGCCACGTTCGCCGCCGGCGGGCGCTCCGTGCGCCGCTCGGCGTTCGACGCCCTGGCGATCCCGGCGGGCGCGCAGCGGATCGCCGCGGGCGCCGCGCACGACGCGTACGGCAACACGTCCGGCCGGGAGCTCGGCCTGCCGTGAGCGGCCACCCCCTCGTGGACCCGAGCATCGAGATCACGCCGGAGCGCACCGCCGAGCTGCTGCGCGAGGGCGCGGTCCTCGTCGTCGACGTGCGCGAGCCGTACGAACGCGACGCCGGCCACATCGACGGCAGCCGGCACGTCGAGCTCGAGCGGCTGGCGTCGCAGGCAGAGTCGCTCCCGCGCGACCGGCCGCTCGTCTTCCAGTGCCGCCTCGGCGCGCGCTCGGCGCTGGCGGCGCAGGCCTTCCGCCGCGCGGGCTACGACGCGTGGTCGATGCAGGGAGGGCTCCAGCTCTGGCACGACCGCGGGCTGCCGATCGCCGGCGGCGGCGAGGTCGCCGACCACTGACGGTCAAGAGCCGAACCCTCCGGGTACCAGCGTCCTCGACGCGATCGAGGGGAGGCTCAGATGGCTGACGAGGAGCGGACGGAGCAGCAGGACGGGGGCGACGGCGGGGGCGAGCACGACGCCGCGTCGCGCGCGAAGGAGAAGGCCGAGGCGTGGGACAGCGCGCGGGAGAAGGTCGCGAAGCTCGAGGAGCAGGACGAGCCGCCGAAGGACCTGAAGGACTGGCCCGACGACGAGGCCAAGTACATCACCTACGGCGGCGGCGAGGGCGACCACGGCTACGACGAGGGCGTCGAGAAGAAGCTCGGCCCGTCGAGCCTCGAGCGCCACGAGGACGGGTCGGTGACGATCGAGGGCGAGAAGGTCGACAACCCCGAGGACTACAAGGCCGACGAGCCCGCCGACGTCGCGACCGACGTGCCCGGCAAGGACGGCGACGACGACGACGGCAAGGACGACTAGCTCAGGCGGCCCACTGCCGGTCGGCGGCGGCGCGGCAGATCGCGACGACGTCGTCCGGCGAGTCGGTCACCTGGACGAGGTCGACGTCGGACTGCGAGATCGTGCCCTCGGCGAGCAGGCGGTCGCGCAGCCAGTCGACGAGGTCGCACCAGAACTCCGACCCGACGAGGACGACCGGGAAGAAGCGGATCTTCCCGGTCTGGATCAGCGTGAGCGCCTCGAACAGCTCGTCGAGCGTCCCGAAGCCGCCGGGCAGCACCACGAACGCGCCCGAGTAGCGCACGAACATGACCTTGCGCGCGAAGAAGTAGTGGAAGTCGAGCCGCAGGTCGATGTACGGGTTCGGCGGCTCCGCCTTCGGGAGGTCGATCGTCAGCCCGACCGAGCGGGCGCCGGCGTCGCGCGCGCCGCGGTTGGCCGCCTCCATCGCCCCCGGGCCGCCGCCGGTGATCACCGTGAACCCGGCAGCGCCGAGGGCGCGGCCGACGCTCCGCGACAGGTCGTACGTCGGGTGCCCCTCGCGCGTGCGCGAGGAGCCGAACACCGCGACCGCCCGCTCGACGCCGCGCATCCGCTCGAAGCCCGTCGCCAGCTCGTCGCGCATCCGCTCGACGCGCTGCTCGTCGGTGATCTCCGACGCGACGGTCGGAAGCTCGGCTGCGAAGAGCTCCTCGTCGGGATCCTGCGGATGGCGCCACTCGGCCACGGAAAGGCGCCCTTTCCCGGTCGGGGGGCTACAGGCCCTTCGGGTGGCGCACGCTGTACCCCGACGTCGAGCGCATGGCCTTCTGCCAGCGCGACCCCGTCTGCGCGCGCCCGCTCGTGTCGAACCGCAGCCCGGCCACCACCATGTACATGTGCCCGCCGTGGGAATAGACGGTGATCCACTCCCCGCGACCGGCCTGTCCCCAGCGCATGAACGAGCCGGAGGGCATCGGGCTGTCGAGCAGGTCGCCGCCGTGCAGCGCGTAGGACACCGAGCCCGAGCAGTCGTACGCGCTGTCCTCCCACTTCCCATGCCCACCGCCGTACCGGTACGGCTTGGTCGCGATCCGGTTGCCCGCCTCGATGACGTCCTTGACCGCCTGGGGCGCGTCGGCCGGCGCGATGGCGAGGCCGTCGGGGGTCAGCACCGCCTTGCTCCCGGGCGCCTCGCTGCGCACTGCCGCCGCGTGCTTCTTCGGCTTCGCGTCGACGCTGAAGCCGCCGCTGCCGTCGGAGGGCCGGAGCGCCCGCTCGATGCGCTTGACGTCGCGCTTCGTGACGACGCCGTCGACGCGCAGCCCCAGCTCGCGCTCCACCGTGCGCACCTTCAGCCGCGTGCGGCGGCCGAACACCCCGTTCGTCGCGCCGGGGAAGCCGGCACGGCCGAGGAGGAGCTGAAGGGCGCGGACGTCCTTGCCGCGGTCGCCCACGCGCAGGGCGCGGTCGCCGAGCTTCGCCTCCGCGGCCTGCACGGAGAAGACGGCGAGGGCGGCCAGCGCGGCGAGGGCCAGCGCGGCGATCAGGGGTATGGCACGACGGAAACCGAACGGCGACAGCACTGCTTCGACGACCTCTCTTTCGTGGGCGCCTACGGGGTTAGCTGTCGGGCTCGCGCAGAAAGAGCAGCGCTACGTCACGCTCAGGTGACGATTCGCCCCAGGCCGCCATCGCCCTGCAAGGGGGACGACGACCAGTGGATCCCCCGCTCTCCGGCTTGCTCGCCGGAGACTCGGCTGGTCATAACAACGCGGCACACCATAGCTTCTTGCGGTGACGGAGCGCCGTGGCGCCCACCCGCTCGCCTTCGCGCCCGTTTGCGGACAAAGCACTTGATTTCGGCTCAAGCCGTGTGGTCGGATGGTCGATGTTCACCTCGTGCGTTCCCGACTGCTCCCCCTCCTCGCGGCCGTCGCCGCCCTCCTCGCCGCCGCGCCCGCTCACGGCGCGGAGATCGGCCTCAACATCAACGGCGGGGCCGGTCCTGCCGCCAAGGACCCGCAGAACTGGGACGACCTGAAGACGCTGAACGCCAGGTGGGCCCGGCACTTCGTCGTGTGGAACGGCCAGACCGCCACCGACGGCGGCTACGACGAGATCGTCGCCGCGGAGGAGCAGCGCGGCGTCAAGACCCTGTTCGTGGTCACGGGACTCGCGGGAACGCGCGCGGAGCCGCGCGCCTACTCCGCGTTCGTCGGCGACCTGGCCGCCCGGTACAAGGGCCAGGTCGACGCGTACGAGGTCTGGAACGAGGCCGACGAGAGCCTGTTCTGGCCCGGCGGGCCGGACGCCGCGGCCTACGTCGCGCTCCTGAAGCCGTCCTACGCCGCGATCAAGCAGTCGGATCCGGCGGCGAAGGTCCTGTTCGCCCCGACGACCGGCAACAACTACAGGTTCGTGAGCGAGGCGTACGCCGCCGGCGCCAAGGGCCACTTCGACGCGATGGCCGTCCACACGGACACGGCCTGCCTCGACCGCGCCCCGAGCTACTTCTACCGCGAGCCGGACGGGCGCCTCGGTCAGTACACGTTCCTCGCCTACCGCGAGGTCCACAAGGTCATGCAGGCCAACGGCGACGGCGACAAGTCGATCTGGATGACCGAGTTCGGCTGGTCGGCGACGGAGAATCGCTGCGCTCACGCGGACAAGCCGGCCGGCGTGAGCGAGGCGCTCCAGGCGCAGTACCTCACCCAGGCGCTGAACTGCGTCGAGCGCGATCCGTTCGTCGAGGTCGCGATGTGGTTCAACAACCGCGATCTCAGCCGCGACGGCTCGATGCTCAGCTCCTACGGGCTGCGACGCGCGGACAACACCAAGCGCCCGGCGTTCGACGCCTTCGGGACGTGGCGCGCCGGCGCAGGTGGCGCGAACGCGCCCTGCGGCGACTTCGACGGCCCGACGGTGAAGGTCCATGCGCCCACGCCCGGGTTCGTCCTGGCGCCGGGCTCGAACCTCACGATGCGCGCCTCCTCCGACGCCGGCGACCTCAACCGCATCTGGTTCCGCATCGAGGGGCCGGGCGCCGGCCCGCTGTTCCGCGACGGCCCGATCTCGCTGCCCGGAGACGGCGCCCTGCGCGAGCGCGAGTGGGGCGGCGCGCGTGACCTCGCCAACGGGCAGCACAAGCTGATCGTCTGGGCGACGGACGACAAGGACAACCCCGGCCCCGAGATCGTGATCCCGTTCGCCAGGGGCGAGGCGTACCAGGGCGGGGACGGCGACGGCGACGGCGCCGTCGGGTTCGTCAAGTTCCCGCGTCTGAAGCTGATGGGCCGCGGCCTGAAGCGCACGTTCGCCGGCGGCTCGCTTCCCGGCATCACCTCGGGCGCCGTCCGGGTCGAGTGGCAGCTCAAGCGGGGCGGGCGCTGGAAGCGCTACCACGGGAAGACCGTGCTCGCCAGGCGGCCGTTCCGCGTCACGCAGCGGCTGCGCCGCCCGGGCAGCTGGCGGGTGCGCGCGGTCTACCTCGGCCGCCCGGGCATCCCGCGCACCGCGTCGTGCTGGACCGTGTTCCACACGCGCAGCGCCAAGACGAAGCTGTCGTGCCCGCGCGGCGCGGTCAAGCCGTCGTAGACGCGCGTCCGGCCAACACGCCAGGAATTCACAGCGCTGCGACGGCGCGCCGATCTTCGGATCGTGCGTTCTCGACTCCTGACACCCCTGATGCTCTGCGCCGCCCTGCTCGCGGTGCCGGCCGCCGCCACGGCCGCCGAGATGGGCCTGAACATGAACGGCGGGGCCGCGGCCTCGAACAACGACAACTGGGCCATGCTCGACGACACGAAGCCGGGCTGGGCCCGCCACTTCGTCGTCTGGAACGGCCAGCGCGCCACCGACGGCGGCTACGACGACATCGTGGCCCAGGAGGAGCGGCGCGGCATCAAGACCCTCTTCGTCGTCACCGGCCTCGGCGGGACCCGCGCCGACGTCGCGGGCTACACCGCGTTCATGGCGAGCCTCGCCCAGCGCTACCAGGGCAAGGTCGACGCCTACGAGATCTGGAACGAGGCCGACGAGGCCGACTTCTGGCCCGGCGCTCCCGACGCCAACGGCTACGTCACGCTGCTCAAGGCGTCGTACACGTCGATCAAGAGGATCGACCCCGCCGCGAAGGTCGTCTTCGCGCCGACCGTCGGCAACAACTACGAGTACGTCGCCGCCGCGTACGCCGCGGGCGCCAAGGGCTACTTCGACGCGATGGCCGTGCACACCGACACCGCGTGCTCGGTGGCCGGGCCGACGGAGTACTACCGCGACAAGGACCAGCTCGCGCGCTTCGTCTTCCTCGGCTATCGCACCGTGCGCGAGACGATGCTCGCCCACGGCGACGACAAGCCGATCTGGATGACGGAGTTCGGCTGGTCGGCGACGCAGCGCAAGTGCGAGCGCGGCACCTGGGCCGGCATGAAGGACGCCGGCGTCAGCGAGGCGCAGCAGGCGCAGTTCCTCCGCGAGGCCTACCACTGCATGAAGGAGGACCCGTACCTCGAGGTCGCGATGTGGTTCAACAGCCGCGACCTGCGCGGCGACGGCTCCGAGCTCGAGTCCTACGGCCTGCGCCGCGCCGACGGCAGCCGGCGTCCGGCCTACGACGCGTTCAAGGACGTCGTGCGCGGGATCGACACGGTGACCGGCCCGTGCGGCGACTTCGTCGCGCCGAAGGTCGACGTGCTGCACCCGCCCGCGAACTTCATGTTCGGCGACCGCGACCGGCTCTACATGCGGGCGTCGTCGCCCGACGCCGACGTCAAGCGGATCACGTTCGCCTACAAGAACGGCCGCGGCGAGCTCGAGAACCTCGACCACACCCACAACGAGAACGGCCTGCCGCTCGACTTCACCCGCGGCATCCCGAGCTTCCGCTGGTTCGGCGCGCTCAAGCTGCCGTTCGGCCGGCACACGATCGTCGTCGTCGCGCGCGACACGCACGACAACGAGACGCGGATCGAGATCCCGGTCCAGAAGGTCAACCCCGCGACCCTCGCGCCGCAGCCGGCGAAGGTCGCCGACCTCGCGGTCACCGGCCGCGGCATGCGGCGCTCGATCCGCGGCAAGGTGACCTCCAACCTGCCGTTCGCGATCGCCGGCCGCGTCCGCGTGGAGTGGCAGACCCGGCGCCAGGGCCGCTGGACGAAGGTCCACGGCGGCTCGCGCAACGCGCACCGGCCGTTCGCCTTCCACCAGACGCTGAAGTACGCCGGGCGCTGGCGCGTCCGCGTCGTCTACGACGGCCAGCGCCCTTACCGGAGGACGCAGAGCTGCTGGGTCATGCTCAGCACGGCGAGCGCCAAGGCGCGCCCGACGTGCGGGACCGGGCTGAAGGCCGCGCGCCGGGGCTAGGCGCCGAGCGCCGCCGCGGCCCCCGCGAGCGCCACGCGCGCACGCCGCTCGAGCGAGTCCGTCGAGACGAACTCGTGCGGCGCGTGCGCGCCGCCGCCGCGCGGGCCGAGGCCGTCGACGGTGAGCGCGATCGCGCCCGCGAGGTGGCTCGCGTCGCTCGCGCCGCCGCGCGCGCCGGCGTGGATCGGCGCGCCGAGCAGCTCCGCCGCGCGGGCGAGCATCGGCGCCACCGCGTCGCGCGTGTCCATCCCCGGCCAGCGCCGCAGCAGCTCCGCCTCGAGCCGGGCCCCGTCGACCTCGCCGGGCACGGCCGCGGTGACGCGGTCGAAGGCGGCGTCGCTCTCGGCGCGCAGATCGGCGATCAGCTCGCCGCGCGCGGGCACGACGTTGAACGCGTCGCCGGAGCGCAGGATCGTCGGCACGGCGGTCAGCGCGTCCGGGCCCTGCGGGTCGTGCGCACTCGCGATCGCCTGCGCCGCCCCGGCCAGCGCCAGCAGCGCGCTGACGCCCTTGTCGGGCGCGCTGCCGGAGTGCGCCTCGCGGCCATGCGCCCTGATCCGCAGCGTCCCCGCCGCCTTGCGCTTGACGACGACCGCCTCCTCCCCGTCCGGCCCGAGCTGCCCCGCCTCGAAGCACAGGCACGCGTCGAAGCCGGCGAAGCGCTCGACGTGGGCGAACGGGACCATCCGCCACTCCTCGTCGTTGACGAGCAGCAGCACGACCTCGGCGAACGGCGGCGCGCCATCGCCCTCGGCCAGCGCGCGCAGCAGCCCGGCCGCGATCACGTCGCCGCCCTTCATGTCGACCGTCCCGGGGCCGACGAGCCGGTCGCCGTCGACGCTCAGCGGGCGGTGGTCGGCGTGCGGGATGACCGTGTCGAGGTGGCCGAGCAGGAGCAGCCGGCGCTCGCCGCCGCCGCGCACCCGCGCGAGGAAGTCCTCGGCGTGGCCGGGCGTCGAGCACGGCACGCGCTCGATCTCCGCCCCCGGCGGTAGCAGCGTGCGGACCACGGCGATCGCGGCCTCGGCGCCCGCGAGGTCGCCCGAGGGCGACGACACGCCGACCAGCCGCTCGAGCTGCTCGGGCGCCGCCGCGACGATCCGCTGCGCCTCGGCGGCGATCCAGTCCGTCATGCCACGGGGGTCTACCCCCGGTTCGCGCGGCGCACCGTGTCGGGCTGGCGATACAGGCTGTCGAAGGTCGCCGGCGGGACGTCGTAGCCCAGGCGCTCGAGATAGCCCGAGGTCTCGAGTGCGACGATGTCGTGCTCCTTGGGGCGCGAAAGCCGCGACGGGGGGTCCGACTGCTCGCCGGGCGCCGGGAACCCCTGCCCCCCGCCGGCCTCGCACGGCGCAGTGGCCACGACACCCGGGTCGGGCAGCTTGGGCGGCTCGAAGTTCGGGCGGCGCCACTCCATCGTGCGGCCGATGTTGTAGGCGTAGCGGTGACGCTTCGTGAGGTGGCCGAGCGCGAACTTGTGCGAGATCAGCTTGAGGATCGACTCGAAGCCGAGCGTCGCGTGCGAGACCCTTCCGCGACGGACGAACGGGCTGATGGTCATCGCCGGGATCCGGAACCCCATCTGCCCCCAGTCCTCGGCGTGGTTCGCGCTCGCGCGGTCGTCGGGGACGCGCGGCGGCGGGACGTGGTCGAAGAAGCCGCCCCACTCGTCGTAGACGATGAACAGCGCGCCGCGCTTGAACTGCGGCGACTCCATGAACGCGTGCACGACGTCCGACATGAACGCCTGGCCGAGCCGGATGTCGCCGTGCGGGTGATCGTCGGCCGAGACGCCGTTGCCGCCGCCGCCGTCGCGGAACGGCGGGTCGACGAACGAGATGTTGGGCAGCGTGCCGGCCGCGGCGCGTGCGTAGTACTCCTCGACCTGCCCGGTCCAGCTCAGGCCACGCGTGCCGTACAGGGCCGAGAACGGCAGGTCGCTCGCGAAGTACCGCCCGCTGACGCCCTTGCGCATCGCGACGTCGAAGATCGTGTCCCACTGGTGGCCGAGCGTGCCGATCGGCATGACGTTCGTCTTGAAGCCGCCGCCCTGCGCCGCCCACTTGTAGTGGCGGTTGGGAAACGTCGGGCCCATGACCGAGGAGAAGAACCGGTCGTGCAGCATGAACGCCTGGCTCGCCGGTCCCGTGAACGGCAGATCCTCCTCCTGGTAGTAGCCGATCGCGAACTCGTCGCTGCCGTCGCCCGCCTCGTTGCCGGTCAAAAACCGGTCGTTGCGCCCGGCGTTGAACTGCCAGCGCCCGCCGAACCACCCGTGGTCGGGGTCGGGGTGACCGCAGCCCTGGAAGTCCGGCGTGAGCCGGTACGTCGGGACGGGCTTGCCGTCCTTGTCGGGGTACTGGAGACCGGCGTTGCGCCCGTCGGCGTCGGTCCGCCACCCGAAGTAGTGGTCGAAGGACCGGTTCTCCATCATCAGCACGACGAACGTGTCGATCGGCAGGTCGCGCGGCGCCGGGACCTTCGTGCGCTGGCGCCGCGCCGCCTCGGCGACGAGCTGCTGGGTCGGGAGGACGCTCGCCAGCCCCACCCCGCCGGCCGCGGCCGCCGTGCGCTGGAGGAAGTCGCGCCGCCGCAGCCCCTCCTCGGGATCGGCGGCGTCGAGCCGCTCGAGCGCGTCGGCGTCGGCCCGCTCGCCGGCGCCGCGGTCGCGCAGGCGCTGGGCCTCGCCCCAGGTGGGGCGGGGGCCGCCCCGCTTCGCGCCGTCGTCGGTCATGGCTCGATGATCTCCTCGCAGTCGTAGATGCCCTCTTCGACGGCGTCGACGACGACGACGTCGGTGCCCAGGCCGCAGTTGATGGTGTCCTCTTCGCCGTCGCGCGCCTCGATCCGGTCGTCGCCCGGCGCGGGCAGGCGGTCCTCGGGCCGGTCGTTCGGCCGGTCGCGCGGATTCGGGGCGATGCCGAAGGTGTCCTCGCCGGGGCCGCCGATCAGCACGTCGTTGCCGAGGCCGCCCTCGAGCCCGTCGTCGTCGGGGCCGCCCTCGAGGCGGTCGTCGCCCGCGTCGCCGATCAGCTCGTCGGCGCCGGTGCCGCCGATGAGCGCGTCGACGCCGCCGAAGCCGAACAGGAGGTCGTCCCCGACCCCGCCGTCGATCTGGTCGTCGCCTAGGCCGCCGTTGAGGCGGTCGTCGCCCGCGACCCCGACGATGCGGTCGTTGCCGAGCGTGCCGAAGACGTGGTCGTTGCCGGTGCCGCCGTTGACGACGTCGTCGCCGCCGCCCCCGTTCAGCCGATCGTTGCCCGCGCCGCCCGCGACGCGGTCGCGGCCCGCGTGCGCGAACACCTGGTCGTTGCCGCCGCGGGCGGCGATGCGGTCGTCGCCGCGGAAGGCGAGGATGCGGTCGGCCTTCGCCGTCCCGCGGATGCGGTCCGAGCCCTTCGTCCCGCTGATCGCCTTCGCCAGGACGGGCGCGGCGGCGACGAGCGAGAGCAGCACAGCGGCCGCGAGCATCCGGCGGAGCATCGCGGCGGACGATACGCCCGCGTACGCTTGCGCGCGTCAATGGACGGTGAAGATCAGGACCTGTTGAAGCCGCTGCTGCGCCGCGGGGCCCGGCGCGCGCTGCGCGACGAGGGTGACGGCGTGCTGTCGGTGCTGCCGGAGGAGGGCGCGGCGTCGGCCGGCCGGTTCGAGGGGCTCTACGGGCCGCTCTACGACCGCGTGATCCAGAGCGACCGGCTGCGCCGGCTCGCCCCGCTCGCCTACGGGCCCGCCGGCCCGCTGCCCGACCTCGACGGCTTCGCGCGGCAGGTCGCGGAGGCGACCGAGAGCGGCGTCGGCGACGCGCCGCCGATCCTCCTCGACGTCCCGTGCGGGGGCGGCACGCTGCTGCCGCGCCTGCGCGCGGAGGGCTATGCCGGCGTGGTCGTCGAGAGCGACCTCGGCGTGGCGATGCTCCGCCGCGCCGCCCGGGTGCGCGACGAGCTGGCCGACGGTGCCACCGTGCTGCTGCGCGCCGACGCGCAGGACCTGCCGCTCGCCGACTTCACCGTCGACGCCGCGGTGAGCCTCAACGGCCTGCACTGCATGCCCGATCCGCGCGCGTTCGTGGAGTCGCTCGCGCGCGTCGTGCGGCCGGGCGGGCGCCTGTTCCTGATCACGCTCGTCAGCGGCGGCACCCGGCGCGCCGACCTCTCGATCCTCGGCGGCCGTGTCACCGGGATCATCCCGACGGCGCCGCCGGACCGGCCGACGCTCGTGCGGTGGCTGCGCGACGCGGGGTGGCAGGACATCGAGCCGCTCGGCGGCGAGGGCCTGGTCGGCTACGCGGCCGCGCGGGGAGCATGAGCGGCCGGGGCGCCGGGTGCTTGGCGGCGACGGTCGCGCTCGCGCTCGGATGGTGCGGCGGGGCGCAGGCGCGCAACCCGAGCTTCGACCCGCCGTCGCACGCCGACGCCCGCGAGCCGGCCCGCGGCGCGCTCGACGTGCGCCGGGCGGCGTTCGGCCAGCGCGACCTGCGGATGGTGCTCGACGTGCGCACGCGCGGATCGTGGGCGACGCGCGGGCTGCGCGGCGGGCGGTCGCTGTGCCTGGTCCTCGGCGCCGGCGGCGGCCGCCTGTGCGTCGTGCCCGGGCGCGGTGGGCGCGGCTTCCTGCGGCACGTGCCGCAGGAGGGCCGGGCGCGGGTGATCCCCGGCGCGGTGTCGCGCCCCGACGGACGCACGGTGCGCGCGCGCTTCGCGCCGCGCGCGCTGGGCCTCGAGCTGGGGCGGCTCGAGTGGGCCGTCGAGTCGCGCTGGCGCGGCGCCTCGGACCGCGTCCCGGACAGCGGGTTCTTCTCGGCCTCGGTTTCCGTGCTCGCCTACCCCCACTGCTTCGCCGCGGCGGCGCGCGACCCGCAGCGGCCGTGCCGTAACCCGTCGCTGCGGCGGACGGTCTACCCGAGGCCCGTCTCCGGATACCTGTGGCCCAACGCTCCCTGCCGCCGGCTCGCGGGCGGCGGGGAGACGTTCCACCCGTGTGAGTTCGGCGTCACGGACGCCGGGCGCACCGGAACGTTCGCGATGATCGGCGACAGCCACGCCGTCCACTGGCGCGCGGCGCTCGAGGTCGTCGCGCAGGCCAACCGCTGGCGCGGGATCTCGATCACGCGCGCGGGCTGCCCGTTCAGCGTGCAGATCCCGAGCCGCTCCGACCTCGGCCCCGCGGGCTGCGCGCGGCTGCACCGCGACACGATCGCGTACCTGCGCGCGCACCCGGAGATCGAGACGATCTTCGTCTCGACGTGGGCGCAGCCGCGGTCGGGGCCGATGGGCGGCACGCGCGGCTACGGGGGCGGCGCCGCCGCGTTCGGGGCGATGCTCGACCAGCTTCCGCCGAGCGTGCGGCGCATCTACGTCCTGCGCGACATCCCCGGGCGGACGCACCGTGCCCTCGCGTGCGTGAAGACGCGCCGGAAGAAGCGCCTGCCCATCGGCAGCGCCTGCGCGTCGCGCCGCGCCCGCGTCCTGATCCCCGACCCCGCCGCGGCGGCGGCGAGGGCGCGCGGCCCGCGCATGCAGGTGATCGACCTGACGCGGTTCTTCTGCGGCCCGACCCTGTGCTTCCCCGTCGTGGGCGGCGCCTACGTCTACAAGGACGACAACCACATGAACGCGGTGTTCTCGCGCTCGCTCGGCCCGTTCGTGCTTCGCGCGATGCGCGGGGACTAGCTGCGCGGCTCGAGCCGCAGGCGGATGCGACGCGCGCCGCAGCGGCGCTCGAACCCGTCGAGGCGGCCGAAGCCGCGCCGCGCGAGGCCGGGGACGCAGAACATCAGGACGTCGTCGCGGTGGACGCGGCGCAGCGCCGGGAACCGGACGCGGGCCGCAGCGCGGCCGCGGCCCGCCCGCCGCAGCGGCGCCGAGCCCAGGCGCTCCGCCCGGTCGCGGTGCACGCGGCCCAGGTAGACGACGAGCCGCCGCCCGCGCGTCGGCATGTCCGCCGGGCCCCGCAGCCGTCCCGCCACCTCGATGCGGTTGCGCCCGACGCGGCGGACCCGCGAGGAGAACCGCGGCACGACCCGGATCGTCACCGACGGCGCCGGCTCGGCGCCCTCGGTGACCAGGCGGTAGCGGGTGTTCCGCGTCGGCTTGAGCGAGGCGTAGAAGGTGCGGTCGACGTCGTGCGGGCCGCGCAGGGCCGGGCGCCACGAGCCGTACGGGAACCGATCGGCCTGGAGCTGGACCTCCCGCCCCGCCACGTCGGTTCCCACCGCCGCGGCGACGTCGGCGCCGCGCCCGTAGACCACGTCGAAGGTGGTGGCGGCGATGTCCGTGCCGCGCGGCTGCGGGCGGAGGACGCCGGTGAGGACGGTGATCGTCGACTGCTGCGTCACCGCGACGACGCCCTGGCCGGCGGCGAGGCCGCCGACGATCCCGCCGACAGAGCTCTCCGTCCGGCCCTGGACGCGCGTCGCCGACAGCATCCGCCCGGACCGGCGGTCGAGCCCGATCAGCCGGCCGGACGGCGCCGTGACGTACAGCGTCGGCCCGACGAGGACCGGCGGCAGGACCTCCGCCTCGAACTCCCGCTTCGCCGGGTCGGTGAAGCTCCAGAGCTGGCCGCCGCCGTCGAGCGCGGTCGCACGCACGCCGCCGCCGCTCCCGCCGCTCCCGGCGCCCCACGCGTAGCCGACGCCGTCCTCGACGGCGGGCGCCGCGAGGTCGTGGCGCCCGACTTGGGCCCCGGTGGCGGCGTCGAGGATCCGCCCGCGGCCGGCGAGCAGCCTGCCGCCGGCGAGCACGCGGCCGAAGGCGGTGTTCCCCAGGTCGCAGTCGTCGACGCCGCTCGTCCACGCGACCTCGCCGTCGCCGAGCCTCACCGCCGTCGCGTTGCCGCACTCGTCGAGCGCGTAGGCATGCCCGCCGCCCACGACCATCTCGCCCCGGTACTCGACCCGGACCCGGCGCCGGAAGTGCTCGGCCCCGGTCGCCGCGCGGTGCGCGAACAGCGTCGCGTTGCCGTGCGAGTGACTTCCGTGGATCCACAGGACGAGCCCGTCGCTGACGATCGGACCCATCGCGTCGAAGGTCTGCTCGATCGGCTGCACCTCCCAGAGCCGTGCCCCGTCGGCGACCGAGAAGGCGCGCACGACGCCGTCGTGGTTGACCGAGAACACGCGCTCGCCGTCGCTCGCGATGTGGGCGGAGTAGTAGACGCCCGGCGTCGGCGCGCGCCAGCGCTCGACGCCGGTCTGCGCGTCCCACGCGATGACGTCCGAGCCGTAGCCCGATCCCGCCGAGCGGCCGACGTTGGCGATGACCATCCCGCGGACCAGGAGCGGGTGGTTCACGTAGCCGGGCAGCTCGTGGCGCCAGAGCGGCCGCAGCGGCCCGAACACCTGGGGGTCGGGCATGACGCCCGTCCGGCCGGGGCTTCCGCGGTACGTCCCGACCTCGCCCGCCGCGCGCGCGGCGCCGCCGGGCGGCGCCGGGGTCGGCCGCTGCGGCTCCGCGCCGCCACCGCCCGGCGGGGGGTTCTGGCCGGTGCCCGGCAGCGGCGTGGGCAGCGGCACCTGCGCCGCCGCGGGCGCCGCCGCGCACAGGACGGCCGCCGCAGCGGTGAGCAGGATTCGACCGTGCATCGCTCTGGCGGGGTACCCGCCGCGGGAGCAGCGGCAACGCGCCGTGCCGCCGGCGTGATCGCGAGTACTCTTGCCCCCGTGAGCTCCGACGGGGCCGACCCGCCGCTCTTCGCGCTCGACGTCTCCGCGGACGACGGACTGACGACGGTCGCGGTGGCCGGCGAGCTGGACCTCGCGAGCTCCGACGACTTCACCGCGGCGATCGCCGAAGGCCTCACCACCGGATCGGTGCTCGTCGACCTCAGCGCGCTGACGTTCATGGACTCCTCCGGGGTCCGGGCGCTGAACATCGCGCTGCGCGAGGCGTCGCAGCGCGAGCGCGAGCTGCGCGTCCGCGCGGGGATGCACCCGAGCGTCGTCCAGATCCTCGAGCTGACCGGGATGATGAGCCTGCTGCCGCTGGAGGACCCGCGGTGAGCGCGGTCGCCCGCAACAACGTGACCGTGCACGGCGTCCCCGACGGGCAGCCGATGGTCTTCGCCCACGGGTTCGGGTGCGACCAGGGCATGTGGCGGTTCGTGTGGCCGGCGTTCGCCGACGACTACCGCGTCGTGCTCTTCGACCACGTCGGCTACGGCCGGTCGGACGCGTCGGCCTTCGACCGGCGCCGCCACTCCACGCTCGCCGGCTACGCGGGCGACGTCGTCGCCATCTGCGACCAGCTCGACCTCGAGGACGTCGTGTTCGTCGGCCACTCGGTCAGCGCGATGATCGGCGCCCTCGCCGCCATCGCGCGGCCGGAGCGGTTCTCGCGCCTCGTCCTCGTCGCGCCGTCGCCGCGCTACCTCGACGACGAGGGCTACGTGGGCGGGTTCTCCGAGGAGGACATCGCCGGCCTCCTCGAGTCGCTCGAGAGCAACTACCTCGGCTGGTCGAGCACGATGGCGCCGGTGATCATGGGCAACCCCGACCGGCCCGAGCTCGGCGAGGAGCTCACCAACAGCTTCTGCCGGACCGACCCGGAGATCGCCGCCGCGTTCGCGCGGGCGACGTTCCTGGCCGACAACCGCGAGGACCTCGAGCGGGTGCACACGCCGGCCCTCGTCCTCCAGTGCTCCGACGACGCCATCGCGCCGACGGTCGTCGGCGAGTACGTCGACGAGCGGCTCCCCGACAGCAGGCTCGTCCGCCTCGCGGCCACCGGGCACTGCCCGAACCTCAGCGCGCCGGACGAGACCGTCGCCGCGATCAAGGCGTTCCTGGCCGAGTGAGCGTCCCGGACGCGCTCCTCGACGACTCGGCGGAGGACCTCTTCGAGAGCGCGCCGTGCGGCTACCTGACGACGGCGCTCGACGGGACGATCCTGCGCGTCAACCGGACGTTCGAGGAGCTGACCGGGCTGGAGCGCGACGGTCTCATCGGCGTGCGCCGCTTCCAGGACCTCCTGTCCGCCGGCGGGCGGATCTACCACGAGACCCACTACGCGCCGCTGCTGCGGATGCAGGGGTCGGTGCGCGAGATCGCCATCGATCTCGTGCGCGCCGACGGCACGCCGCTGCCGGCGCTCGTCAACTCGGTCGTGCGCCACGACGACGCCGGGCAGCCGCGGGCGGTCCGCACGACGGTCTTCGACGCGACCGACCGGCGCCGGTACGAGCAGGAGCTGGTGCGGGCGCGCCGGCGCGAGCAGGAGGTGGCGCTCGAGCTCCAGCGCGGCCTGCTCGCCGGCGCGCTCGAGGAGGGCGAGGGCCTCGAGCTGGGCGTCGCGTACCGGCCGGCGGTGCAGGGGCTCGAGGTCGGCGGCGACTGGTACGACGCGTTCTGGCTCGAGCCGGGGGAGCGCATCGGGCTGGCCGTCGGCGATGTCGTCGGCCGCGGGCTCGGCGCGGCGGCGACGATGGGCCAGCTGCGCAGCGCCCTGCGCGCGCTCGCCTCGACGGGCTTCGAGCCCGGCGCGCTGCTCGAGGCGCTGTCGGAGTTCTCGCGCCGCCACCAGGTCGGGCAGATGGCGACCGTCGCGTACGCCGAGGTCGACGTGCGGCTGCGCTCGGTCCGGTACGCCTGCGCCGGCCACCCGCCGCCGGCGATCTTCGAGCCTGGGCGCCCGGCGCGCCTCGCGTGGGACGGGCGGTCGGCTCCGCTCGACGCCCACACGACCTGGAACGACCGCCCCGAGGGAGCGGTCGAGCTGTCGGAGCGCTCGCTGCTCGTGCTCTACACCGACGGGCTGATCGAGCGCAGCGACCGGCCGCTCCAGACCGGGCTCGACGGGCTGCTCGCCGCGCTGGACGGGCTCGACGGGCGCGCTCCGGAAGCGGTCGCGGGGTCGCTCGCCGACGCGGTCGCGGCGTCGGCGGACCGGCGCGACGACGTGTGCGTCCTGGCCATGCGGCTGTCGTGAGCGCCGCGCCCGAGCTCCCACCCGGCCCGCGGCTCCCCGGTCCCGCCCAGGCCCTGCTGTGGGGGCTGCGCTACCCGGAGTTCACGCGCGCAGCTCACCGGCGCTTCGGCACGACGTTCACCGTCAGGCCGGGCACGATGCCGCCGGCGGTGCTCACCAGCGACCCCGACGCGACCCGGCGCCTGTTCACCGGCGATCCGCTCGGCAAGCGCCACGGCAACGACGTCGTGCGGCCGCTGCTCGACGACCGCTCGCTGATGCTGCTCGAGCCCGCCGAGCACCTCGCGCGCCGGAAGCTGCTCCTGCCGCCCTTCCACGGCGAGCGCGTCCGCGGCTACGCCGCCACGATGCAGCGGCTGATGGACCGCGAGGTCGAGCGCTGGCGCGCGGGCGACACGGTCGCGATGCTCACGGTCGCGCAGAACGTGACGATCGAGGTGATCCTCGACGCGGTCCTCGGCGTCACGGACGCTGAGACCCGCCGGCGGTTCCGCCGCCTCGTCGACGACCTCCTCTTCTATCCGCTGGGGACGCTGCGGCTGCGCCTCAGCGAACGGCTGTCGTCGGGGATCACGCCGCCGCGGCGCTTCCGCGAGGCCGCGGCCTTCGCGGCCTCGCTCCCGACGCCGGCGGTGATGACGTACTTCCCGGAGACGAAGCGGCGGTCGGCGCTCAACTTCGCGATCCTCCGCTGGTGGAAGCACCACGGGCGGCTGCACGCGCTGCTCGACGAGCACATCGCGGCGACACGGGCCGACCCGCGGCTCGCCGAGCGCGACGACATCCTCGCGATGCTCGTGCAGGCGCGCGACGAGGACGGAGACGCGCTCTCCGGCGAGGACCTGCGCAACGACCTCATCACGCTGATCGCCGCCGGGCACGAAACCACGGCGGCCGCGATCGCCTGGGGCGGCGTCCTGCTCGCGCACAACCCGGCGGTGCGCGAGCGCGCGACCGTCGCGGCGCGCGAGCACGACGACCAGTACCTGGGGGCGCTGGTGAAGGAGGTGCTGCGGATCCGCTCGCCGATCCCGATCGCCGCGGGCCGGGTCCTCGACGAGCCGTTCCCCATCGGGCCGCACGTCGTCCCGCCCGGCACGCTCGTGCTCATCGACGCGTGGGCGATCCACCACGACCCCGAGCTCTATCCGGACCCGGAGCGCTTCGAGCCGGAGCGCTTCCTCGGCGAGCCGCCCGCGCCGTACACGTGGCTGCCGTTCGGCGGCGGCGCGCATCGCTGCCTCGGCTCGTCGCTCGCCGAGCTCGAGATCAAGGTCGGGCTCGGCACGATCCTCCGGCGGACGGGGATCGAGCCCGCCGACCGCGAGCTGACGCCGCGGGCGCGCCGCGGCGTCGTCGTCGTCCCGTACGGCGGCGGGCGCGTGCGGATCGGCGCCGGATAGCCGCGGCCGGCGCTAGCCGAGGACGGCTTCGAGGCGCTTCTCGAGCGCCGTCGCCAGCGCCTCGCGCATCGGACCCGCCTCGAAGCGCTCGACCAGCTCGGCGAGGAACCCCTCGACGACGAGGCGCTCCGCTGCCTCCTGGCGCAGGCCCCGCGAGCGCAGGTAGAAGACCTGGTCGGGGTCGATCTGGGCGATCGCCGCCGCGTGCGTGCAGCGCACGTCGTTGGCGAGGATCTCGAGGCCGGGGATCGCGTCGGCGTGGGCCTTCTTCGAGAGCAGCAGGTTGCGCGACTCCTGGAACGCGTCGGTCTGCTGCGCGCCCGGGTCGACCTTGATCATCCCGCGCCACACCGCGCTCGACCGCGCCGCGAGGATCCCGCGGAACGCCAGGTCCGACGTGCAGTTGGCCGCCGCGTGCTCCTGGGTCGTGTCGAAGTCGAGGTGCTGGCGCCCGCGGGTCGCGTACGCGCCCGTGACCTTCCCGCTCGCGCCCTCGCCGTCGAGGATCGTGTTCTGGAAGACCTTGCCGTTCGCGCTGCCGAAGCCGAGCACGACCCAGTCGAGCGAGCCGTCGCGCTCGACGCGCGCGCGCTGGGTCCCGAAGATCCACGACTTCTCGTCGAGGTCCTGGGCGGAGACGAAGCGCAGCGACGCGTTCTGGCCGACGACGAGCTCGACGACGGTGGTGAAGAGACCGGCGGCGGCCGACAGGTACTGCTCCCACACCTCGGCCTCGGCACCCTCGTCGAGCACGACCAGCACGCGCCAGTTGAGCGCGCTGCCCTGCTGGGCCTGGATCGCCGAAGCGACCACGGGCGCGTCGAGCTTCGTGTTGCGCGGGACGTAGACGAAGAGGCCGCCGTCCCACTCCGCGGCGTTGCGCGCGACGAACGGGTCCTCCTCGACGGGGACGATCGTGCCGAGGTAGCGGTCGACGAGGTCGCCGTGCTGCTCGACGGCCTGCGCGAGCGGCATGACCAACGGTCCCTCGACCGTGGCCTCCTCGCGCGGCGCCCACGTGGCGTCGACCTGGGTCAGCAGCACCGAGCCGTCCGGCGCGGGGAACACCGGCTCGGGGATCTCGACCTTTCCCTCGCCGCGCTCCGCGCGCGGGAACGACGCGAGGTCGAAGTTCTTCAGCTCGGTGAACTCCCAGCCGGGCGTGCCCTTGTACGTCGGGAGCTCGAGGGTCTGCCACTCAGCCAATGGAGCCTTCCATCTGGAGCTCGATGAGGCGGTTCATCTCGACCGCGTACTCCATCGGCAGCTCCTTGACGATCGGCTCGATGAAGCCGTTGACGATGAGCTTCGACGCCTCCTCCTCGGTCAGCCCGTGGGACTGGAGGTAGAAGATCTGCTCCTCGCCGACCTTCGACACGGTCGCCTCGTGGCCGACGTCGACGTCGTCCTCGCCGATGCGGATCGTCGGGTAGGTGTCCGACCGCGACTCCTCGTCGAGGAGCAGCGCGTCGCAGACCACCTTCGACTTCGCGCCGTGTGCGCCCTTGCCCACCTCGAGCAGGCCGCGGTACGACGAGCGCCCGCCGTCCTTGGAGATCGACTTGGCGAAGATGTTCGACGTCGTGTTCGGCGCGGCGTGGACGATCTTGCCGCCGGCGTCCTGGTGCTGGCCGGTGCCGGCGAACGCGATCGACAGGATCTCGCCGTGCGCCCGCTCGCCCATGAGGTAGACGCTCGGGTACTTCATCGTGAGCTTGGACCCGAGGTTGCAGTCGACCCACTCGACCGTCGCGTCGCGCTCGGCGACCGCGCGCTTCGTGACGAGGTTGAACACGTTGCCCGACCAGTTCTGCACGGTCGTGTAGCGGATGCGCGCGCCCGGCTTGGCGAACAGCTCGACGACCGCGGAGTGCAGCGAGTCGCTCGAGTACGTCGGCGCCGTGCAGCCCTCGACGTAGTGCACGTACGAGCCCTCGTCGGCGATGATGATCGTCCGCTCGAACTGGCCCATGTTCTCGGTGTTGATGCGGAAGTAGGCCTGGAGCGGCATCTCGACGTTGACGCCCGGCGGGACGTAGACGAACGACCCGCCCGACCAGACGGCGCTGTTCAGCGCGGCGAGCTTGTTGTCGTTCGGCGGGATGAGGGTGCCGATGTACTCGCGGACGAGGTCCTCGTGCTCGCGCAGCGCGGTGTCCATGTCCATGAACACGACGCCCTGGGCCTCGAGCTGCTCGTTGACCTGGTGGTAGACCGACTCGGACTCGTACTGCGCGCCGACGCCGGCGAGGAACTTCCGCTCGGCCTCCGGGATGCCGAGGCGGTCGAACGTCTTCTTGACGTCCTCGGGGACGTCGTCCCACGAGCGCTCGGCGCGCTCGGACGCGCGGACGAAGTAGTGGATGTCGTCGAAGTCGACCTCGGCGAGCATCGGCGAGCCCCACGTCGGCATCGGACGGGCCTCGAAGTACGCGAGCGACTTCAGGCGGAAGTCGAGCATCCACTCCGGCTCGTCCTTGAACTCGGAGATCTTGCGGACGATCTCCTCGTTGATCCCCTTGGGCGCCTTGTACAGGTAGTTCTCGGCATCGGAGAAGCCGTAGCGCTCCGTGTAGTCGCTGTTGATGCCCTGGAGGGCTTCCTGCTCGGCGATCGTCTCTGGGGTGGCCATGTTGTGCGGTTCGTCTCCAATACCGACTTGCGGAGTCTGAATTCTACTCCACGGCTACCCGGACCCTCCCGTCCTCCACCGAGACCGGGAACGTCTCGACCGGCGCGTAGGCCGGGAGGTTGAGCGGCCGGCCGCTGCGCAGGTCGAACCGCGAGCCGTGGCGGGGACACTCGATGGCGCAGCGGGAGGGGTCGAGCTCGCCCTCGGCGAGGTCGCCGTTGTCGTGCGAGCACCGGTCCTCCATGGCCAGCAGCTCGTCGCCGCAGTTGACGACCATGATCTCGACGTCCTCCCACTCCACCCGCCGGATCGCGCCGGGCGGCAGCTCGTCAAGGGCACACACGTCGATCGTCTCGGCCACGGCGTTGAGGGTACGCGGGGGCGAATCCGCCGCCTGCACCCCCTACGCCTCGATGTGCACGAAGTCCGGAACCATGCCCGGGATCACGCACATCGACGGCGGGAGCGGGCGCTCGCCGCGTATGCCTCCGCGCGGTTCGGGGTCGTCGGGCGCGGCGAGCTCCTCGCGCTCGGGTTCAGCCTCGACGAGATCGACCACCGCGTGGCGCTCGGCCGCCTGGTCGAGGTGTTCGAGGGGGCGTTCTCACACGGCGTCGCGCCGCTCATGCGGGAGGGGCGCTGGCGGGCAGCGGTGCTCAGCTGCGGGCGCGGCGCTCTGCTCAGCCACCGCTCGGCCGCCGAGCTGCTCGACCTCCTGCCCGGGAGCGACCGGGAGCCGCATGTCGTCGTGCCGCGCGACGGGCCGCGGCGCCGCCGCGGCATCGTCGTACACGGGGCGCTGACGCTCGAGCCCTCCGAGTGCCGCGGGATCCGCTGCACCACGCCCAGCCGCACGCTCGTCGACCTCGCCGGGCAGGTGAGGCCATCCGACCTGGAGGACGCCGTCGCCCGCGCAGCGCGCGGGGGCACTCTGGACGCCGTCGCGATCCTCGCGATCCTCGACACCGGTGCGCGCTACCGCGGCGCGCGCAGGCTGCGGCGGGTGCTCGCCGAGCGCGATCCTCGCTCCGGCCCCACCCGCAGCCGGTTCGAGCAGGCGCTGCGCTCGCTGTGCCGGCGGTACGACCTGCCGCTTCCGATCGTCAACGCCCAGCTCGATGTCGGCTTGCCGCGGCCGCTCGAGGTCGACTTCCTGTGGCCGGAAGAGCGCGTCGTCGTCGAAACGGACGGGTTCGCCTTCCACAGCGACCCGTCCCGCCTCGTCGAGGACCGTCGGCGAGACGTCGCACTCAAGCTCGCGGGGTACGAGCGGCTGCGGTTCAGCTGGCCCGACCTGACCCGCCGCGAGGAGGTCACCGCCGGCCAGATCCGCACCCTGCTGCGTCGATGTGCGTCAGAACCGGAAGGATTACCGCGGGGTCGCACAACCAAGGGGCGGCGGGTTTTCGCGCGCCCCTTTGCGCGCGCGGGGGGCGGTGCCGGACCAATACCACCCCACCGGGCCCCGCCGCTGGGGGCGGGTAGATAGGGAGAGGGCACCGGCTCTACTGCACT
>JAUJPF010000056.1 GCA_030447275.1 Solirubrobacteraceae bacterium | reverse complement strand
ATCCGCGCGGTCACCTCCGACGACGCGATGACCGCCGACTGGGCCCGCCTGCCCTACGACCTGCTCGAGCAGATCGCCTCGCGGATGATCAACGAGCTGCGCGAGGTCAACCGGGTGGTGCTCGACATCACGTCGAAGCCCCCGGGGACCATCGAGTGGGAGTGAGCCCTCCGGCCGAGCGAGTGAGCGCCGGCGTCGCCCGCGTGCTCGACGAGCGCGTGCTCCGCGGCCGTCTCGGCCGGGTGCTCGACGCCCGGGCGATGCGCCGCGGCGCGCAGGCGGTCGTCGACGAGGAGGGGCTCGAGCCGGCGCGCGAGCTCGACGTCGCTCCGCTCGAGATCCTGCGCACCGCGGACCTCGAGGCGCTGCGCGATCCGGGGCGGCTCGAGCGCGAGATCCTGCCGGCGCTCGGGCTCAACGACGAGATCCTCGACGAGTTCCCGCGCGAGCTGTACCCGCACTGCGGCAAGGGGCTGCGCCACTGGCAGTATCCGAACCAGTTCGGGCCGTACCTGGCCGCGCTCTCGCAGCAGCGGATCGGGTCCTACCTCGAGGTCGGCGTCCGCCACGGCGGCACGTTCCTCATCACCGTCGAGTACCTCTCCCGCTTCGCGCCGCTGCGCAAGGCGATCGCCACCGACGTCGTCGACTCGCCGTGGCTGCGCGGCCAGCTCCGGGCGAGGCCGGGGATGCGGCTCGTCCTCGCCGACAGCCAGCTCCCGCAGTTCCCGCGCTTCCTCGCCCGCGAAGGCCCGTTCGACCTCGCGCTCGTCGACGCCGCGCACTACGAGTGGACCGCCCAGCACGACCTCGACTCGGTGAGGCCGCACGCGAACATCGTCGTCCTGCACGACATCGTCAGCCAGGCCTGCCCGGGCGTCGGCTCCGTGTGGCGGCGCTTCCGCGACGAGCACGCGGCGGACTGGGACTTCCTCGAGTTCACCGACCAGTACGACGACGTGCTCGAGCGCCAGGGCGGCCCGTACCTCGGCATCGGGGTCGCGATCCGCCGTCGGCGGCTGGGGGAGTAGGGGGACGCCGCGGCCGGCGGAGCGGTTCCGTCCGGCGCTCGACTTATGTTCATCGCAGCAATGGCCGCCCAGCCCACAGCGCTCCGGGCAGCACCCCCCGCTCCGGCGGCTCCGGTGCCGGCGGCTCCGGCGGCTCCGGCGCCGGCCGTCCGCGCCGCGCCGGCCCCGGTCGCACCGGCCCGCGCGGCCGACGTCTCCGGCGACCGCGAGCTCGCGCGCGTCCTGCGCTGGACGCTCGGCGTCCCCACCCTCGCGCTGCTCTCCGTCGCGGCGCTCTACGTCCTCGGGGCGCTGTGGAAGTGGGGCGAGATCCAGGACGCCGGCCTCGTGCCCACCGACGTCATGTCGCTCGTCCCGCACGCGCAGATCCTCGGCCGCGGCCTCCAGCTCGTGGTCCTCGCGCTGCTCGCGCTGCCGCTCCCGCTCGCGTTCGCCTGGCTGCTGCACCGGATCCTTCCCGCGCGCCACCGCGGGTGGGGGGTGCCGGCGCCGCTCACGCGGCTGATCGACGACCACCGCCGTCTGCGCCGCGACCTCGACGAGCTGCGCGGCGAGGCCGACCCGATCGCCGAGCCGGGCCGCGACCGGCGCGTGCGGCGGCTGCACACCCGCGCGCGCAACCAGCAGGCCGTGCAGGGCCGGACGGTGTGGCTGTCGCGCGCCGCGGTCGTGGCGGCGCTCGCCGTCGGCCTCGCGGTCCTGAGCCCGGCGCGCCTGGCGGTCGCCCTCTTCGGCCTCTGGCTCGTGCGCCGCACGTCGCTGAGCACGCTGCGCGTCGTCGCGGCGGTCTTCGGCGTGCTCGTCCTCGCCGTCGCGCTGGAGCGCTTCGCGGCTCCGGATCCGCTGCCCGACGCGTCCGTCCGCACGACTCGCGGTGCGCTCGTCACGGGGCCGCTCGTGGCGGCGACGGCGGACGCGTGGCACGTCGAGGTCGGCGAGCGGCGAGTGAAGTCGATCCCGACCGTCAACATCGCCAAGTCGAGCGTGTACTCGGAGTCCCGGCTCGTCCGCGGCCCGCTGGGCGGGCGGCTCGTGGACCTGCTCCGCTAGCGCGCCGACGCGCCAGCGGAACGGCCGCTCTTCGCAAAGAGCGGCGGCAGGCGCTGCTCCGGCGGCGTTAACACCTAGACTCGCGCTCCATGGCTCGGCTGTCCCAGGTCTTCGCCCCGAAGGACCGCGAGTTCTTCGACCTCTTCGAGGAGGCTGCGCTGAACGTCGCGCGCGCCGGAGAGATGCTCGAGGAGATGCTCGCGTCCTTCCCCGAGCGCGCGTCGCTGGCGCGGGACATCCTGCTCGCCGAGCAGGAGGGCGACCGGATCACGCACGACATCTTCAGCAGGCTCAACCAGACGTTCGTGACGCCGATCGACCGCGAGGACATCATCCTCCTCGCGTCCGCCCTCGACGACGTCATCGACCTGACCGAAGAGGCCGCGGACTACCTGATCCTCTACAAGATCGAGGCGCCGATGGAGCAGGCGCAGCGGCTCTCGCAGATCCTCCGCGACGCCTGCCGCCAGGTCGCCGCCGCGATGCCGCGGATGCGGAACTTCGAGGACATCAAGCACTACACCGTCGACATCCACCGGCTCGAGAACGACGGCGACCGCGCCGTGCGCGAGGCGATGGCGTCGCTGTTCGAGACCGGCGTCGACCCGATGGTCGTCATCCGCTGGAAGGACATCTTCGAGCGCCTCGAGGAGGCGATCGACGCCACCGAGCACGTGGCGGACGTCCTCGAGGCGATCGTCATCAAGAACTCCTAGCTCCCGCGCCGCCGTGGACTCGGACGTCATCCTCGTCATCGTCATCGCGACCGCCCTCGCGTTCGACTTCACCAACGGCTTTCATGACACGGCGAACGCGGTCGCGACGTCCGTGTCGACCCGCGCGATGGCGCCGCGCACCGCCGTCGCGCTCGCCGCGGTCCTCAACTTCATCGGCGCGTTCATCTCGCTCGAGGTCGCGGCGACGATCGCCAACGGGATCGTCGAGGCCGACGCGATCACCGAGACGATCGTGTTCGCCGGGCTGATCGAGGCGATCGCGTGGAACCTGATCACCTGGTACTTCGGCCTGCCCTCCAGCTCGTCGCACGCGCTGATCGGCGGCGTGGCCGGTGCGGCGTTCGTCGCCGCGGGCCCAGACGCCGTACTCGGCGACGGGCTGATCGAGAAGGTCTTCATCCCCGCGCTGGTGGCGCCGCTGCTCGCGTTCGCGACCGCGGCGATGGCCATCCTCCTGACCTACCGGATCGTCGGCCGCCTGCGCCCGGGCCCGGTGAACCGCGGGTACCGGGTCGGGCAGATCGTGTCGGGGTCGCTGTTCTCGCTCGCGC
This sequence comes from Solirubrobacteraceae bacterium, assembly GCA_030447275.1. Taxonomy (GTDB): domain Bacteria; phylum Actinomycetota; class Thermoleophilia; order Solirubrobacterales; family Solirubrobacteraceae; genus CADCVT01. Next base: position 17,186 of record JAUJPF010000056.1, on the reverse strand, counting down.
ACGGGACGAACGACGCGCAGAAGACGATGGGCATCATCGCGCTCGCGCTCGTCGCCCACGGCGACCTCGCCGCGGGCGCCGACCCGCTCGTTCTGGGTGATCCTCTCCGCGGCGACCGCGATCGCGCTCGGGACCTACTCCGGCGGCTGGCGGATCATCCGGACGATGGGCAGCCGGATCATCAAGATGGATCCGGCGCAGGGCTTCAGCGCGCAGGGCGGCGGCGCGGCCGTGATCCTCGCCGCGAGCCACCTCGGGTTCCCGCTGTCGACGACGCACACGATCTCCGGCGGGATCATGGGCGCGGGCGCGGCGCGCCGGCTCTCCGCCGTGCGGTGGGGTCTCGCGGGCAACATCGCGCTCGCGTGGGTGCTCACCGTCCCCGCCGCGGGGACGATCGCGCCGCCGCGTGGGGCATCTCGCGCATCTTCGGCGAGGGAGCCCTCGGAGCGGTCATCGTGTCGCTGTGCGTCGTCCGGCCTCGTCGTAGGCGCGCTCGAGCGCCGCCTTCAGCGTGGGCCCGCGATCACCGCCGAGCATGAGGACCCTCGCCGCGATCGACACCGAAGGGCTGTTCGAGCTGATCTGGACGGCGCCCCTCGCCGCGCTCGTCGTCACGCTGACCTTCGCGCTGTGCATCTACGGCGCCGCCCGTGCAGGCGACTCGCGCCGCCTCGGCCGGACCGTGGCCGCGACCGCCTACGGCGCGCTCGCCGTCGTGGCCGCGGCGGTGTTCGCCGCGAGCGTGGTCTTCGGCGTCCTCATCATCACGTCGAAGGACTGAGCAGCTACCGCCGGCCGCGCCGGAGCAGCGGCAACAGCACGAGGAACAGGCCGCCGACCGGCGCGTAGCGCGACCAGTCGCGCTGCGCGGCCGTCGCCGCCGTGCTTGCGTAGTCGCTCGCCGCGTCGGCGACGCCCTTGTCGTCGACCGCCTCGCGCGCGGACGACGCGGCTTCGCGGACGGCGTCGGCCGCGTCGCCCGCGGCGGTGCGTGCCGCGTCCGCGGCGTCGCGGGCGGCCTGCGTGTCGCCGCTGCTCGCCGCCGCGGCGACCGCGCTGGCGGCGTCGGCGACCGTCGAGCGCGCGCCGCTCTCGCCGCCGTCGGGCGCGGGCCCCGGGCGCGGGTCGCTCGGGTCCATCTCGCGGATCACGAAGTCGTCGCCGGTGCCGGCGCGCGCGAACGCCTCGCGCACGAGCTCGCGGGCGGCGTCCGGGAGACTCGGCGTCGACGGCGACGTCGAAGACGCCCGCGTCGTCGACGTCGCCGAGCTGCGCGTCGCCGAGCGCGTCGGCGAGGCTGGTGCGGGCGCGCTCGACGCGGTCGCCCGGAAGTCACGGTGGAGAGGGCAACGCTCTGCTTGGCCATGCCGGGACCGTGCCCGCCTGGCTCGCCGCGTCCCAAGGCGCGTAGCGACGGCAGCGGGTCGAACGGCGATCCGCCCTCGGCCCACCCCGGCGCCGACCACAGCTCGAAGTGCAGGTGGCACCCGCGCGCGTTGCCGGTGTCGCCGACCGCGCCGATCACCTGACCCGTCCGCACCCGCTCGGAGCGCGCGACGCTCATGCAAGCGCCGCGAGGTGCATGTAGACGTAGTCGACGCCGTTTCCCTGCCCGCGGATCACGACGTAGTTGCCGGCGTTGCCGTGCCACGCCCGGAAGACGACGCGCCCGCCGCGGGCGGCGACCATCGGCGTGCCGCACGGCGCGAAGACGTCCTGGCCCTGGTGGCTGTGGCCGGCGCGGGCGGTCCCGAACACCGCGTTCTCGCCGCCGAAGTCGTGCCGGCCGCGGACCGGGAACTTGTGGTCATGAAACCGGAACGAGTCGACGACCTCCGGCCGCTCCGCCGCCTGGGCCGCGACGGCGCCGACCGGGCCGACGCGGAACTCGTAGCGGCCGGGCGGCGCGGGCGTCCGTCGACGGTCCCGTCCCAATGGACCCGCTGCTCGACTCCCCGGGCGACGGCGCCCGCCGTCCAGCGGGCGACGCTCCCGCCGCCGCGGCGCACGAGCTCGACCGCGACGTCCACCGGCCCGGCGGCGGTCACCACGTACCGCAGCGTCGCGTCGCGCCCGCCCGCGAAGAACACGGTGGAGCGGTCGACGTGGGCGTCGATCGCGTCGGTGGTGTCGCGGTCGGGGGCGGCCGGGCGCGCGGCGCCGGCACGGCGACGGCCCCGGCCGTCCCGCCGACCGTCACCGTCGCGACGCTCGGCCTCGAAGGCGCGCCGTCGGCGTTGCGCAGGCGCACCCGCCCGGACGCGGCGCCGCCGGGTACCCGGACGTCCACCGAGCGCCGCCGCGAGCGCAGCGCCACGCCCACCACGTCGTCGCCCGGACCGGGCCCCGCGAGAACACCACGTAGCGGACGTTCGCCATCGATCGGCCGCGGATCCGCGACGCTCCCCATGCGCGCCCCGCCGTCGGCGCACCCGCGGACGCACGCGATCGACTCCACGACAGCGGGCGCCGAGAGCGCTTGCTGCTGCGCGGCAAGCGGGCGGCGGGCGCGGCGGCCGCCGCGCAGACGGTCGCTAGAGTGACGGCCACGCGGAGCGGCATCTGCCGCTCGGTTCCACGCCCGCGCGCGTTCCCCTAGGAATGCAACGGGCTATGCTGCTGTATGCGCCCGGCCGCCCCGCGCATGCGCGTATGCCATGAAGACCTACGTCGCCAAGCCCACCGACCGCGAGCGCAACTGGATCGTCGTCGATGCCACCGGCCAGACCCTCGGCCGGCTGGCCACGCGCATCGCCGACGCGCTGCGCGGCGAGGGCAAGCCGGAGTACACGCCCCACATCGACACGGGCGACTTCGTCGTCGTGATCAACGCCGAGAAGATCTCGGTGACGGGCAAGCGCGAGGACAAGAAGTACTACCGCCACTCGGGCCTGCCGGGCGGCCTGAAGGTCCGCACCTTCCAGGAGATGATGGACCGCCGCCCCGAGGAGATCATCCGGCTCGCGGTCAAGGGCATGCTCCCCGCGCAACCTGGCGCGCAAGCAGATCACCAAGCTCAAGGTCTACGCGGGGCCGGACCATCCGCACCAGGCGCAGAAGCCGCAACCGATGGAGATCGACTCTTAGTGGCCGACGAGACCACACCCCCGAGACGAGAGCACCGAGCAGGACGTTCCGGCGCCCGAGGGAGGCGAGGAGTCGCCGCAGGGCAACGCCCCCATGCGGCGACCCGTCGCCCGACGCCGTCGCCGAGCCGGACCTCCCGCCCCACCGACGACGCCGGTCCGACCGCGACGGGCGACGACGACCCGGTGGCCGCCGCCGAGGAAGGCCCCGGCCGACGCGGCCGACGAGGACGACGCCCCGGCCGGCGACGAGGACGACAGCGCCCGCGCCGCGCCGAGAAGCCCGCGATCCCCGGCATGGACCTCGAGGTCGACATCGTCGGCGAGGGCGACGACCCGTTCAGCCGCTCGCAGTACGGCGACGAGGACGACCTGTCCGAGGCCGCCGAAGAGCAGCTCGCGGCCGCCGACGATCCCGACAACCTCGCCGACCAGCCGATCGTCTCGGAGATCAACCTCGCCGCCGACGCGCGCTACACCGCGACCGGCAAGCGCAAGACGGCGATCGCCCGCGTGATCCTCAAGCCGGGCACGGGCGACTACACGATCAACGGCAAGTCGCTCGACGAGTACTTCCCGCGCGTGACCCTCCAGCGCAACATCCGCCAGCCGCTGGAAACGGTGGGCTACGAGGAGCGGATGGACGTGGTGGCCACCATGCACGGCGGTGGGGTCTCGGCGCAGGCCGGCGCGCTGCGCCACGGCATCTCCCGCGCGCTGCTCGAGGCGGACCCGAACCTTCGCTCCGAGCTCAAGCGCCGCGGCTTCCTCACGCGCGACGCGCGCGCCAAGGAGCGCAAGAAGGCCGGTCTCAAGAAGGCCCGCAAGCGGCCGCAGTTCTCCAAGCGCTAGCGGGTCCCCCGATGGCGCGCCGGCTGTTCGGCACCGACGGCGTCCGGGGCGCCGCGGGCGACGTGCTCACGGCCGACCTCGGCCTGAGGCTCGGGCACGCCGTCACGAAGACGCTCCCCGCCGACCGCCCGCGCGTGCTCGTCATCCGCGACACGCGCGAGTCCGGCCCGATGCTCCAGGCGGCGCTCGCCGCCGGCGTCGCGGCGGCGGGAGGCGACGTCCTGCTCGGCGGCGTGCTGCCCACGCCCGCCGCGCCGCTCCTCCTCGGCCGCTACGGGTTCGACCTGGCCGCGGTCATCTCGGCCTCGCACAACCCGTACGCCGACAACGGCATCAAGTTCTTCGGCGGCGACGGCTTCAAGCTCACCGACGCGGCCGAGGCCGACATCGAGGCCCGCCTCGACGAGCCGGTCACCGGCGCGGCCGTCGGCCGCATCGACACGCTGCACGGGACCGAGGAGGACTACCTCCGCGCGCTGCACACCCGCTTCCAGGCGCTCGACCTGACGGGGCGCCGCGTCATGCTCGACTGCGCCAACGGCGCCACCCACCGCGTCGGGCCGGAGATCTTCCGCCGCCTCGGCGCCGACGTCACCGCCGTCGCCGACGCCCCCGACGGGCGCAACATCAACGCCGGCGCCGGCTCGACGCACGTCGACGAGCTCGACCTCGCCGGCCACGACCTCGCCTTCGCGTTCGACGGCGACGGCGACCGCGTGCTCGCCAAGGACCGCACCGGCGCGGTGGTCGACGGCGACGAGCTGCTCGCCCTCGCCGTCCTGCACCGCGGCGCGCCCGGCGTCGCCGTCACGGTGATGACGAACTTCGGCTTCCACACCGCGATGCGCGCCGCCGGGATCGAGGTCGCGACGACGAAGGTCGGCGACCGCTACGTGCTCGAGGAGCTGCGGCAGCGGGGCTGGCAGCTCGGCGGCGAGCAGTCCGGCCACATCATCGACATGGGGTTCGTCCCCTCCGGCGACGGGGTCGCCGCGGCGCTGCTCACGCTCGAGGCGCTGGGCGACGGCGACCTCGCCGACCGCGCGGCGATGGAGAAGTTGCCGCAGAGGCTCGTCAACGTCCGCGTCGCCGACCGCGACGCCGCGATGGACGACGACGAGCTGCACGAGGCCATCGAGCGCGAGGGCGCCGCGTTGGAGGGCCGCGGGCGGGTGCTCGTCCGCCCCAGCGGCACCGAGCAGCTCGTCCGCGTCATGGTCGAGGCGCCGACCGCCGAGGAGGCCGACGCCGTGTGCGGGCGGCTCGTCGGCATCGTCGAAACGTCCAGCGCGCGCGCCTGATCGCGCTTGGGCGGGAAGGACCGCCGTTGCTAACCTCGAACGCCTGAAGAGGGCCGCCCGCCGCGGCCCTCTGGCCGTTGGAAGAAAGGAAGGGCGTCTCCTTCATGTGCGGGATCGTCGGCTACGTCGGACACCGGCCGGTTCAGGACCTCCTCATCGAGGGCCTGCGCAAGCTCGAGTACCGCGGCTACGACTCCGCGGGTGTCAGCGTGCTCGCCGGCGAGGAGATCGAGTCGATCCGCGCGGTCGGCAACCTGGCCAACCTGGAGACGGCGGTCGCCGAGCGCGAGGCGGCCGGCGGCGTCGCGACGCTCAACCGCGAGGCGACGACCGGCATCGCCCACACCCGCTGGGCCACGCACGGGCGCGTCAACGAGCAGAACGCCCACCCGCACTTCGACACGGCGGACGCCGTCCACGTCGTCGTCAACGGCATCGTCGAGAACTACCTGGCGCTGCGCAGCCGCCTGCGCGACATGGGCGCCGTCTTCACGTCGGAGACCGACGCCGAGGTCATCGCCCACCTCGTCGCCCACCACATGGCCTCCGGCGACCTGCTCGAGGCCGTCCGCCGCGCCTACGGCGAGCTCGAGGGCCACTTCGCCTTCGTCGCCATGCAGAAGGAGCACCCGGGCGTCCTCGCCGGCGCGCGCAAGGAGTGCCCGCTGATCGTCGGCGTCGGCGACGGCGAGAGCTTCCTCGCCTCGGCCGTCCCCGCCTTCCTGCGCCACACGAACCGCGTGCAGTACGTCGAGAACGGCGAGATCGTGGCGATCCGCCCCGACGCGACGATCTTCATGACGCCCGACGGCGAGGTGCTCGAGCGCGAGGTCGTCGAGCTCGACTGGGACGAGGACACCGCCGAGAAGGGCGGCTTCGAGACGTTCATGCTCAAGGAGATCCACGAGCAGGCCGACGCGGTCGCCGAGACGATCGCGGACCGCACGGTCCGCGACACCGGCGTGGACTTCGGCGCCGAGCTCGACGAGTCGATCCTGCGCGACGCCAAGCGGATCCTCATCGTCGCCTGCGGCACCTCGTACCACAGCGCCGTCTTCGGCCGGTACGCGATCCAGACCTGGGCGCGCGTCCCGGTGGGCGTCGACATCGCGTCGGAGTTCCGCTACGCCGACCCGCTCGTCGGGCCGGGGGACATCGTCATCGGCATGACGCAGTCGGGGGAGACGGCCGACACGCTCGCGGCGATGCGCGTGGCCAAGGAGAAGGGCGCGACCGTCCTCGCCGTCTCGAACGTCATGGGCTCGCAGGCCACGCGCGACGCCGACGCGACGATCTTCACCCGCGCCGGTCAGGAGGTCAGCGTCGCCGCGACGAAGACCTTCACGTGCCAGGTGTCGGTGATGCTGCTGCTGGCGCTGCGGCTCGCCGAGTTCAAGGGGACGCTCGAGCCGCACCGCCTGACCGAGCTCGTCCACGAGGTCCGGCGCCTGCCAAACCTCATCAACGAGCTGGTCGCCGGGCTCGACGCCGGCGGCGCGATCGAGCGCGCCGCCGACCAGCACTTCGAGGACCAGTTCTTCCTCTACCTCGGCCGCCACGTCGGGCTGCCCGTCGCGCTCGAGGGCGCGCTCAAGCTCAAGGAGATCTCCTACATCGCCACCGACGCGTACGCGGCGGGCGAGATGAAGCACGGGCCGATCGCCCTGCTGAGCGAGAAGACGCCGGTCATCGCCGTCGCGACCGACTCGCCGGTGCTCGACAAGATGGTGTCGAACATCCAGGAGGTGCGCGCCCGCGGCGCCCACGTCATCGCGATCGCCACCGAGGGCAACGTCGACATCGGCGAGCACGCCGAAGAGGTCATCCGCGTCCCGCAGACCGACTGGCTGCTCCAGGCGCTGCTGGCGGTGATCCCGCTCCAGATGCTGGCCTACGCGATCGCGCGCCGGCGCGGGCTGAACGTCGACCAGCCGCGCAACCTCGCGAAGACCGTCACGGTCGAGTAGATGGCGGCGGGCGCGTCGACGTCCCCCGGCGCCTCCCCGGACCTCACACCGTCCCAGCTCGACACGCTCCGCGGCTACGGCACGGAGCGCGAGATCGCCGCAGGCGACGTCCTCTTCGCCCCCGGCGACGCGACGTACGACTTCAACGCGATCGTGGAGGGGAAGGTCGGCATCTACGACGGCGATCGCCTGATCGTCGAGCACGGCGCGCCGCGGTTCCTCGGCGAGATGAACCTGCTCGTCGGCGGCGGCGTCTACCTGACGGCGCGGGTGACCGAGCCGGGGCGGATCATCGCCGTGCCGCCCGAGGCGCTGCGGCGCGTCCTCGGCCAGGAGCCGGCGCTCAGCGAGCTGATCCTGCGCGTGTTCCTGCTGCGCCGCTCGTTCCTCGTCGGCCAGGGCGTCGGGGTGCGCGTGATCGGCTCGCGCTTCGACCCGCAGACGCGCCGGCTGATCGAGTTCTGCTCGCGCACCCGGCTGCCGCACGTCTGGGTCGACCTCGAGCGCGACCCGGACTCCGAGGCGCTGCTGCGCGAGCTCGACGTGCCGCCGGAGGACACGCCGGTCGTGATCTGGGGCGAGCACGTGCTGCGCAACCCGTCGAACGCCGAGCTCGCCGACGCCGTCGGGCTGACCGTCCACTACGACGCGCACGGCGAGGCGGTCGACCTCCTCGTCGTCGGGGCGGGGCCGGCCGGGCTTGCCGCCACCGTGTACGGCGCGTCGGAGGGGCTGGCGACGACGACGGTCGAGATGGTCGCCCCGGGCGGCCAGGCCGGGACGTCGTCGCGGATCGAGAACTACCTCGGCTTCCCCGCGGGGCTCTCCGGCGACGAGCTGACCGCGCGCGCCCTGGTGCAGTCCGAGAAGTTCGGCGCGCACGTCGTCTCGCCGCGGCAGGCGTGCGGCCTGCGCTGCGAGGACGGTCTCTTCGTGCTCGAGGTCGGGCAGGGCGAGGAGGTCAGCGCGCGGTCGGTGCTGATCGCCACCGGCGCCCAGTACCGCAAGCTCGACATCCCCGGCTTCGACCGCGACGGCGTCTACTACGCGGCGACCGAGATGGAGGCGCAGCGCTGCGCGAACAGCGAGGTGGCGATCGTCGGCGGCGGGAACTCGGCCGGGCAGGCCGCGGTCTTCCTCGCCGGGCGCGTGCGGCGCGTGCACCTGATGTGCCGCCGCCCGTCGCTCGCGGCGACGATGTCGCGCTACCTCGTCGACCAGGTCGAGTCCGACCCGCGGATCGTGGTGCACCAGTGCACCGAGGTGCGCGAGGTGTGCGGCGGCGACGACCTCGACGGCATCGTCGTCGAGGACAACCGGACCGGCGAGCGGCGGGGGCTGCCGGCCACGGCGCTCTTCGTCTTCATCGGGGCCGACCCGCACACGAAGTGGCTGCGCGACGTCGTCGCGCTCGACGAGGACGGGTTCGTACTCACCGGGCGCGACCTGCCGCCCGCCGACGACGGGCGCCAGCCGGTGCTGCTCGAGACGAGCGTCGCCGGCATCTTCGCCGCGGGCGACGTGCGCCACCAGTCGATCAAGCGCGTGGCCTCGGCCGTGGGCGAGGGGTCGATGGCCGTGCGGCTCGTGCACGACCACCTCGCCACGCGGGTGTAGCGTCCGGGCCCGTCATGCTGCCCGACTGGCTCGACCCTCTGCCCGACGCCGAGCGGATGCGCGCGACCGACGCCTGGGCGATCGAGCAGCGCGGGGTTCCCTCGCTCGAGCTGATGGAGCGCGCGGGCGGCGGGCTCGCCGAGCTGGTCGACGACGTCGGCCGCAGCGGGCCGATCGTCGTCCTGTGCGGCGGCGGGAACAACGGCGGGGACGGGTTCGTCGCCGCGCGGCTGCTCAGGCACGCGGGGCGGGAGGTGCGGATCGCCACGACCGTCGACCTCGACGCCTTCGACGGCGACGCGAAGGCCAACCTCGAGCGGCTGCCCGGCGATCCGCCCGTGCCGTTCGACGCCGCGCTGCTCGAGGGCGCCGGCGTGTGCGTCGACGCGCTGCTCGGCACCGGCTTCTCGGGCGACGTGCGCGAGCCGGTGCGCAGCGCGATCCTCGCGCTCAACGCGTCGCCGTCGCCGACCGTCGCGTGCGACGTGCCGAGCGGCGTCGACGCCTCCACCGGCGCGGTCGACGACGTCGCCGTGCGGGCCGTCGCGACGGCGACCTTCCACCGCGCGAAGCCGGGGCTGTGGATCGCGCCGGGCAAGCGGCACGCGGGCGACGTCCACGTGGTCGAGATCGGGATCCCGCCGGGGGAGCCGGTCGAGCTCGACGTCGGGCTGATCGGCGACCGCGCGCTCGACGCGATCCCGCGCCGCGCAGCCGAGTCGACGAAGTTCACGAGCGGGCACGTGCTCGTCGTCGGCGGCTCGACCGGGCTCACCGGCGCGCCGTGCATGGCCGCCGAGGCCGCGATGCGCGCGGGCGCCGGCTACGTCACGTGCTGCGTCCCCGCCTCGCTCAACCTCGTCTTCGAGACGCGCTTGCTCGAGGCGATGACGATCCCGCTGCCGGACGGCGACGGCGGCGGCTCGCTCGTGGGCGAGGGCGCGGAGCGGGTGCTGGAGGAGTCGGCGAACCGGGGCGGCGCGCTCGTCGTCGGGCCGGGGCTCGGGAAGTCCGACGGGGCGTTCGCGCTGGCGCGCGACGTCGCCGCGCGCGCCGAGGCACCGCTCGTCCTCGACGCCGACGGCCTCAACGCCCACGCCGGGCGGCTCGAGGCGCTCGCGGAGCGCGCTGCGCCGACGATCCTCACCCCGCACGGGGGCGAGCTGGCGCGGCTGCTCGGCGTCGAGAGCGCCGCTGTCAACGCGCACCGGCTGCGCCACGCGCGCGAGGCCGCCGAGCGCGCGGGGGCGATCGTCGTCCTCAAGGGCGACGACACGATCGTGGCCTCGCCCGACGGGTGCGTCGCGGTGTCGCCGGGCGGCGTCCCCGCGCTGGCGACCGCGGGCACGGGTGACGTCCTCGCCGGCGTCGTCGCGGCGCTGCTGGCCAAGGGGCTCGACCCGTTCGCGGCGGCCGCGACCGGCGTCCTCTCGCACCTGCATGCGGGCGCGGCGGCCGCGCAGCGCCGCAGCCCCGACGCGGTCATCGCGAGCGACGTGATCGAGGCCCTCGGACGCCCGAGATAAGGTCTCTGCCCGAGCGATGACCGCCGTCCGCGACATCATGGACACGCGCATCCCGACGGTGAAGCCGGCGGACAGCGTCGAGACCGTCGTGCACCTCATGTCCGACCAGGAGCTTCCGGCGATTCCGGTCGTCAACGACGGCGGGCGCTGCGTCGGGATCGTCACCGAGAGCGACCTGGTCATCGGCGACGACGAGCGCGACCTGCGCCTGCCGCACATGATCAGCCTGTTCGGCGGGGTGGTGTTCCTCGAGCCGCTCAGCCGCTTCGAGGAGCGGCTGCGCAAGGCGACCGCGGGCGACGTCGAGGACATGATGACCGCGGACCCGATCACCGTCGACGCGGACGCGCACGTCCGCGACGCGGCGAGGCTCATGGTCGACAAGAAGCACAACCGGCTGCCCGTCGTCGAGCACGGTAGGTACGTGGGGCTGGTCTCGCGCGCCGAGGTGCTCGAGACGCTCGCCCACCTCTAGCCGATGCCGCTGCGCGCGCTCGCCCGCGTGAACCTCGCGGCGATCGAGCGCAACTGCCGGCTGCTCGCGGCCGCCGCGGGCGACGCGCAGCTGTGCCCGGTCGTCAAGGGGGAGGGGTACGGCCACGGGGCGGTGATGACCGCCGTCGCGGCGCAGGGCGCGGGCGCGAAGTGGCTCGGCGTGGCCACGGCGAACGAGGCCATGGACCTGCGGATGGCGGGGATCGAGGCGCGCCTGATCGTCCTCGGCGCGGTGTCGCCCGAGGAGCTCGACATCGCGCTGGCCGCCGACGCCGACCTCGTCGTCTGGAGCGAGGCGTTCGCCGGCGCGGCGGCGGGGTCGCGCCTGCACATAAAGCTCGACAGCGGCATGGGGCGGCTCGGCACGCGCGACGCCGAGCTGGCGACGCGGCTGGCCGGGCGCGAGGACGTCGTCGGGCTCATGACCCACTTCGCGACGGCCGACGAGCGCGGCGACTCGTTCCTCGGCGAGCAGCTCGACCGCTTCACGGACTGGGTGGCGCCGCTGAGGGACGCGCGCCCCGAGCTGATCGTCCACGCGGCCAACAGCGCGGCGACGCTGCGCCAGCCCGCCGCGCGCTTCGACATGGTCCGCTGCGGGATCGCGATCTACGGGCTGGACCCCTTCGGCGAGGACCCGCTCGCGCACGGGCTCGAGCCGGCGCTCGCGCTCGAGACGTACGCGGCGGCGGTGAAGCCGTGCGCGCCGGGGGAGAGCGCGGGCTACGGGCGCCAGTTCGTGGCGACCGAGCCGACGGTCCTCGCGACGCTGCCGATCGGCTACGCGGACGGCGTGCGGCGCGGGCTGACCAACAACGCCGACGCGCTGATCGGCGGGCTCCGGCGGCCGCTCGTGGGGACGGTGAGCATGGACAACGTGACGGTCGACCTCGGGTCCGACGGGGATGTGGCCGTCGGCGCGCCCGCCGTGCTGATCGGCGAGCAGGACGGCGAGCGGATCCTCGTCGAGGAGGTCGCCCGGCGGCTCGACACGATCAACTACGAGGTGACCTGCGGCATCAGCGCGCGGGTGACCCGCGACTACCACCGCGACGGGGAGCAGGCCTGAGCGGCGACCCTCTGGCCATCGCGCGCGAGGCGCTGGCCGGCGAGCGCGTCTGGCTCGTCGGAGGCGCGCTGCGCGACCGGCTCCTCGGCCGGCCGGTCGACGACCTCGACCTCGTCGTCGACGGCGACGTCCGCGCGGCGGCGAGGCGACTCGCCCGGGCGGCCGGCGGTCCCGCGTTCGAGCTGTCCGACGACTTCGGGGCGTGGCGCGTCATCGGCCCCGAGCACCGCTGGCACGCCGACCTGTCGCCGTTGCGCGGAGGGTCGCTGGAGGCGGACCTCGCGCTGCGCGACTTCACGGTGAACGCGATGGCGGAGCCGCTGGGCGGGGGTGCGGGCGGCGACGCCCTCGTCGACCTCTTCGGCGGCGCCGCCGACCTCGCCTCGCGGCGACTCCGCGCCGTCGGCGGCGGCACCTTCGCCGACGACCCGCTCCGCGTGATGCGGCTGGCCCGGCTCGCCTGCGAGCTCGACCTCGAGCCGGTGCCGGACACGGCCGCGGCGGCCCGCGGTCAGGCCGCGGGGCTCGCGGGCGTCGCGCCCGAGCGCGTCTTCGCGGAGCTGCGGCGCGTCGTCACCGCCGGCCGCGCCCTCGACGGCCTCGACCTGCTCGACGCGACCGGCGCGCTCGACGCCGTCCTCCCGGAGCTGACGGCGCTGCGCGACATCGAGCAGACCGTCTACCACCACCGCGACGTCTACGGCCACACGCTCGAGGTGCTCGAGCGGGCGATCGCCGTCGAGCGCGAGCCGGCCGCGGTCCTTGGCGACGACCGCCTCGGCGCGCGCGTCGCGGCGTTCCTGCGCGCGCCGCTCGGCGACGAGCTCGACGCCGCCGGCGCGCTGCGCCTCGCCGCGCTGCTGCACGACGTCGGCAAGGCGCGCACCCAGACCCCCAACCCCAAGGGCGGCTACGGCTTCCCCGGCCACGACGCGATCGGCGCCGAGATGGCGCGCGACGTCCTCGCCCGGCTGCGGACGTCCGAGCGGCTGCGCGCGCACGTCGCCGCGCTCACGCGCCACCACCTCGGCCCTGGGTTCCTCGTCCACGCTGCGCCGCTCGCCCGCCGCACCGTGCACGGATACCTCAAGGCGGCCGACCCTGTCGCGGCCGACACCATCCTCCTCTCCGTCGCGGACCGCCTGGCCACGCGCGGACGCAAGCACGACGAGGCGATCGCCAAGCACCTCGACGTGGCGCGCGATGTGCTCGGTCCCGCGCTGGACTGGCACGAGGCCGGGCCGCCCGCTCCGCTCGTGCGCGGCGACGAGCTGGCGCGCGAGCTGGGGATCGAGCCCGGGCCCGAGCTGGGGCGGCTGCTCGCGGAGATCGCCGCCGCGCAGTACGCGGGGGAGGTCGGCTCGCGCGAGGACGCGATCAGCTACGCGCGAGCCGTCGCACGACGGCCTCGGTGACGTTCGCGGCCTGCTCGACGGTCTCCCAGACGAGGTTGTCGGCGACGTCGTACATCTGGTGGTAGTTGATGGGCAGCTTCATGTCGTCGAACGAGGCGAGCGTCGCCGTCCGGTAGCCCTTGCGCAGGCCGACGAGCGAGTCGCTGGCGAACGAGAGCCAGTGCTCGCGGACGAGCGGGACGCCCGCCTCCTCGGCCGCGCCGGCGATGTGGTCCTTGAGCTCCGCGTCGTAGGGCCGCGCGACGAGCATCCCCTCTCCCTCCAGCAGGATCAGGTGCGGCGACCCGACGGACTCGACCACGATGAAGTCGGTGCGGTCCTTCGGCAGCTCGTGCGCGTGGCGGTCGACGAAGGCGCTGAAGCCCTCCTCGAACGACTCCTCCGAGCCGGGCGCGACGAAGAGGACTCGGATGCCCTCGACCGGCTCGTCGCGCAGCGCCCGCGCGACCTCGAGCATCGCGGCGACGGCCGAGAGGTTGTCGTTCGCGCCCGGGACGACGGGGCTGCGGCCGACGTCGGCGAACAGCGCGGCGCCGCCGAGGCCGAGCGCCGCGCCGGTCAGGCGCGTGCGCCGCAGGCCGAGCAGCGAGCCGAGCGCGACGAGGACCGGGCCCGCGATCGTGAGCCAGTTCGGGCCGGGCCACTTGCGCCCGCGCTCGAGCAGCTTCGGGAACGTCCGCCCGTACCAGCGGAGCAGCGTGAAGTCGAAGATCGCGCCGCCGTGCGCGGCATCGTGGTGGGCGACGATGGCCACCGTGCGGCGGGCGCCGGGGTCGCCGCCGACGGCGTGGACGTTCCACGTCGAGCGCTTGGGCAGCAGCCGGCGCGTCCAGTAGCCGCGCCAGAGGCCGAGCTCGTCCCACAGCCCGAACGCGGCGGCGGTCCCCACGACGGTGCCGAGGACGCGGCGGCCGAGCAGCCCGGCGAGGCCGGCGGCGCCGGTGAAGATCCCCATCGGCCACCAGTATGTGCCGTGCGCGGACTCCTCCTCGACCTTCGGCTGGTAGCCCAGCTCGCGCAGCCGCCCCGCGATCCACTCCGCGGAGCGCCGCTCTCCCTCCGAGGCAGAACCGCGCTCCCATGACTCGAGAGTGCGGACGACCTGCTCCAACTCTGTGCGCCGGGCGGGCATCGCGAGCGCGGGAGCGTACTCTGCCGCTCATGCCCGCGGATCCGGACTGCCTCTTCTGCAAGATCGTCGCCGGCGAGCTGCCGGCCACCATCGTGGACTCCGACGACCGGACGGTCGCGTTCATGGACATCAACCCCGCCACGCGCGGCCACGCGCTCGTGGTCCCGCGCGAGCACGCGGCCGACCTGCTGGCGATCTCCGAGGACGATCTCGGCGCCTGCGCGCGCGCGGCCCAGCGCCTCGCCAGGCGCGCGAAGGACCGGCTCGGCGCCGACGGCATCAACCTTCTCAACTCGTCCGGCGTGGCGGCGTGGCAGACGGTGTTCCACTTCCACATCCACGTCGTGCCGCGCTACGACGGCGACCCGCTCGAGCTGCCGTGGACGCCGGCGCCGGGCGACGAAGCCGAGATCGCCGCCGCCGCGCAGGAGCTGACGGCGTGAGCGCGCAGGGGCCCTGGCGGCTCGAGCAGGAGGGGCCGCTCGCCGTCCTGACGATCGACAAGCCGCCGCTCAACCTCTTCGACCAGGAGGTCTTCGACGGCGTCCTCGCCGCGGTCGCCCAGGTGCGCGAGGCGTCGCCGCGCGCGCTGCTCATCCGCGGCGAGGGCAAGGTGTGGACGGGCGGCGTCGACGTCAACATGTTCGCGTCGCTGACGCCGGAGACGGGGGCCGCCGTGTGGCGCCGCGGCTTCGAGCTGATCCAGGGCGTCGAGGAGCTGCCGTTCCCCGTCGTCTTCGCCGCCCACGCGCTGACGCTCACGTGGGGGTTCGAGCTGGCGCTGGCGTGCGACCTGGTCGTCGCCGCCGAGGGCGCGAAGTTCGGGCTCGTCGAGATCGTCGTCGGGCTGACGCCGTCGATGGGCGGCCCGCAGCGGCTCGCCGAGAAGGCGGGGCCGAACCGGGCGAAGGACCTCGTGATGAGCGGCCAGCTCTTCGACGCGGCGACGATGCGCGAGTGGGGCGTCGTCACCCGCGTGTGGCCGGACGAGGAGTTCGAGGGCAAGGCGCGCCGGTTCGCCGAGCGGCTCGCCAACGGGCCGACGGTCGCGCACGCGGCGACCAAGCAGATCGTCAAGGCGCAGAAGGAGGGCGGCGCGCGGGCGGCCGACGCGATCGTCCCCGAGCTGGCGGGCAACCTGTTCGGCACGGAGGACCTCCAGGGCGCGGTGGCCTCCTTCCTCGAGAAGGGGCCGGGCCACGCGACGTACGAGGGCCGCTAGCCACCGACGCGGCGCATGCTGCGCAGCGCGAGCCCGCCGAGCACGAGGATCAGCCCCGCCGCCGCCAGGCCCGCGTGCCACGTCTCCGCCCAGCGGACGTCGAGGACGAACCCCTGCCGGACGCCCTCGAGGATGTAGCGCGACGGGTTGAAGTCGGCGATGACCCGCAGCCAGTCGGCGAGCAGCCGCTCGGGCGCGTACGCCGTGCTGAACAGCACCGACGCGAAGACGACGACCTGCATGAGCGGCGCCGCCTGCTGCGTCTTGAAGCGCAGCGCGAGGATGATCGCCCAGCACGCGGCCGCCGCGGCGAAGCCCATCACCAGCAGGTAGGCGAGCGCGAGGCCGTCGAGGCCGGGCCAGTCGACGCCGATCGCGAAGCCGATGACGAGCACGAAGGTCGACGGGAAGAGCGCGCGCAGCGACGCCGAGCCGACGAGGCCGGCGAGCAGGACCCAGCGCGGCGCGGGGCCGAGCAGCAGCCGGTCGAACCACCCCTGCTCGATGTCGCGCGCGAGGTTGACGCCGGTGGCCGCGCCGCCGAAGCCCGCGGCCTGCATCAGGCTGACCGGGAGGACCCAGTTCGTGAAGTCGATGTCGCCGCCGAACAGCGTCGCCGCCTGGCCGAAGACGGCGTTGATCCCGATCAGGAAGATCGCCGGCGCGAGGATCCCGGGGATCGCGCCGCCGGGCACGCGCAGGATCTCGTTGAGCGCCTTCACCGCGAGCACGCGGATGACGCGCAGGTTCATCGCGACCGTCACGCGTCGCGCAGCCTTCCTCGCAGGGCGACGATCGCCAGCGCGAGCGCGACCGCGGTGATGCCCGCGGCCGCCGCGACGCCCTCGAGCACCGTCACCGCGTCGACCGAGTCGACGATCGGGTTGCGCATGCCCTCGGCGATGTAGCTCAGCGGGTTGTACTCCGCCACCCAGCTCGCCGGCGGGTCGAGCAGCTCGAGCGGGAAGAACGCCGAGCTGACGAAGAGGATCACGAACACGAGCGGGAAGATCCCCTGGACGATCGAGGGGTCCTTGGCCGCCAGCGCGAGCGCCTGGCCGATCGCGCCGAAGCCGACGCCGGCCAGCACGCCGATGAGCATGATCAGCAGCACGCCGGGCACGCCCGCGTCGATCTCGGCACCGAAGATCAGCCCGAGGACGAGGAACCACATGACCTGGAGCACGGCGATCGCCCCGGTGGCGATCAGGCGGCCGATGACGAGCGCCACGCGCGGGATCGGCGCGGCGACGAGCCGGTCGAAGAAGCCGAGCTGGATCTCGAGGCCGACCGCGATCCCCGCGCTCACCCCGCCGAGCAGGATCGACTGCGTGATCGCCGCGGCGAGCTGGAAGTCGAGCATCCCGTCCGCGCCCTGCTCGAAGCCGGGCAGCCGCGTCGCCTGCTCCAGGCCGCCGACGTTCACCGCGAGGAACATCGTCGGGAAGATCACGAGCGGCGCGAGGAACTGCGGGCGGCGGAACGAGTTGCGCAGCGCGCG
>JAUJPF010000055.1 GCA_030447275.1 Solirubrobacteraceae bacterium | reverse complement strand
TCGGCGACGCCGAGCTCGACGAGGGCGCGGTGTGGGAGGCGATCGCCGACCCGAACGTGCCGAAGCTCGGCGAGGTCCTGTGGGTGGTCGACCTCAACCGCCAGTCGCTCGACCGCGTCGTGCCCGACATCGCCGCCGGGCGGCTGGCGCGCATGTTCGAGGCGGCGGGCTGGCACACCGAGATGGTCAAGTACGGGGCGCGGCTCGCCGCGCGGCCGGAGCTGCGCGAGCGCATCGACGCGATGCCGAACGAGGAGTACCAGCTGCTGCTGCGCGCCGACGCCGCGTCGCTGCGCTCGCGGCTCGGCGTCGAGACCGGCGACCTGTCCGACACCGACCTCCTCGCGACGTTCCGCGACCTCGGCGGCCACGACCTCGGCGCGCTGCTCGAGGGCTACGCGCGCGCGGACGCGGTGCGCGACCGGCCGAGCGTCGTCTTCGCGTACACGATCAAGGGGTGGTCGCTGCCGATCGAGGGCCACCCGTCGAACCACTCCGCGCTCTTGACCGACGCGCAGTTCGAGGCGCTCGCCGGCGACCTCGGGGCGGACCCAGAGGAACCGTGGCAGCCGTTCGCGCCGGACTCGGCCGAGGCGCGCCTGCTCACGGCGGCGGCCGATCGGCTTCAGCGCGACGAGCCGCCGGCGCGCGAACCGCCGCCGCTGCCCGTGGAGTTCTCCCGCGGGCACTCCGGGCGCGAGTCGACGCAGCAGGCGTTCGGCCGGTTCTTCGTCGACCTCGTCCACGAGGCGCCGGAGGCGGCGGAGCGCGTCGTCACCGTCTCGCCCGACGTCGCCTCCTCCACCAACCTCGGGGGCTGGATCAACCACTCGGGCATCTGGTCGCCTGGCGAGCGGATCGACTGGTTCGCCGACGATCCCGACACGCTCGTCCGCTGGCGCGAGTCAGACCACGGCCGCCACATCGAGCTCGGGATCGCCGAGGTCAACCTCGTCGGGCTGCTCGGCGAGCTCGGCGCGACGTGGAGCCGCGACGGCCAGCCGCTGCTGCCGGTCGGGACGATCTACGACCCGTTCGTGACGCGCGCGCACGAGCCGTGGTCGTTCGGGATCTACGCGGGCGGGCAGTCGATCCTCGTCGGCACGCCGTCGGGCGTCACGCTCGGTCCGGAGGGCGGCGCGCACCAGTCGGTCATCACGCCGTCGATCGGGATCGAGCAGCCGGGCTGCGTGTCGTGGGAGCCGGCGTTCGGCCAGGACTTCGAGTGGGCGTTCCTGCACGCGCTGTCGCGGCTCGGCCGGACCGACGGCACCGCCTCGTACTTCCGCCTGTCGACGCGGCCGCTCGACCAGTCGCTCGTGATCGAGCGCTCGCGCGAGGACGTGCTCGCGGGCGGCTACGTGCTCCGCCCGGGCTCGCGGCTGACGATCGTCGCGGTCGGCGCGCTCGTGCCCGAGGCGCTGGCGGCGGCGGAGGAGCTCGACGTCGAGGTGGTCGTCCTCACGAGCCCGGACCTCGTCTTCCGCGCGCTCCAGGCGCGCCGCGGCCTGCGCGAGGGCGACGACGCGATCCTCGATCGCCTCTTCCCGGAGCCCCGCCCGCTGGTCACGCTGCTCGACGGCCACCCGCACACGCTCGCGTTCCTCGGCGGCGTCCATGGCGTTCCGGTGTCCGGCCTCGGTGTGACCGAGTTCGGCCAATCAGGGGACATCGCCGAGCTCTACGCGTACCACGGGATCGACGCCGAGACGATCGTCGGAGCGGCGCTCGACCTGCTCTGACGGCGCTCGTCGCGGGCTGCGGCTCCGACGACGAGGAGCAGACCGCGGCCCCGAAGACGCAGGCCGAGCAGACGCAGACGCAGGACGGGCCGAGCGACAAGACGGCGCTGCGCGCTCTCGGGACGGACTACCTGCAGGCGCTGGGCAAGCGCGACTGGGGCGAGCTCTGCGCGACGCTCGCGCCGCGCGACCGCAAGCGCTTCGCGCGCGAAGCCGGGGGCTGCCAGAAGGCGTACTCCAAGGTCCGCAAGGCGGCGAGCCGGTACGCCGACGACCTCGAGGTGATGCGGGTGACCGTCAAGGGGACCGATGCGACGATGGTCGCCGGGTCGCACTACCTCGACGAGGGGGAGGGCGTCCAGACGGTCTACGCGGTGAAGGTGGGCGACCGCTGGTGGATCACCCAGCGGACGCCGGGCCTCGGGACCCGCTGAGCGCCCGGTCGATCCACTCGGGCAGCGTCCCGAGGAAGCGCGGGTCGATCGTGTGGGGGATCTCCGACTCGTAGTAGGTGACGTCGGCGCCCGCGGCCTCGAGGCGATCGCGCGCCGTGTGCGCGAAGTCGATCGAGATCACCGGGTCGAGCGTCCCGTGGCCGATCGCCACCGGGTAGCCGGCCGGAAGCTCGTCGCGCATCCGCCACGGCTCGACGGTGGGGATGAAGCCGCTCAGGCCGACGATCCCGGCGGGCAGCGGGCGGCCCTCGCCGAGGCCGGTCGCGAAGGCCATGACGCTGCCCTGGCTGAAGCCGCCGAGGATCGTCCGGTCCCAGTCGAGGTCGAGCCCGTCGAGGAACGCGGTGAGCGCGCCGTACCCCTGCGCGAACGTGTCGGGGTCCGGATAGCCGACGCGCGGGACCATGTACCAGTGCCGCCCGCCGGGCGGGAGGTGCAGCGGGCCGCCCGGGGTGACGCCGAGCAGGCGCCGCGCCGGGTCGAGGACGTCGAGCAGTCCGAAGAGGTCGTTCTCGCTCGTGCCGCGGCCGTGCATGAGGATCAGCGCGCCCTCGGGCTCGCCGGCGGCGGGGCGGATGCGGTGCGGGAGGGTCTGCGTGCTCACGCCGCCACGCGCGGGTTCGGCAGCGGCGTCAGCGTCCGCTCGAGCGTCTCGCGCAGGTGCTCGTGCTGCGGCGGGAGCTTGAGCGCCTCGCCGAGGTGCTCGACCGGCTCGTCGGCATGAAAGCCGATGTCGCGTGTCGCCAGCTCGAACAGGACGCCGGCGGGGACGCGGAAGTAGATCGAGTGGAAGTAGGTGCGGTCGCGCACGGTGGTCGGGTGGCCGCCGGCCTCCTGCACCCGCTCGCGCCACGCCACCAGCTCGGCGTCGTCAGCCGCGTTCCACGCGATGTGGTGGACGCTGCCGGCGCCCTCGATCCCGGGCTCGGCCGGTGCCGGGTCCCAGACGAGGTGGCCGCGCCGCTCGGCGCCGCCCGCCGTCCAGCGGCGATCGCCGTCGCGCTGCATCCCGATCGCCTCGAGCTGCGGCACCGTGGCCGCGATGGCGTCTTCGGGGGCGTAGGCGCGGACGCCGTGGAAGCCCTGGATCGCGTGGTCGGCCGGGATGTCCGCGGACGCGGCGGCCAGCGGCGGGTCGGGCGCGTCGGCCGCGATGAGGACGTTGGTCAGGCCCTCCGGGTCGTCGAAGCGCAGGACGCCGTCGCCGAGCTCGGCGACGACCCCCTCGGCCGCCAGGCGCCGCTCCCAGAACGCGAGCGCGTCCGCCGACCCCACGCGCCAGCCGACGCTGTGCACCATGCCCGCTCCGGCGCGCCCTGAGCGGGCGTTCGAGAACTCGAAGAACGTCATGATCGAGCCGGGGCTGCCGCGCTCGTCGCCGTAGTAGAGGTGGTACGCCTGCGGCTGGTCGAAGTTGACCGTCTTCTTGACGAACCGCAGGCCGAGCAGGCGCGCGTAGAAGTCGACGTTGCGCGGTGCGTCGCCGGTGATCGCGGTGACGTGGTGGAGGCCTTCGAGCTTCACGTCCAGCCACGGTAGCGCGGCGGTGATTGCGTGTGCAACAATGGTGACGCGCGACCGCTGCCGCTGCTACGGTCGCCCCCGTTCCGATGGCGTCGCTCTCCAACGAGACCCAACCGCTCGACCAGACCGAGCTGCGCGCGTGGCGCGGGCTCCTCCGGGCGCACGCCCTGCTCGTCAAGCGCCTCGACGCCGAGCTCGAGTCCGAACACGGGCTGCCGTTGACGTCGTACGAGGTCCTGCTCCACCTCGCGCACACCGACGGCGGGAAGATGCGCATGTGCGACGTCGCCGAGTCGGTGTTGCTCAGCCGCAGCGGCCTGACGCGCCTCGTCGACCGGCTCGAGCGCGACGGCTACGTCGAGCGCGTCCAGTGCCCGGACGACGCCCGCGGCTCGTTTGCCCGCCTCACCGACGCGGGCCGCACGAAGCTCGAGGCCGCGTCGAGCACGCACCTCGAAGGCATCCGCGCGCACTTCCTCGCCCACTTCTCGCCCGACGAGCTGTCGCTCCTCGCCGAGGCGTGGGAACGCATCGCGGCCCCCGGCTCCACGCCGGGCCCGCCCTCCTGCTCCGGCTGAACCGCCGGCGTCATCGCCCCTCCCGGATCCGCGCGGCCGCGCGTGCTTCCGCGCGCGTCCAGACTTGACACCACACGACTGAGATTTCTATACTGGCGACGAGTAGCAAACCGCATCCTGACAGGAGGAGACATGGCCCTTGTCCGCTGGGAGCCGGCCCGCGAGCTCCACACGATCCAGCAGGAGATGAACCGGCTCTTCAACACGGTCTTCGACGCGCCCGCAACGGGCGGCGCGACGGGCGGCGGCGCCCGCCGCTGGGTCCCGCCGATGGACCTCGTCGAGACCGACGACCACTTCGTGCTGCGCGCCGACCTCCCCGGCCTCGGCGAGGGCGACGTGAAGATCGAGGTCAACGAGAACGTCCTGACCGTCTCGGGCGAGCGCAAGTACGAGCACGAGGCCACGAAGGACGGCTTCTACCGCCTCGAGCGCGGCAGCGGCCAGTTCAGCCGCAGCCTCACGCTGCCCGACGGCGTCGACGCCGAGGCGATCGCCGCGACGTTCGACAAGGGCGTGCTCGAGGTGCGCGTCCCCAAGCCCGAGCAGCGCAAGCCGCGCCGCGTCGAGATCAGCGTCGTCCCCGGCGGCGACCGGCCCGCGATCGAGGGCTCGGCCGCCGCGTCCAACGGCGCGCCCGTCGCGGCGTAGCCGCCTGACGACTCCTATCGTGGGGCGGCGTGCCCGCCGCCCCACTGGAGATCACCGCCCGCGACCCGGGCACGCGCGCGCGGGCGGGCCTGCTCCGGACCGCGCACGGGACCGTCCGCACACCGGCCTTCGTCCCGCTGGCGACGAAGGCCGTCGTCAAGGGGCTCGAGGCCCGCGAGGTCGAGCAGCTCGGCTACGACATGGTGCTGGGGAACACGTTCCATCTGTTCCTCGAGCCCGGCCACGAGCTGATCCGCGGCTTCGGCGGCCTGCACGACTTCATGGGCTGGGACCGCCCGATCGTCACCGACTCGGGCGGCTTCCAGGTCTTCTCCATGGGCCACGGCACGGTGGCCGACGAGGTCAAGGGCCGCTCGCCGTACGGGGGCGAGCGCGACGGCAAGGTCCTCGCCATCGAGGAGGAGGGCGTCACCTTCCGCAACCCGCGCGACGGCTCGACGGTCTTCATGGGGCCGGAGACGTCGATGGCGGTCCAGGCCGCGCTCGGGTCCGACATCGCGCTCGTCTTCGACGAGTGCACGCCGTTTCACGTCGAGCGCGACTACACGGCGCGCTCGGCCGAGCGGACGCACCGCTGGCTCGATCGCTGCCTGGCCTGGCACGCCGAGCGCGGGCCCACCGACCAGATCGTCTACGGGATCGTGCAGGGCGGCGTCTACGAGGACCTGCGCGTCGAGGCGGCGCAGGCGGTCGTCGCCCGCGGGACGGGCGGCATCGCGATCGGCGGCTCGCTCGGCGCCGACAAGGACCAGATGCACGAGGTCGTGGGGTGGACGACCGCCGCGCTGGGTGGCCGGGCCGATCACCGGCCGCGCCACCTGCTCGGCATCGGCGAGGTCGACGACCTCATCCGCGGCGTCGAGCTCGGCATCGACACGTTCGACTGCGTCACCCCGACGCGGCTCGGGCGCCACGGGGTCGTGCTCACGCCGGACCCGGAGAAGCGGTTCCGCATCGATCTGAGTGCGGCCCGCTTCAAGGAGTCCAAGGAGCCGATCGAGGACGGCTGCCCGTGCCCGGCGTGCGCCGCCGGCCTCAGCTGCGGCTACCTGCGGTACCTGGCGAAGAACCGCGAGCTGACGGGCGTGCGCCTGCTCAGCCTCCACAACCTCGTCTACGTCGCGCGGCTCATGCGCGACCTGCGCGAGGCGATCGGCGACGGGACGCTCGGCGAGGTGGCGGCGCGGCTTCGCAGCGGGAGCGCGCCGTCGACCGCCGCGGTCGTCGCGAGCCCGGTCTGAGCGGCCGAAAGGGGCGCGAAAACTCCCCGCGCGACTCTTGGCGCACTAGACTCGCCATTTTGGCGTACCGCGAGCGTTATGGATGACGCGGCCCGGTTTGCCGCACCACATGAACGACGGGGCAACCTTCACTGCACAGCTCACAGGCGGCGTGCGCCGCGTGGCTGCGCTCGCGCACAGCGTCCGAGACGAGGACACGGTGCTGCGCGCGCTGCGCTACGAGCTCTACTACGCGCTCGACGTGGACGACGTGCGCTACGAGCCGCGCCAGGATCCGACCTGGCCGTCGCTGCCGCTGATCGTCGACAACCGCCGTCGCGGCGTCCTCGTGTTCGTGACCCACCCGCCGCGCCGGCTCTCCGAGGACGAGATCGACGCCGCCGCCGCGCTGATCGAGACCGCCGCCGCCGTGCTCGCGCTGCTCGAGGCGCGCCACGCCGCGCGCATCGACTCCCTCACCGGCGCGCTCAACCACGGCGCGATGCTCTCGCGCCTGGAGGAGGAGATCGACCGCTGCCGGCGCTACCGCACCGGCCTGGCGTGCCTGCTCATCGACCTCGACGACTTCAAGGCGATCAACGACCGCTGGGGCCACGCGACCGGCGACTCCGTGCTGCGCCAGGTGGCGATGCTGCTGCGGACGGAGTTCCGCGCGCACGACCAGGTCGCTCGGTACGGCGGAGACGAGTTCGTCGTCCTGCTGCCGCACGCGGTGGGTCCGCGCGCCGAGATCGCCGCGCGCCGCGCGCTGCGGCGCCTGCGCGACATCCACGTCGTCACCGACGAGGGCCGCCAGCCGCTCAGCGCGTCGATCGGCCTCGCCGAGTGGGCCGAGCCGGAGACGCCGGCCGAGCTGCTGGCCAAGGCCGACCAGGCCCTGCTGGCCGGCAAGCGCGGCGGGAAGGACCAGCTGCGCAGCGCGTCGGGCGAGTGGCCGTGGGAGGACCCGGCGCCCGAGATGCCCAACGAGCCTGCCGCTGCGGGCTGACGCCGCACGCGCCTAGCGCGTGTTGTCGTCGACCAGCTCCTTCATCGCCTCGACGGACTCGGGCACGTCGTCGTACGTGACCTCGCGCAGCTCGACGCCGTCGCCGCCCGAGGTCAGCGCGAAGTAGATCGCGACGGCGACGGCGGCGCTCAGCGCGAGCAGCAGGAACGTCGCCAGCGCGCGCCGGCCGCGCGCGGGGCGTTCGGGGGCGGCGGCGCCTGCGCCCGCCGGGTAGCCCGTCGCCGGGCCCGGGGACGGCTGGAGGCGCCGCGCGCCGGGCGGGTACTCCGTGACCGGCGTGCCGACCCGCGTGGCGAGCGTCTCGTCGCCGCCCATGACCGCCGTGCCCGCCGTCGGCGTCTCGTCGGCGAACGTCTGGCCGGCGGCGCCGGCCGACAGCGCCTCGCGCAGCTCGTCGGCGTTCGCGAACCGGTGGGCCGCGTCGATCTCGAGCGCGCGCGCCACGGCCTGGGCGACGCCGTGGGATCGACGGGTCGAGCTCGTCGAGCAGCGGCGGCACCTCCCGCTGCTGCTTCAGCGCCAGCTCGGTCAGCGACTGCGCCTCGTACGGGAGGCGCCCGGCGACGAACTGGTAGGTGACGACGCCGAGCGAGTAGATGTCCGACCGCGCGTCGGCGTCCTGGCCCGCGGCCTGCTCGGGCGCGAGGTACGCGGCGGTGCCGAGCACCGAGCCGACCTGGGTGATCCGCGACACGTGTCGCTCGCCGCCTTGGCGATCCCGAAGTCCGCGAGCTTGACGACGCCGTCGTCGCTGCGCAGGAGGTTGCCGGGCTTGACGTCGCGGTGCACGACGCCGTTGCGGTGCGCGTAGTCGAGGCCGCGGCACGCCTGGTTGACGACGAAGAGCGCGTCCTGGAGCGGCAGCCGGCCCTCGTCGCGCAGCAGCTCGGCGCCCGACCTGCCCCGGATGTACTCCATGACGATGAAGTGCCGCCCGCTCGGGTCGTCGAGGCCGAAGTCGAAGACCTGCACGATGTTCGGGTGCACGAGCCGCGCCGCGGCCAGCGCCTCGCGGCGGAAGCGCGAGACGAACTGCGGATCCTCGGCCAGATGCTCGGCGAGCAGCTTGACCGCCACCTCGCGCTCGAGCCGGCGGTCGAACGCGAGCTGCACGGTCGACATCCCGCCGAACCCCAGCCGCTCGCCCAGCTCGTAGCGCGCGGCGATGATCTGGTCGGCGGCCATCAGCCCTTGCCCTTGTCCTTCTTCGCCTGGCCAGGGGGCTCGAAGGACTCGGGCGCCGGCTCGCCGCCGGTCGGGTCGTCGGGGACCGGCGCGGGCGGCTGCGTCGGCGGCGGCGTCGTCTGCGTCGGCGGCGTCGTCTGGGTCGGCGTCTGGGTCTCGGGCGGGACGGTGTTCGTCTCGGGGACCGTGTCAGGCACGGTCTCCGGCTCGGTCTCGGTCGTCTCCGTCGTCCTCGGCCGGTTGCCGCGGCACTCGTCGACGGCGATCTGCTCGAGGTTCTCGGCGCCCTGCGCGAGCCGGCGCCGGAGCCGGCGGTCGGTCGAGCGGGGGAGGCCGTCGATCGCCCTGTTGAGCCGTATGAAGGCGGGTTCGAGCTCGACGCAGTCGCCGGCCTCGACGCGGGCGGCGATCGTGTCGAGCTCCTCCTGGATCGTGGCGGCGCGCGTCGGGGCGAGCAGCCGCCGGTCGTCGCGGCCGTCGTCGCCGCAGGCGACCGCGAGCGCGGCCAGCAGGCCGAGCGCGAGCGCGAGCAGGAGGGGCGGGAGGCGACGCACGCTCATTGACCGTACCCAAGGCGCTCCGCCAGCGAATCCGGCAGGCCCGCCGCCCGGATGGCCGCCGCCGCGCCCTCGATGTCGTAGTCCGTCCGCCGCCACTCGGCGCTCATCGCGGTCGTGTCGAGCAGGAGCCACGCCGCACGGGGATCCCCGTCGCGCGGCTGCCCGACCGACCCGGGGTTGAGAAGCCACTGGCCCTCGGTGAGGTCGGCGCCGTCGCCGCCGCGCGCGGCCGCGACGATCGTCTCGCCGTCGGCGTCGGGACGGCCGAAGGCCAGCGCGATGTGGGAGTGGCCGATCAGCGAGATCCGCTGCGGCGACGCGTCGAGGCAGCGCTCGGCGAGCGGGATCGTGAGGACGTACTCCCAGATCGGGTCGCGGGGGCTCGCGTGGTAGAGGCCGACGCCGCTGTCCTCGCCCGACGGCTCCAGGCCGCGCAGGAACACGAGGTTCTCCTCGGCGATCGTCTTGCTCGTCCAGCGCGCGCTGATCGCCGCCCCGCGCGAGAAGTCCTCGATGCTGAGCGCGCCGGTCACCGCGAGGTCGTGGTTGCCGGCGAGGCAGATCGTCGCGCGTGCGCGCGCCAGCTCGACGCACGCGTCGGGCTCGCCGCCGTAGCCGACGAGGTCGCCGAGGCACCAGACCTCCTCGGCGCCGGCGGCGTCGAGGTCGGCGAGGACCGCCTCGAAGGCGTGGCGGTTGGAGTGGATGTCCGTGATGACGGCGACGCGCATCTAGTCTGGGACCTGGTGGTCAAGCGGCACCTCAGACTCCCTCTCGCGCTCGCCGCCGCCGTCGTCGCGGCGGAGGCGGCCGTGCTGCTGCTACGGCCGCGTGGCGGCGTCATCCCTCCGGTCGAGGTGCCGGTGCAAGCGTACTTCAGCGTGGCCGAGGTCTCGCGCGCGGAGGCGTTCCGGGCCCCGCAGACGGCGCTCTTCGCGCTGCGGACGGCGATCGAGGTCGGCGTCCTCATCCTCGTCGTGCGCCGCCCGCCGCGGTGGCTGGCGGGCGCCCGCCGGCCCGTTCTCGCGGGGGCGGCGGCGGGGGCGCTGCTGTCGCTGGCCACGAGCGTGGCCTCGCTGGCGGTCAGCGCGATCTCGCGCCGGCGCGCCATCGACGTGGGGCTCGTCACGCAGTCCTGGGCGGGCTGGGCCGGCGATCTCGCGAAGGGGTGGGCGATCGGCGCGGCCATCGCCGCCGCCGGCGGCGCGTTCGCGGTGGTGCTGCTCGCGCGCGCCGGCCGCCGGTGGTGGCTGCCGGGGGCCGCGGTGGTCGTCGCGTTCGGCGCGGCGATCACGTATGCCGGGCCGGTCGTCCTCGATCCGCTCTTCAACCGCTTCGAGCCGCTGCCCGCCGGCCAGACGCGCGACGACGTCCTCGAGCTCGCGCGGCGCGCCGGCGTCGAGGTGGGGGAGGTGTACTCGGTCGACGCCTCGCGCCGGACGACGGCCGCGAACGCGTACGTGACCGGGCTGGGGCAGACCAAGCGGGTCGTGCTCTACGACACGCTGATCGACAACTTCGAGCGCGACGAGACGCGCCTCGTGGTCGCCCACGAGCTGGCCCACGTCAAGTACCACGACGTCCCGTACGGGCTGCTGTTCCTCGCGCTCGTCGCCCCGGCCGGGATGTTCGCGGTCGCGCGCGTCGCCGAGCGTCTCGGGCCGGCGACCGGTCCCGGCGCGGTCCCGCCGCTGGCGCTGGCCCTCGCGCTCGTCGTGCCGCTGGTGACGACGGTCTCGCTCCAGCTCTCGCGGCGCGTGGAGGCCCGCGCCGACAGCTACTCGCTGCGGCTGACCGACGCGCCCGACCCGTTCATCGCGTTCGAGCGGCGCATCGCGCTGCGCAACGTCGCCGACCCGGACCCCCCGGCGTGGCGGACGGCGCTGCTCGCGACGCACCCGCCGACGATCGAGCGGATCGGGATCGCCGAGGCCTACAGGCGCGGCGAGCGCTGAAAGCGGACGCGGTCGTCATCGCGCTCGAGCAGGCCCCAGGCGTACAGCCACAGCGCGTCGCGCCCCTCGGCGTCTACTGGGGCCGCCTCGATCAGCCGCTCCTCGACCTCGTGCAGATCGGCGCCCTCGCCGACCGCCTCGGCGACCTGTTCCCTGAGGGTCATGAGGTTGGCCATCGGCGCGCATTGTTCGCAGGTAGCGGGCGCGGGCGCAACCGCTGGAAACCAGTTCTTCACCAAAGTGCGGGTTTGCTGAGCACTCTTGGCGCAAAGGCTGTGCTAAGCGCGCGGGTCGCCGCGCTCGCCGCGCTCGCCGGTCTCCGGCAGGTTCTTGATGCCCTCGCGCGTCTGCCACTTCGCGTAGTTGTCGCGCATGGCCTCGATCAGCTCGCCCATGAACTGCGCGGAGAGGTTCACGCGGCTGACCACCACCCCGGGGATCTCGTCATCCTCGACCTCGTGGTCGACCCGCGCGAACGTGATCGTGAACTCGTAGTCCGAGTGGCTGACGTTCGCGAAGTTCGAGTAGACGCCGGCCATGATCTCCGGCGAGAAGTGGATGTTGATGTGGCGCCCGCCCGGGGCGTCGGGATCTCCGGCCATGCGAAGAGGTTCGCAGAATCGTGAGGGTCACGATCCTGGCCGTCGGTCGGCTGCGCCCGCCGTACGTCGACGACGTCGCGCACTACCTGAAGATGCTGGGGCGCTACGCGACGGTCGACGTCGTCGAGCTGCGCGAGGACGACGACGTGGCGCGCCGGATCCCCGAGCGGGCGTTCGCGGTGCTGCTGGACGCCGGCGGGCGGGAGATGACCTCCGAGGGCTTCGCGGCGTGGCTGGAGGAGCGCCGGCACGAGGGCCGGCCGCTGTGCTTCGTGATCGGCGGCGCCTTCGGGATCGCGCTCCCGCGCGCCGACCTCAGGCTCTCGCTCGGGCGCATGACGCTGCCGCACCAGCTCGCGCGCGTCGTGCTCGTCGAGCAGCTCTACCGCGCCCACCGCATCCTCGCCGGCGAGCCGTACCACTACTGACGGGGTACCCCTAGAGCATGCCGACCAAGAAGGACGACCTTCCGAGCACGTTGAAGCGCTCGCCGAAGAAGGTCCAGCGCACCTACGCGAAGACGCTCGACTCGGCCGAGGAGACCTACGACGACGAGTCGCGCGCCGCTCGCACCGCCTGGGCGTCGGTCAAGCAGGTCGCCGAGAAGAAGGGCGACCACTGGGAGCTCAAGGACGACACGGGAGCGTCGGACGAGGGCTTCGGCGACACCGCCGGCGGCGTCGACAAGTCGAAGACGAAGGACGAGCTGCTCGCCGACGCCCGCGAGGCGGACATCCCCGGGCGGTCGAAGATGAGCAAGGACGAGCTGGTCGACGCGCTCCAGAAGCACAATGAGCGCGAGACGGCGCGCGCACGGGGGTAGGGGACCACCATGGACGAAACCAAGGGAACCGACTCCGCCCCCTCCGAGGCCCCGGTGACGCCGGAGCCCGACGAGACCGGGCACGAGTCCGTGAGCGGCGGCGAGACGACCCCCCAGAGCGGTGCGCCGGAGGCGGCCGAGGAGGAGAACGGATGACCGACGAGAGCCAGAGCGGCGACGTCGAGAGCGACGCCGCCAACACCGACGCCGGCGGCAGGGCGCACACCAGCTCGACCGAGCCCCACCCGGCAGGCGACGGCGCGCGCAGCGACCGCGACGTCGGCGGCCCGGTCGCCGAGGAGGACGCCGAGGAGACGACCGGCGGCATCCACGGGACGCGCGACACGCCGCTGGAGCCGCACGAGTAGCGGGTCGCCCTACACGTTGTACAGATCGTCGAGGCCCAGCTTCTCGAGCAGACGCTGGGCCTCGATGTTCAGCTGGGCGAGCTCGCCCGTGAAGATGAGCGCGCCCATCAGGATCAGCGTGATCCCGGAGATGACGGTGATGACCGTGTAGTGGTCGCGCAGCCAGCGGAAGATCCGCGTGGCGCGCTGGAACGCGACGGCGCTGACGAGGAACGGGATCGCGAGGCCGGCGGAGTAGATGGCGAGCAGCGCACCGCCCGCGCCGACGGTGTCGCGCGTGGCCGCCGCGCCGAGGATCGCCGTGAGCGTCGGCCCGATGCACGGCGTCCAGCCGACGGCGAACGCGGCGCCGGCGACGAGCGGCCCGCCTGCACCGGCGCGGGCGATGAGCGAGTGCGGGTGCCACTCGCGGTTCAGCCGCGCGACGAACGGCGTCAGCACGAAGAAGACGCCCATGACGACGATGAGCGCCCCGGCGACCTGCTCGAGCGTGCGCAGGTTCTCGCGCAGCGTCGACCCGAGGCCGGTCGCGGCCATGCCGAGCATCACGAACACCGCCGCGAAGGCGAGGCAGAAGACGAGCGCGGGCAGGAGGATCGCCGACGTTCGCCGGTCGCCCTTCTCCATGTCGGCGATCGAGACGCCCGAGACCGCGGACAGGTAGCCGGGCACGAGCGGCAGGACGCACGGGGAGATGAACGAGACGAAGCCCGCCGCGAACGCGGCGAAGACGGTGGTGTCGACGCCGGCGGACACGGCTACTCGTAGCGGGCGAGGTCCTCGTCGAGGCGGCGCAGCTCGGCGTCGGAGGCGGTCGGCGCCGCCTGTGCTCCCGGGCCGCCCGCGGGCGCGGGCTCGCTGCGGCGCCAGCGCGGCACGAAGAACGCGGCGGCGGCGAGCATCGCCAGCACGATCGCGACCGGCACCGCGTAGACGGCGACACCGACGCCGCCCTCGTCGGGCATCGCCAGGACGTCCTCGCCGTACTGCGCGACCAGCTCGTCCTTGATCTGCTCCTTCGTCAGGCCCTGGGCGACGAGGTCGCGGATGACGTCGCGCTGCTGGTCGGCCTGCGGCTCGTCGGCGACGTTGAGCGGCGTGTTGCACAGCACGCACATCACCTCGTCCTCGACGTCGGGCAGCGAGGTCTTGGGCTCGGCCGCCGCCGCGGGAGCGGCGAGGGCGAGCGCGGCGGCGAGCGCGGCGACGGCGTGCCTCATGCCCCCACCATCCTCAGCGCCTCGTCCATGAACGCGCGGTCGACCGGCCCGCGGCGCAGCGCGACGATGCGCCCGGCGCGGTCGACGACGAACGTCTCGGGCACGCCGATGCGGCCGAAGTCGCCGCCGAGGTCGTCCTCGACGTCGCGCACGCTCGGGAACGCGAGCCCGTAGCGCTCCGCGAACCGGCGCGAGCGCTCGCTCTGGTCGTTGACGGTCACGCCGAGGATCGTGCCGCCCTTGGCCGCGAGCCGCGCCTGAGCGCGCTCGAGCACGGGCGCCTCGTCCTTGCACGGCTCGCACCACGAGGCCCAGAAGTTCACGATGAGCGGCTTGCCGCGGAAGTCGGCGGGGGCCGCGGTGCCGCCGTCGAGGCGCGGCAGCTCGCGGCTCGGGACGGGCGGGAGCTTCCCAGCCGAGACGGCGTCGTCGAGCGTCGACGACGGGCCGGCGCCGATCACGCCGTAGACGAGCAGGGCAACGAGCGCCAGGGACGCCACGACGACCATCGGAACGTACGTCCGCCGCACGGCTCCAGCGTAGTGGGAGCGGATTTCGCGGGATCGTGCCCGGCGCGCCTCAGGGCCTCCCTGCTCATGCCCTCAAGAGCCTTCACCTGATCGACGACGTCGCTGCAGATCCCGCCCGCGCGTTCCTGGAACCCGCGGTCATCCTGCCGGGCGCGCCGCCGTCGTCGCTCGTGTCGTCCGACGCCACCGATCGCATGACCGCTAGCTTCCCGGAGCATGACGTTGCCTCACGACCCCCGGGCCGAGCTGCGCGAGATCGCGATCGAGCTCACGACCGCGCTCGACATGCTCGACGGGATGGTCGCCGCGGCTCCGCCCGAGCGGCGCGCCCCGTCGCCGCGGTCTGTCCACGCACGCGTCACCGCGGCACTGGCGCGCGTGCGAACACTGCTCGACGAAGCCGACGCACGCGGCTGATCCGGGGCCGAAGACGACGAAACCCCGGTAGAGGCCCGGGGTTCCGCCAGAGCGGGATACGGGAATCGAACCCGTCTCTCGAGCTTGGGAAGCTCGCGTTCTACCGATGAACTAATCCCGCGAGGACGGCGCCATCATAGCTTCGACGGCGCCCCTACAGCAGCCGCTCGACGCTCTGCACCTTGTCGTCCAGCGTCTGCTCCTTGTCCCGCCGCTCGTCGAGCTTCAGCACCGTGTACACCCGCGGCACCCCCAGCTCGAACGGGACCGCGTGCAGCTCGGCGACGACCGCGAGGATGTCGGCGGTCGGCCCCTCGAGCGACGTTCCCATCGCGTGCATCCGGTAGCCGACGCGCGACTGGGCGGCCAGGCGGCGCTGGATCTCGGCGATGTAGGCGCTGGCGCTGGCATCGGGCCGGCCGAGCGCGATGACGGAGACATCTGCGGTAGCCAAGCTAGATGCCACCCCCCTCGGCGAACAGGAAGAACCAGACGCCGAACAGGACCAGCGCGACGCTCAC
This sequence comes from Solirubrobacteraceae bacterium, assembly GCA_030447275.1. Classification (GTDB taxonomy): domain Bacteria; phylum Actinomycetota; class Thermoleophilia; order Solirubrobacterales; family Solirubrobacteraceae; genus CADCVT01. The sequence goes on along the minus strand of JAUJPF010000055.1, from coordinate 1,832 downwards.
CGACCACACCATCACGAGCCCGAGGACGCCGTGCTCGCGGTTGAGCTCGCGTTCGGCGCGCATCGAGCGCAGCCAGATCGTCTGCTCGCGCTTCTGCGGGAGGGTGCCCGTCAACTCCATGTGGAGGCGGTTGACGGTGCCGAGCGCCTTCCCGACGATCGCCATCGACGCCACGATGCCGCCGAGCACGAGCAGGTAGAGCCCTGCGGACGGCTGGGAGGAGTCGGCAAGGCGGGAGGCCAGCCACAGCCAGAAGACGGGCACCCCGATCCACATCAGGACGCTGCCCACGGCCATGACCAGCACGAGGAGCGCGGCGGTCCCGCCACGGGCGGCCGTGCGCATGGGCTGGGAGTCTAGGCGCTACCAGGCCTGATCGGCGCCACAACGGGGGCAGTCGACCGAGGTCGAGACGCCCGCCGAGAAGGCGTGGCCGCACCCGCAGGCGTACAGCGCGCGGTCCTGGCTGCCGGCCGCGCTGGCGACGGTGTCCTGCGCCGGCGCCGGCCGGGCGGCGCGCGGGTCCCGGTGGGCCCGGCGCTGGGCGCGGTGCTGGAGCTGTCGGCGTGTCCGTGTGTCCATGCTGCCCTTTCAGACGACCGCGGCCGTCGAAGGTTTCGCTCTGGCAATCGGCGTGTCCCCACCCGAGCTTGAGCGCATGGGTTGTCATACTGCGTGGACCCCATGGACCCTGCACGCAAGCGCACAGTCCGTCTGATCGTCGCCCTCTCCGCCGCCGTGGTGCTGGCGGTGGCCCTGGCGTACACGAGCTTCAGCGCCTCGTCGGAGGCAACGACGCCCCGCAAACTGGCCTCGAGCGCCAAGCCAGGGGAGTCCTACCAGCTCACCGGACGCGTCCAGAAGGGCTCGTACGACCGCCGCGGCAGCGTGCACGACTTCCGCGTCGTCGAGCGCGCGGGCGGCACCGCCTCCGTGCCCGTCCGCTACGAGGGCAGCGTGCCCGACCCGTTCCGCGAGGGCCGCGAGGTCATCGTCACGGTGCGCAAGGGCGCGGACGGCACGTTCGTGGGCGAGAAGGGCACGCTGATCACGAAGTGCCCGTCGAAGTTCACGAAGTCGTCGGACACGTAGCCGTGCCCTGATGCCGACTCTCGGCCGGGCCTTCATCCTCCTGGCGCTCGGCGTCGCGCTCTACGGCATCGTCGCCGCGCTCGCCGGGGCGCGCACCGGCCGCCGCGACCTCGTCGACTCGGGCCGCCGCGCCGTCTACGCCCTCGCCGCGCTGACCACCGGCGCGTTCGTCCTGCTCGAGATCGCGTTCCTCACCGACGACTTCGGCTGGCAGATCGTCGCCGACCACTCGTCGTCGACGACGCCGCTCTTCTACAAGTTCACCGCGGTCTGGTCGTCGCAGGAGGGCTCGCTGCTCCTGTGGGTGTGGCTGCTGTCGCTGTGGTCGAGCCTGGCGCTCTTCCTCACGAGAAGGCGCCTGCGCGACGTCGTCCCCTACGCGACGGCCGTCCTGCTCGGGTTCGGCGCGTTCTTCGCGGCCCTGCTGGCCTTCCTCGAGTCCCCGTTCACGGTGCTCGCCGCGGCGCCGGCCGACGGCGCCGGCCTGAACCCGCTGCTGCGCCACCCGAGCATGATGATCCACCCCCCGATGCTCTACTCGGGCTACACGCTGTTCACGATCCCGTTCGCCTTCGCGGTCGGCGCGCTGATCACGCGGAAGCTCGGCGCGGAGTGGATCCGCTCCACGCGCCCCTTCACGCTCGCGGCGTGGCTCTTCCTGGGGATCGGGATCGTGCTGGGCGCCCGCTGGTCCTACACCGAGCTCGGCTGGGGCGGCTACTGGGCCTGGGATCCCGTCG
>JAUJPF010000005.1 GCA_030447275.1 Solirubrobacteraceae bacterium | reverse complement strand
AGCCGGGCCGCCGCGCAGCCCGGGCCGGGCACGATCGGCGGGCCGCTGGCGCCCGCGCTGACGGAGGGCGTCGCCCGCATCGCGCGCGCCGCCCGGGGGCCCGGCGACGATCGCGGCGCGGCGGCCGCGGCGCCGGCGCCGAGCCTCCCGGGTGTGCCCGGCGCCTTCGGCGTCGGCGACGCCGTCGACGACGTCAGCAACGCGTTCCAGCTCGCGGTGTTCGGCGTCGGCGGGACGATCGCGCTGCTCGTCCTCACGCCGCTCGCGATCTACGGCGTCCGCGCCCGCCGCGCCCGGCGCGAGGGCGAGGAGGACCTGGCGATCGACTGCGCCGCCGCGCGCGACGAGCTGATCGCGATCGGCGAGCTCGTGCGCGAGCTGGACATCGACGCCGAGATGCCCGGAGCCCCGTCCGCCGGCCGCGACGCGCTCGCCCGCGCAGTCGAGCTGTACGGCCGCGCCGACCGCGAGCTCGCGAAGGCGAACACGCGGCCCCGCCTCGAGCGGGCGCAGGCGACGCTGACCCAGGCGCGCGCCGAGGCCGACCTCGCGCGCAGCCGGCTCTAGGCGTCACCCCCGACTAGAGTCCGGCGCCGTGAACGGCCTCGACGCCGCCCTGGAGAAGATGCGAGCCGACGGCGCCCAGCCCGTCGCCGTCGAGACGTTCCGCCACTACTACGAGCGGCTGCGCGAGGGCGAGGCCGGCGTGCTGCGCGAGGACGAGATCGAGCCGGTCGACGAGATCCCCGCCTTCGAGGAGCTGCCCCGCCCGTCCGACGACGAGGTGCGCGAGGCGCTCGACCAGGCCGTCGTCCTCAAGCTCAACGGCGGCCTCGGCACCGGCATGGGGATGACGCGGGCCAAGTCGCTGCTCGAGGTCAAGGACGGGCTCTCGTTCCTCGACGTCATCGTCCGGCAGGTGCTGGCGCTGCGGGCGTCGAGCGGCGCGCGGGTGCCGCTCGTGCTCATGAACAGCTTCGCGACGCGCGACGATTCGCTCGCCGCGCTGCGCCGCCACGAGGGCGTCGAGGCCGACGTCCCGCTCGACTTCGTCCAGAACCGCGTCCCGAAGATCCGCGCCGACGGGAGCCTCGATCCGGTCGAGTGGCCGGCCAACCCGGAGCAGGAGTGGGCGCCGCCCGGCCACGGCGACCTGTACCCGGCGCTCGTCGCGTCCGGGATGCTCGACGCGCTGCTCGAGGGCGGCTACCGGTACGCGTTCGTCTCGAACGCCGACAACCTCGGCGCGACGCTCGACCCGCGGATCCTCACGTGGCTCGCCCGCGAGGAGGTGCCGTTCCTCATGGAGGTCGCGGTGCGCACCGAGCAGGACCGCAAGGGCGGCCACCTCGCCCGGCGCCGCGGCGGCGGGCTCGTGCTGCGCGAGGTCGCGCAGACCGCGGAGGAGGACGTCCCGGCGTTCCAGGACATCGAGCGCCACCGGTTCTTCAACACCAACACGATGTGGGTCGACCTGCGCGCGCTGAAGCACACGCTGAGCGTGCACGGCGGCGTCCTCCCGTTGCCGATGATCGTCAACCGCAAGACGGTCGACCCCGGCGACGCCTCGTCGCCCGCCGTGGTCCAGCTCGAGAGCGCGATGGCCGCGGCGATCGACGTGTTCGAGGCGGCGCAGGCGCTGCGCGTTCCGAAGTCGCGCTTCGCACCGGTGAAGGCGACGAACGACCTGCTCGTCGTGCGCTCGGACGCCTACGAGCTGACGCCCGAGGCGCACCTCGTCGTCGTGCCGGAGCGCCGCGGGGTCCCGCCGCTCGTCGAGCTCGACGGCGCGCACTACAAGCTCATCGGCGACTTCGACGCGCGCTTCCCGGCGGGGCCGCCTTCGCTGGCCGAGGCCGAGCGGCTGAACGTCGTCGGCGACGTGACGTTCGGGCGCGACGTGGTCGTGCGCGGCGCGGTCACCGTCGAGGGGCCGCGGCGGATCGGCGACGGCGAGATCCTCTCGGGATGAGGTTCGCCTCGGCGGCGGCGTTCGAGGAGTGGCTCGCCGCCGAGCATGCGGCGTCCGACGGGATCTGGCTCGAGCTCGCCAAGAAGGGGAGCGGCGTCCCGTCGGTGACGTACGCCGAGGCCGTCGAGATCTCGCTGTGCTTCGGCTGGATCGACGGCCAGGTCAAGCGCTCCGAGGAGGAGGGCTTCTACCTCCAGCGCCTCACCCCGCGGCGGGCGCGCAGCAAGTGGTCGCAGATCAACCGCGACAAGGTCGCGGCGCTCATCGCGTCCGGGCGGATGCAGCCGGCCGGGCTGGCCGAGGTCGAGCGGGCGAAGGCGGACGGGCGGTGGGACGCCGCGTACGCGCCGCCGTCGCGGATGACGGTCCCCGACGACCTGCGGAGCGCGCTCGACGCGGAGCCTGTCGCGGCGGAGCGCTTCGCGGCGCTCTCGGCCTCGGCGCGGTACTCGATCCTCTACTACGTCCACGACGCGAAGAAGCCCGAGACGCGCGCGCGGCGGATCGCGAAGTACGTCGGCATGCTCGCCCGCGGCGAGACGATCCGCTAGATCAGGCCGGAGCGCACGGCGAGCACCGCGGCCTGCACGCGGCTCTCGACGCCGAGCTTCGTCAGCACGCTCGACACGTGGTTCTTCACCGTGCTCGGGCTGAGGAAGAGGCGCCGCGCGATCTGCCCGTTGTCGAGCCCCTGCACGACGAGCGTGAGGATCTCGCGCTCGCGCTCGCTCAGGTCGACGGCGGGCGGCGACTCCTCGGGCGGCTGCGCCTGGTTGCGCACGCGGTCGACCAGCGCGCCGGTGGCCTCGGGCGCGATCGTGACGTCGCCGGCCGCGGCGCCGCGGATCGCCGACGCGATCACGTCCGGCTCGGCGTCCTTGAGCAGGTAGCCGGACGCTCCGGCGAGGACCGCCTCGACGACGTCCTCGTCGCTGTCGGAGATCGTCAGCACGAGGACGGGCGGGGCCGGGCTGGTCGTCGCGATGTGACGAGTGACGTCGACGCCGCCCATAATCGGCATGTGCAGGTCGGTCACCACCACGTCGGGGCGCAGCTCGGCCGCGAGCCGGACGCCCGCTTCGCCGTTGCTCGCCTCCCCGGCGACGTCGAAGCCGTGCTCTTCGAGCAGCCGCCGCAGGCCGCGGCGGAACAGGGTGTGGTCCTCGATGAGCAGGACGCGGAGCGGTCGGTCGGATGCCATCGGCGCCGGGAAGCCTGACGGAGCGCGAGCCGTCGCGCTTCGGCGACGGGACGCCGGCGCGCGGGCGCTCGACCCGCGTCGCCTCCCCGCTCGCCGCGGTCGCCGTCGCCGCGGCGGTGGTGACGCTGCTCGTGAGCGTCCTCCCGTCGCTGCGATTCGCCTACCGCAGCGAGACGGCCCACGGCATGATCGAGACGGCGGCGTTCCTCGTCGGCGCGCTCGCGGCCACGATCATCGGCGGCCGCGCCGTGCGCAACGGCTCGCGCGGCGCGCTCCTGCTCGCGGCCGGGCTCGCGCTCATCGCGGTGACGAACCTCGTGTTCTCGCTGACGCCGACGCTGACCGACTGGTCGCGCGGGTTCAGCACGTGGGGAGGGATGGCGGGGCGCGTGATCGGCGCAGCGCTCTTCGCCGCGGCGGCGCTGCTGCCCGAGCGCCGGCTCGCGCGCCCGCGCCGCTCGACCGCGCTCGCGGCGGCGGGCGTCGCCGCGACCCTCGTCGTCGTCGCGCTCCTCGCCGCGGTGCTGGGCGACGACCTCGCGACGGGCATCGACCCGACGCTCTCGCCGGAGAGCTCGGGCCGGCCGCGGGTCGTCGGCAGCGCGGGCGTGCTCGCCGGGCAGGCGCTGCTGATCGTCCTCTACCTCGCCGCGACGGTCGGGTTCGCTCGCCGGGCCGTCCGCGGCGACGACCGGCTGCTCGCCGGGTTCGCGATGTCCTCGTTGCTCGCCGCGTTCGCCCGCGTCAACTACCTCCTGTTCCCGTCGCTGTACTCCGAGTGGATCTACACCGGTGACCTGCTGAGGCTGGCGCACTTCCTCGTCATCCTCGTCGTCGTCGTGCGCGAGCTGCTCGAGGACCAGCGCGCCGGGGCGATGCTCGCGGTGGTCGACGAGCGCCGCCGCGTCGCGCGCGAGCTGCACGACGGGCTGGCGCAGGAGCTCGCGTTCATCCGCGCCGAGACGTCGCGGCTGGAGGGGCGCCCGGGGGTCGACGGCGCGGTCGAGATGCTCCGCTCGGCCGCCGACCGCGCGATCGCCGAGTCGCGCGCGGCGATCGCCGCGCTCAACCGCCCGCTCGACGAGCCGCTGCTCGACGCGCTGCGCGGGAGCGCCGAGTCGGTCGTGCTGCGCGCGGGGGCGACCGTCGTCGCCGAGGGCGACCGCTCGGTCGAGGTCGCGCCCGACGTGCGCCACGCGCTGTCGCGCATCGTGCGCGAGGCGGCGGCCAACGCGGTGCGCCACGGCGGCGCGCGCACGGTGACGCTGCGCCTCGCCTGCGACGGGCCGATCCGGCTCGCGATCGCCGACGACGGCAGCGGCTTCGACGTGGCCGGCGACGTCCGCGACGACGCGTTCGGCCTGGTCGGGATGCGCGACCGCGCCGAGGGGCTCGGCGGGCGGCTCGCGGTCGCGTCGAGCCCCGGGCGCGGGACGACGATCGAGGTCGTGGTGCCGTGGGCGGCGACGCCCCGGCGCTGCGGTCAAGAAGCTCCGGGTCTCCGACCGGTCGGCGGCGGTCCGCCTGCTCGATGAGGCCGGCGCGTAGCGCCGAGCGCGTCGAGCTCCTCGCGGAGCGCGATCGCCATCGCGCGGACGCCGCGCTGGTGGCGCGCCGCCTCGAGCGCCCCGTCGTCGTCGCCGGCCTGGAGCAGGTCGTCGATGCGGCGACCGGTCTCGAGCTGCTCGGCCTCGAGGTCGAGCACGTACCCGTAGCCGGTGGTCAGCAGGTCGGCGATCGCGTCATCGGGGTGATGGCGCGCCGTGGCGAGCCGGCGCTGGAACGCGACGAGGCCTGGAGGGATCGGCGCCACGGAGAGGGGTTTCCCCCGGTGGGGGTCTTTCCACCATGGGTCGAGTCACCCGGTTGTGCGTTCAGCGCCTGAACGCGCGGCCTAGGACGCGTACCGCTCGGCGCGCTCGTCCTCGCGGTCGGACTCGCCGAGCAGGCGGACGAAGAGGTACGCGAGCGCGATCCCCATGACGATCGACTGCTCGATGGTCATGATCGCGCCGGCGATCGCCTGGTCCTCCCGCGCCGAGAGGTCCCAGAACCGCGGCTGCTCCTCGTAGAACGCGTAGAACGACTCCGGCGCGAAGGTCAGGACCACGCCGAGGATGCCCAGCAGCACCTTCGTGCTCAGCATGTACGCCACCGGTCCGAGCCCGGTCATCCGCATCCGCGGCCGGATCGGGCTGAGGACGTGCCACCAGTAGAGGCCGCCGGCCGCGCTCATCGTGAGATGCTCGAAGACGTGGAGGCCGGGGTTCTCGAGCGCCGCGTCGTAGAGCGCGGGGATGTGCCACGCCCACATCGCGCCGGTGTAGAAGAGGACCGCGAACGCGGGATGCGCGAGCACGCCCGCCGCGCGCTCGACCGGCATCAGCCGCCGGGTCGCCGGGCGCAGCAGGACCTTGGTGAAGCTGAGGATCACGAGGATCGGCGCGACGTCGAGCAGCAGGACGTGCTGGACCATGTGCATCGACAGCAGCTGCTCGGCGAGGCGGTCGAGCGGGGAGACGATCGCGGCCGCGGCGCAGGCGATGCCGGCGAGGAACAGCAGGAGCCGGCCGACGGAGGCCTCTGCCCGGCGCCAGCGCACCACGAAGACGGCGGTCGCGGCGAGCAGGAGCACGAGCGCGCCGGGCGAGAACGTCCACGAGGCGTCGGGGGACACGCGGCGCAGTCTCGCAGCACTTCCGGTGCGCGCCGGCGCCCTTCCGCGCGCCGTGCCCGGGGAAGCTTCAACCGTGCTCGACGCATTCCTCGCCCTCCTCGTCCCGCCCCGCTGCCTCGCGTGCGGCGTGGCCGCGCGCGACGTGCTGTGCGCGGCCTGCCGCGCCGCGCTGCCGTGGCTCGCGGGCGCGTGCCCGCGGTGCGCGCTGCCGCGCCCCTGCGCGCCGTGTCCAGCCGCGCGGCAGGCGTTCAGCGCCGCCTGGGCGCCGGTCGCCTACGACGGCCCCACGCGCGCCCTCGTGCACGCGCTGAAGTTCCGCGCGCACCTCGCCGCCGCCGACGCGATGGCGGCGCAGATGGCCGTGGTCCTCCCGCGCGACGGGCCGCTGTCGGAGGCGCCGCTCTCGGAGGCGCCGCTCGTGCCCGTCCCGTTCGCGCCCGCGCGGCGCCGCCGTCGCGGCTTCGACCCCGCCGAGCTTCTCGCGCGGCGGCTGTCGGCGCGGACCGGGCGCCCGGTCGTCCGCTGCCTGCGGCGCACCGACGACGCGCCGCGCCAGGTCGGGGCCGCGCGCGCGGCGCGGCTGCGCACGGCCGGCGTCGTCGCCACCGATCGGGCGCCGCCCGCCGCGGTGCTGGTCGACGACGTCCACACCACCGGCGCGACGCTCGACGCGTGCGCCCGCGCGCTCGCGAGCGTCGGAACTCGGACACTGGGCGCGATCACATACGCCCGGACCGTCCGCAGCGCTTGACAACGGTCCCCCGCGGACCCACCATCAGGTGCCCGACGCAGACCACCGAGGGAGGTCCCTCAATGCAGATCGAGGTCAAGGGCCGCAACTGCCCCGTCAGCGATGACCTTCGCGAGAGGACGGAGCGCAGGCTGAGCAAGGTGGCGAAGCAGGTGTCCGACCTCGCCCGGTCGAGGTGGAGCTCTCCGAGGAGCGCAATCCCGCCAACCCGGAGTGCTACGTCGCGGAGGTGACGCTCCACCTCAAGGGCGTGACCCTGCGCGCGAAGGAGGCGACGCGCGACATGGACCACTCGGTCAACCTCGCGGCCGAGGAGATGGCGCGCCAGGTCAAGAAGCACCGGGAGAAGCGGCGCGGCCGGCGCGCGGCGCGGCGCGCCTCGACGCAGCCCGCGGTGTAGGGCGGCGCGGGCGCGCCTCGGCACGGCGCGCACCGGAGGGCGGAGCGGGGCGAGCGGCGGCCCCGCGCCGCTAATCTGGACGCATGCCCTCGATCCTCCAGCGCGCCCTCCACGTCGGCGAGGCCAAGAAGTTCAAGACGTACGAGAAGCGCATCGCGCGCATCAACGCGTACGAGCCCGAGCTCGAGCTGGAGGACGACCAGGGGCTGCGCGACCGGATGGACGGGCTGCGCGAGCGCGCGCGCAACGGTGAGCCGCTCGACGAGCTGATGTTCGAGTGCTTCGCGATCGTCCGCGAGGCCGGCAAGCGCTCGATGGGCATGCGCCACTTCGACGTCCAGCTCATCGGCGCGATGGTCCTCCACGACGGGTCCATCGCCGAGATGAAGACCGGCGAGGGCAAGACCCTGACGGCCACCTTGGCGGTCGTCCTCAATTCCCTCGCCGGCAAGGGCGTCCACGTCGTCACCGTCAACGACTACCTCGCCCGCCGCGACGCCGAGTGGATGAGCCCGATCTACGACCTCCTCGGCGTGAAGGTCGGGATCCTGCAGAACATGCAGCCGTACGAGGAGAAGGCCGAGTCCTACGGCGCCGACGTCACCTACGGCACCAACTCCGAGTTCGGCTTCGACTACCTGCGCGACAACATGGCGACGACGCTCGAGGAGAAGGTCCAGCGCGGCCATCCGTACGCCGTGGTCGACGAGGTCGACAACATCCTCATCGACGAGGCGCGCACGCCGCTCATCATCTCGGGCGCGCCCGAGGCGGCCGCCGACCTCTACCAGAAGTTCGCGCGCCTGGCCAAGACGATGCAGGCGGGCAAGAAGCCCGAGGGCCTCGACCCCCGCGCGAAGAAGGACTTCGTCGCCGACTACGACTTCGAGTTCGACGAGAAGCACAAGACGGTCTCGATCACCGAGCGCGGCGTCGCGAAGGCCGAGCGCTTCCTCAACGTCCCGCACCTCTACAGCGCCGAGAACGGGCCGCTCGTCAACCACCTCCAGCAGGCGCTGAAGGCCGAGTCGCTCTACAAGCGCGACAAGGACTACGCGGTGATCGACGACGAGGTCAAGATCATCGACGAGTTCACCGGCCGCATCCTCGAGGGGCGGCGCTGGTCGGAGGGCCTGCACCAGGCCGTCGAGGCCAAGGAGGGCGTGAGCGTCCAGGACGAGAACCAGACGCTCGCCCAGGTCACCCTCCAGAACTACTTCCGCATGTACGAGAAGCTCGCGGGAATGACCGGCACCGCCCTCACCGAGGCGACCGAGTTCATGAAGATCTACAAGCTGCCGGTCGTCCAGGTACCGACGAACAAGCCGATGGTCCGCGCCGACCAGAACGACCAGATCTACAAGACCAAGGACGGCAAGTGGAACGCGGTGGCGCAGGAGATCGCCATGCGCCACGAGGCCGGCCAGCCGATCCTCGTCGGCACGATCTCCGTCGAGGTTTCCGAGTACCTGTCGGGCGAGCTCACGCGCCGCGGCATCAGGCACGAGGTGCTCAACGCCAAGCCGGAGTACGCCGAGCGCGAGGGCGCCATCATCGCCGAGGCGGGCCGCAGCGGCGCGGTCACGATCGCCACGAACATGGCCGGCCGCGGCGTCGACATCAAGCTCGGCGGCAACGCCGAGCACCAGACGCAGCTCGAGCTGGCCAAGCTCGGCCTCAAGCCCGGCGAGCCCGACTACGACGAGCGCTTCGCCGAGGTGCTCCCGACCATCGAGGCGCGCATCGAGGAGGGCCGCGAGCGCGTCATCGAGGCCGGCGGCCTCTTCATCTGCGGCACCGAGCGCCACGAGTCGCGCCGCATCGACAACCAGCTCCGCGGCCGCGCCGGCCGCCAGGGCGACCCCGGCGAGTCGCGCTTCTTCCTCAGCGCCGAGGACGACCTCGTCCGGCTGTTCATGCGGCGACCGGATCTACAAGATCCTCGACCGCCTCGGCACCACCGACGACGAGGGCAACGAGGAGCCCATCGAAGCCGGGATGCTGACCAAGCAGATCGAGAAGGCGCAGAAGAAGGTCGAGGAGCAGAACTTCCTCATCCGCAAGCGCGTCCTCGAGTACGACGACGTGATGAACGAGCAGCGGCGGATCGTCTACGCCTACCGCGACCAGATCCTCGAGGGCCAGGAGATGGGCGAGATCGCCCGCGACGAGCTCGAGAGCGTCGTGCGCCGCCTCGTCGACGAGTACACGCCCGGCGACTTCATCGAGGAGTGGGACCTCGCGGGCCTCGCCTCGGCGATCGACGACCTGTGGCCGTCGCAGATCGACATCGCGTCGATGAAGGCCGAGTCGATCGACCGCGAGGAGCTCGTGCGCGTGCTCCACGAGGACGCCGTCTCGCTCTACGACGACCGCGAGAAGGAGCTCGGCGAGGAGCTCATGCGCGCCCTCGAGCGCTATCTGCTCCTCCAGATCATCGACACGCAGTGGCGCGAGCACCTCTACGACATGGACTACCTGCGCGAGGGCATCCACCTCCGCGGGTTCGCCCAGATCGACCCGCTCGTCGCCTACAAGAACGAGGCCTACGAGCTCTTCAGCGAGCTGATGAGCGGCATCTGGACGCGGTTCGCCCAGATGATCTTCAACGTCGAGGTCGAGGTCGAAGGGGAGGGCGGCGCCGCCGTCCCGCCGCCGTCGCGCTCCGCGACCGGCTCGTCGACGGCGCGCAGCCGCGTGACGTACTCGGGCGGCGTCGGCACGCCGCAGCCCAGCGCGCTCGCCACGGCGGCCGGTGCGGCGGGCATGGCCCCGAGGGCTACGCCGAGAACGGCGAGGGCGAGCCGATGGTCCCCGTCGTCGAGCAGCGCCGCCTCGGCGACGAGGAGCAGATCGGCCGCAACGACCCGTGCTGGTGCGGGTCGGGCAAGAAGTTCAAGAAGCGCCACGGCGCCTAGCAGGGCGCCGCGGCACCTCCTGATCGCGTCCTAGCGCCGCTCGGCCAACGCGCGGCGCAGCGCGACGCCGCCCAGCAGCGCGGCGAGGCCGGCGAGCACGACGAGCACCAGCTCGAGGCCGGTGAACGGCAGCTCGCCCGCGTCGCCGGACGCGGTGGTCGCCGGCGTTGCGGGGACGGCCTGCGCGGCAGCGCCGGCCTCCTCGCCGTCCTCGCTCTGGATCTCGCCGAGGACGGCGAGCTCACCGGGCTCGCCGTTGCGCTCCTCGGCCCGGTGGCCCGCGACCTCGCGCCGCTCACTGGCCGCGTCCTCGGCGACCGACGCACCCGGCGACGCGCCGTTCGAGGCGGCGGGGGCGGGACGCCGAGCGCCGAGCGAGCGGCGTCCAGAGCGGTGCGCGCCGCGGTCCCCTCCGCGGTCGGGCAGCCGGCGGGCGCCGGGATGATGTCCTCGTCGTTCTGGTGGCGGTCGTGCGCCCGCACGGCGGGCGCGGCGATCGTGATCGTGACGTACGGGTTCGTCGCCGAGCCGGTCGCGTGGCAGAGCGTCACCTTGGGGCGGCCGCCGCCGTTGCCGCTCTTGCCGTTGCCGCTCGGCGCGGCGCGCTTCGGGCCCTTGCCGCGCGCGGTCCCGGCGCTCGGGGTGGCCGCCTTCGCCGGCCCGTGCGCGGGCCGCGTCCCACGGCGCCCGTGCGCCGGAGCGTGAGCGGGCGGCGCCGGTGCCGCAGCGCGGCGCGGCTTCGTGCCGCGGACGCCGTGCGCCGGGGCGTTCGCGGGCGGCGCCGGTCGCGCCGGCCGCGCCGGCGCCTGCGGCTGGGCGGCGTGCGGCGGCGGGGTCGCCCCGGGCCCCGTGAGCGGGGGCGTGCTCCGGCGCCCGCCCGCGGCGGCCGGTCCGGCGAGCGTGCCGGCGGCGACGGCGGCCGTGAGCGCAGCGCTCAGCGCACGCGTGAGCGTCCTGTCCTGGTCCATGGCTTCCTCCTGAAGGTGAGGCGTTCGTACCCTTGCCCTGCAAATCGGTCGAACGTCGCGCTCGGGAGGAAGTTGGCTGGAAATCACGAGATATCCGGCTGGCGGCGAGGCATGGTGAGGGTTGCGCAGGATCGGCTGTGCGAATCGGTGCGAAGCCGCGCGGCTCAGCCCGGCCGGCGCGGCCCGGCGGCCGGTCGAGCATGCGCCCGAGTTGCTCCACCGCACCCTCGAGCGGCTCGGCCATCTCGACCGCGCCGCTGGATGACCCGCAGCAGCGGGGTTCACGGCGGCGTCGATTGTAGGCTGAACGCCATGGCCGGACCCGCCGCACCCGAGTCCCTGCCGCAGCGGCTCAGCGCCGTCCGCGAGCAGCTCGTGCGCCTCGAGGAGCACCTCGACCCGCCCGCGCTCGAGCGGCAGGTCGCCGAGCTCGAGACGGAGATGCAGGACCCGGACTTCTGGGGCGACCAGGAGCGGGCGACGCGGGTCAACGGCGAGTACTCGCGGGCGAAGCGCAAGCTCGAGCTGTACCGCTCGCTCGAGGGCGACGTCGAGCTGGCCGAGCTGAGCGCCGACGACCCCGACCTGGTGGGCGAGGTCGACGACCAGCTCCGCGTCATCGAGCAGCACCTCGCCGAGCTCGAGGAGGACCGCCTCTTCGCCGGCAAGTACGACACCGGCGACGCCCTCGTGACCATCAACGCCGGCTGCCGGCACCGACGCGCAGGACTGGGCCGAGATGGTCCTGCGCATGCAGATGCGGTGGGCCGAGAAGCGCGGCTTCAAGCACGAGCTGCTCGAGGTGAGCCCGGGGAGGAGGCCGGGATCAAGTCGGCGACGTTCCGCGCGTCCGGCCCCAACGCCTACGGCCTCTACTCGGCCGAGAAGGGCGTGCACCGCCTCGTCCGCCTGAGCCCGTTCGACGCTCAGCACCGCCGCCAGACGTCGTTCGCCGGGCTCGAGGTCGCGCCGGTCGTCGAGGACGCCGGCGCGGTCGAGATCGACGAGGACGACCTCCAGATCGACACGTACCGCGCGAGCGGCGCTTGCCGGCCAGCACGTCAACAAGACCGACTCCGCGGTGCGCATCACCCACCGGCCGAGCGGCATCGTCGTCCAGTGCCAGAACGAGCGCTCGCAGTCCTCGAACCGCGCGACCGCGATGGCCATGCTCCGCGCGAAGCTCACCGAGCTCGAGGAGCGCAGGCGCCAGGAGGAGCTCGCGCGCGAAGGGCGAGGCGCAGGACGTCAACTTCGGGTCGCAGATCCGCTCCTACGTCCTGCACCCGTACACGATGGTCAAGGACCACCGCACGGACTTCGAGATGGGCGACGCGAACAAGGTGCTCGACGGCGAGCTCGACGGCTTCGTCCGCGCGGAGCTGCACCGCCGGGCGTCGGGCTAGTGACGAAGCCGCGCGAGCAGCCGACCGCGCCGTACCTCGACGCGGTCGTGGCGTACGGGTTCCGCGGCGCGGGGCGCTTCCACGTCCCCGGCCACAAGGGCGGGCCCGGCGCCGACCCCGGCCTGCGCTTCGCGCTCGGCGACCGCGCGCTGGCCGTCGACGTGCCGCAGGACATGGAGGGCATCGACATCGGCCCGGAGCCGACGCCGTTCCAGCGCGCCGAGCGGCTGGCGGCCGAGGCGTACGGCGCCGAGCGCACGTGGTTCCTCACGAACGGGGCGACGCAGGGCAACCACGCGCTGTGCCTGATGCTCGCGCCGCTCGGGGCGCGCGTAGTAGCGCAGCGCAACTCCCACGCGTCGGTCGTCGACGGCCTCGTCCTCAGCGGCGGGATCCCGAGCTTCGTCGCGCCCGAGTACGACGCCGACCTCGGCATGGCCCACGGCGTCGACCCGCGCCGGCTCGCCGAGGCGCTGCACGCGACGCCCGACGCGCGCGCGGCCTTCATCGTCTCGCCCACGTACTACGGCATGGGCGCCGACGTGCGCGGCGGCGCCGAGGCCGCGCACGCCGCCGGCCTCCCGCTCGCCGTCGACCAGTCGTGGGGCCCGCACTTCGGTGTCCATCCCGACCTGCCGGCCGGCGCGCTCGCCGAGGGCGCCGACGCCGTGCTCACCTCCACGCACAAGATCGTCGGCTCGCTGACGCAGAGCGCGATGCTGCACGTCGCCGGCACGGGCAGGATCGACCCGGACGCCGTCGCGCGCGCAATCAGGCTCACCCGCAGCACGTCGTCGAGCTCGCTGCTCTTCATGTCGCTCGACGCCGCCCGCCGGCAGCTGGCGATCCACGGCGAGGCGCTGCTGCACGAGACGCTGCGCGCGGTCGCCCAGGCGCGCGCGAAGCTCGCGTCGATCCCCGGCGTCGCGGTGCTCGGGGAGGAGTTCGTCGGGCGCCCCGGCGTCGCGTCGTGGGATCCGCTGCGGATCGTGCTCGACGTGCGCGGCACCGGCTGCACCGGCTACGAGGTCGCCGAGGCGCTCGAGCACTCCTACGACGTCCAGACGGAGCTGGCCACGCAGGCGACGGTGATCCTGCTCGTCGGCGTCGCCGAGCAGACGATCGCGCTCGAGCGCGTCGGCGGCGACGTCGAGGAGGTCGTCAAGCGGATCAGCCGGCCGGGGACGGTCCCCGCGGTGATCGCGCCGCCCGCCTCGCTCGAGCAGCAGATGGCCGTGCCGCCGCGCGAGGCGTTCCTCGGCGAGTCCGAGGTGGTCTCCGTCGAGGAGGCGGTCGGCCGGATCTCGTCGGAGTCGATCGCCGGCTACCCGCCGGGCATCCCCGCGCTGCTCCCCGGCGAGCGGATCGCCGAGGAGACGCTCGCCTACCTGCGTGCGACGCTCGACGCCGGCTCGCGCCGGCACCGCGCGAGCGACCCGACGCTGCGCACGATCAACGTGCTGCGCGAGGGCTGAGGCGGAAGCTCAACGTGCGGCTCCGGGCCTCTTCGTTGCCCGCGCCGTCGATCGCGAAGACCTCGACTCGGTACGCCGCCGGCCGGCGCATCACCTGTGCGCGAGCCCGGAAGAAGCCCGGCAGCACTCGGGTCGCGGACAGCCGCCGTTCGCTGACGCAGGTCCGCCTCCGGTCCCGTCGCCCGCATCGGTAACGAGACACCAGCGTCACGTGGAGCCGGCGGACGCCGCTCAGCGGCGAGCCGGCGTCGGACGCGCGGATCGTGAACGTGCAGAGTCTGCCGATGCAGCGCTTCGTGATGCGAGACGTCGTCGGAGCGAGGACGTCGCGGGGCTCCGGGACGAACGGCTGCGGGTCCGACGGGGGCGGGAGCACCGGCGTGATCTCGGTCGTCGGCGGCGTCGTGACGACGGGCGGCGTCACGGTGCCGCTGGACGGCGCGGGGCCGACCTCGGCGGCGAGGCCTGACCGCGCGACGCCATAGCCGCCGACGCCGGCCTTCGAGGCGTGGACCTCGCAGAGGAATCGATGGCCGACGTCCGCCGCTCGGAGCGTGTACGGCCCGTCGACGGCGACGGTGGCGAGCTCGTTCTCCTTGACGTCGTAGCGGCGGACGCGCGGGGTCTCCGTCACGTCCGGCTGTGACCACGTCGTCGTAGCGCCGTCGCACGCGAGCTGCTCGCCCGCGCGCAAGGTACCGCTCAGCACCGGCGAGCCGCCGCTCCGCTCGAGCTGTGCGTCCGGATCGTCGCCGGGCGTCGGGTCGCCCGCACGGAATTCCTCGACGAAGGCGCGCAGGTCGGCGGCGCCGAGCCGAGCGTACACGCCGGGCACCCTCGGGTCGTCGCAGTCCGGACTGCCATAGGACACCGTGCCGACGAGCTTCCAGCCGGTGGTCGGGTCGGACGGGTCGGTACCGATCGTGGTCAAAGGGCCGCCTGAGTCGCCGCCGCAGGAGTCGATCACCTTCTGGCCCTGGACCCGCAGGGCGCACACCATGTCCGTGGCGGCGAAGTCGAGGCCCGGGACGGCTGCGCAGTCGGCGTCGCTGACGCGATCGAGGGTCGCGTGCTGAAGGATGTCCGGGTACGCGGGCAGCAGCTGCTCCCAGCGGCCCCAGCCCATGACCTCGAGATCGTCACCCGCGTCTGACCACCGCGGAGCGTCCACGGGGTCGATCGGTGCGATCGGCTCGGCCCCAGTCACCGGTGCGTCGAGCCGGAGGATCGCGATGTCCCGGCGGGGGACGGCGCCCGAGTCGGGGTCGACCTCGGCGTTCGCCGGCAGGTGGATGCTCAGGACGTCGTAGCGCTCGCCGGGATCCTCGTCCCCGAGATCGTGGTCGCCTGCGAAGACGTCGATCTCGTCGGCGCGGCTTCCCATCGTGCAGTGCGCCGCGGTCAGCACGATGTCCGGCGCGACGAGGGACCCGCCGCAGAACTGGCTCGCGGACGGCGTGTAGCCCGGGAGGACGAGCGCCACCGTCCACGGGTACTGACCGGCTGCGGCGTCGCTGCCGTTCATCACGCGCGTCGAGATCTGCCCGGACGCCGGAGTCGCGAGCAGCGCGGAGGCGAGGGCGAGGACGGCGGTCAGGAGGACGAGGCGGCGCACCACGGTCTTCATCGGCGCCGCGCCCGTGAGACGTGAGCCCTCTTCGCGCCGGCTGGCGCCTCAGCCGCGGTAGAGGCGCGCATATCCTGCGCGGCCATGCTCGACCGTGACCTCGTCCGCCGGGCTCTCGCCGAGGACGTCGGCGACGGCGACGCGACCACGCTGGCCACCGTGCCCGAGGCCGCGCGCGCCCGCGCGGCGATCGTGCAGAAGGCGCCCGGCGCGGTGTTCGGGCTCGACGTGGCCGAGGCCGTGTTCCGCGAGCTCGACGGCGGCGCGCGGTTCGAGCGGCGGGTCGAGGAGGGCGTGTGGCGCGACGGCGGCGAGGTCCTCGCCGTCGAGGGCTCCGCGCGGGCGCTGCTCACCGCCGAACGGACCGCGCTCAACCTCCTCCAGCGCCTCTCGGGCGTCGCGACCGCGACCGCGCTCGCCGTCCGCGAGGTCGAGGGAACCGGCGCCCGCGTGCTCGACACGCGCAAGACGACCCCGGGGATGCGGACGCTCGAGAAGGCGGCCGTGGCCGCCGGCGGCGGCACGAACCACCGCGTCGGCCTGTTCGATGCGATCCTCATCAAGGAGAACCACGCGGCGATGGCGGGGGGCGTCGGCGCCGCCGTCCGCGCCGCGCGCGCCGCCCGCCCCGACCTGCCGCTCGAGGTCGAGTGCCGCGACGCGGCGGAGGTCGCCGAGGCGCTCGAGGCCGGCGCGACGTGCCTCCTGCTCGACAACATGACGCCGGCCGAGCTGCGCACGACGGTGGAGGCCGTCGCCGGCCGCGCCCAGCTCGAGGCGAGCGGCGGCATCACGCTCGCGAACCTGCGCGAGGTCGCGGAGACCGGCGTCGACTTCGTCTCGCTCGGTGCGCTCACGCACTCCGCGCCCGCGCTCGACCTCTCGCTCCTCCTCGATCCGCTCCCTCGTTGACACCGAGCGTCGACTTCGTCGTCGATACGGAGACAAACTCGACGCTCGGTGCGGTCAGTCACGCGGCTTGAACGCCGCCAGCGGCCGCGACACGACGAGCTCGCGGCGGGTGAACGCGAACTCGGCCGCCGGGCGGCCTCCCGAGGAGCCGGCGCGGCGCTGTGCGCCCGTCGGCGCGATCAGGCCGTCCCGGCCGAGGACGCGGCCGAGGTTCGTCGGGTCGACCGCGTAGCCGAGCACCGCCTCGTAGACCGCGGCCAGCTCGCGCAGCGCAAAGCGCGGCGGCGCGAGCGCGAACGCCGCGTTCGAGTACGAGAGCTTGCCGCGCAGCCGCTCGTGCGCGCGCTCGATCGCGTAGCCGTGGCCGAAGGCGACGGTGGGGAGGCCGTCGACCGGATGCCACTCCGTGTCGCGCGGGAGCTGCGGCTCGGCGCCGCGCGGGATGAGCGCGAGGTACGAGACGTCGAGCAGCCACAGCTCCGGGTGCGTGTCCGCGCTGCGCGAGTCGAGCTGCTCGAGGTGGCCGACGTCGGTGACGCCGACCTTCCCGGCGAGGTGGCGGCGCATCGCGCCCTCGAGCGACTCGCCCTGGCGGACGAACCCGCCCGGCACCGACCAGCAGGCCTCCGTAGGCGGACGCGAGCGGCGCCACAGGAGCGTCTCGAGACGCTCGGTGACACGCAGGACGACGGCGTTCACCACGGGGGCGGCGAGGCGCGGGGCGGGGGAGCGATCAGCGGCACTGCTCACAGGGCGCAGCATAGTTTATGCCCGAGAGTCGAAAACCTTGCTAGTCTCCGCTCCATGTCCCTCGCCGCCCCGCTTCCGGTCGCCGGTCAGCTCGGCCCCGACGACATCCGCCGGCTCCAGGACGAGGTTCGCGCCCTGGCCGCTGAGCGCGACGCGGTGATCCTGGCGCACAACTACCAGGTGCCCGAGGTCCAGGACGTCGCCCACTACGTCGGCGACTCCCTCGGCCTGTCCCGCGAGGCGGCGAACGCCGACGCCGCAGTGATCGTCTTCTGCGGCGTGCACTTCATGGCCGAGACCGCGTCGATCCTCAGCCCGGACAAGACGGTGCTGATCCCCGACCTCGACGCGGGCTGCTCGCTGGCCGACTCGATCACCGCCGACCAGCTCGCCGCGTGGCAGGCCAGGCACCCCGGTGCGGTCACGGTCATGTACGTCAACACGACCGCCGAGGTCAAGGCGCTCACCGACTACTGCGTCACCTCGTCGAACGCCGTGAACGTCGTGCGCCACATCCTCGACACGCACGGGGGAGGGCGGGGCGATGTCGAGATCCTCTTCGGCCCGGACATGTTCCTCGGCGCGTACGTCGAGAAGGAGGTCGGGCGGAAGATGCACGTGTGGGACGGCGAGTGCCACGTGCACGCCGGCATCCGGCCCGACGACATCACCGCCACCCGCGCCGCGCACCCCGGCGCCGACTTCCTCATCCATCCCGAGTGCGGCTGCTCGACCTCGGTCATGGAATACGTCGCCGCGGGCGACGTCGACGCCGACGGCGTCCACATGCTCTCGACGGGCGGGATGCTCGACTTCGCCGAGCGCGCCGAGCCGGGCAGCACCGTGATCATGGCGACCGAGGTCGGGATGCTCCACCCGCTGCGGATGGCCGCGCCCGACGTCGACTTCATCGCCGCCAACGAGCGCGCCTCGTGCCGCTACATGAAGATGATCACGCTGCCGAAGCTGCGCGACAGCCTGCTCGAGATGCGCCACGAGGTGAAGGTGCCCGCCGGCATCGCCGAGCGGGCGCGCATCCCCATCGAGCGGATGGTCGCGATCGGCGCCTACTAGGCCGCCGCGGCGAGCAGGTCGAGCCCGTACTTCGCCGTGACCCGGACGAGCTTGAGCGACTCGACCTTGCGCTCGAACTCCGCCCGCGTGTAGCAGTGCACGTCGGCCGGGGCGCCCATCTCCGCGCCGTCCCACAGCGACCCCGACTGGTAGACGCGCTCGAGCCACGGGATCCCGTCGAACGCCTCGGAGACGAGGATCACGACGTACTCGGGACCCCGCTCGCGCTGCGGCAGCGCGCCCTTGAAGTCGGCGACGCGGGCGCCGCCGACGATCGCCCGGTCGAGGGGCCAGCGGTCGCCGACACGCTGGAGATAGCGGCGCAGCTCCGCTTCGTTGAGGGTCGCTCCCACGCGGTCTGAGATTGTGCCGGGGCGGGGCGGGCTCGGTCAAGCGAGCGCGCCCCAGAACTTCAGCCATTCGCGCTCGTGGGCGATCCCGGCCTCGAGCGCGAGCCGCTGGCCGTCGGGCAGCCAGTCCTTCGCCTGCGCATGCAGCTCCTCGTACTCGGCGAGCTTCGCCGCGTGGGACTCGACCTGGGCGGCGGCGAGCGGGCCGGGCTCGGCGCCGAAGAAGAGCTGGAGCAGGCCGGGGCTGCGCAGCTCCCCGAGCTCGGTCGCCGGCGTCGCGCGCCAGGCGTCGAGGGCCTCCCGCCCCGCGCCGGTGAGCGCGTAGGTGCGCCGCCGCCGGCCGCCCTCCTCGCGCTCCTCGTCGAGCAGCCCCGCCTTGGCCAGCCGCTCGCACTCGGTGTAGAGCTGCGCGTGCTGGATCGTCCAGAAGTTGCCGACGCTGCGCGCCGCGAACTGCTTGAGCTGGTACGGCGTCGCCTCGCCGGCGTTGGCGACGAGCCCGAGCACCATGTACGACACGGCTGTGAGACGCGGCACACTCACGTTTGACAATCCAGACTAGACGGTATGGTATGGATGGACACGAGGGGAGTGGAGATGCTGACAGTCGACACGGTCGAGCACGCGGTGGGCTTTCGCTCGCTGGAGGACGAGGTCGCGGGCGAAGGTCTCGAGGTCCACGGCGAGCTGCCGGCGTGGCTGACCGGCTCGCTGGTGCGGACGGGCCCGGCGCGCTTCGAGGTGGGCGACCGCTCGCTCGCGCACTGGTTCGACGGCCTGGCGATGCTGCACCGCTTCGCGTTCGACGGCGGCCGCGTGACGTACTCCAACCGGTTCCTGCACAGCAGGGCCTTCGAGCACGCTGAGCAGCGCAACGAGATCGGCTACTCCGAGTTCGCCACCGACCCGTGCCGCTCGATCTTCGCGCGCGCGCAGGCGCTCTTCTCGCCGAAGCTCACTGACAACGGCTCGGTCAATGTCGTCCGGCTGGGGGACGAGACGCTCGCGCTGACCGAGACGCCGCTGCCGGTCGCGTTCGACGCCCACACGCTCGAGACGGCCGGCGTCACCGACTGGGCCGAGCGGGTTCCCGGCCAGATCACGATCGCGCACCCCCACCACGACGCCGAGACCGGCGAGATGCTCAGCTACGCCGCGCACCTCGGGCCGCGCAACCGCTACCGGCTCTACGCGGTCGCCCCCGGCGGCGCGCTCCGCGTCGTCGCCGACGTGCCGACGGACCGGCCGGCGTACATGCACAGCTTCGGGCTCACGGAGCGCTACGCCGTGCTGACCGAGTGGCCGCTGGTCGCCAACCCGATCAAGCTCGCGCTCAGCGGGCGGCCGTTCATCGAGAACTACCGCTGGGCGCCGGAGCGCGGCACGCGCTACACGGTGATCGACCGCCGCGACGGCAGCGTCCGCGCCCGCGTCCAGGGACCGGCGACGTTCGCCTTCCACCACGTCAACGGGTTCGAACGCGATGGCGAGCTGCTGCTCGACGTCTCGACCTACGACGACCCGCGCGTCATCGATCTGCTCTACCTCGACCGGATCCGGGCGGGGGCGGAGCTGCCGCCGGCGACGCTGCGGCGCCACCGCGTGCCGCTCGACGGCGGCGACGTCACGATCGAGCCGCTGGCCGAGCCGGTCTTCGAGCTGGGGCGGATCGACTACGGCCGCCGCAACGGGCGCGACTACCGGTACGCGTGGGGCGCGAGCGATCGCGGCGGCGCGTGGCTCGACTCGGTCGTCAAGCTCGACGTGACCGGTGGCGACGAGCCGCGCTGGTGGTTCGACGACGGCTGCTACCCCGGCGAGCCCGTGTTCGTCAGCGACGGCGAGCCCGACTCCGGCGTGCTGCTCTCGGTCGTGCTCGACGCGCCGCGCGACACCTCGTTCCTGCTCGTGCTCGACGCGACGACGCTCGAGGAGGTCGCGCGGGCGGAGGTGCCCCACGCGATCCCGTTCCACTTCCACGGCGATTACCTCAGGGAGGACTGACCATGTGCGGTCATCACCGCCAAGCGCACCGGCACTCACACCACGCCGCGGCGCCGACGACGGAGCCGACGCGCCCGCCCGCCGACGACAAGCGCGCGTCCGACGCCGAGCGCGACGCCGTCATCTCCGACCTGCGGGTCCACGCCGGCGAGGGGCGGCTCACGGTCGAGGAGCTCGACGAGCGGATCGCCGCCGCGCTCGCGGCGCGCACCCGCGCGGAGCTGGCGCCGCTCGTCGACGACCTGCCGCGCCGGCCCCGGCCGGTCACCGACCGGCAGGACTTCCGCGAGCACCTGCGCAGCTACCTGATGGTGATGGCGCTGCTCGTGGCGATCTGGGCGCTCACCGGCGCGGGTTACTTCTGGCCGGTCTGGCCGATGCTCGGCTGGGGGATCGGGGTCGCGTTGCACGCGAGCGCGGTGGGCTCAAGCTCGCGCCGCGCCCACCGAGCGTCGACTTAGTACCCCCTACGACGACAAACTCGACGCTCGGTGCGTCAGGCGGCGAACTCGTCCTCGGTATGGGGCCCGACGACGGCGATCGCGAGGCGGTCGGCGACGTCGGCCGCGACCGCGCGCACCTGGTCGTGCGTGACGGCGTCGAGCCGGGCGATCGCGCCGTCGGGGTCGATGTCCTCGCCGAAGACGATCGCCTGGTTGGCTGCGTAGCGCGCGACGGCGTTCGTGTTCTCGAAGGCGAGGACACGGCGGCCGGCGGCGTACGCGCGCGCCCGCTCGACCTCCTCCTCGGTCGGCCCGTCGTCGCGCAGTTCGCCGACGATCTCGCGCATGCGCGCGAACGCCTCGCTGCACTTCGTCGAGTCGAGGCCGGCGCCGAGCGCGAGCACCGGCAGGTCGGCGAACGCGTGGTCGATGGCCCACACCGAGTAGCAGAGGCCGCGCTGCTCGCGGATCTCGTCGAAGAGCCGCGAGCCCATCGAGCCGCCGAGCAGCGTCGAGTAGATCGAGAGCGCCGCGCGCTGCGCAGGGTCGCGCACGTCGACGACCGGCCGGTAGAGCATCCGGAGGTGCGACTGGTTGGTGTCGCGCTCCTCGACGAGCACGTTCGCCTCGATCTGCTCGGGGGCGGGCGGGAACGTCTCCGGCTCGGGCAGCGTGGGGAAGCGCCCGAAGAGGTGCGCGACGTGCGCAGTGTCCGGAACGCTGTCGAGGTTGCCGACGACGAATGCGCCGCCGCGGGCGCCGGCCCAGCGCCGCTCGCGGAAGCCGACGATCGCCTCGCGGCTGAACGTGCGCAGGTGCTCCTCGGGCCCGAGGACGGTGCGCCCGAGCGGGTGGTCGCCGAACGCCGCGCGGTCGATGAGGTCCTCGGCGACCGACGCCGGCTGGTCCTTGTACCGCTGGATCTCCTGGATGACGACGCCGCGCTCGCGGTCGAGCTCGGCGGCGTCGATCTTCGGCCGGCCGGCGAAGTCGGTGAGCAGGTCGATCGCCTCGAGCGCCGCCTCCGCGCGCACGGTGATGTGGAACGCGACGAGGTCGTGGCTCGTGTAGGCGTTGAGCGAGCCGCCCATCCGCTCGGCCGTCTCGTTGACCTTGCGGTAGTCGTCGTACTTCTCGCCGCCCTTGAAGACCAGGTGCTCGAGGAAGTGGGCCATCCCGTTCTCCTCGGGACGCTCGGTGCGCGCGCCGGCGTCGAAGGCGACGAGCACGGTCACCGCCCGCGTGCCCTCGAGGCCGACGCGGTAGAGGGGCAGTCCGTTGGCGAGGGTGGAGGAGTCGATCACGGTCACGGCACCCAGGTTATGACGCCCCGCTCCGCCCGCGGAGCGGCGGCGGTGCAAATTCGCTTGCACGCAGGGGATTCTCGGGATGTGCCGTCTAGCCTCCCGGCCCGCATGGCGACCACCACGCCCCGAACCCGCACGTCCCAGACCGCCACGCCCGGCGCCGCGCAGCCCGCGCCCGCGTCGCGCGCGCCCGCCGTCATCCAGCTCCGCAACGTCGTCAAGACGTATGAGGGCGGGGACGTCGGCCTGAACGGCGCGACCCTCTCGATCCCGCGCGGCGAGTTCGTCTTCGTCGTGGGCCACAGCGGCTCCGGCAAGTCGACGATCATGCGCCTGCTGCTCAAGGAGATCGAACCGACGAGCGGGTCGATCCAGGTCGCCGGGCGCGAGCTGACCGAGATGCCGCCGAAGAAGGTGCCGTACTACCGGCGCAACGTCGGCGTCGTGTTCCAGGACTACAAGCTGCTGCCGACGCGAACGGTCTACGACAACGTCGCGTACGCGCTCCAGGTGACCGGCCACTCGCGCAAGGACATCCGCGCGAAGGTGCCGGACATCCTGCGCCTCACCGGCCTGGCCACGAAGCTGCACAACTTCCCCGACCAGCTCTCGGGCGGCGAGCAGCAGCGCGTCTCCGTGGCGCGCGCGTTCGTCAACCACCCGCCGCTGCTGCTGGCCGACGAGCCGACCGGCAACCTCGACCCCGAGACGTCGATCGGGATCATGCAGCTGCTCTACCGCATCAACCGCACGGGGACGACCGTCGTCGTCGCCACGCACGACCTGCACATGGTCGAGCGGATGAAGCGGCGCGTCATCGAGTTGCACAAGGGCGTCATCGTCAGCGACCGCCCCGCCGGGCTCCAGCAGCCGCAGACGACCGACGAGCTCGGCGCGATGCTGCGCGGCGACGGCACGCACGGCCAGTCGCTCAACGACGAGTGGGCGTCCGAGACCGAGGGTCTCTGGCGTTGAGGCCGGGCTTCTTCCTCAAGGAGGCGATGCGGTCGGTCAGCCGCAACGCGGTGCCGAGCTTCGCGGCGATGGCGTCGGTGCTCGTCACGGTGCTCGTCCTCGGCGTGTTCATCCCGATCGTGCAGGCCACGACCGGCGCGGCCAACGAGGTCCGCTCGCGCGTGATGGTCGACGTGTATCTCTCGACGAAGGTCGCCGACCAGGACGTCGAGCGCGTCCGCCGCACGCTCAACGAGGACACGCCCTACGTCGGCAACGTGCAGTACGTCTCCAAGGAGGAGGCGTACGCCGCCGAGAAGAAGCGCAACCCCGAGGCGTACCAGCTGCTGGGCTCGAACCCGCTGCCCGACACGTTCCGGATCACGCCCGACCGCCCGCAGAACATCAACGCGCTGCGCGACGCGCTCGTGAGCGCCGGCGATCCCGCGATCTCGGAGGTCAAGAACCGGCGCGACGACACGGACAAGATCCTCTCGGCCACGCGCGTCGTGAAGCTCACGACCGCGGTCCTCACCGGCCTCTTGATCATCGCGTCGATCCTGCTCGTCGGGAACACGATCCGGCTCTCGCTCTTCGCCCGCCGCCGCGAGGTCGAGGTGATGCGGCTCGTCGGCGCGACGAACTGGTTCATCCGCTGGCCGTTCGTGATCGAGGGCGTGATCCTCGGCGCGATGGGCGGCGTGCTCGCGGTGCTGCTCCTGCTCGTCGGCAAGGTCGCGCTGATCGACCCGCTGGCGGCGGACTTCTCGCTCATCGCCGCACCGGACACGATCGACTTCCGCCTGCTCGGCTTCATGCTGCTCGCGGCCGCCGTCGGCGTCGCCGCGGCGGGGTCGGGGCTGTCGCTGCGCCGTTTCCTGCGCGTTTAGTCGCGCGGCCTACCCTTCCGGGCCGTGCCAAGGCTCGCCGCTGCTCTCGTCGCCGTCGTCGTCGTCCTGTTCGCGGGCATGTGGCTCGGCGGCCACAGCAACGTGCTCCCGGACGGCCTCCAGGACCTCGTCACCGACGACGAGGTCGCGACGGTCAACGACGCGCTCGCGCGCGTGGAGGACGATTTCTACCGCGAGGTCACCGGGCCGGAGCTCGCCGACGACGCGATCCGCGGCGCGGTGCGCGGCCTCGACGACCGCTTCTCGAAGTACCTCGACGCGAAGGACTACCGCAGCTTCCGCGACCAGACGAACGCGCGGTTCTCCGGGATCGGCGTCACCGTCAGCCCGGCGAAGGACGGCCTGCGGATCGGCACCGTGTACGCGAAGTCGCCGGCGCGGAAGGCCGGTCTGCGCAAGGGCGACGTCATCGTCGCCGCCGACGGCCAGCGGCTGGCCGGCAAGTCGCAGGACGCCGCCACCGGGCTGATCAAGGGACCGAGGGGGACGGCGGTCACGCTCACGGTCCGCCGCGGTCGTAAGGAGCTGCGCAAGCGGGTCGAGCGCGCGCAGATCTCGATCCCCGTGGTGGCGAGCAAGCGCCGGACGGTCGACGGCCAGCGCTACGCGCACGTCCGGCTCAGCACGTTCTCGAGCGGCGCGCACGCCGAGCTCTACAAGGCGCTGCGCGCGGCCGAGAAGGACAAGGTCGCCGGCATCGTCTTCGACCTGCGCGCCAACGGCGGCGGCCTGGTCACCGAGGCGCGGCTCGTCGCGAGCGCGTTCCTCGGCGAGGGCGAGATCGTCACCACGCGCGGGCGCTCCGTCGCCGAGCAGGTCTACCGCGCGACCGGCGACCCGGTCGTGCGGAAGACGCCGGTCGTCGTGCTCGTCGACCGCGACACGGCGTCGGCGTCCGAGATCGTCGCCGGCGCGCTCCAGGACCGCGACCGGGCGAAGCTCGTCGGCACCCGGACGTTCGGCAAGGGCGTCTTCCAGTCGGTCATTCCGCTCGACAACGGGGGCGCGCTCGACATCACCGTCGGCCAGTACTTCCTGCCGAGCGGGCGCAACCTCGGCGGCAAGGGGACGGCGCGCGGCGCGGGCCTCAGGCCCGACGTCGAGGTCTCCGACGACGCGAAGACACAGCGCCGCGACGAGGCGCTCGAGCGCGCGTTCGCCGTGCTGGGCGCGTGATCGTCGCCCAGCTCGAGCGGCGCGGCCGATTCTGGACCGGCGAGCCGTTCTTCGAGCGCGGGCGCCGGGTCGTCGTCGAGCGCGACAAGCGGCTGAAGGAGGGTGCGCTCGCGCTGCTTCGCACCACCGGCACGGGCCGCGGACAGGCGAAGGTCGTGCGGCTCATCGGCCGCGCCGACGTCGCGCGCGACGTGATCGAGGCGCTCATGCTCGAACGCGGGCTGCGGCGGCGCTTCGACCCCGACGTCGAGCGGCGCGCGCGCGAGGCCGAGCCGAGCGCCGACGTGCCCCGCCGCGACCTGCGCGACCTCGTGACGTTCACGATCGACCCGGCGCAGGCCAAGGACTTCGACGACGCGATCTCCGCCGAGCAGCTCGGCGACGGCGCGTGGCGGGTGTGGGTCCACGTCGCCGACGTCACCGCGTACGTGCCGCCCGGGTCCCGGGTCGACAAGGAGGCCGCGCGCCGCGCCACCTCGGTCTACGTCCCGGGCGCGGTCGAGCCGATGCTCCCCGAGGCGCTCTCCAACGAGAAGTGCTCGCTCGTCCCGTTCGCCGACCGCGTGGCGGTGACGGTCGAGATGGAGGTCCGCGGGCCGAAGGTCGTGAAGACCGCGTTCTACCGCTCGCTGATCCGCTCCGACGAGCGGCTCGACTACGACCGCGTCGACCGGATCTTCGGCGGGCGCGAGCGCGCGGCGGCGCCGTGGGCCGAGCCGCTCGCCGCCGCGCGGCGGGCCGCGTCGGCGCTCGGCTCGTCGCGCGAGGCGCGGGCGCTGGCCTTGGACGCGGCCGAGCCGGAGTTCCGCTTCGACTCGCGCGGCCACGTCGAGCACGTGATGCCGGTCCAGCAGACGGAGTCGCACCGCCTGATCGAGCACCTGATGATCGCGGCCAACGAGGCGGTCGCCGCCGTGCTCGAGGACCGCTCGCTGCCCGCGCTCTACCGGGTGCACGAGCGGCCCGACCCCGACCGCGTCCTGCGCCTCGCCGGCCAGCTCGCCTCGCTCGAGGTCCCGACGCCGCCGGTGCCCGAGCACATGTCGCCGTCGCAGGCGGCCGACGTCATGAGCGAGATCTCCCATGCCGTCGACAGGCACGTCCGCGCGACCGGGCGCGGGCGCCAGGGCCTGACGTCGCTCGTCCTGCGCACGCTGAAGGCCGCGTACTACTCGCCCAAGAACGCCGGGCACGCGGGGCTCGCGTCGGCGCGCTACTGCCACTTCACCTCGCCCATCCGCCGCTACCCCGACATCGTCTGCCACCGCTCGCTGCTGCACGCGGTCGGGGCGGGGGAGGAGGCGCCCGACCGCGCCGGCCTCGTCGACGCCGGCGAGTGGACGAGCGCGCGCGAGCGCGAGGCGATGAAGGTCGAGCGCGACGCCGACGACGTCGCGCGGTGCTTCGTCCTCGAGCGCGCGCTGTTCGACGGCGGCTGGGAGCGCGAGTTCGACGGCGAGGTCGTCGGCGTCATCGGCGCCGGCGCGTTCGTCGCGTTCGGCGACGGGTTCGAGGGCCTGCTGCCCGTGCGGCGCCTGCGCGGCGACTGGTGGGAGCTCAACGAGGAGGCGACGATCCTCCACGGCACGCGCGAGGGCGGGAAGATCCGGATCGGCGACCCGGTGCGCGTGGCGGTGGGCCAGATCGACGCGCCGCGCGGCCGCGTCGACCTGCACCCGGCACCCGCTGTCTAGCTCTAGCCCGCCGGCGCGGCCTCCTCGCGCTGGGCCTTCGCCATCTCGCGCAGCGCCTGGAAGCGGACGATCCCGCCGGCCGCGCCCCAGCTCCCCTCGGCGACCTCGTGCATGAGGACGAACACGCGCAGCGCCTCGTCCTCGGGGATGCCGGCCGCCTCGCGCACGAGGCGCGTCGCCTCGACGACGAACTCCTCGCGGCGGCGGTCCGACAGCGCGCCCTCCGGCGTCGTCACGTCGAGCTTGAACGTCGGCTTCGCGACGGGGCGCCCGGCCGCGAGGACGAGATCGCCCGCCAGCTCGTGGACGTAGCCCCACGTGACGTCGCGGAAGAACTGCGTGTCGGGCGCGCGCTCGGCGCGCAGCAGCGTCGTCGTCAGGTCGTCGACGAGCTGCGCGCGGACGTCGGGCTCGAGCGCGCCCTGCGGATACGTGATCTCGAAGATGGGCATGGGCGAAGCATCCCCTAGATTGACCCGGTGGCCAAGGGTGGGAAGCGGAAGATCGGGGCGGGCGACGTCGCGTCGAACCGGCAGGCGTCGTACCGGTACGAGCTGCTCGACCGGCTCGAGGCGGGCATGGTGCTGCGCGGCACCGAGGTCAAGGCGCTGCGCGACGGCGGCGCGACGATGAAGGACTCCTACGCCACGATCACCGACGGCGAGGTGTGGCTGCACAACCTCCACATCCCGCCGTATCAGCCGGCGTCGCGCGAGAACCACCCGCCCGAGCGCGACCGCAAGCTCCTGCTGCACCGCCGCGAGATCGACCGGATCGTCGGGCGGATCGCCGAGAAGGGGTGGACGCTCGTGCCGACGCGGATCTACTTCTCCGACGGCCGCGCGAAGGTCGAGCTGGCGCTCGCACGCGGCAAGGACCGCTTCGACAAGCGCGAGACGATCAAGACGCGCGAGATGAAGCGCGACATGGACCGCCAGCTCCGGGACGCCGGCCGGTAGAGCCGGCGCGCGGCCCGACGACTCCGGCATCCGTACCTGTCGTCGGGCCGCGCCTTCCACTCGTCGGCGCGCGGCCGCGGCGATGTCAGTGGTCCGGACAGCTGTTCGATGGACCGCCCGCCCGCGTCCGCGAAGCCTGTCACCCTGCTCGGCCGATGCGCGCGCTCCTCGTCATCGCCGCCTTCCTCGCCGCCGCCCTGGTCCCGGGGCCGGTCGCCGTCGCCCAGACGGCGTCCGACCCCGTCGAGCGCGTCCTCGACGAGATCGACGCCGGCGGGACGGTCGATCCGGTCGTCGTCGACTCGTGGCAGCGCGACTGGCGCGACGCCCGGATCGCCTCGCGGCGGCTGAGCGGCACGCCGAAGGCGCACGTCGCCGGCGTCGTCGCGAACACGCGCTCGCTCGCGAGGCGTGCGCTGCTGGCCGAGCGCGTCCGGCCGGCGATGCTCGTCGTGCAGCGCAACGTCGAGTGGTTCTGGCGCGACCGGCTGGCGGCGCCCGCGACGGGCACGCGCCGGGCGTTCCCGGGCTCGGACGTCGTGCTCCAGCTCATGGCGGGCAGCGGCTGGCAGCTGCATCCGCTCGCGAACCTCGGGACGCTCAACGCTCTGTCCAAGCGGCGGCGGATCACCGAGCGCACGCGCGCGTGGGCCGACGACCTGCTCGCGCTCGCCGTCCGCCGCCGCGGCGCGCTCGCGTTCGAGTACCTGTTCCCGTGGTCGGGCGGTGAGCCGGGGTGGGCTTCGGCGATGCCGCAGGCGATCGCGCTCGAGACGTACGCGCGGCTGGGCAAGCGCGCCGAGGCGCGCGAGATGCTCGAGGTGTTCCGCGCCGACCCGCCGTTCGGCGTGCGCCTCGCGACCGCGCCCGGGCGGGCGCACTTCCTCATGTATCCGCAGGCGCCGCGGCTGATGATCGGCAACGGGTTCGCGCAGGCGCTGCTGTCGCTGCACGCCTACGCCGCGCTCGAGCCCGACCACGCGCCGGCCCGCGAGGCGTACGCGCTCGCGCTCGCCGAGGCGCGCGCGGCGATGTCGGTGTACGACACCGGCGCGTGGTCGCTGTACCACCACGCGCCGGGGACGACGCGCGGCGACGAGTCCGACCTGCACTACCACCGCCTGTTCCGCGAGTTCCTCGAGCGGCTGTGCGACCGCATCGGCGGCGAGCCGTTCTGCGGGATGGCCGAGAGCTTCGCGGTCTACGAGACCGAGCCGGTCCGCTTCGGGACGCCGCGGTTCGTCGCGACCAAGCGGCTGCTCGAGGGGCGCGTGTTCGTCTCCAAGCGCTCGTCGATCCGCGCGACGCTGTACCGCGACGGCAAGGCGGTCGACGGCGCGACGCTCGGGGCGCGGCGGGGCACGTTCCGCGTCCGCTTCGAGCGCCCGCGCGAGGCGGGGGAGTACCGGATCGTCTTCGCGGCGACCGCGCTCACCGGGCAGCGCAGCCCGACCGAGGTGACTCGCGTCACACCCCGCTCCCGGCGCCAGGCATAGCGTCCGGCGCAGGGTGAAGAGACGCCTGAGAGCCATCACGGCCCGCCTGCTCAACGTCTACGGGATCGGGCGGGCGGCGTTCGGCGCGGGCGCAATGGCCGCGCCGGGCCTCGCCGCCGAGATCTTCATGGGCCCGAAGGGGCGCGACGTCGCGCCGCGAACGCTGATGGGCAACTTCGGCACGCGCGACGTGATCCTCGGCGCGGGCATGCTGCACGCGGTGCGCAGCGGCGGGCCGGCGCGGCCGTGGCTCGCAGCCGGGTTCGCCGCCGACGTCCTCGACACGGTCGTGCTGCTGCGCGGGTGGAAGGACCTGCCGGCCGGAAAGCGCGCCGCGGGGGTCGGGTCGGCCATGCCGGCGCGGCCGCCCTCGGCGCCGTTCTGCTCGCCGTCAGCCGCTAGACTCCAGGGCTCACATAGCCCCTGGGGACGACAGGCTTCGACGTGGTCGGTTCCGCAGGGGCAGTCGCGAGCCGAGGTTCCGGTTGGCCTCGTAAAACCACCGGAAAACCATACGTGCGGATTCTCACGAGTTCGCCCTCGCTTAGTAGCGCTTAGCTAACTAGAGTGAAGGTGCCGCCCCCGCCCGCCCGCCGCGGGGGATCCGGTATCAGAACGCGGGCTCACCCCGGAAGGTCCGCTTCCGCCGACCGGGGGACATCACAGGAGGCTGGCTCCCGGAAACCCCGCCGGCATGGCGACCCGGGAGTGAGATCAGAGTGCCGGCTACGCTCGTAGACGCTGTCCCTACGCGACTGCGGACGTGGGTTCGATTCCCACCGTCTCCATCATCAGTATCCGAAAAGCCGCTCCGTTGAGCGGCTTTTCTGTTGCCCGTGGCTCGTGCGCAGACGTGCCTCTGACGGAGCTCGTGCTCGCCCGTCTCGCGCCACCAGCGCGCGAAGCCCTTGGGCGTCAGCTCGTCGTCTGCGATCGCCGCGAGCTACACATCGGGCGCTCTGCTCCGAGGCAGATCGGAAGTGCAGCACGCGTCCGCCGGACCGCCGTTCCAGGTCCGAAGGCCTGAAGGGCATCGCGGCAAGTCCTGCGACTTCGCTCTTGCCGAGGTGCCACTCGCGGTTGTGCTGATGATGCACGACGACAGCGGCGCGGTTTGTCCATGGCACCATCGTCGATCGAGCGCCGCCAGCGGTCAATGGGGATTTGAACGAGGCTCACAGGCGGTCCGAAGAAGTCCTCGCCAAGCCTCGAGTCCCTGAGGGTTCGAAAGTCGTCCCAGACTGTTCACTTGAAGAGCCGCTTGGAAGAGCGGCTCTTCTCGGCCAGCATGCTACGAGGGCTCGGGCAGCAGCCGATCGACGAGCTCGAGCGCCGGCCGGCCCTCGAACATCGGCTTGACGTCGGGCCGGTAGAGGGTCAGCGCCAGGCACGGCGCGACCATGAAGTCGGCCGCGTTGAGCTGCTCGCCGCCGATCACGCCGTCGGCGATCAACGCGTCGACGCGATCGAGCAGCGCCGGCAGCTCGGCCAGCAATCCGGCCTCGGCAGAGCGGCCGGCGGCGAACGTCCCGCCCAGGAGCCTTGGGACGATCAGGCGCCGCGCCCGCTCGCTGCGGTACAGCATGTAGCCGTGCCGCCCGTCAGCGGTCGAGCGGCTGAACCCGCGCGGGTCGCGCACGAAGGCGACGCCCAGGATGCGGCGCGTGACCATCTGGAGCGTCTCGTTCGCCCACCGCTCGGCGTCCTCGACGGCCGCCCGCTCGTCCGGATCGCTCGGGAGCAGCGGCGGGTCGGGGTGGCGCTCGTCGAGGAACCGCGCGATCCCGTGGTTCGTCGAGATCCGCTCGTCGCCGGCCGCGAGCGCGGGGACGGTCGCGAGCCGGTCGCCGAGGCGCAGCCCGCGCGTCCGGCGCCCATCGACGTGGCGTGTCTGGCCGCCGGTGCCGAACCCGTGCAGCCGGGCGACGATCGGGTGCGCGCCCGTGAGGACGTCGACGCGCCGGTAGGGCACGCCCTTGTGCTCGAGCATGAGGATCGCCGTGCGCGAGCCGTGCGACCCCGGGATCACGTAGAGCACATCCGGGCGGCCCTGATCTTCCGACCGGGGCCGCCCCGCGAGTGTGAGACGGTGCACGGAGGGCGGCTACTCCACGCCCGGGAACCACACGCCGAAGCGCGCGCAGAGCTCTGGCACGGTCTCGGGCCGCATGTCGAGGGCGTAGCGCGCGCACAGCTCGCCGAACGCGTCCGGGTCGGGCGCGGCGGCCGCCGTCAGCGGTGCGAGCTCGGCGAAGAACCGCTCGAAGCCGGCCTCGACGACGTCGTCGCCGAGCAGCGCGCCCATGCGGCCGTCGATCACGTAGCTGTACTCGTCCTCGCGGTTGTGGCGGTGCAGCGGCGCGGCGAGCCCGCGCGGCGGCATCGGGTGCTCGACGAGGCTGGAGCGGCTGTCGCTGTCGGCGCCGGGGACCATGAAGCGAGCGCCGATGGTCTGGAGCGTGACCGACTCGCCGTCGGTCGGGCCGACGATCGTGGGTGAAGCGGTGGTAGGCACTGTCGTCGTCGCGCACCGCCTGCCGCCCGTCTACTCGGTGACGGTCACCGCGTAGCTCATCCGACGACGCACGCCACGAACGCGAGGACGATGGCGAGCCCACCGGCCGCGGCGGGAGCCGTCCGTCCGGCGCGCCCGCCGCTGTAGACGGCGCCCATGCCGAGCACGAACGGCAGCCCGCTCCAGAACGCGGCGCAGGTGACGAGGGCGAGGGCGGCGAGGATCCACGCGGCGCGTGCCGGGTCCGCGGCGTTCGGGAGCACGCGACCGAAGAGAATCGCGGTGAGGATCGCGCAGACCGCGAGGCTGACCGCATACGGGCCGGCGCCGCCGTTCTCGCCGTCGCCCGCGAAGTTGGCGAACACGAGGGCGCCGGCGGCGATGAGCAGGGCGAGGCCCGCGGCGAGGCGCTCGTCCTGGATGCGATGCAGGGTGGTGGTCATGGGCGGCACGCTAGGTCGCGCGGATCGGCCGGTCATCGGCCGATCAGGCGATTCGCGTCTCATCACTCCGGGTGAGGAACCCGGGCGCTCGCGGGTGTACGGTCGCGAGCATGACCCGGCGACAGCTCGTCGACGTCGGCTTCCCGCTGGTGCTCGCCGCAGCGGCGGTCACCGAGGTGGCGACCGCGGGCGTCGACGCTCCGTGGCCGATCGCAGCGGTGTTCGCGCTCGGCACCGCGCTGCCGCTCCTGTGGCGCCGCCGGGCACCGGTGGTCGTGCTCGCCGTCGTGCTCTCGTCGCTTGCCATCCCCGACGCGACGCACGGCATCGCCAACGAGGCGAGCGTCCCGTTCATCGGCGTCCTGGTCGCCACCTACGCGAGCGGCGCGTACACGGACCGTCGCAGTGGCCGGATCGCCGCCGGCGTGATCGCCGTCGTGCTGCTCTTCCTCGCGGTCTCGATCGGCGAGAACGTCGCGGGCGACGCGCTCTTCATCGGCGGCATCCTCTACGCCGTGTGGGGCGCGGCGACCATCGTTCGCAGCCGGCAGGAGCTGGCGACCGCGCTCGCCGCGCGGACCGTCGAGCTCGAGCACGAGCGCGAGGAGAAGGCGCAGCTCGCCGTCGTCGAGGAGCGTGCGCGGATCGCGCGGGAGCTGCACGACGTCGTCGCGCACACCCTGTCGATCATGGTCGTCCAGGCCGGCGCCGAGCGGCGCGCGCTCGGTGCCGCGCGCCCCGAGACGAGCGAGGTGCTGGCGACCATCGAGGCGACGGGCCGCACCGCGATGGCCGAGATGCGGCGGCTGCTCGGCATGCTCCGCCGCTCCGACGACGAGCTGGCGCTCGCGCCGCAGCCGAGCCTCGCCCACCTCGACGAGCTCGTCGCACAGGTGCGCGAGGCGGGGATGCCGGTCGACCTGCGGATCGAGGGCGAGCCGCGCCCGGTGGCGCCCGGCGTCGACCTCTCGGCCTACCGGATCGTCCAGGAGGCGCTCACCAACGCGTTGAAGCACGCGGGCCCGGCGCGGGCGCGCGTCACCGTGCGCTACGGCGACGACGAGCTGGACATCGAGATCGCCGACGACGGAGCGCGCGCTCCGGCCGCTGCGCCGGCCGGAGGCCACGGCCTCGTCGGGATGCGCGAGCGCGTCGCGCTCTTCGGCGGCGATCTGGCCACCGGGCGCCGCCGGGGCGGCGGCTACGCCGTGCGCGCGCGGCTGCCGCTCGCGGGGAGCGCGCGGTGATCCGCGTCCTGCTCGCCGACGACCAGGCGCTCGTGCGCGGCGGGGTCCGCAAGATCGTCGACACCGAGCCCGACATGGCGGTCGTCGCCGAGGCCGCGGACGGCCTCCAGGCGGTCGACGCGGCGCGGGCGAGCACGCCGGACGTGGCGGTGCTCGACATCCGCATGCCGCACATGGACGGCATCGAGGCGACGCGCCGCATCACCGCCGCGCTCGGCGACAGCGTGCGCGTGCTCATGCTCACCACCTTCGGCCTCGACGAGTACGTCTTCGCAGCGCTGCGCGCCGGCGCAAGCGGGTTCATGCTCAAGGACGCGCCGCCGGAGGAGCTGCTCGACGCGATCCGCGTCGTCGCCGCCGGGGACTCGATGCTCGCGCCCGCGGTGACCGGCGCGGTGATCGCCGAGTTCGCGCGCCGGCCGCCCGGCGCGCCCGGCGCCGGGGAGGAGCGCCTCGCCGAGCTGACCGAGCGCGAGCGCGAGGTCCTCGTCCAGCTGACCCGGGGCCGGTCGAACGCCGAGATCGCCGCCGACCTCGTGGTCAGCGACGCGACCGTCAAGACGCACGTCGCGCACGTGCTGATGAAGCTCGGGGTCCGCGACCGCGTCCAGGCGGTGATCCTCGCGTACGAGACGGGCCTCGTCGCGCCCGGCGAGCACCCGCTCCGCTGACCTAGGATCGCCGCATGTCCGCCGAGCGCTTCCTCGACCTCCACCATGGCGACCGACCGCCGCTGCTGATCCCGAACCCGTGGGACGCCGGCTCCGCCCGCGTGCTGGAGTCGCTCGGCTTCGAGGCGCTGGCCACGACGAGCAGCGGCTTCGCGGCGACGCTCGGGCGCCTCGACTACGCGGTCATGCGCGACGAGGCGCTCGCGCACTGCCGCCAGATCGTCGCGGCGGTCGACGTGCCGGTGTCGGCCGACCTCGAGAGCGGCTTCGTCGACGAGCCGGACGGTGTCGCCGAGACGGTGCGCCTCGCCGCGGAGACCGGCCTCGCCGGGTGCTCGATCGAGGACGCGACCGGCCGCGACGAGGGGCCGATCTACTCGCTCGAGCACGCCGCCGCGCGGATCGGGGCCGCGGCGGAGGCCGCGCGCCGCGGCTCCGACCGGATCGTCCTCACCGCGCGCGCCGAGAACCACCTGCACGGCCGCGACGACCTCGCCGACACGATCGCGCGCCTCCAGGCCTACGAGGCCGCCGGCGCCGACGTCCTCTACGCGC
This sequence comes from Solirubrobacteraceae bacterium, assembly GCA_030447275.1. Taxonomy (GTDB): domain Bacteria; phylum Actinomycetota; class Thermoleophilia; order Solirubrobacterales; family Solirubrobacteraceae; genus CADCVT01. Next base: position 135,624 of record JAUJPF010000005.1, on the reverse strand, counting down.
CCGGGCTGCGGCGGCTGGAGGACATCCGAGAGGTCGTGCGCTCCGTCGGGCTGCCGGTGAACGTCCTGGCCATGCCCGGCGTGCCGCCCGTGGCCGAGCTGGCGGAGGCCGGCGTGCGGCGGGTCTCGGTGGGCGGCGCGTTCGCCTACGCGGCGCTTGCCGCGCTCGTCGAGGCCGCGACCGAGCTGCGCGACCACGGGACGTACGGCTACGCCGATCGCGCCGCCGGCGGCGGCAGGGCGGCGCGCAGCGCGTTCGGCGCCCGCTGAGCGCGCGCCTCGGTGTTGGTGCGGATGGAGTCGAGGACGCCCTCGCGGCGCGCGACGTCCTCGACGTAGGCCTGGATCGCTCCTTGTGGCGCGAAGCGGCGCGACCAGCGGGGGTCGGGCGCGAACGAGAACTCGTAGAGGTGCGACGGCACGTCGCACGCGGCGCCGGGCTACGTGTTGTGGTGCCACACGCCGCCGACGCGCTCGCCCTTCTCGAAGACGGTGACGTCGTGGTGGCCCGCCCGGCGCAGGAGGACGGCGGCGCCGACGCCGGCGAGGCCGCCGCCGACGATCGCGATGGAGCGCGGCGTCGGCGCCACTACGCCGCGAAGCGCTTGGCGCTGCGGTCGCGCGCCTTCGCGGCTTCGACCTCGCGGTCGCGCGGCGGCGCGGTCGTCACCAGCGCCTCGAGCAGCTCGGTGGTCGTCGCTGCGACGGCGTCGACCGCGCGATCGAACACGGCCTGGTTCGCCTTCGACGGCTTGGTGGTCCCGGCGACCTTGCGGACGTACTGCACCGCGGCGGCGCGGACCTCGTCCTCGGTGGCCGGCGGCTCGAAGTTGTGGAGGGTGCGGATGTTGCGGCACATGGCGCGAGCGTAGTCGCTCACCCGACGCGGTGGAGGAGGAACGGGACGCCCACGCGCCGGAGGCCCGGGGCGTCGACGAACGAGAGGCCGAGCAGGGTGCGGTCGTCGAGCGGGCGGAACTCGTCGCGCAGCCAGCGGAACGGCGGGCGCTCGCGGTCGCCGTAGGTCGCGACGATCGCCGCGCGGCCGTCGGCGTAGGAGGGGCCGATCGTCGCGTCCATCGGGAAGCCGGTGCCGGGGGCGAGCCGGTTCACGCCGCGCGCCGGCGTGTCGAACCGCTTGCCGTGCCAGCCGGGCATGCCGCACAGCGCGAGGCCCGCCGAGAGGAGCAGCGGGACCGGGCCCGGGCCGACGAACTCGCCGTCGAACGTGCCGGCCATGGCGTCGAGCTCGGGCTCGGGGAGGGTCGGCCAGGCGCGGCTCAGGGCGAGGAGGGGGCGAGAGGCCATCGCGCAGACCCTAGAGCCTGGGAAAGAGGCGGTCCGGGCAATACAATGCTCTGCCGACGGGCAGCATTTCCGGGGTTTCTGCTCGTCGAACGATCACGATGGCGCCGCGTGCCGTGGCGCCGAGGAGGTGGATGTATGGCGGTAGAGGACAAGGTCGCATTCGAGGGTGAGATCACCGAGGCTCTCCCGAACCTGACGTTCCGCGTCAAGCTCGACAACGGTCACGAGCTCCTGGCGCATCTCGCCGGCAAGATGCGACGGTTCCGCATCCGAGTGCTGCCCGGCGACAGGGTCCGCGTGGAGGTCTCGCCGTACGACCTCAACCGCGGCCGCATCGTCTACCGGTTCAAGTAGCCGGCTGACGCACCGCTCCCCGCGCGGGCCGCGAGGCCCGTGGCGCGGGAGGCGCTGCTTTCCCGCGCCGCATCGCCGGATCCGCCCGCCCTCGTGGCCGGGTGGAGCCGCCGGTCGGCCGCACCCGAGACGATGGCCGCGCGTGGGGATCGTGCTTGGCGTGTCGGCGCTGATCCACTCGAACGGCGCGCATCGGCGCCGGATCGATCCCGGCTACTCTGGGGTGACGGCGTGCCGCCGCCCGCCCCCGTTCCGTGACCGAGACAGATCCCGACACCCCGGGCACCGACCTGCCCGCCAACGCCGAGAAGACGGAGCCGACCGACCTCGCGCCCGAGCCGTCGTCGGACGTCCCGGTGGAGGCGGAGGGAGGCGCGGAGCCGGCCGCGGAGTCGGCGTCGGAGCCGGAAGCCGCGCCCGCTGCCACGTTGGAGCCGGATGCCACGCCGGAGCCGGAGGCCACGCCGGAGCCGGTCGCGGAGGCGGAGCCGATCGCGGAGGCCGGCCCCGACGCGACGCCGGAACCCGAGGCCGCCGTCGGCGCAACGGACGCGCCCGCCGAGGAGCTCGCGCGGCCGGACCCCGGTCGGGGACCCGCGGTCGTTCAGCAGCCCGCCCCGGGAGCGGGACCGGTCATCATCGGCACGGCGCCCGAGCCTCCGCCGCTGCCCGCCCGCCGCGAGCGACTCGCGGACGACAAGCCGGCCCGCCCGAAGCGCCGCCGGGTCAACGCGACCCAGCGCCACCGCAACGTCTTCTTCGCGCGTCTGAACGAGTTCCGCCGCAACCAGGCGGCCGGCATCGAGGCCCCGGAGGAGCTCGACGCCGAGGCCTCCGCCGCCGCGGCGGCCGCGGCCGACGCAGCGGAGGGGCCTGCGACCGAGGAGGCTCCGGCCGCGGAGACGCCCGCGACCGACGAGGCTCCGGCCGCGGAGACGCCCGCGACGGAGGAGGCTCCGGCCGCGGAGGCGCCGGCGACGGAGGAGGCTCCGGCCGCGGAGGCGCCCGCGACGGACGAGGCTCCCGCCGCGGAGGCTCCGGCCGCGGAGGCGCCGGCGACTGAGGAGGCTCCCGCGGCGGAGGCGCCCGACTCGCCCGACCAGCGCAACGACCGGCGCGAGCGCCGGGCCTCTCCTCCGCCGCCCATCGACCGCCCGCGGCTCGCCGCCGCGATCCAGCGGGCCGGGGGTGAGGACGTCCTTCGCGAGGCCCTCGCGCCGAAGCGCGACGAGAACGGCCAGCCGCTGAAGTGGGCGACCGTGTGCGCCGACGCCTGCAAGGGCCTGAAGCCCGGCGACCCGGTGTTCGGCGCGTGGGTGCGCCTCGCCGCGACGCCGGTGTCCGCGATCAAGAACGAGATCGGCATGGAGCGCGAGGAGCGCGGCGGCCGGGGCCGCGGCGGCCCGCGGCGCGGCGGCGGTGGCGGTGGCTGCGGCGGGTGACGGGCGGCGCCCGCGCCGCGACGATCGCCCGGGCGGCCGCGACGATCGCGCCGGCCGGGCCTCGCGCGAGGACCTCGATCGGCTCGCCAGCGACGGCCGCGTCGGGGCCAACATCCGCATCATCGGGCTCGGCGACGTCGACAAGAAGGCCCGCGAGAAGCGCCGCAAGGAAGAGCGCGAGGCCAAGCGCCAGGCCGAGCGCGACCGGCTCGCCCGCCTGGGCTACTAGCCCGCGCTACGTCCCCCGCGGCCGCACGCCCGCCGGCACCGGAACGTCGTCGAGCGCGGTCGGCGTCCGGCTCGCATCGGCCACGCCGCTGTCGATCGCCGCCTGACGCACCGCCGCCGCGACCGCCTCGTGGACGCGCGGGTCGAGGACGTCGGGCACGAGCTGGTCCGACTCGACCGTCAGACCGGCGATCGCCCACGCCGCGGCGCGCTTCATGTCGGTCGTCATCGCCTTCGCGCCGGCGAGCAGCGCACCCCGGAACATGCCCGGGTAGCCGAGCACGTTGTTGACGACGGTCCCGTCGGCCGCCGCCGCCGCCCCCGCCGCGAGCGCCGCGTCGATCGAGATCTCCGGCTCCGGGTTCGACAGCGCGAGGATGACCTGCCCCTTGCGCACCATCTCCGGCTTGATGAGCCCGGGCACGCCCGTCGTCGCGATGACGACGTCGGCCTCGCGCATGACGGTCTCGAGGTCCGGCACGGGCTCGATCCCGCAGCCCGCCGCCCGCTCGCGCGCCGCCTCGCCGGGATCCGTCGCGATGACCCGCTCGGCCCCGGCGTCCCGGATCAGCGACGCGATCCCGAACCCCGCCGCGCCGAGGCCGATCTGGCCGACGACCGCCTCGTCGAGCCGCAGCCCCGCCTCGCGGCACGCGACGATCGCCGCGGCCAGCGAGACGACCGCCGTGCCGTGGACGTCGTCGTGCATCACCGGCTGCGGCAGCTCCTCGATCAGCCGCCGCTCGATCTCGAAGCACTCCGGCGCCGAGATGTCCTCCAGGTGGATCCCACCGAAGGAGGGCGCGATCCGCACCACCGCCTGGACGAACTCGTCGACGTCCCCCGTGTCGATCAGCACCGGCACCGCGGAGATCCCGGCGAGCTGCGCGTAGAACATCGCCTTGCCCTCCATCACCGGCATCGAGGCCACGGGCCCGATGTCGCCGAGCCCGAGGACGCGCGTCCCGTTCGTGCAGATCGCGACCGTCCGCCCGATCGTCGTGAACCGCCGCGCGAGGCCCGGGTGCTGGGCGATCGCCGTGCACACCCGCGCGACGCCCGGCGTGTAGACGTCGCGCATGTCCTGGTTCGAGAGGACCGGCCGCACCGGGTCGACGCGCAGCTTGCCGCCCTCGTGCGCGATGAACGCGCGGTCGTGGTACCAGATGACCTGGACGCCCTCGACGGCGCCGAGCCGGTCGGCCAGCGACGCCGCGTGCTCGAGGTCGCGCACCTCGACGGTGATCTCGCGGATCGCCTCGCGCCGCGCGACGACGACCGTCTTCACGTCGCCGATCAGCCCGTGGCACTCGGCGATCGTGCCGGTGACCCGCGCGAGCGAGCCGACCTCGTGCGGGACCCGCAGGCGGTACGTGCAGTCGAGCGGCAACGTGCGGTCGCTAGCCGCGCAGCGCGACGACGCCGAGGACGGCCGCGGCGATCGCGGTCCCGCCGACCATCGCGGTCGTCGCGGGGGAGAGGTAGCCCTTGCCGCCGCCGAGGCCAGCCGCCACGGCGTCGGCGACGTCGCACGCGATGCCCAGCTCGATCCAGTTCTCCTGCGCCTTCTTCCTCGCCCGCAGCGGGCCGACGGCCAACGCGGCGTCGCGGACGCCGAACAGCCGAGCCAGGTACGCCCCCTGCGGGTTCGCCTCCGGCTCCAATCCGAAGAGCTTGCCGCCGAAGTTCGGGGCGACGTACGACGTGACGCCGACGGCGAGACGGAGTGCAGAGAGGGTCTTGAGAGCGGTGTCGCGTTCCATGCCGCGGGAGCCTAGGCCACCGCGGGCTCCTCGGCCACGGGCGCAGGCTCCTTCGGCGCCTCCTCGCGGATCGTCCCCGCCACCGAGGCGCAGATGATCACCGCCGCGATCCCCATCAGCGGCGTGATCTCCTCGTCGACGAACAGCGCCCCGAGCGCGATGGCCACCACCGGGTTGACGTACGCGTACGTCGCCACCTGCGAGATCGGCGCGTGCTTCAGCAGCCACACGTACGCGGTGAACGCGCACAGCGACCCGATGAGCACGAGGTATGCGAACGCCGCGATCGAATCCGCCGAGAACGCGCTGAACCGCACCTCGCCGCCCTCTCCGACCGCGAGCCCGACGACGGCCATGACGCCGCCGCCGATCAGCATCTGGAGCGCAGTGGCGCGGATCGGGTCGTCGGGGATCGTGAGCCGCCCCGACGCGAACGAGCCGCTCGCCCAGCAGAACGCCGCCGCGACGAGGATCAGCATGCCGCCGAGCGGCGCGTCGTCCGGCCGGTCGCCCGGCAGCAGCAGGACGGCGATGCCGGCGAACCCGACGATGACCCACACCGGCGTCGCTCGTCCGACCCGCTCGCCGGCCAGCCGCCGGAAGAGCACGACCCACAGCGGGATCGAGGCGATGACGAGCGCGGCGAGCCCCGACGGCACGCCCTGGTCCTCGCCCACCGACACGAGCCCGTTGCCGCCGAGCAGCAGCGCCACCCCGACGATCGCGCAGCCCACGACCTCCGCGCGCGTGGCCCGCAACGCGGACAGGCCGCGCCGCGCGACCAGCCACCCCGCGAACAGCGCGCCGGCCAGGAAGAATCGCGCCCCGGCCGACAGCAGCGCGGGCATCGTCTCGACGACGTAGCGGATCGCGAGATAGGTGGAGCCCCAGACGAGGTAGACGGTCCACAGGGCGATCCAGATCCGCATCGGGCCTGAGCGTCGCACGGCATACCAACGACGACCAACGCCATTTCGTGAAGTGACCGGTAAGGAGAGCTTGCAACCGACCACCGTGGTCGTCCACGGCGACTACCTCGACCCGTCCACGCGCGCGGCCGTCGCCGCGGTGGCCGAGGCGGGCGGGCAAGTCGAGTTCCGCCACCTGCCGCGGAAGTCCGGCCTCGCCGCCGCGGTCGCCGCCGAGGCGGCGCGCGAGGCCGGCGCCGTCGACGCCATGCACGAGCGGCTGCTCGCCCACGACGGCCCGCTCGGCACCGACGACCTGCGCCCGACGTCGGCGCGCAGCCGGGCCATCTGCGCGTCGGAGCCGAACGCCGACTCGAACGCGTCGGGGTCGAGCCCGGCGTCGCGCGCGTAGCGAGGCGGCGGGCACCAACGACCCGCCCGTCCTCTTCCTCGACGGCGAGCGCCTGCCGAGCTACGAGCCCGGCTGGCTGCGCGAGCGCTTCGCCGCTAGGCGGTGACGCCCCGCGCCTCGCGCGCGGCGTCCTCGGCGGCGCGAAGGCGGCGCTCCACGAGGTCGAGCCCGGCGTCCCAGAACCCCGGGTCGGCGAGGTCGACGCCGACGATCGCCCCGAGCTCCTCGGGGCTGCGCGACCCCCCGGCCCGCAGCAGGTCGAGGTAGGCGGGGACGAACGGCTCGCCCTCCTCCTCGTAGCGGCGGTAGACCGACAGCGCCAGCAGCTGGCCGTAGGCGTACGCGTACACGTAGCCCGGCGTGTTGACGAAGTGGGGGACGTAGCTCCACCACGTCCGGTAGCCCTCGGTCACCTCGACGGCGTCGCCGAGCAGGTCCTCCTGCGAACGCCCCCACAGCTCGCCGATCCGCTCGACCGACAGCTCGCCCTCGCCGCGCCGCGCGGTGTGCAGCGCGTCCTCGAAGCGGTTCATGGCGATCTGGCGGAACACGGTCGCGATCTGGCCCTCGATCGACTCGGCCAGCAGCGCGAGGCGCGACTCGGCGTCCTGGGCCTCGTCGAGCAGGCGCGCGAACACGAGCTCCTCGCCGAACACCGACGCGGTCTCGGCCAGCGTGAGCGGCGTCCCCTGCTGGAAGAGCCCCTGCTCGCGGGCGAGCGCCGCGTGGACGCCGTGACCCAGCTCGTGGGCGAGCGTCAGCACGTCGCGGCGCCGCGCCGTGTAGTTGAGGAGCACGTACGGGTGGACCGAGGGGACGGTGTAGGCGCAGAACGCGCCGCCGCGCTTGCGCGGGCGGACGGGAGCGTCGATCCAGCGCTCCTCGAAGAACCGCCCGGCGAGCCGGCCGAGGTCGGACGAGAAGTCCGAGTACGAGTCGAGCACCATCGAGCGCGCGTCGCTCCAACCGACGCGCAGCTCGTCGTCGATCACCGGCGCCATCCGGTCGTAGTCGGCGAGCCGGTCGATGCCGAGCAGCTTCGCCTTGAGCCGGTACCAGCGGCGCGGCAGCTCGTAGCGGCGCTGCACCGCTTCGACCAGCGCGGCGACCGACTCGTCGCTGGCCTCGTTGGAGAGGTTGCGGCTCTGGATCCACGACGCGTAGCTGCGGACGCGGTCGTCGACGGCCTTGTCGAGGGCGAGCGTGTTGAAGATGTAGGCGCGCGTCCGCAGGCCGGGCTCGAGCGCGGCGGTGACGCTCTCCGCCGTCGTGCGGCGGACCTCGCGGTCGGGGTGCATGAGCCGGCTGAGCGCGACCTCGAGCGGCTCGCCGTCGACCTCGACCTGTGCCATCAGCTCGGCGAACAGCCGGCCCCACGCGCTGCGGCCGGTCTGCGCCTTCTCGGCCATCAGCTTCTCCTCCGGCTCGGAGAGGAGGTGCGGGCGGTAGCGCCGCGCGGTACGCAGGTGGTGGCGCGCGAACTCGATGCCGGGGTGGCCCAGCAGCTCGTCGGCGCGCGCGTCGTCGATCGCCGCCCACTCGAGCTCGAAGAACACGAGCTTCGTCTCGATCGCCGTCGCGCGCTCGGTGACGAGCGCGACGAGCGCGCCGCGGGCCGGGTCCCCGGTGTCGACGGAGAAGTCGAGGTGCGCGAAGTTCGCGGCCCGCCCCGCCAGCTCGCCGATGCGCTCGAGCTCGCGCAGCGCGGCCTCGAGGTCGGGGCCGTCGAGCTCGCCGATCCTGCCCGCGAAGCGCTCGGCGAACGCGTCCGCCCCTGCTGCGCCTCGTCGAGGAGGCGCTCGACGCCGTCACGGCCGCCGCCGTCGACGAGATCGTCGAGGTTCCACGCGGTCTGTTCGAGCTCGGGGTCGGTGGTCGTCGCCATGCGGCCGAGAGTAGTCGCCTACGGCCGGAAGCGCGCGTGCAGGTGGTCGTCGTGGTGGACGAGCGGCTGCACGATGCGGCGCGGGCCGCGGATGCCGAGCGACGGCCCGACGAAGACGTGCGTCGCGCCCGCGCGGACGAACGCGTCGACGAGCGCCTGCGCGAGCGCCCGGTCGACCTCCGACGGGCGCTCGGGCTTGCGCAGGACCCGGTCGCGCCGCGGGTAGTAGACGTCGACGTCGAGGCCGTTCTGGTGCGACGCGTGGCCGAGCCCGCCGAAGCGCCGGCCGAACTCGCCGCCGCGCGTGCGCGAGAGGTCGCCGACGCCGACCGGGGGCGACTCGGAGTACGCGCGGCGGAACGCGGCCAGCGTCCGCAGCACGCGCGCGACCGTGCGGTCGGTGCCGTAGCGGCGCCACAGCCGGTTCGGGCTCTGCTTGAGGACCGGGTCCCACGTGAAGTGGTCGAGCCCCTCGGGTGGGAACGGGACGCCGCCCACGAGGCGGCCGCCGAACGGCAGCCCGAGCGCGCGCGACGGCGGGCGCCGGTCGGGCCCGACGGCCGTCGTCGGCGGCGGCTCCGGGGAGGGGCGGGCGCGGTGGCGGGCGGCGCAGGCGCAGGGTCATCGACGACGGGGTCCGCCTCCGGCCACCGCGGAGCCGGCCGGTCCGGGCCGGCCCACGCCACGCCGATGCCGCACACGATCAGCAGCCCGGCGACCACCGCGATCAGGGCTCGCACTGCGTCGCACGGTAGCGGTTGTGGATGGTGCGGCGCGGCGGCCATCCGGGACATGTCGGGGTGCTCGGCGACGCCGGGCCGGTGCGACTCCGGACGGCGTGCGAGATCCTCTACGTCCCGGACAGCACGTTGCGAGAGTGGATCAGGGACGGTGTCCTCGGTGTCGTGGCTTCGCGGCCGTCGCGGCTAGATCTCGTGGATGTCGCGCGCCCGCGATGCCGTCCGCGGCGCCGACCCGCGTGGACGCAAGCGGCGCCTCGTCGAGAGAGCCGATGCCGAAGGCTCTCCTGTGGACCCGCACCGCCTGGCTGACTGGGTGCGCCGCGGGCTCGTCCGTGCTCTGCCTGGTCCGTACGGGACCTTCGAGCTGGCACCGGACGCACGCACGTATGTCGCCTCGCCCGGTGAGCTTCTTCGCCCCCTCGACGACGTGCTCTCGGACGCAGCCGTCGACGTGGTCGTGCTCTTCGGCTCCGCGGCGCGCGGCACGGACGGTCCGAGCTCCGACGTCGATCTGCTCATCGAGTCCCCCGGCGACGGCGGCGAGCCACGGCGTCTGCTCGCCGCCGAGGTCGAGCGCCGCCTAGGGCGACCCGTGGACACCGTGACGCTCCGATCCGCCGACGCGCAGCCGTGGCTCCTCGCGTCGATCCTCCGCGAAGGGCGAGTCGTTCGGGACGTCAGCGGGCGTTGGGCGAAGCTGCAGCGTGCTGCTCCGCACGTCGATGCGGCGGCCGCGGAGGCGGTCGAAGCGCTGGTCGCGGAGGCGCGCGCCGCGCTCGACGAGATGAAGCGGCCCGCGTGATCTCGGCCAGCGAGGTCCACCGTCAGAAGGTCCTGCGAGCGGTCAGCGCCGTCGCGGGATACCGCCGAGGGCTCCGTGCGGCGCTCGGCGGGTTCGCGGACGAGGACGCGTGGGCGGGCCGGTGGGTGGCGGCTCGTGCCGCCGACAACGAGATCGCCGTGTCGAGCGCCAGTTCGAGCGGATCGTCAACGCCTGGCAGGACGAGATCTTCGACGTGATCGAGCGGGAGGCGCACGCCCGAGGGCTGACGCCGGCGCCGCCGCGCGGCCCCGACGATGCGAACCGGTGGATCGCAGAGGCTGTCGATCTCGGCTTGCTCACCGAGCGGCCCCGAGACGGTCAGGCGCCCAACCGCTGGCAGCGCCACGTCCTGCTGAGCTGGATGGCCGCGGAACGACCGGCTGAGCTTCGGCCGACCACGGACGTGCGACAGCTCTTTCAGCACCGGTACACGCAGGTTGATGACGAGGAGCCGGCGCGCCGGGTGTGGCGCGCTAGCCATCAACTCCTCGACCTGTCCCCGAGATCGCCGGCGACATCGAGCGTGCGCTCGGGACACTCTGGCCGGACGCGTCGCCCGCCTAGCGGTTGACGCTGCGCAGACCCTGCTCGGCGTAGCGGTCGCCGCTCGCGGCGCCGAACGGGAACGCCTCGTCCAGCTCGCGCAGCGTCGCCTCGTCGAGGCGGACGCCGGCGGCGCCGGCGTTCTCCTCGACGCGCCCGCGCCGCTTCGTGCCCGGGATCGGGACGACGTCGTCGCCGCGGCTCGACACCCACGCGAGCGCGAGCTGGCCCGGCGTGCAGCCGACCCGCCCTGCGATCTCCTCCAGCCGCTCGACGAGCGCCAGGTTGCGCTCGAGGTTCGCGTGCTCAAAGCGCGGGAACCGCTGCCGGCGGGCGTCGCTCTCCTCGAGGTCGTCCTGCGAGCGGATCGCGCCGGTGAGGAAGCCGCGGCCGAGCGGCGAGTAGGCGACGAAGCCGATGCCCAGCTCGCGGACCGTGGGGAGGATCTCCTGCTCGACGCCGCGCTCCCACAGCGAGTACTCGGTCTGGAGCGCGCTGATCGGGTGGACCGCGTGGGCGCGGCGGATGGTCTCGGGCGCGGCCTCCGACAGGCCCAGGTACCGCACCTTGCCCGCCTCGACCAGCTCGGCCATGGCCCCGACGGTCTCCTCGATCGGGACCTGCGGGTCGACGCGGTGCTGGTAGTAGAGGTCGATGGTGTCGATGCCGAGGCGCCTGAGGGAGTCGTCGCACGCCTGGCGGACGTATTCCGCGTCGCCGCGGACGCCGCCGAACGAGCCGTCCTGCCCGCGGACGTTGCCGAACTTCGTGGCGACGACGGCCTCGTCGCGCCGCCCGGCGATGGCCTTGCCGACGAGCTGCTCGTTGACGAACGGCCCGTACATGTCGGCGCTGTCGAGGAACGTCACGCCGAGCTCGAGCGCGCGCTGGATCGTCGCGATCGCCTCGCCCTCGTCGGTCGAGCCGTAGAACTCCGACATCCCCATGCAGCCGAGCCCCTGCTCGGAGACGGTGAGCCCCTGCGATCCCAGCGTGCGCGCGTTCATCGCCTCAGCATGGCATGCAACGCGAGCGTTTCGTTTGCGATACGCTGCTGTTGCATGAGCGAGGTGGAGGTCATCGAGGCGGCGGCGCGGGTCTTCGCCCGCGACGGCTACGAGCGGGCGACGCTCGAGCGGATCGCGCAGGAGGCGGGGGTCAGCCGGGTGACGCTCCACCGCCGCGGCGTGTCGAAGGAGGCGCTGCTCGGCGGCCTGGCCGAGCGCGCGCTCGACCGCTACCGCGCGGCGCTGTGGCCCGCGCTGACCTCGCGCGGCACCGGACGCGAGCGCCTCACCGAGGCGCTGCACGCGCTCTGCCGCTCCGCCGAGGAGCACCGCCCGCTGCTCGAGGCGCTCGGGACGCGGCGCGACGACGTCTTCCACGAGGAGGGAGAGGAGAGGATGACCAGGAGCTTCTTCGTCGAGCCGCTCGCACGGATCGTCGGGGACGGGGTGCGCGACGGGACGCTGCGCGACGCGGGCCCGCCCGAGGAGCGCGCGACCGTCCTCTTCAACCTCGTCGGCTGGACCTACCTGCACCTGCGCTCCGGCCACGGCTGGCCGCCCGAGCGCGCCACGCAGGCGCTCGTCGACGTCGCGCTCGACGGAGCGGCGGCATGAGGCGCCTCCTGCTGCTCGCCCTCGCCGTGGTGGCCGCCGCCGCGCTGTGGTGGCGGCGCAACCCGTCCGCGTGCCCGTACGGCCAGCGCTTCTGGGTCGAGGCGCCGCACCCGCTCATCACCCGCGCACGGCTGCGCGAGGCGCTCGACCCGCAGCCGGGCGAGCGCATCCTCGAGGTCGGCCCGGGGACCGGCTACTACGCGCTGCCCGTCGCGCGCTGGCTCGCGCCCGGCGGCACGCTCGAGCTCCTCGACCTCCAGCGCGAGATGCTCGACCACACCCTGCAGCGCGCCGCGGAGCAGGACGTCGCCGGCATCGTCGCCACCCAGGCCGACGCGACGCGGATGCCGTACGAGGACGCGAGCATGGACGCGGCCTACCTCGTGCTCGTCCTCGGCGAGATCCCCGACCAGGACGCGGCGCTGCGCGAGCTGCACCGCGTCGTCCGGCCCGGAGGCCGCGTCGTCGTCGGCGAGCTGCTCGGCGACCCGCACTGGGTCTCGCCGGCGACGCTGCGCCGCCGCGCCGAGGCGGCGGGCTTGCGCTACGAGCGCCGGCTCGGCACCGCGATCGGCTCGTTCACCCGCCTGGCGCGAGGCTGACGGGCGCCGCGTCTAAGCTGCGCGGGCCGATGCTCCGCTTTCTCGCAGCGATCGTCGCCGTTCTCGTGCTCGCCCCCGCGGCGACGGCGGCCGCGGACGCACGCAAGCCCGGCGAGCCGGTGCTGCTGGGGATCGGGGAGCAGCACTCGTCGATGTTCGACGATCCGCTGTTCGGGTGGCTCGGCATGAGGACCGCGCGGATCGTCGTGCCGTGGGACGTCCAGCGCATCCCGCACGACCAGCGGCGGGTGCAGGAGTGGCTCGACAAGACGCGCCTGCTCGGCGTCGAGCCCGTCGTCGCCTTCGGCCGCAGCTGGGCCGCCGACGGGCACAAGCGCCTGCCGACGCTCAGCGAGTTCCGCTGGGCGGTCAAGCGCTTCCGCGAGCAGCACTGGGACGTCACCCACTTCATCGCCTGGAACGAGCCCAACCACCCCAAGCAGCCGACGTGGAAGCGCCCCGACATGGCCGCGCGCTACTACAACATGCTCCGCGCCGAGTGCCAGAAGTGCACGATCGCCGCGGGCGACGTGCTCGACACCCCCGGGATGACGCGCTACGTCGAGCGCTACAGGCGCTCGCTCACCTCGAAGGCGCGCGTGTGGGGGATGCACAACTACGGCGACGCCTACGGCCGCAAGTCGACCGCCACGCGCCAGCTGCTGCGCATCACCAAGGGCGAGCTGTGGCTGACCGAGACGGGCGGCGTCATCCGGCGCCCGCAGGGGCGCACCGGCGTGCCGATGCGCAAGCTCCTGCGCCAGGCGGCGGGCGCGACTCGCTACGTCCTCAACCTCGCCGTCTCCCAGCCGCGGATCACCCGCGTCTACCTCTACCAGTGGGCCGCCGACGACGCCGCGGCCTGGGACTCGGCGCTGATCGGCGACGACCGGCGGCTGCGCCCGGCGTTCAAGGTCGCCGCGCGCTTCCTCAAGCGCGACGTCGCGCACGCGCCGAAGCGCTAGTCGCCCGGCACCGACTCGATCACGCCGAGCAGCTCGCGCACGCGGCAGACGAGCAGGCGCTCGTCGTCGACCTCGACCCACACGCCGGCCGAGCGGGGGAACACGACGTGATCGCCGGGGCCGACCGGCATCCGGAAGTCGGGCAGCTCCGGCGGGCCGACGCCGACGGCCAGCACGATCCCCTCGTTGGGCGGCAGGTCGTGCGTGCCCTGCGGCACGAGCAGGCCGGACTTGCGCATCCGGTCCGGCTCTAGCTCCTTGATGACGACCTGGTCGAAGAGCGGGCGCAGCGCGTCGGGCATCAGCGCCCGGAGTAGTCCTCACGCTCGACGTGCGGGAACTTGCGCAGCGTGCCCTGGAACTCGTTCGGCGGCTGGGTGAAGCACGGGGGGCTGCTCTCCCTGTCGGGCTTGTCGCCCTCGCCCGCCGACGTGTTCTTGCAGTCGAACGAATCGATGATCCCCTGGTTCGCGATCTCGGGGCCGACGAGCGACAGCGGGTTGATGTAGTCGTTGCCGCGGTTGCTCTCGAGCCGGTTGGGGAACACGGCGGCGGTCTCGGCACCGCTGGGGCCGAACTGGCGCAGGTAGTGGCCGGTGGCCTGCGGGTCGCGCGACCCGGTACGCGCGTTGGTGGCCACGCCGAGGTTCGCGAACAGGTCGGTGAGCGTGTGCTGGTGCTCGCCCAGCCACGCGAGCACCGGGTTGAGCTCGGACAGCCACGGTCCGAGTGCGCCGAACAGCGGCCGCAGCTCCTCGAAGATCTCGCGCTGCGCCGGCAGGCTCTCCTTCGACGCCTCGATGAGCGGGTCGAGGTTCCGGAAGAGCTGCTTGAGGTGGGGGGAGAGGTCGCGCAGCGAGATGAGGGTCGGGCGCAGGTCGTCCATCGCCGGCCGCAGCGCGCGGACGAGCGGGCGCGTGTCGCGCGAGAAGCGCTCGAGCCGCGCGTAGGTCAGGCGCGACTCGCGCAGGAAGGTGGGGAAGACGTTCCACACCTGCGCCCAGTCCTCCCGCTCGGACTGGATCGCGGTGAACACGGTGTCGCTGTTCTCGATCAGCCGGCGCAGCTGCTGCTCGCGCTCGGTCAGCGCGCCGAAGACGACGCCGGTGTTCTTGACCAGCGCGCCCAGCGCCTGCTTGTTCTCGTCGAGGACCTCGAACAGGTCGGCGCCCGACTCCACGAACTCGGGCAGGTTCCCGATCGCGTCGTTGAGCTCGTCGCCGCGCCCGTCCACGGCCTTGGACACGCCCTGCTGCCACGTCCGGTACGCCTTGCGGGTGTACGGGTCGAGCGTGTTGAGGATCTCGTCGAGCGTGACGAGATTGCCGACACGCCGCTGGTCGAGCAGGCCGCCGTCGGGGATCCGCTCGCCGGTCTTGCGGCCCATCGTCAGCTCGACGTAGGTCTGGCCGAGGATGGTCTTGTTGCGGATCTGCGCCTTCGCCTCGGCGCTGATCGGCGCGTACTTGCGGTCGATCTCGAGCGTCGCGACGACCGGCGTGGTGCCCGACGCCCTGCGCTCGACCTTGACGACCTTGCCGATCTCGACCCCGGCGACGCGGACGTCGGACTGCGTGGCGAGCTGCGAGACCTCGGCGAACGCGATCTTGAACTGGTAGCCCTTCGGCTTGAGCGGGGTCGGCCCGCCGAAGGCCAGCCACAGGAACATCAGCAGCCCGAAGCACGACAGCGCGAAGAACACCATCGTGGCGAGCCGGCCCAGGGTCGGAGCCTGCTTCTGCATCTAGCGCCTCGCCTCCGCGGCGCGCTTGCGCGCCTTCACGATCCACGGCGGGTCGGTGCCCTCGTGCGTGCGCCGGTACTGGTGGGTCTTGCGCGCGAGCGCCTTGCCCTCCGCGGTCTTCGGCAGCGGCGGCAGCTGGCCGGTGATCGGGATCTGCTCGAGCAGCCCGGCGAGGCCGCCGGTGCCCTCGGCGTTGCCGCACACGAGCGGGTCGGTGAGGGCGCCGGTCAGCCCGAACAGCGCCTCGAGCTGCTCGTTGGCGCCGAGCGTGTTCTCGATGATCGCGCACGTGCCGCCGTAGGTGACGGGGCGGCCCGGGCCGTGCGCGTCCTGCGTCCGGAACAGGTTGTTGACCTGGTGCACGAGCCACCCGGTGTGGAAGAGGTAGCCCTCCTCGCGGTCGCGTGCGCCGGGGCCCTCGCGGCCGTTCGGGTTGAAGGCGATCAGGTTGTAGAACTGGTTGATCCCGCGGAACGTGCGACGCAGCCCGGGCGAGCCGTCGGCGAGCCCCTTCGCCGCCGGCGCCAGGTCGCGCACGAGCGGGCGGGCCTCGCGGACGAACGGCCGGATGTCGTCGCGGATGCGCGGCGCGATCTCGAGCGCGAACGGGCGCGTGCGCCGGTTGGCCTCGCGCAGCGCGACGACCGCCGGGCGGAACTCCGTGGCGGCGGGCCCGAGGACGCCGGCCAGCTCCTCGACCTTGCGCAGCGTGGTCGTCGCCTGCTTCAGCGTCGGCGGCAGCTCGCGCACCGATGCGGAGACGTTCTGGCGCTCCGAGGCGATCGCGCGGAAGACGCGGTTGGCGCCCTGGACGAGCTGCGCCAGGTCGTCGTCCTTGCGCCCGAGCGTGGTGTTGAGCTTGGCCAGCGAGTTGATCAGCCGCCGCAGCTCGACCCGCCGCTTGACCACCTCGGTCTGCACCGCCGCGAGGTCGCGGTACGTGGGCTCGAAGCGCCGCAGGACCTCGCCGAGGTTCCTGCCGTTGTCCTTGAGGCCCTCGCCGGCGCCGTTGAGCAGCAGGCGGATGTAGTCGCGCGTGTCGACGTCGAGCTGGCCGAGGATCTCGTCGGGGTTGACGTCCGGCAGCGTGTTGGAGACGGGGATCATGTCCCCCTGCTTCATCAGCGGCCGGTCGCGGTCGCCCGGGTCGAGCTCGAGGAACATGTCCTTGAGCCCGGTCCGCGGTCGCAGCAGCGCGTGCGCGTCGTCGCGGACGACGTCCTTGTACTCCTGGTCGAGGTGGAGGGTGACGATCGCGCGCCCCTCCTTCAGCTCGGTCTTCGCGATGTCGCCGATGCGGATGCCGGCGATGCGGACCGTCTGGCCCTGGCCCGGCGTGACCGCCTGCGCGGTCGACATCTCGGCCTTGAGGGTGAACGGCTTCTCCTCGATGAACGGCAGGCGCAGGCGCTGGTTCTGGAGGATGTAGTACCCGACGGACAGCGCGACCGAGGTGAGCGCGATGATCGCGACGAAGTCTTGGAGGTGGGTGCGGATCGCGCGCTTCATCAGCCGCCGATCTCCGAAGCCTTGAGCGGCGTGTCCGACAGCGTGTAGCGCCGGTCGAGGCCGGTCGCCTCGAGCTGGGTGCCCATCCACTCCATCAGCGCCTTCTGCACGCGCGCGCGGCGTTCGTCGGCGCCCGGTGCGTGCTGGTTGATCTTGACCTGCCGCGGCGGCGCCTGGGCCTTGCTGCGCATGTCGGGCGGCTCCTGCGTCTCGCACGGGACGTCGGCGCGGTAGGGGGGCTGCTTGGCCGCCGGGGGATTGACGCCCTGGACCGGCAGGTCGGTGAAGAAGAAGCGGCCGTCGCCGAGCGCCGACGCGTAGTTCGCGGTCTGCGCGTACGAGCGGACGTACTGGCCGTTGGCGTCGAAGCTGCGGCTCTCCGCCCCGAGGCCGACGAACTGCTTGGACGTCTCCTGGTAGATCTTGCCCTGGGCCGGGAAGTTCGGGTCGGGCACCTCGGTCTCGTTCCACTCGTGCAGCACGTTGTTGTTGCAGCTGCCGGCGAGCCGCGTCTCCTCCTGGAGCGGGACGGCCTCGCGGTTGAGGCGGGCGAGCGCGGGAACCGTCGGCTCGAGGTCCTTGACGAGCCCCTGGAGCTCGTCAGGGCTCACGAGCTTGCGGAGCTGGCGGACGAGCGGGAGCTGCGCGTCGAGCGCGGGGCCGGACTCGCGGACCGTCGGCAGCATGTCCGCGGCCAGCCGGCGGACGGGCGGGAACGCGGTCCGCAGCGCGGCGAAGGCGCGGCGGCCGGCGCGCAGCGTCGTCGGCAGCTCGTGGATCGTCTCGGACAGGTTCTGCTGCTCGTCGGCGAACGCGCTCGCGGTCTCGGCGAGGCCGGTGATGAGCCCCTTCAGCGCCTCGGGGTCGCGGTCGAGCCCCTCGGCGACCCTGCGCGCCCCGCGCAGGTAGTTGGAGAGGTCGTGCTCCTCGATCCCCCGGAGCGCGTCGTTGGCGATCGCCGAGTTCTTGAACGCGGGCTCCCAGTACTTGATCGACCGGTTGAAGCCGCGGCCGCCCTCCTGGACGGCCTTGCCGTACTCGCGGAACACCGTGCGCAGGTCCTCGCGCGTATCGCTCTGGAGCATCTCGAGGAACTGACCGAACTGGACCGGCGCCGCGGTCTGCTGCACCGGGATCGTCTCGCCCTTGGCCATCGCCGGCGCGCTGGGCGAGCCGGGGTTGATGTCGACGAAGTAGTTGCCCTCGAGGAAGATCCGCGGTCGCACCTTCGCCTTGGCGTCGGCGTGGATCGGCAGCCCCTCCTTCTTGATCTCCATCGTGACGACCGCGCCCGAGCCGCCCTTGATCGGCTCGACCTTCTTCACCTTGCCGACGTTGACGCCGGCGATGCGCACGGGCGAGCGCGGCTTGAGGTCGTTGACGTTCTTGAACGCGGCCTTGATCTGGTACGGGTTCGCGAACGGGTTGGTCTTCGTGAAGCCGAAGAACACCGCGACGGCGACGATCGTCAGGGCCACCAGCCCGTACAGCGCGTTGCTCCTCTTGCTGTAGACCTTGCGCATCTACTTGTCCAGCTCCTTCGGGAACCGGGGACCGGACTCGGGGAGGCGCGTGCCGGTCTGGCCCTCCGGGAGCCGCGGCCGGCCCGTGAACGTCGGCCCCGAGTTGCCCGGGTAGCGCGGGTCCGTCGCGATCTCGAGCTTCTGGTCGTCGTTGTAGTGCGTCGCCTTGCGCGGGTAGCCGCGCTGCCCCGACTCGCAGTCGGCGTTGCCCTCGTTGTCGATCGCCGCGGAGTAGACGTTCGAGTGCAGGTTCATCGGCGTGCCGGAGGTGGTCTCCTCGCCGTTCGACGGCTGGCGCGCGCCGATCGTGCCGAGCGAGGGAGCGCGCGGGTCCCGCGTGCGCGACGCCTGGTTGAGCAGCGTGCGCTGCGAGCCGCCGGTCGGGTCGGGCTCGGTCAGGTGCTCGCCGACGTTGCTGAAGGAGTAGTTGAAGTAGTTGCAGACGGTGACGTACGGGCCGACGAAGCGGATGAGCGGGTGGACGATGTCGACGAGCCGCGTGACGCTGCGCAGGGCGTAGATCGTGTTGTCGTCGCGCATCAGCTCCTCGAGGGCGGTGAGCGTCCGGCCCAGATCCTCGTTGTAGGCCGGCTGCTTGCGCAGGACGGGGATGCCGGTGCGCAGCGCGCCGCTGATCTGCGGCAGCGCGCTCGGCATGACCTCGGTCGCCCGGCGCAGCGAGCGCGAGAAGGCGGCGGTGTCGCGCAGGAACGGGCGCTGGACGCGGAACGAGCGGATCCCGACCTCCATCGTCGGCGCGTTGTCGCGGATCGTCTTGCGCAGGCGGTCCGGGTAGCGCGACCACGCCTCGAACGTGTCCGCCCCCGCCTCGAACGAGTGCGCGTAGCGGTCGGCGACCGGGCTCACGATCCGCGCCGCGTCGCCCAGCTCGCCGAAGAACCGGCGGATGTTCGTGTCGTCGTCGGCGAGCGTCCGGGCCACCGGCTCCAGGTGGGTCAGCAGCCGCGGCAGTCCCGCGATCGTCTCGTTCAGCGAGAAGCCGCGGTTGGCGAACGTGTTGCCGAAGCCCTCGAGGTTGGTCTGGACGGCCTCGCGCGTCGGGCGGTTGAAGATGCGGTGGAAGTCGTCGAGCTCGACCGGGTACGTGACGTTGTCCTGCGGCATCGTCGCGCCGTCGGAGAACGTCTTCTTCGACTGCCCGCGCGTGAGCTCGACGAACTTCAGGCCGAGCACCGAGCGCGGCCGGAGGTTGAGCTTCGAGTCGACCGGGATGTCGCCGGCCTCGGCGTCGATCTTCACGGTCGCCTCGGCGCCGACGGTCCCGTCCGGGAACCGCACCGGGCGCATCTTGTCGACGATGCCGATGCGCGGGCCGCCGCCCTCGCGGACCTCGTTGCCCTCGAGCAGGTTCGCGCCGTTCGAGACGCGGAACTTCAGCGTCTGGGAGGGCACGAACGGCAGGCCCTTGTTCGCGTTGTAGGCCAGGAAGACCGCGACCACCACGACGAGCGCGGTGACCGCCCCGACGAGGATCGGGTTCGCGACGATGGATGCGGAGCTGCGCCTCACGAGCCCACCAGGAAGTCCAGGAGGTCCTCGGTCCCGTCGGGCGCGCCGCCGCCGCGGCCGACGTCGGGCGCCTGCGGCGCCTCGGGGAGCGGCGGGATGTTCGGGACCACGTTGTCGAGGTCGGGGAGCGGCGAGAGGCCGAAGGAGCCGGAGCCGCCGCCGCCGCCTCGCCGCGCGTCGTCGCCGCCGCCGCCGCCGGAGCCGCCCGAGCCGGCGCGCGAGCCGCCGGCGCTCCGGCGGCCGGGCCCCGTCGGCTCCGTCCCGCCGGCGCCCTGGACGCCGGGCCCCGGACGCTCGCCCGAGAAGTCCGGCGTGGTGATGCCGGGCTGGGTCGGGCCCATCCACGCGCGGCAGCGCTCGGGCGCCTGGCCGGTCCTGACCGCCGTGACGTCTGCGTAGTTCGCGCACGGCCGGTCGAGGAACAGCGACGCCTTGAGGATGTAGCTCGAGCCGTCGAACAGGTTGAGCGCCTGCGACTGGCGGAAGAAGTAGCGGAGCAGCACCTCGAAGCCCGTGTAGCCGCCGTCGGGCCCGCGGCCGGCGCGCGTGTCCTTCTCGCTCGCAAAGCGCGGATCGTGCAGGTGGTCGAGCGTGATCCCCAGGTTGTTCGCCGCCTCGGGCAGGTCGTCGACGCCCTTGCGCAGCTCGGCGATCGGCTCGCGCGCCGCCTTGACCGCCCGGCGGCCCTGCTGCGCCGCGTTGGCCAGCGTCCGGGTGGCGGGCCGCGACGCCTCGGCGTAGGGCCCGAGCGTCTCGAACAGCGTCCGCAGGAAGGGCGACGCCGTGCGCAGGTTGCGGAACGCCGGGATCTGCTCGTCCGCGGTCGCGTCGAGCTGCGCGAGCGTCGGGCGCAGCTCGCGCAGGAAGGTCGGCAGCGTCGCCCACTGGCGCTTGATCCCGTTCTCCTCGCTGCCGGCGGCGATCGCCGTGTCGCGCGCCTCGTCGACGAAGCGCGCGACCTGGTTGCGCTTGGCGGCCACCGTCGTCGTGACCTCCTCGGCGTCGTCGTAGAGCTGGCTGATCGTCTTGCGCTGCTCGGCGAGGATGGCCAGCAGCCGGTCGACCTGGCGCAGGGCGGGCACGGCGCGGCGGATCGTCTCGTTGAGGTCGGGCCCGCGTGCGGCGAGGCCCGCCCCGAGCTGCGAGAGCAGGATGCTGAAGCGCTCGCGGTAGGGGCGGCGCATGATGTTGTTGATGAGGTCGAGCGGGATCGTGGTCTCGGTCTGCTCGACCGGGATCGTGTCGCCGGGCTTCAGCCGGACCGGCGAGGTGCCGGGGCGGCAGTCGATGAAGTACTCGCCGATGAGCGACTGAGGGCGCGTCTCGCAGCGGACGTCCTTGCGCAGGTCGTCGAACCCCGTCTGGTTGATCTCGAAGCCGATCAGCGCCTTCATGTTGCGGCGGTCGAGCTTCATGTCGGTGACCTTGCCGGCGCGGACGCCGGCGATCTTCAGGTCGGCGCCCGAGGTGACGCCGAAGGCGTTGTCGAACTGGACCCAGTAGCGCGCGCCCTTGTCCTGCTCGGAGGCGCCGGTGCCGAGCACGGCGATCGCCGCGACGGCGCCGACGAGGAGGAGGATGCCGAGGAGCCGCTTCATCGTCCCGGGGGCACCTGGCTGAGGTCGCAGTCGTGGTCGGCGGTCGGCTTCCACGGGTTGGAGCCGTCCGACCAGGGGCGCTCCATGGACCCCGGGCAGCGGTTGTTCTGGCCGCTGCGGGTGGCCTGGTTGGTGACCTGCTGGCGCAGCTCCTCGGGGACGAGCTTGAGCTGCGAGCCGACGGACGCGAACGCGTTCACGGACGCGGAGACGCGGCTGGCGGACCCGTTGGCGTCGTAGATGCCCGAGTGGCTGAAGTCGTCGAGCCAGCTGCTGAAGTCGACGACGTAGGGGCGGAAGTACCCGATGTGCGGCGTCTGGCCCTTGAGCGACTCGACCGACGTCTCGAAGCCGCCCGGGCGCTCCTTGCCGTTGCGGAAGACCGGGCGGGTGGCGACGTCGCGCAGCGGCGCGACGCTCTTGGCCAGGTCGATGAGGTCGTTGTCGCGGCCCTCGCGCTTGACGAGGCGCGACAGGCCCCGGACGGTCGGGACGGCCTCACGCGCGAACGGGTTCAGCTCGGCGAGGACGGCGCGCAGCTTCGGCGTCACCGGCTTGGAGGCCTCGACCACCGGCGCGAGCTCGTCGAGCGTCGAGCGCAGGTCGACGAAGGTGGAGTTCGCGCTGCGCATGAAGTCCGGGAGCTGGTCGATCGCCGAGCGCAGGTTGCCCTCCTCGACGGCGATCGCGCCGGTCATGTCGGCGAGCTGGTCGACCAGCGTCGCCAGGTCGTCGCGGCGGTCGGCGACGTCGGTGACGAGCTTCGAGGAGTTGACGACGAACTCCTCGAGCACCTGACGGTCGTAGTCCAGCTCGCGGAAGAGCCGCGCGGCGGACACGAGCGCGGGATTGACGTAGTTCCAGCCCTGGTTGGCGAGCGGGCCCTGGTCGTTGCCCCACTGCTTGGCCTGTCCGCGGAAGAAGCCGCGCAGCCCCGTGCGGGTGCGCCGGTCGAACAGCTGGAAGAGCTGGTCCACCTCGACGGCGGACGTCGTCTCGCTCACGTCGAGGATGCCGCCCTCGTCGATCTTCTCGCCGCCGGCGGGCGGGATGCGGAGGTCGACGTAGCGGTTGGCCGAGCCGGAGAGCGACGCGATCCGCAGCGTCGCGCGGGTGCCGGTGCGCAGCGGGACGATGGTCTCGTCCTCGATCTTGAGCGTCAGCTCGGCCTGGCCGTCGTCGGACAGCTCGATCTTGTCGACGAGGCCGACGCGGCGCCCGGCGACCTGCACGAGGTTGCCGTCGACCACGTTCGTGGCCGCCTGGAAGCGCGCCTTGACGGTGTAGGCGTCTTCCCTCCCGAGCAGGAGCCAGCCGACCACGACCATGGCGAGCAGCAATGCCGCCAGGGCTGCGATCCGGCCGATCCAGCTTGTGCGTTCCTCTTCGTTCTCTGCCATACGAGGTCCTGCGTTAGCGCGGGAAGCTAGGAGAACGCCGCCCGCGGTGCGCCAGTAAAGGCGGTATGGGATGAACCTGGCGTTAAGCCGTTGGCAGGCCGAACTGCTCCTCCCCGAGCGTGAGCACGACGGGCTCGCCGACGCGCGCCGCGATCCCGAGCGGGTTCTCGTCGTCCGTGGTCTGGAAGAACCCTAGCGCGACGCTGCGCGCGCCGAGCGACGCGGCGAGCGCCTCGACGGCCTCGGCGAGGGCCGGTATCGCGCCGAGCGGCGCGCTCACCGTGCTCGCGGCGACGTCGACCTCGATCGGCGGCAGCGGCGGTACGGCCGGCAGCGACGGCGGCTGCGCGTCGAGCTCGGCGGTGTGCGGGAGGTGGACGGTGCGGCCGTCGTCGACGACCTCGATCGGCCGCATCCGGCCGCAGGTGATGAGCGCGGGCGAGCGATCGGTGCCGCGGTCGACGACCGCCTGGACCTCGATCGCGCTCACGCGGTGCAGCAGCTCGCGCGCGGCGACGACGTGCGGATCGAGGTCGCCGGCGGTGAGGACGACGTCAATGGGCTCGTCGTCGGCGCTCATCGGCGCGAACGTACCAGTCGCCGTCGGACATCCGTCCAAAGCCCCCAGACGCGACTTCAGTCCTGGCAGCATGGCCTCCATGCGGGTGTTGATGGTCGAGCAGAGCAAGGGGTACGCGGCGTATGCCGCGGCGCTGCTCGAGGACGCCGCTCCCGCCGAGTTCCGGCTCGAGGTCGTGCGCACGGCCGAGCAGGCCGTCGACCGGCTGCTCGACGACGGCGTTGACTGCGTGCTGCTCGACGGCCCGGACACGCTCGATCGCGTGCATGCCGCCGCGCTCGGGCGCCCGATCGTCGTCCTCGCCGACAGCGACGACGACCGGCTCGCGCTCGACGCCGTCCGCGCCGGCGCGCAGGACGCGCTCGGCAAGCCCAGCGCCGACGGCCGCGCGCTCGCGCGGGCGCTGCGGCACGCCGGCGCGCCCGCGGTGGCGCGCGGCGCGGGTGGCCCGCCTGGCGCTGCCCGACCCGCTCACGGGCCGGCCCACCCGCACGGTGCGCGCCGACCGGCTGCGCGTCGGGCTGAGCCGGCACCCGCGGGCGGCGCCGCTGCTGGCGGCGCTCGCCCTCGACCTCGACCGCTTCAAGGCCGTCAACGACACGCTCGGCCACGCCGCCGGCGACCAGTTCCTCGTCGAGGTCGCGCACCGGCTGGGCGGCGTGCTGCGCGGCGGCGACACCGCGGCCCGGCTCGGCGGCGACGAGTTCGTCGTGCTGTGCGAGGTCGCCGGCCCGGCCGAGGCGCGGCTCGTCGCCGACCGCGTCGTCGAGCAGGTCCCCGGCGGGGTGAGCGTCGGCGTCGCGCTGGCCGGCGACGGCAGCGAGGATCCCGCGGCGCTCCTGCGCGCCGCCGACGCCGCGATGTACGTGGTCAAGCGCGCCGGCGGCGGGCGCTCGGAGCTCGCCGGGCGGAGCCGGATGGCGGCGTAGCGCCCTAGAACGCGGCCCGCTCGACGCGGCCGGCCACGGCGTCCGCCCACGCGGCGTCGCGCTCGCGCAACGTCGCGACGACCTCGTCGACCGGATACTCGACCCGCCGGTGCTCGACGCCGCCGTCGGCGTGCAGGAGCGCGTACGCGGCGCGGCGGTCGCCGTCCATCGGCATCCCGACCGAGCCCGGGTTGATCAGCTCGATCCCCTCGTGGACGCGCCGGAACGGCAGGTGGGTGTGCCCGAACACGAGCCGGCGCTCGGTCACGCCCGCGAGCAGCTCGGCGTCGCTCGGCGCCGGGTCGGGGAGGAACGAGAGCACGTCGCCGGCCGGCGACCCGTGCCAGGCGCGCGCGTCGTCGCCCAGCGCGACGCTCTCGGGAAGCCGCCCGAGCTCGGCGACCAGCTCGTCGCCGAGCGCCTCGCGCGCCGCCGCGATCGCCCCCGGCACCGACCCCTCGCCCGGGGCCTCGGCGGGCGCCGCCGTCCACCGCTCGCCGTTGCCGCGCAGCCACTGCGCGTCGTCCAGCGAGCGCAGCCGGGCGACGGTCTCGGCCGGGAACGCGCCGAACAGCGCGACGTCGCCGCCGACCACCCAGCCCGTCGCGCCCACGGCCCTCGCGTCGGCCAGGACGGCGTCCAACGCCGGCAGGTTGCCGTGAACGTCGTACAGCAGCGCGATCATGGGACGATCATGTCACTGCGCGCCACCGGTCCGACGCTGACCCTGCGCTACGCCGAGCCCGCCGACGCGGAGGCGCTCTTCGCGCACGCGCGCGACCCCGAGGTGACGCGGTTCTTCTCGTGGGGCCCGCACCGCGGCGTCGAGGACGCGCACGCGTACATCGCGCGGCTCCCCGCCGAGCGCGAGGCGGGCCGCCAGCTCGACCTGCTGATCGACCACCGCGAGCACGGGCCGATCGGCGTGATCGGGCTGGGGGAGTGGAGCCTGCGCGACCGCCGCGCGGTCGTCGGCACGTGGTTCGGGCGCGCGCACTGGGGGACGGGCGCGAACACCGAGGCCAAGGCGCTCGTCGCCCGGCTCGCGTTCGACGCGCTCGGGCTCGAGCGGATCGGCGCCTACGCGGCGCCGGCCAACCCGCGGTCGCAGCGCGCGCTGGCGAAGCTCGGGTTCGTGGCCGAGGGGACGCTGCGCGCGTACCACCGCCACGGCGACCAGGTGCACGACGTCCGTGTGTTCTCGCTGCTGCGCGCCGATCTCGCGGGCACGCCGCTCGCCGCGATCGCGTGGTCGCTGGACGGCGAGCCGCCGCCGGCGTTCGTCAGCGCGCGTCCCACCTGAAGCCGCGGACGGCGAGCACGGCGCCCGCGAGCGTCCACAGCGCGACGACCACGAGCCCCGACCACGCGCCCTCGCCGGTGACCATCGCGCCCGACAGGCCGTCGATGACGTGCTTGAGCGGCAGCACCTCGGCGATGTCGCGGAGGATCGCCGGCGTGTTGTCGACGTCGTAGAAGACGCCCGAGACGAAGATCACCGGGAGGAAGACGGCGTTGACGTAGGCCGGGGCGGAGTCGAAGTTCGGGATCGCGTGCGAGAGCGCGACGCCGAGCAGCGCGAAGCAGACGACGCCCGCCGCCACGAAGACCACCAGCGCGAGCGGGTCCTTCGGCCAGTCGACGCCGAACAGGAGCTTGCCGGCCACCGTGATGATCGCGATCTGGATCGCCGTGTTGGTGACCGCGTTGGCGGCGATCCCGCCGAGGTAGGCGCCCGGCGGCAGCGGCGTGCCGCGGATGCGCTTGAGCACCCCCTGCTCGCGCAGGAAGGTGAGGTTCATCGCCAGGGCGGAGAACGTCGTCGACATCACGCTCATGCCGGCGATGCCGGGGACGATGACGTCGAGCGTCTCCTGGTCGTCGGCGAAGACCGCGCCGAACAGGGCGAGGAAGATCAGCGGCAGCGCGAAGTTGAAGAACGCCGCGCTCGGGTTGCGCCAGAACATCCGGCGCTCGAGGCGGTACTGGCGCCAGGCGATCGCGACGTCAGCCATCGCGCACCTCCTGCGAGGCGGCGGCGCTCGGCTCCTCGGTCAGGTCGAGGTAGACGTCCTCCAGCGACGGCCGTGCGACCGTGATGTCGCGCAGCGGCTCTCCGCGGGCGAGCGCGGCCGACGTGAGCTGGTGGAGCAGCCCCGTCGGGTCCTCGGTCTCGCGGCTCTGGACCTCGCCGGTCTCGGCGTCGCGCCAGACCACGCGGTACAGCGCGCCGACGCCCAGCTCGGCGGGCGCGCCGATGGTCAGGATCCGCCCGTCCTTCATGATCGCGACGCGGTCGCACAGCGCCTGCGCCTCGTCGAGGTAGTGCGTCGTCAGCAGCACCGTCTTGCCCAGCTCGGCCAGCGTGCGGACGGTCTGCCATGCCGCCCGCCGCGCCGCCGGGTCGAAGCCGGTGGTCGGCTCGTCGAGGAAGATCAGCTCGGGATCGCCGACCAGCGCGAGCGCGAAGTCGAGCCGCCGCCGCTGGCCGCCGGAGAGGCTGCGCGTGCGCTCGTGCTGCTTGCCGCCCAGCCCGGCCAGCTCGATGACCTCGTCCACGTCGCGCGGCGCCGGGTAGAGGTGGGCCCAGTGATCCAGCAGCTCCCGGACCGTGACGTGGCGGTAGACGCCGCCGCCCTGGAGGACGATCCCCACCCGCTCGCGCAGCGTGCGCGGGCGCTGGCCGGGGTCGTGGCCGAGGACCGACACGATCCCTGCGGTGCGCTCGCGGTAGCCCTCGAGGATCTCGACCGTGGTCGTCTTGCCGGCGCCGTTCGGGCCGAGCAGGCCGAAGACCTCGCCCCGCGCGACCTCGAAGTCGATGCCGCGGACGGCCTCGATCGAGGGGTAGGACTTGTGAAGGTCTCGGACCAGGATCGCGGGCGCCTGCACGACCGCTCGTACAGTACGCGTGTGCTCTGCGCGTGCATCGACATCGGGTCGAACACGACCCGCCTGTTGGTGGCCGACGTCGCGGGCGGCGCGCTCCGCGAGGTCGAGCAGCGCCGCGCCTACACGCGGCTGCGCGGCCGGACGGAGATCCCGCCCGAGCGGATCGACGCCATCGCCGACGCCGTCGCCTCCCACGCGCGCGTCGCGCGCGAGCACGGCTGCGCGCAGGTGCGGGCCGTCGGCACCGCCGCGCTGCGCGACGCCGTCAACGGCGACGAGCTGTCGGCGGCGATCCGCGCGCGAGCCGGGGTGACCGTCGAGGTCCTCAGCGGCGAGGACGAGGCGCGGCTCGCCTTCCTCGGCGCGACCGGCACGCTCCCCGAGCCGCCGCGCGGCGAGGTCGGCGTCGTCGACGTCGGCGGTGGCTCGACCGAGCTGGTCGTCGGCACGCCGGCCGGCGGCGTCTCGTGGTCGACGTCGCTGCGGGTCGGCAGCGGCCTCCTGGCCGAGGCCTACCTGCGGTCGGATCCGCCGGGGGAGGCCGAGCTGCACCGGGTCCGCCAGCACGTCGCCGGGGTGTTCGAGGGGCTGGAGGTCCCGCAGCCGCCGGTCGCCTACGCCGTCGGGGGCAGCGCCGGCTCGCTGTGCCGGCTCGTCGGCTCGGTGCTCGACCCCGAGGGGCTCGGCCGCGGGCTGAGCGCGCTCGCGGCCGCCCCCTCGGCAGAGGTCGCGGGACGCCTCGGCCTCGACCCCGAGCGCGTGCGGCTGCTGCCCGCCGGGATGGCCATCCTCGAGGAGGCGAGCCGCACGTTCGGCGTCGCGCTCGAGGTCGGCCGCGGCGGGGTGCGCGAGGGCGTCGTCCTCGACGAGCTGGCGAAGCGGCGGGCGGCCTGATGGCGAAGGCCGCGCCCGTCCCGATCGACGCCGAGATGACCTTCGCCGAGGCCGCGACGCGGACGGTCGCCGTGCGGGCCGGCGAGCTGTGGCAGCACCTCGAGGGCGTCCTCGACACGAGCGACATCGAGCGCGTCCACGCGATGCGCGTCGCGACGAGGCGGCTGCGGGCGGTCCTCGAGATCTTCGCGCCGTGCTTCGAGCGCGACGAGCACCGCGCGGCGCTGCGCGAGGTCAAGGCGCTGGCCGACGCGCTCGGCGCGCGCCGCGACCCCGACGTGCAGCTCGCGGCGACCGACGCGCTGGAGGCGGCGATGGGCTCCGAAGAGCGCGTGGGGCTCGAGGTGTTCGCCGCGGCGCTGCGCGACGAGCAGCGCGCCGGCAACGAGATCCTCGCCGCCGCGCTGCGCCACGCCGAAACGGGCCCACCCACCCTGCGCGAGCGGCTGGAGCGGCTGGTCGCGTGAAGGCGCGCAAGGTCAAGGGCCTCGACCCCGCGGGCACGCTGGGCGACAACGCCGAGCGCATCGTCGCCGCCCGCCTCGACGAGCTGTGGTCGTTCGTGCCGCGCGCGCTCGACCCCGCCGAGGTCGAGGCGCTGCACGACATGCGGATCGCCGCCAAGCGGCTGCGCTACGTCCTCGAGGTCACCGAGCCCTGCTTCGGCCCCTACGCGCGGCAGGCCGGGCGGCGCACCAAGGAGCTCCAGGACCTGCTCGGCGAGGTCCACGACTGCGACGTGCTCGCGCCGCGGGTGCTCGGGCTGATCGGGACCGCGCGCACCGAGGCCGTGGTCGAGGTCGTCCGGCGGGCCGGCGACGCGGAGGACCTCGACCCCGCGCTGGCCGCCGACGCGCCGCACCGCGAGGCGTGGCGCGGGCTCGAAGCGCTGCTCGTCCACCTGCGGGCGCGCAGGGAGCTCCTGTTCGCGCGCTTCTTGACGTTCTGGGCCGAGCTCGAGCGCGAGGGCTTCCGCGCGCGGCTGGAGTACGCGATCGGCGAGCGCCCCGCGGGTAGCACGGTCGGAACGCCGTCATGACGACCGAGACCACCCCCACCGCCGCCGCGATCGACCTGCGCTCGAGCGACCTGTACGGCAACCGCGAGCTGTCGTGGCTCGACTTCAACGCGCGGGTGCTCGAGCTGGCGGAGAACGACGACGTCCCGCTGCTCGAGCGGCTGAAGTTCGCCGCGATCTGGACGTCGAACCTCGACGAGTTCTTCATGGTGCGCGTGGCCGGCGTCGAGGACCAGGTCGACGCGGGCCTGACCGACCCGGGAGCCGACGGGCTCACCCCGCGCGACGTGATCGCCAGGATCCGCGAGCGCGTGGTCGCGCAGGCCGAGCGCCACACGCGCTGCCTGCACGACGAGATCCTGCCCGCGCTCGCGCGCCACGGCCTTCGGATCGTGTCGTGCGGCGACGTCCCCGACGAGCGCCAGGCCCTCGCCGAGCGCTTCCGGCGCCAGATCTTCCCGGTGCTCACGCCGCTCGCGGTCGGCGCCGGGCGCCCGTTCCCCTACATCTCGAACCTCTCGCTGTCACTCGCCGTGCTCGTGCGCGACCCGCAGACGCACCAGACGACGTTCGCGCGCGTCAAGGTGCCGAAGGAGATGCTCCCGCGCTTCGTCGAGCTGGGAGAGGACGCGACGACGTTCGTCCCGCTCGAGGAGGTCATCGCCGCGAACCTCGACGCGCTGTTTCCGGGGATGGAGATCGTCGACCACGGCGTGTTCCGCGTCACCCGCGACGCCGACCTCGAGATCGCCGACGAGGCCCACGACCTGCTCCAGGCGGTCGAGGCCGAGCTGCGCCGCCGCCGCTTCGGCGAGGCCGTGCGCGTCGAGATCGGGTCGTCGATGTCGGCGGCGCTGCGCGAGCAGGTCGTCGAGGCGCTCAACGTCGAGGATCGCCAGGTCTACGAGGTCGACGGGCTGCTCGACGCGACCGACCTCATGCAGCTCGTGGCCGTCCCCGGCCACGGCGAGCTGCGCGACCCGCCGTGGACGCCGGTCACCCAGCCGCGCCTCCAGGGCGACGACGTCGACGTGCTCGCCGAGATGCGCGAGGGCGACATCCTCGTCCACCACCCGTACGACTCGTTCTCGTCGTCGGTCGAGAAGTTCGTCCAGCAGGCGGTGACCGACCCTGACGTGCTGGCGATCAAGCTCACGATCTACCGGACCAGCGACGACTCGCCGCTCGTGCCGGCGCTCGTGCGCGCGACCGAGCGCGGCAAGCAGGCCGTCTGCCTGGTGGAGCTGAAGGCGCGCTTCGACGAGCAGGCCAACATCCAGTGGGCGCGCAAGCTCGAGCAGGCGGGCGTCCACGTCGTGTACGGCCACCCGTCGCTGAAGACGCACGCCAAGTGCGTGCTCGTCGTGCGCCGCGAGGGCGACGGCGTGCGCCACTACGTCCACGTCGGCACCGGCAACTACCACGCGACGACCGCGCGGCTCTACACGGACATCGGGCTGTTCACGTGCGACGAGGGCCTAGGCTCGGACGTCGCCGACATGTTCAACTTCCTCACCGGCCACGCCCGGCCGGCACGGTTCCGCAAGGGGCTCGTCGCACCGACGCACATGCGCGACGGGATCATCGACGAGATCGACCGCACGATCGCCGCCCACGAGGACGGCAAGACGGCGCGGATCGCGCTGAAGATGAACTCGCTGGTCGACCGCCGCTGCATACGCGCGCTGTACCGGGCGTCGCAGGCCGGCGTTCCCGTCGACCTCAGCGTGCGCGGCATCTGCTGCCTGCGGCCGGGGGTCGAGCGGTGCTCGGAGAACATCCGCGTCGTGTCCGTCGTCGGGCGCTTCCTCGAGCACTCGCGGATCTTCGCCTTCGAGCGCGACGGCGAGACGACGGTCTACACCGGCTCGGCCGACCTCATGCCGCGCAACCTCGACACGCGCGTCGAGCTGCTCGCGCCGGTGGAGGACGCCGAGCTGAAGGCGGAGCTGATGGACGTCATCGAGCGCTCCCTGGCCGACGACACCTCGGCGTGGGATCTGCGCCCCGACTGGTCGTGGGAGCGCCGCGAGCCCGGCCCGGAGCCGCGGTCGGTCCACCGCGAGCTGATGGTCCGCCACGCCGGCCGCGCGGCCGAGGTCACGAGCGCGCAGGCGTAGGTCCGCCGCGACCGCCACAATCCTCGCCGTGCCGACCCGCCGCGCACTCATCGCCGCCGCCACCGCCGCACCGCTGACGCTCGCCGCGTGCGGCGGCGAGGGCGAGGACGAGCGCGAGCAGGAGCGCGACGCCGCCGACCTCGAGATCGCCCGGTTCCTGCTCGGCGTCGAGCACGTCGAGGCCGCGTTCTGGCGCGAGGCCGAGTCGCGCGGCACGCTGGCAACGGCGGGCGCCGGCGAGGTCGTCGGCGCCTTCGCCCGCAACGAGCGCGAGCACGTCACCGTCCTCGAGCGGTGGGTGCGCAAGCTCGGTGGCGGCCGGCCGCGGCCGCCCGCCACCGCGCTCGACGCGATCTTCGCCGCCGGCGCGGAGGAGGCGCTGGCGTCCGCGGCCTCGCTCGAGAACCTCTCCGCCGCCGCCTACCTCGGCCAGATCAACCGCGTGCAGGACCGCAACCTCGTCGCGTCGCTGCTGGCCATCCACACCGTCGAGGGCCGCCAGGCGGCGGCGCTCAACCGCATCGCCGGGCGCGGGTTCTCGGTCGGGACGAGCCAGCTCGAGGGCGCGCTGCCCGACGGCGCCTTCGCCGAGCCGATGGTCATGGGCGACGTCCGCACGGCGCTGCGCCGGTACACGGGGGCTCGCGCATGAGCATGACCCGCGCGCAGCTCATCGTCCGCGCCGCGGTCGCGGGCGGCGCGGTCGCGGCCGGCCCGCTCGCCGCCCGCGCGGTCGCCGACATCAAGGACGACCTCGGCCTGCTCGAGTACCTCCTCTCGCTCGAGTACGTGCAGTCGGGCCTCTACCGGGACGCGCTCAAGCAGACCTCCCTCTCGGACGGCGTCGCGCGGCTCGTCGCCGAGCTGCGCGACCAGGAGGTCGAGCACGTCGATGCGCTGCGGGCGACGATCGAGGATGCCGGCGGCCGCGCGCCGGAGCGCCTCCCGCTCGACTTCGGCGCGGCGCTCGCGAGCGAGAGCGCGTTCCTGAAGCTCGCGAACACGCTCGAGGACACCGCGGTGAGCGCCTACAACGGCGCGGCGCCGCGGGTCGAGTCGCGCGAGTTCCTGGCCATCTTCGCGAGCATCGCCCAGGTCGAGGGCCGCCACGCCGCGCTCGTGCGCCTCGAGCGCGACAAGCCGCCCGCGCCGCTGGCGTTCGACAAGGCCTCGAACCGTCAGGACGTCAGGACGAAGATCCGCGAGTACGAGCAGCGCTGACGGGCACGCGCGCAGCGGCGCTGCGCCAAGAACCGGCGCGTCGCGCGGCGGCCGCCTGCCACGCTCCCGCCCATGCTCAGCCGCCGCTTCACGCTCGCCGCGCTCCCGCTCCTCGCCGCCGCGCTCGTCGCCGCCGCGCCCGCCGCCGCCCAGCAGTCGGGGGACGCCGCCGACGAACGCAGCATCACCGTCGCCGGCGACGGCTCGCTGTTCGCCGACAACGACATCGCGATCTTCCGCCTCGGGGTCACGACGCGGCGCCGCACGGCGAGCGCCGCGCTGCGCGCCAACTCGGCGACGATGCGCCGCATCACGAGCGCGATCCGCCGCCAGGGCGGCGTGCTGAGCGGCGACCTCCGCACCGACGTCGTCAGCCTCGACCGGGCCACCGTCCGCAACAAGACCCATTACGTCGCCCGCAACGGCGTCGCGGTCACGATCCGGGAGCTCGGCCGCGCCGGCGCGATCGTCGACGCCGGCGTGCGCGCCGGCGCCACCAACGTGTACGGCCCCGAGTTCGGCCTCGCGAACGCGAGCGCCGTCTACCGCGACGCGCTGGCGCTCGCGTTCGCCGACGCCCGCGCGAAGGCCGCGCGGCTCGCGCAGGAGGCGGGCCTGACGCTCGGGCCGGTGCTGCGCATCCGCGAGTCGGGCGCCGACGACTTCGACGAGCAGAGCGGCAGCGGCGGCGAGCTCCGCGAGGGGGCGGCCCTCACCGGGCGCCCGCCGATCTCTCCTGGGCGGACGCGGGTCTTCGCGGGCGTCACGGTGACGTTCGCAACGAGCTGACGCCCGCGGCGGGCGCGCGGTCCGTGCCCTCCTCGGCCGACGCCCGCGCGCGCACGTCGATCTCGACGCCGACGAGGAACGCCGCGGCCGAGAGGTACAGGTAGGTGAGCAGCAGGAAGACGGTCGCGAACGACCCGAACGCCGAGCCGTAGTCGGCGAGCCGGGTCACGTACAGCGCGAACGCGAACGTCGCGAGCAGCCACGCCGTCGCGCACAGCAGCGTCCCGCGCGAGACCCAGCCGAGCGACTGCCCGCGCGCGGGGCCGAAGTGGATGATCACGCCGACGGCGAGGACGCCGAGGCCGAGCCCGATCCCCCAGCGCACGACGACCGACAGGACCTCGGCCGCCGCGTTGCCGGTCGTCACCACGAGCGGCCCGAGGTGGACGACCGCGAGCGCGACCAGCAGCAGCGCCGTCGTCACCAGCGACAGCGCGATCGACGTCCGCAGCTCGGAGAGGAGCGAGCGGTCGCTGTCCTCGCACTCGTAGACGCGGTCGAGCGCGCCCATCGCCGCGCGCATCGCCGCCGACAGCCGCCAGATCGCGAGCGCCGCGCCCGCGGTCAGCCAGAACGGCTGCTGCTGGGAGAGGACCTTCCGCACCGTGTCGTCGATGACGGTGAACGCGGCCGGCGAGAGCTCCGGCCTGATCTCGGCGGCCGCGTCCTGCCACACCCGGTCGAGCTCGAGGAACCCGAGCAGCGCGACCGTGAACAGCCCGAGCGGGACCAGCGCGAACAGGACCTGGAAGGCGATCGCGCTCGACGAGTTGAGGATCTCGTGCTCGTCGAGGGCGGCGTGGGCGCGCCGGAGCATGCCCGCGGTCTTACCCGCGCGGGCGAGTGCCCCGGTGTCACGAAGGCCGGTAGGTCCCGAACGACCAGAGGTTGCCCTCGGGGTCGCGGGCGGTGAAGTCGCGCGAGCCGTAGTCCTGGTCCTTCGGCCCGTAGACGATCTCCGCACCCGCCGCCTTCGCGCGCTCGTGCAGCGCATCGACGTCGTCGACCGCGATGTAGACCGATCCGGTCCCCGGAGGCGGGGCGAGCTTCGCGTAGTCGGTTTCGGCGTCGCCGAGCATGACGATGCCGTCGCCGAACCGCAGCTCGGCGTGCTGCACCCTGCCGCCATCGCCTTCGTACACGGCCTTGCGCTCGAACCCGAACGCGCACTCGAGGAAGTCGATCCCGGCGCGCGCGTCGCGGTAGTGGTAGGTCGGGTAGATGCTCATGCCGTCGAGGCTAAGCGGCGGCGGGCGCAGCGTCTTGGACGGATGTGACCTCGTCGGCGCTGAAGCCCGCCGGCAGCCGTCGCGCGATGCCACGCCGCCTCGACCTCCGGGCGCAGCGGCCGGCCCGCCGCGATCCGGGCGGCGAGGACGGCGTCGAGGAGATCGAACCGCGCGCCCCACGACGGCGCGTCGTGGAGGCGCTCGACCAGCTCGCCGTCGCCCCAGACGTCCTCGAACGGCAGCGTCCGGTCGGCCAGCTCGTCCAGCGGCACCCCGAGCACGAGGTACGCGCCCAGCGGCGTGAGGCGGATCTCGACGCAGTGCTGCTCGCCTCCCGACTCGACCACCGCGTGGCGCGTGTGCGGCGCGGCGACGAACGACTCGACCTCCTCGCCGTTCGCGCGGATCCGCGGCCCGAAGCTGAGGATCACGTGCACCTCGCGCGACGGCGTCTCCAGCCGCCGGAAGCCGACCGAGTTCCACTCCCGGTAGCCGCGGTAGCCGAGCACGTGCGGGCGCAGCGCGACCGCGGCCTCGCGCTCCCACAGCTGCCAGCAGACGGTCGGCGACTCGTAGTGGGCTACCAGTGCACGCCCTTCATCAGGTTGGCCATGGCGATCTGCTCCATCGACGCCTTCTCGTTGGGGTCCTGCTTGCCCGAGGCGGCCGCCGAGTCGGGGAACACCTTGTACGCCGTGTGGAGGATCTGGTCCACCGCCTTCGGGGCGAGCGCGTAGAGGACCTCGCCGAACGTGCCGAGGCGCGTGTTGATCGTCTTCGGCTTGGTCCGGATCGCCTCGCAGATGAGGTCGGCGGCCTCGTCCGGCGTGATCGTCGGGAACGCGTCGTAGATCTTCGTCGGCGCGATCATCGGCGTCTTCACGAGCTGCATGTGGATCGTCGTGAAGTGGACGTTGTCGCCGATGACCTCCGAGCCGACGACGCGCGTCCACGCGTCGAGCGCCGCCTTCGACGCGACGTACGCGCTGAACCGCGGCGGGTTCGTCTGCGCGCCGATCGAGCTGATCTGGATGACGTGGCCGGACTTGCGCTCGGTCATGTGCGGCAGCAGGTTCATCGTGAGCCGGATCGCGCCGAAGTAGTTCAGCTGCATCGTGCGCTCGAAGTCATGGAAGCGCTCGTAGCTCAGGGCGATCGAGCGCCGGATCGAACGGCCCGCGTTGTTGATGAGGATGTCCACCACCGGATGCTCGGAGCGGACCTTCTCGACCAGCTCGTCGAGCGAGTCCATGTCGGCGAGGTCGGCCGAGTACACGTACGCGGTGCCGCCGTCGGACTCGATCTCCGTCTTGATCTCCTCGAGCTTCTCGATGCCCCGCGCGACGAGCAGCGGGATGCCGCCGGCCGCCGCGATCTTCTTGGCCGCCGCCGCGCCGATCCCCGACGAGCCGCCGGTGATGAGCACGCGCTTGCCGTTGACGGCGGCCTCGAACGAGTGGTCCCGGTAGAGGTCGGGGTCGAGGTGGCGCTCGTAGTAGTCCCACAGCCGCCACGCGTAGGTCTCCAGGTCCGGGACCTCGATGCCGGTGCCCTTCAGCGCGCGCTCGGTGTCGCGCGTGTCGAACTGCGCGGTCAGCCCGACGTACTCGATGACCTCCTCGGGGATGCCGAGGTCCGCGAGCAGGGCGCGGCGGGCGTCCTTGAGCGGCGGGGCCTGCATGACCATCGAGAGCGCGCCCTTGGGCAGCGACTGGAGGATGCGGTTGTCGATGCGCAGGCCGGTCTGCGGCGCGTGCGCGGCCTTGGCGAACTCGTTCATCACCTCGCCCGAGCGCTGCGACTTCGGGTTCGTGAGGTGGAAGGCCTGGCCGTCGAGGTCGGGCGTGTGCGCGATGTGGTCCATCGCCTTGGCCACGTAGTCGACGGGGACGACGTTCGTGTAGCCCATCTCCGGCGCGACGAGCGGCATCCACTCCGGGAACCAGCCGCGCAGCTTCTGGAGGAGCTTGAAGAAGTAGTACGGACCGTCGATCTTGTCCATCTCGCCGGTTTCGGAGTTGCCGACGACGATCGCGGGCCGGTAGACGCGCCACGGGACCGTCGACTCCTCGCGGGCGATCTTCTCGGACTCGAACTTCGTCCGGTGGTAGGCCGACGGGAGCTTCTGGCCCTCGTCGAAGTGGTCCTCGCGGAACAGCCCCTTGTGCAGGCCGGCGGCGGCGATCGAGGAGACGTGGTGGAGCACGCCGGCCTCGATCTCGTTGGCGAGGGTGACGGCGTTGCGGGTGCCGTCGACGTTGAGCTTCTCGTTGCGCTCGTCGTCGGCCGTCATGTCGTAGATCGCCGCGAGGTGGAAGAAGTGGCGGACGCCGCTCTCCTTCATGCGCGCGACGTCGTCGTCGGACACGCCGAGGCGAGGCTCCGTCAGCTCGCCGACGACCGGCACGATCCGCCCCGGCTCGGCGTTCCACCTCTGGATCAGCTCGTCGAGCTTGCCCCGCGACCCCTCGCGCACGAGCACGTGGATGTCTCCGTCGCGCTTGAGCAGCTGCTCGACGAGATGCCGCCCGATGAAGCCCGTGGCCCCGGTGACGAAGTACGACATGCCTCTCCCTTTCGAAGATCCTTCGAGGGCGGAAACCTATACCCCCGCGCCCGCCCCGCTGCGCCCCTCCCCTCCCGCGAACCGCTGGGCGCCCTCGAGCGCTGTCTGGAACGTTCGCAGCCCCGACCCGGCCTCGATGGCCAGGCCCGCCTCGAGCGGGTGGCCGAAGGACGCCAGCGCGGCGGCGCGGTCGGCGAGCATGGTGTCCTGCGGGAACGACGCGAGCCCCTCGGCGTACTCGAGCGCGCGGGCGAGGTGGGCGCCGGCGTCGACGACATCGGTCAGCAGGCCGATCGCGTGCGCCTCGGTCGCGTCGAGGATGCGCCCGGTGAGGATGATGTCGAGCGCGCGGCCCTGGCCGACGATGCGCGGCAGGCGCTGCGTGCCGCCGTCGATGAGCGGGACGCCCCAGCGCCGCTCGGGGAAGCCGAGGCGCGCGTTCGCGTCGCCGATGCGCAGGTCGCACCACAGCGCCAGCTCGAGCCCGCCGGCCAGGCACCAGCCGCCGATCGCGGCGATCGTCGGCTTGGGGCTCGTCAGCCGGGTGAAGCCGAGCGGGCCGGCCGGGTCCGTCTGGCGCGGGCCGAAGGTCTCGAGCGCCTTGAGGTCGGCGCCCGCGCAGAACGCCTCCGGGCCCTCGCCCGTGAGGACGAGGACGCGGGCCTCGTCGTCGGCGACGAACTCCCGGTAGGCGTCGCCGAGACGCTCGGCGGTGGGGCCGTCGACGGCGTTGCGCCGCTCGCGCCTGTCGATCGTGAGGACTGCGGCGGAGCCGGTGCGCTCGTAGCGAACGCTCACCAGCCGCCCGACCACTCGGGCGACTGCGTGCGCGCCTTCGCGGCCTTCTTGCGACGGTCCTTCCGCTTGTCGAGCGTGTGCTGGAGCATCGACAGGAGGAAGATCAGGAGCGGGAACGCCCCGATGAGGATGAAGCCGGCGTTCGTGACGATCTTGTCGTTCGTCAGGCCGTACCAGCCCTCGCCGCCGTCGTGGCCCTGCCCCGAGGCCAGCGCAGGAGCGGCGGTCACGAGCAGGAGGGCGATCGTCAAGATGGCGGTGCGTGCCACCCCTTCAGCGTACCCAAGACGGCGGCGTGGCGGTCCTCCGGCTCGACCGCCCGGAGGTGCGCAACGCGATGGACTCGGCGCTGCTCGCCGCGCTGCTCGGCGCCCTCGACGAGCTCGCGCGCGACGACGAGCTGCGGGCGCTCGTGTTCTCGACGACCAGCGAGCGCGCGCTCTGCGCCGGGGCCGACGTCGGCGAGGCGCTCGACCACGACGGCGGCGTGGCGCGGATGGAGGCGTTCGCCCGCCTCTACGCCGCCGTCGAGGCGTTCCCGGCGCCGACGATCGCCGTCTGCGTCGGCAACGTCGTGGGTGCGGGGGCCGAGCTGGCGGCCGGCTGCGACCTGCGCGTCGGCGGCGACAACCTCAAGCTGGCGTGGGCGGGGGCGAAGCTCGGGGTGCCGGTCGGCCCTGCGCGGCTCGTGCCGCTCGTCGGTCTGGCGAAGGCCAAGGAGCTGATCCTGACCGGCCGCGTGGTGCGGACCGAGGAGGCGGCCGCGCTCGGGCTGCTGCACGCGACGGCGCCGGCCGCCGAGGCGGAGGCCGCGGCGCTCGCGCTCGCGAACGAGATCGCGCAGCATCCGCCGGACGGCCTGCGCCGCCTCAAGCGGATGTTCCGCGAGCTGGAGGGCACCGAGGCGCGGGTGGGCTACGAGAACGGTCTGCTCGTCGAGTTCCAGCGCGAGGGCGCGGGGCTCCCGCGGCGCTGACGGCGGACCCGCCAGCCGAAACCCGAGCCGGTGGCGAGGGTAACCGGACGCATGCGCTCGGATGCTGCAGGTGCCTTCGGTTGCCTCGTCGCTGGGTGTCTGCTCCTGGTGATCGGCTACGCGTGGGCACGCGCCGGACCGGCTGGGGACGCGAACATCGGCGCCGGACTCGTCGGCCTGCTCGGCGTGGTCGTGGCCCTCGGCGGCCTCGGATGGGCGAGCCTGGTGATCTACCGGAGCATCGGGCCCGGGCGGCGGCGGGGCGCTCGGCGGCGGCGGTAGCGGAGACGCCCACCGGCGCTCCGCGCGGCATGAGGCTGAGAGCGTGCTGATCGGTCGCCAAGCCGAGGCGGAGCGGATCGAGCGGCTCGTGGCCGACGCGCGTGCCGGCCGCGGTGGCGCGGTGCTGCTGCGCGGGGAGGCCGGCACGGCCGCAGTGGCTGGCCTTCACCGACTACGCCCCGGCGTGGGAGCCGATCCCCGACGATGGGCTCGAGCGCCATCCCGAGGCTCGGCCGCACACCTGAGCCGCGGTAGTACCTTGCGCAGCAGTGCTGCTGCTCATCCACGATCCCGAGCCGCCGCCTGAGGAGCGGCCGCCCCGCCGCCGCCTGCCGGTCCTTCCCTGGCGGCCGTTCGCGTGGTTCGCGGTCTTCTGCTGGATGCTCGTCGCCGCCGGCGCGGTCGGCGGCCTCGCCGGGTACCTGCTCGTCCTCGCCGCCATCTTCGTCGGCTGCTGGCGCGTGGACCGCTGGTTGGCCAAGCAGTACTGGGGCGGGCTGCGCGAGGTCCAGCGGTAGTCCATGGCCGTCCTGATCGCGTCCGACCTCGCCAAGGACATGGCGGGGAACCCGCTGCTGCGCGGCGTCTCGTTCAAGCTCGAGCGCCGCGACCGCATGACGATCGCGGGGCGCAACGGCGCGGGGAAGACCACGCTGCTGCGGATGCTGTCGGGGGAGACGTCGGTCGACGGCGGCGAGGTCATCCTCCAGAAGGGCGCGCGCATCGCGCTGCACGACCAGCGCCCGCCGCGCGAGCGCGACGTGACGCTGCGCGACTACGTCACGTCCGGGGCCAAGGACCTCGTGGCGATGGAGGACGACCTGCGCGCGATGGAGGAGCAGATGGCCGCCGGGTCGGCCGAGCAGTCGCTCTACGACCGCTACGCGCGCCGCCAGACCGAGTTCGAGAGCCGCGGCGGCTACACGTGGCGCGACCGCTCGACCGCCGTCCTGCACAACCTCGGGTTCGCCGACGCCGACTTCGACCGCCTGCTCGCGACGTTCTCCGGCGGCCAGCTCACGCGCGCCTCGCTCGCCCGCGCCCTGGCCTCGCAGCCCGACCTGCTGCTCCTCGACGAGCCGACGAACCACCTCGACATCACCTCGCTCGAGTGGCTGGAGGGCGAGCTCCAGCAGCTC
The DNA here is from genome assembly GCA_030447275.1 of Solirubrobacteraceae bacterium. Classification (GTDB taxonomy): domain Bacteria; phylum Actinomycetota; class Thermoleophilia; order Solirubrobacterales; family Solirubrobacteraceae; genus CADCVT01. The sequence continues at coordinate 95,290 of JAUJPF010000005.1, read as the reverse complement.
GACGCGGCGATCGTGATGGTCGCCCACGACCGCTGGTTCCTCGAGGCGGTCGGCACGTCGGTGCTGGAGATCGAGGCCGGCCGCTCGCGCTTCTTCCCGGGCACGTGGGCCGCCTGGCGCAAGGAGCAGGCAGCGCGCGAGATCGCGCTCGGCAAGGCGATCGAGAAGCAGCAGGCCGAGATCGAGCGGATGGAGCGCTTCATCGAGCGCTTCCGCTACAAGGCGACGAAGGCCAAGCAGGCGCAGTCGCGCGTCAAGAAGCTCGACAAGATCGAGAAGATCGAGCGTGACCCGCGCGACACGCGCGAGATGGCGCTGAGCTTCGGCAAGGCGGAGCGCTCCGGCCGCATCGTGTTCGAGCTCGAGCGCGGGCGGGTCGAGGTTCCGGGGCGCGTCCTGCTGCACGACGCCGACCTGTGGATGGAGCGCGGCGAGCACGTCTCGCTCGTCGGCCCGAACGGCACCGGCAAGACGACGCTCGTCCGTGCGCTGACCGGCGAGCGGCCACTCGACGGCGGACGTCTGCGCACCGGCCACAACGTGAACATCGGCTACCTGTCGCAGCACGCCGAGGAGCTGGGCGACGTCGGCACCGTGCTTGAGGCGTGCTCGCGCCACACCGGCCTGACGCCGAACAAGGCGCGCGCGCTGCTCGGGCGCTTCCTGTTCAGCGGCGAGGAGGCCGAGAAGCCGCTCGCGGGCCTGTCGGGCGGCGAGCGCCGGCGACTGTCGCTGGCCATCCTCGTCGCCAGCGGCGCCAACGTCCTCGTCCTCGACGAGCCGACGAACCACCTCGACATCGAGAGCCGCGAGGCGCTCGAGGACGCGCTGCTCGCCTTCGAGGGTGCGCTCATCCTCGTCTCCCACGACCGCGCGCTGCTCGACGCCGTCGGCCGGCGGACGATCGCCATCGAGGGCGGCCGGCTGCGCTCGTACGACGGCGGCTGGGCCGAGTACGTCCGTGTACGGGAGGAGCGCCGCGCCGCCGGCGAGGACGTCGACGCCGCCCCGCCCGACGACGTCAAGCCGCTGCCGCCGCGCGAGCGCGCGAACGGCGCCGCGGCACCGGCGAAGCCCAAGCAGGACAAGCCGAGGGCCGCCGGCCCGTCGAAGAACGCGATGCGGCGCGAGGAGCAGCTCCAGAAGGCGGTCGAGGAGGCGGAGACGGCGCTGCGCACGCTCGAGGACGAGCTCGCCGACCCCGCCGCGTGGGCGACGAAGTACGAGTCGGCGAAGTCCGAGGCGCGCCACACGGCGGCCAAGCGGGAGGTCGAGGCGGCCTACGCGGCGTGGGAGGAGCACGCGGCGAAGGTCGAAGCGGCGAGCGGCGCGTAGGCGCTCTCTAGCATTCGGCGCGTGCCCAAGGGCGTCGTCCTCCTCACCGTCGCCGCCGCGCTGCTCGCGGCCGCCCCCGCCCACGCCGCCCCGCGCACGCAGGCGGCGGCCGACTTCGCCGACGCCGCGCTGCGCGCGCACGTCGCGATCAACGCGCAGCGCGCCGAGCACCGGGCGCGCATCCGGGCCGTGCGGTTCCGCCTGTGCATGCGCGCGCTCGGCGCGATCTCCGAGCGCAACGAGCACCGGTTGGAGCGCGCCTTCCGCGTCTCCTTCGTCGCGATCCTGCGACCGCTGGCCGACACGTTCCTCCCTATCGGACGCCGACTCGTCGCAGACCTCGACGCCGTCCCCACCCGCGACACTGCGCTCACCGCGGGCCGCGCGGCGTGGCGCAAGGGAGTCGCGACGTTCGAGCGCATCCCGGGCCTCGACCGGCCGTGCGAGCGCCTCGACGAGTGGCGCGCGAGCGGGTGGGATCCGGCGAAGGCACCTCCCGCGCTCCCCGACGTGCTCGGCCTGTTCGAGGACGAGGACGAAGCCGGCACCGAGCGCGGCCTCACGATCGCCGTCCGGCGGCTGCGGCAGCTCGGCGTCTCGCGCGGGGCCGCAGCGCGATTCAGCGGCGAACGGCTCTTCGACCGCCTCGGTGACCCGCTCTTCGGCAGCGAGCTCGACCGCTAGCCCCGCCGCTAGCTTCACCGACCGGTCACACGATCTTCCCGACCCGGCAACAGAAAGCGGGCGTTTGCAGCCGAATCTGACGGCTGTATGCACGAGACGACACAGAGGTCGACCAGCCGGGTCGACATGCACTGCCACTCCACCGCCTCGGCGGTGTCGAAGCTCGGGGTCCAGCGCAGCCTCGGACTGCCCGAGTGCGCGACGCCGCCCGAGGAGGTCTACGACCTCGCCAAGCGGCGCGGGATGGACTTCGTGACCATCACCGACCACGACACGATCGACGGCGCGCTGGAGCTGGCCGAGCGCCACGACGACGCCTTCGTGTCCGAGGAGCTGACCGCGTGGTTCCGCGGCGAGCCCCAGGCCGTCCACGTGCTCGTCTACGGGATCGGGCCCGACGAGCACGAGTGGCTCCAGGCCCACAGCTCAGACCTCGAGGCGTCCGCCGACTACCTGCACGGCAACGGGATCGCGTGCGCGCTCGCCCACCCGTTCTACGCCGTCGCGGCGCCGCTCAAGCCGCGCCACCGCCGGCGCCTCGCGCAGCTGTTCGCGGTCTGGGAGGTTCGCAACGGCACGCGGGCGCCGGAGCTGAACGCGCCGGCCGCCGTCTACGTCGACACCCACGGCGGGACCGGCATCGGCGGCACCGACGACCACGCCGGGGTGGACATCGGGCGCACGTGGACCGAGACGCCGCCGGCCGCGACGTGGCAGGAGCACCTCGCCCACGTGCGCGCCGGCGACGCCGTCGCCGGCGGCGACCAGGGCAGCGCGGCGAAGTGGACGCACGCCGCCGTGGCGATCGCCGTCCGCACGCTCGGCACCGGCGACGAGCTGACGCCGAAGCCCGATCCCGCCGCCGTCATGCGGATGGTCGAGCGGGTGATGCGCGAGGGAAACGCCCGCGCGGCATGGGGTCCCACCCGCCCGGACCTCGGCCCGGACGACGCCCGCAACCTCCTGCGCGCCTGGCTGGAGGCGACCGGGCTCGAGATGAGCGGCGACGAGCTGCTCGCGTGGATGCAGTCCGACGCGTTCTCGCACGCCGACCTGTTCCGGACCGCGCGCCGGCGGCATGAGGCCGCGCTCGGCCGCGCGGTCGACGACGTCGTCACGCTCGCCGGGCACAACCTGAACCCCGCGTTCGCCGCGCCCGCGCTGTTCGGGGCGTGCGTGGCGGCGCTGCCGTACGCGCCCGCCGCCGCGTTCCTCGGGCGCGAGAAGGGCGTCCTCGCGGCGCGCGACGGCGGGCCGCTGCGGGTCGCGCTCGTCGCCGACGGCGTCGGCAGCATGCACGGCGTCACACGCACCCTCGCGGAGATCCAGGCGCGCGGCGTCCCCGGCTTCGAGGTCGAGGTCATCGGCACCGACCCGAACGTCGACCGCCGCCTGCCCGCCGTGCGCGAGGTCGAGATGCCGCTCTACGCCGGCCTCGGGATCGGCGTGCCGTCGCTGCCGGCGATCGTCGACGCGCTCGCCGACGGCCGCTACGACGCCGTGCACCTGTGCACCCCGGGCCCGTGCGGGGCGGCGGCCGCCGTCATCGCCCGGGTCATGGAGCTGCCGGTGCTCGGCAGCTACCACACCGAGCTCGCCGCCTACGCGCGGATGCGCAGCGGCGACGGCGCGCTGGGGCGGATGGCCTCCCGCGCGCTCGCCGCGTTCTACGGCGGCTGCCACCACGTGCTCTCGCCGAGCGCGGCGTCCGACGCGGCGCTGCGCGAGCTCGGCGTCGGAGCCGACCGGGTCGGCCGCTGGGATCGCGGCGTCGACGTCGCCCGCTTCTCGCCCGAGCGCCGGCGCGACGGGCTGCTCGGCGGCGAGGTCAACGTCCTCTACGCGGGCCGGCTGACGCACGAGAAGGGCGTCCACCTGCTGGCCGAGACGTTCCTGGCGGCGCGGCGCCGCGACCCGCGGCTGCACCTCAACCTCGCGGGCGGCGGCCCGGAGGAGGGGCGGCTGCGCGAGCGCCTCGGCGAGCACGCGACGTTCCTCGGCTGGCTCGAGGGCGACGATCTGGCGCAGGCCTACGCGAGCGCCGACGTCTTCCTCTTCTGCTCGCGCACCGACACGTTCGGGCAGGTGCTCCTCGAGGCGCAGGCGAGCGGGCTGCCCGTCGTCGCCGTCGCCGAGGGAGGGCCGCGGGAGATCGTCACTGACGACGTCACCGGCCTCCTGCGCCCGCCCGACGCCGCGGCGCTTGCGCAGGCCGTCGTCGAGATCGCCCGCCTGCCGCGGCTCCGCGAGCGCCTCGCCGCCGAGGCGCTCGCGGCGGTCCGCGACCGCACGTGGGAGGCCGCGCTCGGCCGGCTCGCCACCGGCTACCGCGCGGCGATCGACGCCGCCGCGGCGCCTCAGCAGCGCGCGAGCGCCGCCGCGTAGAAGCGCACGTACTCATCCATGTGCGAGCGCCAGGAGGCGAACGGATCGGCCCTGCCGACGGCGCAGAAGACCCGCCCGGCGAGGAGCGCTAGCAGCGCTCGAGATGGAAGCGCAGCCATGCCGGCGCCTCCCGGACGAAGAACGAGAAGTCGTGCCCGCCGCGCCACTCGCGGTAGCGCGGCCGGCGCATCCGCCGCACCAGCCGGCGCACGGCGGGGGCGAAGGGGTCAGCGGCGCCGACGTCGACCCACGTCCCGGCCGGGAGGTCGCGCGCCCGCGCGATCGGGTCGGCGCGGCGGAAGTCGTCGTCGTCGTCGAACGCCTCGGCGAACGGCGAGCCCGGCTTCGGCCGCGACGCGAAGACGGCAGGCGAGTGCGCGGCCACCGAGCAGAACCGCCGCGGCTCGCGCGCCGCGCGGTGCAGCGCGCCGACGCCGCCCATCGAGAAGCCGGCGACCGCGACCCGCCGCGGATCGGCGCCGAAGCGCGCGGCGGCGGCGGGGATCGCCTCGTCGAGCACCATCCGCGCCCACGCACCGCTGTCGCGGTCGTGCCAGTACGACGCCTCGTCGCCGTCGGGCAGCAGGACCACGGGGGCGCGGGCGCCCGCGTCCTCGAGCGCCGCGACGAGCTCCGGCGGCTCCATCGAGTCCGGCGAGCTGCCCTGGCCGTGGAGGAGGACGAGCAGCGGCGCGTCGTCCGGCGCCCGCGCCGGGTCGAGCACGCGCGCCTCGAGCGAGCGCCGGACGGCCTCGCTGCGCACCGTCAGCACGTGCGCGCGGACGTCGGGCTCGGGCGCGGGCGCGGCGGCGCCGTCGTCGCCGCAGCCGGCGAGCACGGGCACGAGGAGCAGCGCGAGGAGGCGGCGCACCGGCCGCAGTGTGGCGGGCTAGCGGTTCTTCGCGCGCCGGCCGGCGTTGCCGTGGCGCTTGGGGGTGACCTTGAGCGACGCCTTCGACGGCGTCGTCGCCACCGTCGGGTTCTCGATCTCGCCGAGGCGGCTGATGATCCGCTGCCACTGGCCCGGCTTGAGGACCGCACCGCTGAACTTGCCGGCGCGGCCGGTCCGCGGGTCGTCGCCGACGGGGCGGTAGCCGACGTGGATGTGGTCGGCGTGGTCGCCCATCGCGACGGTGTTGTCGTACCCGTCGTACGTCATCAGGCTGATGACCTGGTCGGGCCGCATCGCGCCCTGGAGCGTGAGGATCCGCCGGATGGTGACGTCGGTGATCGAGCCCGAGCCCTGATGGCCCATGACCGAGATGCCGTTGACGCTCGCGATGTCGACCGCGGTGCCCGTCGCGTGGTGCGAGAGGTTGCCCGACGAGGTGATCGAGCCGGGGCGGAAGAGGCTCGACACGCCGGGGCGGACGCCGTTGGCCGCGAGGAACTCGAGCAGGGCGAGCACGCGGAGGTCGACCATGCCGGCGCGGACCTGCATGCGGCCGGTCTCGTAGATCCCGACGTGCGGGTTGGCGAGGACGCGCTTCTGGAGCGACTCCTTGCTCATGAGCAGGATCTGGCCGATGGTCGGCGCCTCGGCGTCCGTCCCGAAGAACGGGTTCTTGCCCTTGGCCCGGTAGATCGCGGTCGACTCGAGCAGCTTCCAGCCGTCGAGGATCGGCTTCGGGTCGATGCGCGGGGCGCCGCGGCCGCCGGGGCGGATCTCGAAGAGGACGTGGGGGGCGCGGGTCGAGCCGGTCTCGCCGATGCGGCCGAGGACCGTGCCGGCGACGACGGACGCGCCCGGCTTCAGCCGCTTCCAGGTGACCTGGTCGGGGCGCAGGTGCAGCAGCTCGTCGACGTACTCGTCGCGGCCCTTCGGGACCGGCACGCCGATCTGCTGGGCGCCGCCGGCCCTGTAGGCGCGCGGGCGGCTCGGCTTGGCGAACAGCCGCTCCTTGCCGCCGGCCACGGTCGACCGCTGCCCGGCGCGCGGCTCGAGGACCGGGGTCCGGGACGTGCTGCCGGCGCTCGGCGCGGCGTCCTCGCCGTGGTCGTGGTCCGGCGTGGGCTTCTCGCCCTGCTTCGGCACCGGGTGCGAGGCCTCGAGCTCGGCGAGCCGCGCGTACGTGTAGGTGTTGCCGAAGGCGTCGCGGACCCTGACGAAGCGGCCGAGCCGCGGGTCCTTGCCGCGGGCGACGACGGTGCCGTCGTGGGTGGCGACGGCCGGGGTGCCCGGGTTGGCGAAGATGAGGACGCCGCGGCGGGTGCTGTCGCCCGTGATCGGGACGGCGGCGTTCTCGCCGCGCGAGATCTTCCGGCCGGCCTCGCGCTCGGAGAGGTCGTCGGCGTAGCGGGCCTTGCCGGCGACGGGGAAGCGGCCCTGGGTGAGCCCGGTGAGCGAGCCGACGAGGTCGGGCGGGAGGCCGCCGACGAGGCGCGCGCGCATGAGGACCGACTCGACGTACCAGTCGGCGTGGTTGTACGCGAAGATCGCCTTGCGCAGATCGGTCTCGGCGCCGGCGGCCTTCAGGTAGCGCGCGGCGGCGAAGATCGCGTCGACCGGGTTGTACGGATCCTTCTTGCCGTCGCCGTTGGCGTCGACGCCGTAGGCCTTCCACGTCGCAGGCATGAACTGCATCCAGCCGAGGGCGCCGGCGCTCGAGACGTTGAGGTTGCGCCCGTAGTCGGTCTCGATCTCGTTGATCGCGGCGAGGACCTCCCAGCGCACGCCGTACTCGATGCCGGCGGCCTGGTAGATGGAGAGCAGGAACGGCGGGATCCGGAACTTGTCGATGAAGAAGTTCGGCACGCCGATCGCGGCGGGGCCGGGCATGGCCAGCGACGTCGTCGGGTTGGCGATCGTCGGGACGCCGCTGGGGGGCGCAGCGGCGGCTGGGCGGGCGAGCGGTCGACGCGGTCGACGTGGTGCTTGCGCTGCTTGCCGGCCTTGCCGCGGGCGCGGGTGCGCTCGCGCGGCTTGCGCGGCGCGGCCTCGCAGGCGTCGTCCTCGTCGGCCTCGGCGTCGGCGTCGGCCTCGGCGTCGGCGTCGGCGTCGGCGGCGTCGGCCGCGGGGGCGGCCTCGATCGGCGTGGCGGCGGCCGCGGCGGCGCTGGCGGCGGCGCCGGACGGCTGGAACTCGTCGCCGGCCGGGCACCAGTCGGCCTTCGGCTCGTCCTTGGCCGCCTTCTTCGCCCCGGCGTCGTCGCCGGGCCGGTCGGCGGCGGCCTGCGCGGTCGGAGCGTCGGCCGCAGCGGGAGCGTCGGCGGCGGGCGCCTCCGGGGCGGCCTGCTCGGCCGGCTGCTCGGCGGCGGGCGGGCCGGCTGCTGCGGCGGCTGGCCGGTGGAGGAGATGCTCGCCGGGGCGGTCGACGTGTCGGTGCGGGTGACGGCGGGCGGCTCGGCGGGGGCCGGGGCGGCGGGCGCGACGGCCGGCTCCGGGGCGCCGACGGCGCCCTCGCCCGGGGCGGGCGGCGCGTCCTGCGCGGCCGACTGCACGATCCCCGAGCCGAACCCGATCGCGAGCACGCCGGCGCCGGCCAGGCCCGCGGCAAGGCGCAGACGACCGGCCGGCGCGCGATCGCCGGAAGGGATGGCCTCGTTCGGCCGCAGGTCGGAAGAGTCGGAACCCATTGACTCCTCCGCTGTGTTCGGCAGCCTCCGGCCGCCCTTGACCGGGCGACCCACACTTCGGCCTGTTGGCCGCTGGACGGGTGTCCTACTCGGAGGTGGGGCTGCTCGGCGGCAGCGTCCGCAGCGCCCACAGCTCGAAGCGGAGCTGACGCGGGAGCGGGTGCTCGGGCAGCGCGCGTTCGAGCATCGAGAGGCTCGACTCGTGGTGCTCGAGCCGCCGCGCGGTCGTCGGCCGCGGCGGGCGTGCGCGTGAGGGTGGCGCGCAGCTCGCGGGCCTTTGTGACCTTGTCCGCCGCGAAGACCGCCGCCGCGTCCGGGCCGGCGCGCTCGACCTGCCCGCGCAGCGCCGCCTTGCGCTCGGCGTAGTCTCCGAGCTCGCGTCGGTGTCCTCGACGAGGTCGTGCAGCAGCCCCGCTGCGACCACCTCGTCGTCGTAGCCGCGGTTGCGCAGCAGGACCGCGACCTCGAGCAGGTGCAGGATGAACGGCGCGGCGTCGGAGTCGCGCCGCTGGCCCTCGTGGTGCGCGACCGCGTACTCGAGCGCCTCGCACGTCAGCGGCAGCTCGGAGATGAACGGGGGTGAGAGCGCGCTCACAGCCGCTGCGCGTACAGCGAGGCGCGGACCGTGCCGCGGTCGCCGGCGTAGCGGAGCCGGACCTCGTAGCGCCCGCGGCGCAGGCCGCGCGCCCCGAGCCGCAGGCGGTGCGTCACGTTCGCCGCGCGCGTCGCCGTCCGGAAGCGCCGGACCACGCGGGGGCCCCGGCGGACCTCGATCGTGACGCGGCCGGCGCGCGCGAGCCGGTACGAGATGCCGAGGCTCCGGCTGCGCCGCCCTCCGAACACGGGGCGCTCGAGCTTGAACGAGGTGAGCGTCGCGCACGACGTCGCCCGGTAGAAGGTCGGCCGCAGCGCGAACCGCCCGCCGCGCCGCCGCAGCGCGATCCGGCGCGTGTCGGTGCGGCCCCGCTCGTCGCGGATCTGGAGCCGCGCGTACAAGAAGCCGTCGCGGGCGCTGCGCCCGCTCCACCGCACGGGCGAGGAGCGGACGACGCGGCGGAAGACGCGGTCCTCGCCGATCACCCGGCGCCCGACCGACGTCTGGAACACGTCGATGGCCACCGGCCGCGCGACGCGGCGCGTGAACGAGAAGCGCAGCCCGCGGCCCGCCGGCGTCACGCGGACCGAGCGGAACGACGTGCGCACCGCCGCGCACGTCTGGTCGGTGAACGTCCGGCGCTCGTCGCAGTCGTTGCGCGGGACGACGGCGTCCTGCGCGCAGGCGCCGGACTCCATGCCGGGGCGCAGGGTCACGACCGCGGCGACGGAGAGGACGGCGGCGACCAGCGGGGCAAAACGGCGCACGAGCGGCCTGTTCCCGCAAGCGCGAGCGCCGAACCGTTGTTCACGGAGCGTGAACATGAGTTAGAGCGGCGCCCGTTCGAGGCAGGATGGCTCGCATGACGACGTTGACGCGCCGCAGCCTGGTCGCCGGGTTCGCCGCCGGAGCGGGCGCCCTGGCCCTCGGCCGCGACCCCGCACGCCCCGCCGCCCGCGCCGCCCAGCCCGGCCTGCCGCTCATCCGCGGCGCGAGCTTCGGCCAAAGCGTCGCCTCCGGCCAGCAGGCGTTGAACGGCATCACGCTGTGGACACGGCTCGACGGCATCGAGCGCACGAGCCGCCTCCAGGTCGAGATCGCGCGCGACGAGGGCTTCGGCAACGTGATCTACCGCCAGGACGTCGTCGCCGGCGTCGAGAACGGCTTCGCCGTCCACCACCGCGCCGAGAACCGCGTCCTCGCCCCGGGCGAGCAGTACTTCTATCGGTTCTTCACGTGCGACGAGGACTCGCCGGTCGGCCGCTTCCGCACGGCGCGCCCCGCCGACTCGCGCGAGACCGTACGCGTCGGGTTCTTCTCCTGCCAGGCGTTCGACGCCGGCTTCTACACCGCCCACGCCGGGCTGGCCAACGAGGACCTCGACGTCGTCGTCTGCCTCGGCGACTACATCTACGAGCAGCCCTTCTACAACACGACGCGGGCCGACACGACGGGCTCGAACCGCGACGGCGAGGTGCAGACGCTCGAGGAGTATCGCGAGAAGTACGCGCTCTACCACTCCGACCAGCGGCTGCTCGAGGTCCGGCGCCGCCATCCCATCATCTCGATCTGGGACGACCACGAGGTCGAGGACAACTGGGCGCGCGACCAGCCGGGGGAGGCCACGAAGCGCAAGCGCGTCGAGTTCCTCGAGCGGCGCGCGAACGGCTTCCGCGCGTACTTCGAGCACATGCCGCGCATCCGGGTGCCCGGCGACCCGGACCGGATCTACGGCTCGATCCCGCTCGGCGCCAACGCCGAGCTGCTGCTGCTCGACCAGCGCACGTTCCGCGACGACCAGCCGTGCGGCGACGAGTTCTTCGTCCCCTGCTCGGAGTCCGAGGAGCCGGGGCGCACGTTCCTCGGGGCGGGGCAGAAGGCGTGGCTGAAGGAGCGCCTGGCGGCGTCGCCCGCGGCGTGGAAGATCGTCGGCAACCAGGCGATGATCATGTCGCTCGACGGCCCGACCCGGAACGAGGTCAACAAGGACCAGTGGGACGGCTACGCGGCCGAGCGCGCCGAGCTCATGGACTTCCTCGGCGAGCGCGGCATCAGCGACGTGACGTTCATCACCGGCGACATCCACACCTTCTTCGCCGGCATCGTGACCCGCACCGGTCGCGAGGGCCTGCCCGAGGACGGTCCGGCGCGCGCGACCGAGTTCGTCGGCGGGTCGATCACCTCGGAGGGGGTCCTGCCGCCGAACGTCGAAGACCCCGGCGGGGTGACCCTCGAGGCCTCGGTCGACACGAACAACCCGCACATCCGCTACTCGAACTTCCGCACCAAGGGCTACGCCGTGGCCGAGTGCACGCCGGAGGAGCTGCGGGTGCGCTTCCGCGCCGTGCGGACGGTGCGCGAGGAGACGAGCGACGTCTTCGATCTCGCGCGGTTCCGCGTGGAGCGCGGACGGGCAGAGGTCCTCGGCGGGTAGTACGCTCCTCCCGGTGAGAACGGTTCTCATCGGGATGGTGGCGGCCGGGGCGCTGGCCCTGGCCGCGTGTGGCGGCGAGAGCGGCGGAGACGGCTCCGATGCCGGCGGCCGGCTGCGCGTCGTGGTGACGACGCCGCAGCTCGCCGACTTCGCGCGCCAGGTCGGCGGCGACCGCGTCGCGGTCGACACGCTGGTCGACGGCGAGACCGACCCCCACGACTACGAGCCGCGTCCGAGCGACGCCAAGGCGCTGGCGGAGGCCGACGTCGTCCTGCGCTCGGGCGGCGAGATCGACGACGCGCTCGGCGACGTCGTCGAGAGCGCGGCGGCGACGGCGAGGCCGGTGCACGGCATCCGCGAGCATGCTGGTGGCACGTGACCGGATGCCGGGTGCCGGCAGGCGCGGGCCGGCGCCGCCGAGTGCCACCGAAATTTTGAATCGGGACACTAGGCCGCGAGCACGAGCTTGTCGGCGAACTCCGCCGGGAGGCCGCTGACGCGCACCTCCGCCGCGACCGACTCGGCGTCGTACGGCACGCGCTCGATGGTGACGTCGACGGTGCCCTCGGCCGGACGCAGGATCGCGAACGCGCCGCGCGGGTCGCCGTCCTTGGGCTTGCCGACCGAGCCGCAGTTGACGAAGAGCACGCCGCCATGCTCGCGCACCCACGGCTTGTGCGTGTGGCCGAAGACGAGGACGTCGGCGCTCTCCGCCCGCGCCAGCCGCTCGTACAGGCGCGCCGGCTTGTCCTCGAACAGGTACTCGTTGACCTTGCGCGGCGAGCCGTGGACGAGGTGGACCGCTCGCGCGCCGACGTCGAAGCGCAGGTCGAAGGGCAGCTCGCGCAGGTAGTCCTTCGAGCGGCGGCTCGTGTGCTCGAGCGTCCACGCGACCGAGCGCTGCCCCAGCTCGCGGTCGTGCGGCGTGACGTACGCGCAGCCGCAGTCCTCGTGGTCGCGGCCGATGGCGTGGTCGTAGTTGCCGTGGATCGTCGGGATGCCGCGTTCGGCCAGCAGCGCGCACACCTCGTCGGGATGCGGCCCGTAGCCGACGAGGTCGCCCCCGCAGTAGACGCGCTCGATCCCCAGCTCGTCGATCCTGGCCAGCGCGGCCTCGAGCGCGGGGAGGTTGGCGTGGATGTCGGTGATCACCGCGACGCGGTCGCTCATCGCCTCCGACCGTAGGGCTTGCCCTGACGCGGCTCAATCGGTATCCGTCTATGGATGACCGCCCAGCCGTGCTGCGATCCCGTCGAGTACCCCGACATCGAGCGGGTGGAGGCCGAGCGCATGGCGGCGACGGCCAAGGCCCTCGCCGACCCGGTCCGGCTCACGCTCGTCGACGTGCTGCGCAGGCACGAGGGCGAGGTGTGCGTGGCCGAGCTCCTGCCCCTCTTCCACCTCACGCAGCCGACGATCTCCCACCACCTCAAGGTGCTCCGGGACGCGGGCGTCGTCGCGTGCCGGCGCGAGGGATCTGGTCGTACTACCAGCTCGTGCCCGGCGCGCTCGACGAGATCGCCGGCTGGTTGACCTCCGGGCTATCGGAGGACGTCTCAACCACGGGTTGAAGCAAAAGAGCCGATGACTCGGTGTTTCGTGTCCTTAACGCTGTCCCCGCGTACCGCGCGGGTAGCATCTCTGGACTGACAACCATGTTGTCAAGTCGTCCACGGATATCCACCGCCACTGAACACGGCGGGGTGCGGACGAGAACTAGAGCGAGGCGACGATGGCACGATGGAGAAGCCCGGGCATGGTGAAGCGGCGGTGACCGCCTGGCGCGCTGGCCGTGGGGCACGACGGGGCGGTCGCGCGATTCGCGCCCGAGCGCGGGTGGGAGCGCGAGTTCCTGCTCAGCTCGGCGGGCTTCGTCGCGAGGCCGACGCTGCGCGGCGTCGCCTGGCCCGAGGCTCAGCGCGCCCACGCGGTCGGCGACCTCGGGGCCATGTGGCTCTGGCGCGGCGAGACCGGGCTGTGGGAGCGCGACCCGGCGGCCCCGGTCGGCTTCGAGGGCAACCTCCAGGCGATCGCGTTCCGGCCCGGAGACCCCTTCCGCGGCTACGCCGCGGGCACGGAGGGCGTCCTGCTGCGCTACGACAAGACGTGGACGCAGGAGCCGCTGCCCGCCGGGTTCGAGCGGGCCTCGTTCTGGTCGCTCGCCTTCGCCGGGGACGACGCGATCGCGGTCGCCGAGCAGGGCGTCCTCGTCAACGACGGCGGCGGCTGGCGCGTCGACGCGGGCGTCCAGGCGCTGCTCGACTCGCTGCCGCGGACCGAGCCGCCGCAGCTGCTCGCCGCCGCCGGGCTGCCGGACGGCGGCGCGGTCGTCGCGGGCCGCGAGCTCGTCCTCGTGCGCGACTCCGCCTCGTCGGGCTGGCGGTTCAGCGACCAGCCGCTCGTCGGGCTGACCGCGGTGGCGGCGGCCGCCACGCGCGACGCCGAGCGCGTCCGCCCCGTCGTCTCGGCCATCGCGCGCCTGCGCTACCCGATCGCCGACCAGCTCCCGGAGGCCGACCGCGCCCCGGCGCGCCCGCGGCCGGGACGGAGGTCGCGCTGCCGCCGGCCGGGCCCGCCGCGGTGGCCGGGCACGCGCAGTGCGAGGAGCGCTGCGCCGACCTCGCCGCGCAGGCGATCGGTCCGACCGGTCGCTCGGCGCAGCGATCGAGCGCGCGCGACAGCTCGCCGCGCGCCCCGAGGGCCGCGAGCGCTCCTCTACACGGGCGGGCGGCTGCGCCGGGCTCCGGCCCGACGCCGCCGAGCGAGGATGGAGCGCTACGCGACGCTGCTCTCCGGCGGCGAGCTTCCGGTGTTCGCGGCGGTGTCGGCGGGCGACGTCGCAGGCGGGTCGGCCGCCTTCCCGCGCGTTCGCGCAGCACCCGGCGCCGCTGGGCGCCGCCGCTGCTGCTGCCGGGCGTCACACCGGTCGGCGGCGGGACCGCGGCGGCGCGCACGCACTACGCGTTCGACTCGGACGGTCCGACCGGCGTCGTCCGGGTGATCGTCATCGACAACTCCGCGGGGTCGCTCGCCGAGTCGATCCCACCAAGGTCCCCGCGGAGCCGGAGGTCAGGGCGGCCTGGCTGCGCGACGTCCTCGCCGACGCGAAGACGCGAGGGATCCCGGCGATCGTCATGGGCAGCCGCGACCTCAACACGCGCTTCGCGCCGCGGCTCAAGGCCGCGAGCGACGGCGACGAGGTCGCGCGGATCCTCGTCGAGGGAGGGGCGTCCGCGTACCTCTTCGAGCGCCCGGAGGAGAACCGCGCGCACCCGATCCCGCAGGGCGGCGGAGACGATCCCGTCGTTCGGCACCGGCACGCTCGGCTACCGCTCGCCGATCGTCAACGCGCAGGGCGACGAGCCCGACACGCTGTTCGGCGACCCGGGGCTGCTCGTAGACGTCGACGTCGCCGGCCGCGACCCGCGCACCAACCGCGCGGCGGTTTCCGCGCGCGCCTCGTGCTGCTGATCGAGGACCTGACCTCCAGGCGACCGACGGCACGCTGCTGCGCCGCAGCAGGCCGGCGCTGTTCCAGGCGCTCGGCCGCCGGCCGGTGGCGGCGACCGCTGGGGTCCGTGACCTCGGGCGGGCAACCCCGCGCCGCCGGGCGGCGATCCGTACGTCGCGATGCCTCCCGAGCCGTGCCTCCAGGCGACCTGCGGCACCCGCATCGCGCCGGGTACACGTTCGCGTCGTCCGACCCTCGGTGGGCGACTTCGTCAAACAGGATCGGCTTCCGCCAGCAACCTGCGCAAGCCGCTGCTGGAGGGCGACCGGGTCGTCGGCGATCCCGCCTCGGGCCCTGCGCGTTCAACCCGGGGCGGACGACGGTCACGGTCCGCAGCGGCGGCCTGTCGTACTCCACGGTCGTGACGGTCCTCGCGGGGACGGTGCAGCGCCCGTGCGGCACGCGCCCGGTCGAGGCCCGCCCGCTCGCGCGGCCGGCGGCCGTCCCGTCCCGCCGCCGCCGCCGCCGGCTCCCGCTCCGGCGCCGGCTGCGTCGCCGCCGCCGCCCGTGCCGCCTCCGCCGCCGCTCGGCGCCCGCGCCGCCCGCCGCCGTGGCGAGCGCGCTGGCTCGCAGGGCGTGAGCGACGGCTCGCGGGGCGATCCGCGCGCGGGCGAGCCCGATCCGGCGCCCCAGCCGGCGAACCCCGCTCCCGAGACGCTCCAGTACGTGACCGTCTACGACAACGGCGACAAGGGCGGCTTCGCCGGCTCGCGGCCCGTGTCCCAACCCGAGCAGTTCCGGTGCGCCTTCGACAAGGCGCAGGGTGCCGACGCAGCGGAGGAGGGATGATCCAGATCGAGATCCGGCCCACCGAGTACCAGGTGCTCGTCGGGGGGAGGCGGGTGCCGTTCACGGTGCGCGAGTTCCAGACCTTCCACTGCCTGGCCGCCCGCCCGGACCGGGTGTTGACGCGTTCCGAGATCTACGACTGCGTCTGGGGCGGGCGGATGGCCCAGCGCGACCGGTCGGTCGACGTCTTCGTGCGCAAGGTGCGCGGCAAGCTCGCCGACGTCTGCCCGGGGTTCGTGTTCGTCCACACCCACTTCGGCATCGGCTACCGCTACGCGCCGGAACCGGCTCCCGTGGCCGTCGCGGCGCAGCTCAGCGTCCGCGCTTGAGGGCTATGCCCTCGAGCACGTGCGCGACGGTCTCCGCCGCGTCCACGGCCGACTCGAGGCAGTCGAAGATGTCCTTCCAGCGGATGACGACCATCGGGTCGATCCCGTTGGCGAACAGCGACGCGACCGCGTCGCGCTGGATTCGATCGCCCTCGTTCTCGAGCCGGTTGATCTCGACGAGGTGCGGCCCGAGGTCGCCCTCGGTGCGCAGCGTGGCCAGTGCGAGCGCGATCTGGTCGCTCGCCTGCACCAGCACCACGGCCATCTGGATCGCCTGCTCCATCGGGCCCTCGACGCCGTAGAGCCCCAGCCAGTCGCCGGCCTGCTCGGCGTAGTCGACGACGTCGTCGAGCGCCGTCGCCAGCGCGTGCCCGTCGGACGCGTCGAACGGCGGGCGGTGGCCGTTGCGGCGGCTGAGCCGGTGGATCACGTCATGCGTGATCCGGTCGCCCTCGTGCTCGCAGGCCTTCAGCTCGCGTGCCAGCTCGATGTGCTCCGGGAACTCGGTCAGCAGGTCGCGCAGGAGGATGCTCGCGCGCTGGAGGTTGCGGCCCGAGTCCTCGAGCAGGTCGAGCACGACGGTGTCCACTTCGCGACGGACGAGGCCCACGCACGCACCGTAGACGCGCACGCGGGGTTCGACAGCCTCGTTCACGGGCCTTTCACAGACGGTTCACCGCTCCGTAACGGCGGGCGGTCGCGCGAGCGCCATCGTCCTCGCACGATGGCTGCTGCCGCTCACGACGGCGACGTCTTCCGCGTCGGCGAGATCGAGATCCGGCCTCGCGAGGGGCTCGTCTCCGCCGGTGGTCGCATCGTCCCGATGTCGGTGCGGGAGCTCGGCGTGCTCGTGGCGCTCGCCACCCGCGCGGGCCGCATCGTCGGCCGCCGCGAGCTGTACGAGCTCGTCTGGGGCTCGGCGCTGCGCGACGGCGACCGCTCGATCGACGTCTACGTCCACAAGGTCCGGACGAAGCTCGAGGACGCGCTCCCGGGCCAGCGCTTCATCCACACGCATGTCGGCTTCGGCTACCGCTTCTCGGCCGAGCTTTCACACACCTTTCACAACCAGGCCACAGGCACGTAACAGGATCGTCGACGCCGGCCGCTTGAGTCCTGCGTCATGTTCCCAACTCGTGCTTTGACCACCCTCGCGCTCTGTGGCGCACTGACCTTCGGCGTCGCCGCCTGCGGCGAGGACGAAGCCTCCGAGGGCAACGGCGCCTCGACGCAGGGCACCGGCCAGCAGCAGGCCGACCTGCAGGGCCAGATCCGCATCGACGGCTCGTCGACCGTCTACCCGTTCGCGCAGGCCGCGGCCGAGCAGTTCATGTCGCAGAACAGCGGCGTGCAGATCTCGGTGGGCCAGTCCGGCACCGGCGGCGGCTTCGAGAAGTTCTGCGCCGGCGAGACCGACATCTCCGACGCCTCGCGGCCGATCAAGGACGACGAGGAGGTGCTCTGCAAGAAGGGCGGGGTCGACTTCACCGAGGTCCAGGGTGGCCAACGACGGCATCTCCGTGGTCACGAACAAGAGCCTCGAGATCGACTGCATGACCACCGCGCAGCTCAAGCAGCTGTGGGCGACGAACAAGGCCAAGAGCTACTCGGACGTCGACGCGAAGCTGCCGAACACGGGTCAGCCTCTTCGGCCCCGGCACCGACTCCGGCACGTTCGAGTTCTTCACCGAGGAGGTCAACGGCGAAGAGGGCAAGACGCGCAAGGACTACCAGCCGTCCGAGGACGACAACGTGCTCGTCCAGGGCGTGTCCGGCGACGAGGGCGGCCTGGCCTACTTCGGCTTCTCCTACTACGAGCAGAACCAGGACAAGCTGAACCTGGTCGGCGTCGACGCGGGCGACGGCTGCGTCAAGCCGAGCAACGAGACGATCCAGGACGGCTCGTACAAGCCGCTCTCGCGGCCGCTGTTCATGTACCCGTCGGCCGAGGCCATGAAGAAGCCGGAGGTCAAGGCGTTCATGGACTACATCGTCGAGAACTACGACTCGATCGCCGAGGCGGCGCAGATCGTCCCGATGAGCGACGAGCAGGCGACGGAGGCCAAGTCGGCGGTCTCGGGAGCCGCCTCCTAAGGCACGCAGCGTGGCGACGCCGAGCTCATCCGTCTCCGACGTCCTCGGCGTCGCCCGCAAGCGGCGGGGGGAGCAGGCCATCAAGGGCCTGCTCTTCCTCGCCGCGCTCGTGTCCGTCCTCACGACGACCGGGATCGTCTTCTCGCTGCTCGAGGAGACGATCGGCTTCTTCGGCGAGGTCGGGCTCGGCAGCTTCCTCACCGGCAGGGAGTGGTCGCCGCTCTTCGCCGACCCGGAGTTCGGCGTGCTGCCCCTCGTCACCGGGACGCTGCTCATCAGCGCGATCGCGCTGGCCGTCGCGATCCCCATCGGCCTCGGCGCCGCGGTGTACCTCGCCGAGTACGCGACGCCGCGCGTCCGCAAGGCGGTCAAGCCGGTCCTCGAGCTGCTGGCCGGCGTGCCGACGATCGTCTTCGGCTACTTCGCGCTCCTCTTCTTCACGCCCGAGGTGCTCAAGCCGCTGTTCGGCGAGCCGCTGGCCGGTTTCAACGCGCTGAGCGCCGGCGTGATCATGGGCTTCATGGTCGTCCCGACCATCGCGTCGATCTCCGAGGACGCGATGTCGGCCGTGCCCGGCAGCCTCCGCGAGGGCGCGTTCGGGTTGGGCGGGACGAAGCTCCAGGTCTCGACGCGCGTGGTGTTCCCGGCGGCCCTGTCGGGGATCGTCGCGGCGATCGTGCTCGGAGCGTCGCGGGCGATCGGCGAGACGATGATCGTGCTCATCGCCGCCGGGCAGCAGCCCAACCTGACGGCCGACCCGCGCGAGTCGGTCGAGACGATGACGACGTTCATCGCGGCGACCGCGAAGGGCGACGTCCCGGTCGGCTCGATCGGCTACGAGACGATCTTCGCCGTCGGGACGCTGCTGTTCCTGCTCACGCTGCTGATGAACGCGATCTCGATCCGCTTCGTGCGGCGCTTCCGGCAGGTGTACGAGTGAGCGCGGCCGCCACCGACGTCGCGACCACCGGCGCCCGCGCGCGCGGCGGCGCGGCCATCGATCCCGCGTCGCGCAGCGACCGCGTCCGCGGCGGCCTGTTCCGCGCGCTGCTGCTGTCGTGCATCCTCGTCAGCGCGGGGATGCTCGTCACGCTCCTGCTCGACGTCGGCCTCGACGGGGCGAAGAAGCTCAGCTTCGACTTCCTGACGAACTCGTCGTCGTTCAACCCCGACATCTCCGGCATCTACCCGGCGCTGATCGGGACGCTGTGGCTGATGGGCCTGTGCATCCTCTTCATCGTGCCGGTGGGCGTCGCCGCGGCGGTGTACCTGGAGGAGTACGCCGACGACACGAAGTGGTGGAACCGGCTGATCGAGGTGAACATCCAGAACCTCGCCGCGGTCCCGTCGATCGTCTACGGCATCCTCGGCCTCGCGTTCATCGTGCGCGGCCCGGTCGACGTCTTCGGCCTCGGCCAGGGCGACCCGATCGTGCTCGCCGGCGCGCTCACGCTGGGGCTCCTCGTCCTGCCCGTCGTGATCATCGCCGCGCGCGAGGCGATCCGCGCGGTGCCGCCGTCGATCCGCGAGGGCTCGCTCGCGCTGGGCGCCACCCCGTGGCAGACGATCTGGAAGCAGGTGCTCCCCGCGTCGGTCCCCGGCATCGCCACCGGCGTGATCCTCGCGCTGTCGCGCGCGATCGGCGAGACGGCGCCGCTGATCGTCATCGGCACCGCCAGCTTCGTCGCGTTCGCGCCCTCGGGACCGGACTCGATCTACACGGCGATGCCGATCCAGATCTTCGAGTGGATCTCGCGCCCGCAGCCGGAGTTCCAGCAGCTCGCGGCGGCCGGGATCCTCGTCCTCATGGTCGTCCTGCTGCTCATGAACAGCGTCGCGATCTGGCTAAGGAACAAGTACGAGAGCAAGTGGTGATAGAAGTGGACCGCGTGACCGACAAGCCGCCCGTCACACCGAACCTGTCGACGCAGGTCGCAGAGCGCGACGTCGCGCGGCCGGACGTGCCGCGCGAGGCCGTGTTCGCGCTCGAGGGGGTGCAGGTCTGCTACGGCGACGTGCCGGCCGTGGCGGGCGTCTCGTTCGAGCTCTACAAGAACCAGATCACCGCGTTCATCGGCCCGTCGGGCTGCGGGAAGTCGACGCTCATCCGCTGCCTGAACCGGATGAACGACCTCATCCCCAGCGCGTCGATCCGCGGGAAGGTGCTCTACCACGGCGTCGACCTCTACGCCGACGGCGTCGACCCGGTGCAGGTGCGCAAGCGCATCGGGATGGTCTTCCAGAAGCCGAACCCGTTCCCCAAGTCGATCTACGACAACGTCGCCTTCGGCCCGCGCGTGCTCGGCATGAAGGACGACATGGACGACATCGTCGAGCGGTCGCTGCGCAAGGCGGCGCTGTGGGACGAGGTCAAGGACCGGCTGAAGACCAACGCATTCGGCATGTCGGGTGGCCAGCAGCAGCGGCTGTGCATCGCGCGGGCGCTGGCCATCGAGCCCGACGTGATCCTCATGGACGAGCCGGCGTCGGCGCTCGACCCGATCTCGACGTCGGCGATCGAGGACCTCATGCTCGAGCTCGTCGGGCAGTACTCGATCGTCATCGTCACGCACAACATGCAGCAGGCGGCGCGCGTCTCGGACCGCACCGCGTTCTTCAACGTCGATCTCGACGGCGGGCGCCGCGTCGGCCGGCTCGTCGAGTACGCGGAGACCGAGAAGATCTTCACGAACCCGGACGACGAGCGGACCAAGGAGTACGTCACCGGGAAGTTCGGCTGATGCCGGGCCCCCATCGGCTGAAGTTCCAGCAGGAGCTGGCCGACCTCGAGACGGCGGTGCTCGGTGGGATCGACCTCGTCGTCGAGCAGGTCGACCGGGTGATCGAGGCGCTGGACGAGCAGGACGTCGAGCTCGCCGAGTTCGTCATCGCCGACGACGACCGGATCGACGGGCGCTACCTGGAGGTCCACCAGGGGATCCTGTCGCTGCTCGCGCTCCAGGCGCCGGTCGCGGGCGACCTGCGGCTCGTCGCCGCGCTGCTGCACATCATCAAGCACGTCGAGCGGATGGGCGACCAGTGCGTGAACATCGCGAAGCTGCTGCCGCTGAGCGGCCACGAGCCGCCGCGCAGCGACGAGATCGTGGAGCGGCTGTCGCAGATGGGGCGGTTCGCGCGGGCGGAGGTGATCCAGTCGCGCGGGGCGCTGGCGGGGCGCGACGTGGCCCTGGCCGAGGATCTCGTCGCGCGCGATCGCGACGTCAACCGGCTTCAGCGCGAGATCTTCCAGCTCGCGCTGGACGCGGGGGAGGACTACGACACGCGCGAGTGGGCGATGCACATGACGCTCGTCGCGCGGGCGTTCGAGCGGATCGGCGACAACGCGGTCGACATCGGCGAGCAGGTGGCGTTCGTGGTGACCGGGCTGTTCCGGGAGTTCTCGGACAGCTCCGTGCCGCGGCCCTGAGAGGCGGCGCGTTCGCGCCCGCAACGGGCGGTCGGTCGCGGTGTATTCCCGCTCAGACCGGCAGTTTCCGTCGCCCACTTGTGAACAACCTGTGACATCTCTCGCCCCTGGCGCCCGCCCCGTCGTCCTCGACCTCTAGCCTCCTCTCCGAGATGACCGATCAGCCACCCCTTCGAGTCGCCGTCATCGACGTCGACTCCGGGTTCCTCCAGGTCCTCGGCAAGCGCATGGAGCGCTCGGGGTGGGAGCACCGGGTCCTCGCGAGCCCCGTCCCGACGTCGGAGCTCGTCGCGATGCGCGTCAACGCCGTCGTCGTGAACCTCGCCGTGCTCGGCCCGCAGGCGTGGGAGTACCTCGAGGCCGTGTGCGCGGAGCTGCCGGGGCTGGGCATCGTCGTCTGCACCGGCCAGTCCTCGGTCGCTCAGCGGGTGCGGGGGCTGCGGCTCGGCGCCGACGACTGGATGACGAAGCCGTGCCATCCGGAGGAGGTCATCGCGCGCGTGGAGGCCGTCGTGCGGCGCCGCCGTGCGGCCGACGCCGCCGCGGCGGCCGAGCCGGTCCTGAGCGGCGAGCTGACGATCCGCGCCGACCACTTCCAGGCCTACGTCCGCGAGCACTCGCTCGACCTGACCCGGCGCGAGTTCGAGCTCATCCAGCTCCTCTCGGCAGCGGAGGGCCGGGTGCTCGAGCGCGAGGAGATCTACCAGCGCGTGTGGGGCTACGCGATGGCCCGCGGCGACCGCAGCGTCGACGTCTTCGTCCGGCTCCGCCAGAAGCTCGAGAAGGCGCCATGCGGCGTGGCGGTACATCCACACGCACACTTCGGCGTCGGCTACCAGTTCGCCGCCGAGCCGGCGGACGGGGAGGGCCGGAGGCGCCCGGTCCGGCCGAGCGCGTCGCGCCGCCGGTGGTAGTCGACGGCGCCGTGCCGCCGCGCGGTGCCGCGGCTGCAGGGGCCGACGGCGTCCCGCGCGCACCTTCGCCGGAGTCGCTGCGGGCCGCGGTCAGCCGGCAGCCCGCCGGATCGGGCGCTCGGTCGGTCGCGCTGTCGTAGGCCGTGCTGGGTCCGGCCCCGCGGAACATCCTCATCGTCCTGCTCATCGCCGCCGCGGTCTACGCGGTGCCGGGCAGTGGGACCGCCGCGCAGCTTGTCCAGCACGCTCATCTCGATCGCGTTCGCGGTGTCGATCTGGTTCGCGCTCGTCGCCATCACCGGAACTTCCGCACGACGATCTTCGGCCTCGGCGATCGCCACCGCGGGATGCTCTACGGAGGGCTGGCGGCGATCCTCTTCCTCGGCGCGTCGGCGGACCGCTTCTTCGGCCTCGTCGGTGGGAACCCTCGCGTGGCTCACGATCCTCGGCGCGGCGGCGTACGCGCTGTACGAGACGTTCCGCCACTGGCGCGGTACGCGTAGCCACCGCCGCCCCGCGCGCCTTCCGACACACCCCGTGACACCCGCGCAACGCGCGCGGCGAAGCCTCACGGACATGCCCGCCGCGATATCCGATCCGGGGCGGCAAGTCGCCGTCCTCCTGCGTCTTGGTGTCGAAGAGCGCGCGAGAGCGGCGGGTGGCTACGCGTAGAGTGGCGGAACGTCGTACAGCGCGTGCATACCCGCGGGGTGTGTAGAAACAGTCCGCCGACGCGCCGAGGAAGGATCGCCGCCAACCCCTCCGGCCGCGGTGGCGATCGCCGAGACCGTCGTCGCGAAGTTCCGGTAGACGTAGACGAGCGCCACCGCGAACACGCTGGCTGTCGCCGACGATCCCCGCCCGGCACCGCGTAGACCACGGTAATGAGCAAGGACGATGGTGTTCCGGGGCCGAACCCGGCCTCGATATCCGGCAGATGTCGGCGCGACCGCGGCGACTCCGGCGAAGGTCGACTACGGCGCGGCGCCGCGGCGACGCTCGTCGACCGCCGGCGGCGCTCGGCGCCTCGGCCTCGGCGGCGGAGCACCGACAGCCAGCGATGTACCGCGCATGCCGATACCTCTCCAGCTCTGTATGTCGACGCTGCGGAAGTCGCCGACCATCGCGCAATCTCGGCCTGCCGGATGGCGAACTCGCGCCGAGGTCAGGTCGAGCGGAGTGCTCGCGGACGTAGACTGGGTCGGCTTGGATCATCAGCTCGCCTCGAGACCGGCTCGACGCCGCGCGGCGGCGATCAGCTGCGGCGGCGCCACGGCGGCCTCCACGCGCGCGATGACTCGGATGGCGCTGTCGTCGGCGCCGGGCTACGGCCAGCTGGCCGGTGCAGATGCCCAGCGGCAGCTCCGCGCGCATGCGAATGACGACGGCGTTGTACATCGACAGCCGACGTGGTTGCTCGCGAAGGCCGTGCCGCCGTCGGCAACGCCACTGGAGGAACCCGGAGTCGACGTCGATGACGAGCGACGAAGTGGCTGATCTTGTCATCTCGGAGAGGAAGGCCCCAGGTCAGCCGGGCATGAGGGCAACAGGTGCGCAAGTGGGCGACTACCGGTCTGGCAGAGATACGCGACCGACCGCTGGAGCCGCCTCAGCGACTCCAGACGCCCGGTCACCACGAACGCCAGATGTCAGCCGCGTTAATCCTCCGCTTCCAGACACCCGCGACGAGCGTAGTATCGCCCGCTCACGCGTACAAATCCGGCTGGAAGATCGCTGGACGTCGCGATCGCACGCGACGAGATCCTCGGCCAGAGCTACGTCGCGCCGCTGCGCGACTGGATACCCATCTGCGACAGCCGCTCCACGCGATCCTCGTCGCTGCGCGGGCGAAAACAAACCGCTCAGCGGCAGCCCAGCGCCACGCACTGGTCACCCATCCGACGTAAGCGTATTCTGTGCGGCGAGGCGGGCCGCTGGAGTCGCCCGCGACCACGCTGCCTGGCTGGATCCCCCTGGTGGACCTCGAATCCGGTCGTCGTCGGCGATGACTGGCTCGGCGAGCTCGACGTCCTGCTCGTCAATGCCCTCGGTAGTCGACCTGCTCGGCGCGATAGTCGATCCCACCGAGCACTGGCGTCGGACCGAAGCTGGGGCGTGGGAGGCCCGGCATCAGCCAGCTTCCCGGTGACGTACTCCTTGGTGATCAGTTCGTCTTCTCCGTGTTCATGCTGGTAGTGACGACGCATATCCGTCAGTCAGCCAGACGGTGAGTCCAGACGCATCATCTCCATGTTGTGGTGGCTGTTTGCCAGACGCTCAGCATGAATCGCGTCGCCGACGTCGAGATCAGGTCGAGCGCAATCCATATTGCCGTCGGGCTCGATAGCCGCCGCGCGATACGCAGCCGCTGCACAATACGCCAGCCGAATGCGGTGGTCAGCCGTCTGCTGTCCCGCAGCGCCTGCCTTGCGCGGCGACATCCGACGATATCGTCAACATCGTCCTTCATGCCGAGCACGCGCGCAGGCCGAACGTTATCGTCAGGCTGAGACGAGTTCGGCACTTCTGGAACGGCTGCGCTTGCGCACGGTCGACGGCACGCGCGGATCACGCGCTGAGAGGATGAGGTCATTCATCCGATTTCAGCAGCGAGATGGCGACTTCCCGCGTACGTGGTGATGAACGCGGTGATCTGGTGCAACGGAGCTCGAACCTGCATGTAGACCTGCACCCCCTCGGTACGGGAACGCAGCCTCGCGCGGTACGTCAGCCGCGCGACGCCGCTCATTCGTCAGGCGGCCATTACGTCGCATGATCCACTCTATCTGCTGCTCTCGTAAACTGTCCGTAGCCAGATCGCGACATGTTCATGGCAAATTTGGCGTTGGGACCGCCGCTTGGCAAATAGCGCAATCAGCTGGCGCGTCGAAGATCTGGATCGGCATCGCCGTGTAGATCGAGTCCGGTCTGAACAGGCGAACGCGAGGCTATTGCCAGCTGACGATCAGCAGCGCCATCGCCGATCGCGCGCGACAGCGCGAGGATCACGCCGGTGAGCTGACGCCAGCGCAAGCTCCAGATCGTCGCGCGGGTGAACCCTCGCCTGTCGACGGCGGCACTGCGCGGATCGCCTCGCGCGCGGCGATGATCAGGCCGCCGTGATCAGGTCGCCCTGGCGAGACTTGAAGACGTGACAGGCCGCGCGATAGCTGCGGGCCGAGGATAGGCGATCGACAGATGGATGTTCACCTCGATCAGCCGAGTTCCCACACTTCGTCATCGGCGGCCAGCCATCCGTTGCACCGCGCGACGCCACCGGCACGATGGGATGCGCAGACCCATCAGCCGCAGCGTCAGCGCCAGCTGCGGATAATCGGGGTGGGCTGACTTTGTTGAGTTCGTCAGGGAAGTCAGCTGGCTCTTCGTCGAGACCGTATCGGGCCAGGGCGCTGTTTATCCCCGCGCTGGCAATAACGGCAGCTTGCGGAACAGACCGCCGCAGTTTACGCGATACGCGGGACCGCACTGCACCACGCGAATGGCCTGCCGGAAGCACAGCGGATCAGATCGCGTTCATCAACAGCAATGGTAAGAACAGCAGCGTCCCGACGGCGAAGATAGCCATCAGCCGACCGGTTCCTTCGCGGATGCTGCAGCGTAGGCTGTCGTCATCGTCGACCGACGCAACAGGCTGCTGCCCGGCGATGAGGCACGATCATCATCCCGACGTGCTCCATTTCCAGCCGCGATGATAGACTGCGTCCCGCTTGCTGGTTTGTGTTCCAGCGCGTCCTCGGCGGATGTGCTGTCGCTCAGCATGGCGGCCGGCCTTTCATCGACAGCAGCAACACCTCGGGCGAAGAGGGCGCGAAGTCGATCGCGACCACGTCGGCCGCGCTGCGCAGCGTCGCGTACTCGGCGGTATCGCTGCGATCGCGCTGATGGCAACGTCGAGGGCAGCACGCCGAACTCCGAGGTCGGCGTAGGCCCTGCCGGTGAACTGCCGAGCCGAACACTGCCGATCGTCTCCTCGGGCAGCAGATGATCCCGGTGTCGTGAGGACGGACACGGGCCGCGGCGAGGAGAACAGGCCCTTGATGACCACTGCAGACGACGCCGGGACGTCGGAACAGATGAGCTCGGCGTCGCCACGCTGCGGAAGGCGACCAGGACCGCGACCTTCAAATGCATCGAGACGATCAGCGATTCTCGATGCCCTCCCGGCTCTTCATGGCCTCGTAGTGGCCGAAGGCGGCTGCGCAGGCGAACCTGGATCATCTCGTTGCTCGGCGGCCGTCGCCCTTGTCGAGCCGGTAGGTGCACCTTCGTAGTAGAGCCGAGATAGGCCGAACGCCTAGATGGCCGGGCCTGGACGAGCACGTTGTCGTCCTCGGGCGGCTGTCCTTGCTGCTGCCTCTTCGCCGTTGACCTCCTCGGTGAAGGGCGGCGTGCCGGAAGCCGAGAACGATGCGTCGGTATCCAGCGAGCCGTTCGTCGCCCGCAGCAGCGTGCAGTCGATCTCGGAGGAAACAACTGTTCTGACCGCAGGGCCGTCGTTGGCCACTGCAGCGGGCCACCCTTCTTGCAGGCGGCACCTCCTCGTCGTCCTTGATCGGCCGCGGGTACGCCGAGTCAAATCGACCTCTCAGGAGAGCTGCCGCCGGTAACCTGGCACCCGCCTCTGCACGCCGTATTCTTGCGGTGGTTGCCGACCGCGACCCTGCACGAACTGGGCTGTCGACGAGGCCGTCGATCGGCCTGCTGCTGGCCGGCCCACCGTCGGGCGCCGTGCCTCGAACTCGTCGCATTCGCGGGCGGCGACGCCAGGTCAGTGCGCCACAGAGCTGAAGAGTCAAGCACGGTTAGACGACGCGGCGACGCTCGGCGATCTGCGGCCGCAATGACTGGTTATTAGTGTGAAACTCGGCCGAGCGGCAGCCGGAAACCGATATGCGTGGACGAAGCGCTGGCCCGTCCTCGAGCTTCGTCAGACGCTGTGGACGTAGACGTCGATCCAGGCGGTCGCCGTCCTTTAGCGCCAGCTGAAACCATTACCTTCGCGGCGGCGATGCGGCCGCGCAGGCGGCGTAATACGCCGGAGCTCCCACACCGATACATCGGGACGCGATGCGACCGGGAGACGAACCCCTCGCGCGAGCCGGGTCTGTACCGACGAAGATAAGCAAAGTCGTGGCGGCGGCATTGTCGACCGGACGTTAACTTCCGCTGACCGCCGCCGTTGAGCGATTGAACCGACGTGAAGGCCCGTGGCTGGGCTATCGGCCGTGCTGTGCGTGCGTGGGCATCGTCCGTCGCGAAGTGAACGCCGACGCAGGGCTCGGGCCGCATTCCGGCAGCGACATCACCACTGCTGGAGCATCAGCACTGGCTGAAGATGCGGCACGGGGGCGACCGGATCGCATGGCGGCGATCCGCAGCGTACAGCCGCCGTTCGTTGCAGCTCGATCGTCGGCTACGCCAGTTGGACTGGCGACGACCTACGGCGTCGAGGTGATGGGCTGGGCGATCCAGTGGCCGTGGTACTGGTAAGGCGGGCGACCAGATCACTGCTCACTGGCTACGCTGGGCCGCCTCGACCAGTTCTGACCCGGCTCGGGCTACGGCGTGTGGACGAACACGGCCCCGGACGGTCGACGGCGCGCACGCGAAGACGTCGACGGCAAATCCGCCCGCCCAGACCTCGCCGAGATCCCGGGCGGGCCTCGGCGCAGCGCCGCCTGAGGCGGTCATCCCTCCTCCGCTGCGTCGGCTCCCGCGCTGTCGAGGGCGCCACCGGCTGCTCGGGTGGGAACGCAGACGAGCCGGCGAGCCGCGCTGATGGCCGTTGTCATCAGACGCCACTGGAGCGTCTCGAAGGCGAGATTCTCGAGGAAAACCCGCGGGTCTGACCGTCGCTCACGCCCTGCAGCCACGACTCGCCGCGACGCCGAAGCGGCGAAGCCAATATCGGCGGCAGCACTGACGCTGTTGCAGCCGACAGACCGGCACGGCGTTGGGACAGCCGCCGGCTACGCGGAATACGCGCTGGACTACGTACGACCGTGGAGTACGACGGGCCGCCGCTGCCGGACCGTGACCCGAACGAACCAGTGTAACGACTGCGCAGGTGGCAGATGAATCCTGCTGACGAGTCATACCCGAAGGGTACTCCAGCGATGAAACCTGGAAATCGCCTGGAAGAACGCGGCTCGGGAACATCGCGACGTACCTCGCCGCCCGGCGGCAGGTGCGCCGTCGGACTAACGGTCGCCGGCACCGGCGATATCGGCCTGCTGCGGCATCAGCAGCGTAAATCTGTCGCCTGGAGACCTCGATCAGCGGCGCGAACGCCGAAACCGCCGCGCGGCAATTCGCGAGGTCGCGGCCAGCTGTTGCGGCAATATCGCCAGCGAATGTCGCCCTGCGTTGATCGGCGGGCGATAGCCGAGCGACCGGTGCCGAACGACGGGATCCTCCGCCGCCCCTGCGGGGTCGAGCACGCTGATTCCTCCTCCGGGCGCTCGAAGTACGCGGACGCCTCGACAATCCGCGCGACCTCGTCGCCGTCTTCGCGACCTTGAGCCGCGGCGGAAACGCCTTGCTGCGCCGGGATCCCTCGCGTCTTCACGTAGGGTGACTTCCGGAGAAGCTCCGCGGAGACCTGGTGAAGTCGGGCCTCGGCGGCGTAGAATGGAGGCGACGCGGCTGCAAGCTGACCACTACGTGCCACTGCAATCCGACCCGCCGCCGAACAGCGTCGCAGCTTCCATCTCGCGTCCGCCGGGCGCAGCCGCCGTGTGGAAGGCGCTCGCGGCCTCGGGCGCGCGGGCGCTGTTTGCGCGCTCGATCTGCCAGCCGGTGAACGATCGCTTGCGCGGCAGCAGCATCTCGCACTGCGCGCGTGCTGGCATGGCGAGCCTCCGTCCCGATACGGGCGCGCGGGACGCTGGCAGGATCACCCGTCTGCACCCGCGCGACATGACGCGCGCTGCAATCGCATCCCGCGGCCCCGGAAATCGATACATGGCTGCTCGGACTCGCCCAGCCCAGGCGCCTTTGCGTGGATCAGGTCGGCGATCTGTGCCCTTCATCCCCGCCGTCGCCTCGGGCGCCAGCCCAGCGATCGGCAGCGGCGCGATCCTCATCGGCGATCGAAGAAGTACAGCGCGCGATGTGGACGACAGGGCAGACGCTCGGCATCGCGTAGACCATGGCCCAGGCGAAGGTGGAGTCGCGCGCGAGGACCTGGCTCGCGGCCGCGACGACCATCCGGCAACCCGGCGGCGGCGAGCGAGCTGCGGCGAGCTCGGTCCGCGACGCGGAGTCGAACAGCGCCTGGACCACGTCGGCAGCATGGCCGCCGCCGTCGTCGTCCCCGGCTGAGCGACGAACAGTTGAAGCCAGCGGGCAGCGGCTCCTGCCGTCCATGTATCGTAGCGCAGAACGGCGGCCGGAACGGGACGCGATCACCTGGAGGGTACCCTCAGCCGACCAGGCCGCCGAGATCGCCTCCCCGCAGCCCGGTCTCGCGCCAGGTACATGGCGGGTCGCCGACCGCGACGCAGCTGGACACGGGCCAGGCGACGCCGCCTGGCGCGGCCTGCTGACGAAGCCCGCCGAGGGCCTGAGCAGAGATGCCCCCGCCGCGCTCGGTACGACTACCGTCGTGCCCCGGCCAGCGCCGGCGATGCCGCCTTTCACGTCGCCATCAGTTCTCTCCGCCGCCGCCAGTAGTGGACGGCGCTGACAACATCGAAGATACCCGCGCAGCGCAGGCGGATCATCGGCTCTTCCAGCCAGTGGACGTCCTCCAGGTCAACCAGCCGACGATCTCGTCGAGCGCGCCGGGCACGAAGCTGTGAGCAGCGGCGACGACGCCCCGCGTCCCGGAGAACGCAGTGGTGGATCGTCGGCTCGTAATGAAGGAGCAGGAGCACGGCCACGCTACCTCGCCCTCGTGCCTGCGCCGCATCGACAGGCGATGGCCGAACCGGATCGGCGAGGGCCTTAATGCACTCGGCCTCCACCCGCTGTCGGGGTACTCGACAGGATCTGGCGCACGCTGGGCGGTCATCCACTCGACCGTTCTCTGCCGGCCAGCCCCGGTCGGAGGGCGATGAGCGACCGCGTCGCGGTGATCACCGACATCCGCTGCTGTCCGCGCCGGCAATGCAGATCGAGATCGAAGCGCGTCCCTGCAGGGTGACCTCGGCTTGCAGGCCACCTCCCGGCTGTGCACGCTGCTGGCCGAACGCGGCATCCCGGCAATCGAGCAACCATCAGCCGCGACCACAGGGCTGCGGCTGCGCGCGTACGTCACGCGCACGACCGCGAGCTGGGGCGCTCGGTCGCGTGGACAACTCGAGCACGCAGGCCGCCGCTCCGGGGACTACCGCGAGGCTGCCCTTCGACCTGCGCTTCGACGCCGGCGCGCGAGCGGTCCACCTCGTCCAGCTCGCCGCGCAGAAGTCAACGAGTACCTGTTCGAGGACAAGCCGGCGCGCCTGTACGAGCGGCGCTGGCGCGGCGGAGAGCGCCGACGTCATCTTCCATTACCGCGCAAGCCGTGGGTGCGCGACATGGCGGCGTGCTCTTCGTCAACTGCGGCTCGGTCAGCAAATAGAACGGCGACCCATGGCGTCCTGATGCTCACCGGCTATGCGTGAACGTCGAAATCCGGTCGGGCGCATCTTCACCGCCGGGCAGCAGCGGCTACCGAAGGCCTTCGCTGATGAAGCGCCATCGCTGGCGTGACAAGACGTCAGCTCTGCTGCTGCTCTCAAATTCGCGGCGTTCGCGCTCGTCTTTCTGGGCTGCAACGTCGACGCGCTACGAAAGGGCTGCGCTTCGCTGCGATCGGCGTGAAACCTCGTCTTCGGCCTGTGGTCATGGTCTACGCGACCGACCGCTCTCGGGCATAACCCGGCGGTGACCGATGCGTGATCCCCCGCGCGCGATATGCTACTGTCTGCTGTCGCAGGCCGCTGGTCTCTGGCCTATCTGCGCGCGTTCTGGTGGCGAAGCCTGCCGCGCTCGGCACTGCAACCGGCGTATCGGCGCAGGCAACGCGTTGATCTGATGTTCGTGATCATGGCCGTCGCGACCGTCGGCCGCTGACCGGCGTGGCGATCGGCCTGGAGACGATCACCTCGACGCATCTCGGCGATCAGCGCGTCACCCGGCGCGTCTGCGGGCCGATGCGTCGACCGACGGTCAGGGCGACTCTGGGTCGCGTCGCTGCCCGTCGCAGCAGTGACGGCGCTCTTGGCTCGTCGCGAACGCCTGTCCCATGCCGCACCGGCGCGCCATCGCGCGAAGGCGTCAATTCACGCGGACTGGGCAATGCCACGCCGCGCCGCGTCGCGTGATTAACCGCGACCGCCCAGGAACCGGATATCTGAACAGCATCTCGCCGCTTCTCGCCCTGCCAGCGGCAGCAGGCAACCAGCTCGACCGTAACTCATTAGTCGACGGCCTCGACGGCGACCGCATCGCTCATTCCCAACCGGGTAGAGAACAACCGCGCATTGCTGCCGGAGTCGCGCTCGGTCATGGTGGCGAGACGAACCTTCGCGTGAGCGTGGGGCATTCGACAGTCGATCCCGAGCAACACCGTCGCGACGAGACCTCAACCGCGTCTGGCCGGGCAGACCCGCGACGTCGACACGGCAATTTTCAGCTGCGTGCATGGTCGCCGAAGGCTTCTTCCGCGGCGGCGAACGGCTCGCCGGGCGCTCTGAACGACGGCGAAGCGAAACCTTCGCGGATCTTCGCGATGAACTACGACACCGACCTGGTCGCCGTGCGCTGAGTACAGGCTGACAACGCCTGATGTGAAGCGGCGTCATGGGCCACGTCCTCGAGACGATCAACGGCGTGCTGGATATGCTTGGGCCACGACAACGATCAACCTCCCGTCGATCGCGGGTCCGCAACTTCGGGACTTGGGCACCCTTTCCAGGGCGGCAGCCGACGCCGCAGCTCCACAAGATCGCCAACCAGCGGGGAACTGTGGGAGCGCTGCGGTGATGCTCGTCGTCTCCGTTACCTAACATGTGACGCTCCAGAACTCGCTGCGCCTCGCGTTCAACCTTCGGCGGGATCTCGAGATCAGGCACTTCATCGTCGCAAGGCAACATCTGGATGATCTACCTCGGGGATACAACCGGCCCGACTATCGACGAAGATCACCAGCTGCGCGCTTGATCGCCGCGGGCGCGATAGACGGACCTCACCAGACGCCCGGCAGCCCGGCAGCAGGCCGGCACGCTCGAACACCCCGGCTGGCTCGGCGGGCGCGACCTTCGTCACCGCGTAGTAACGAACGAACCCGCTCGTCGGCAACCGGCAATATAGACCAACGACAACACGTTGATCATGTCGAAGCGGCGACCCGGAACTCAGCGAACGCTGCCGGCGAAGATCGGCCACGCGCTGCTCAACCCACGCCAGGCGCGGCACGTCGCGCCGACAGCCATGGCGCTGTTCAGCTGCCGGCATAGCCGGCGAGGACCGCGTATTCAGGCGATTCCGCAGGGCGCACCCGCGCTGACCGGGAGACGAGGGCGACCCTCTTCCCGCTCGACTCCGTCACGGCCGCGCCCGGCGCGTGCGGCTCGCCGCCGACGCGCCGGCGCTCGTCGATCTTCCAGCAGAGCCGAGACGGCGCCTCGTGCGCGGACACCTCGTCGCGCTCCGGCGGCATTCGGCGGCCGCGGCGGCTGCCGGCGCGTCCACGACAGCTACGCCCGCATGCGCGTCCGCACGAATTTTGGCTGGGTCGTGCGGCGCTTTCGCGTACCGCCGGCGGGCGCGCTCGGCCCATCAGCTGCCGCGGCGGTGCGCTGATCTCGCGCGCGCACTGTCACCGATCTCGACTACCGCCGCAGGCTGACGATCAGCTCGCGCTCGACCCGACGCCGGTACGCGCGTGTCGCCGCCAGCGCGGCTGGAACCGTCGGCTCCTCCGCCCCGGCCGCGTTGAGCGTCACCGCGTGCGGCAAACGTCCGGTGGAGTCCGGATCGTCGCCGGCAGCGGCAGCATCGCGCTCGACTCAATCCCGCCTGTACGCTGGCGGCTCGGCAGCTGCACCACCGAAACCGCGCGCCATCGCTACGGCGTCGTCTTTGTCCGGCAGCGTGTTGGCGAAGGCCACGCCGATGCCGGCGATGCCGCCAGCGCTGCTCGAGGCTCATGCAATGCCTTCGCGGCGAACCGCGACCAGCTCGCGCGCATCGCGCGTATTGCCGGCTGTCCAGCATCAGCAACTGATCGGCGAAGTCGCCCAGGCTTGAGTCGGTTCGTGACCTGCGGCTCGCGCGGGATGCTCGATCGAGCGATGGAGCTCGCCTGCTGGCCGTAGTCGGCGGGTGCCGCGCCACGCGGCGTCGCCTGCTGGGTCCTCGCCGGCTGGAGCAGGGCGATCAGCAGGTCCTGCCACCAGTGCGGGTCGTCGCCGCGCGCCGATCTTCTCGCCGACGACGACCTCGCCGTCGCCGCCCGCGCTCAGGCTGCGATGGCTGCGGCCGCGTTCTCATAGTGGAGACGAGGCCGCAGCTCGCCGACTTCGCGCGCCTGGTCGGCGTCGACCGCGCCAAGGTCGACACGCTGGTCGTCGGCGAGCTCGACGACGAGGACGACGAGCCGCGCCCGAGCGACGCCACGGCGCTGGCGGAGGCCGACGTCGTCCTGCGCTCGGGCGGCGAGATCGACGACTGGCTCGGCGACGTCGTCGAGAGCGCGGGCGGCGACGGCGAGGTCGTCGTCGTCGGCGAGAAGATCGGCGCGCGCGGCGACGACCCGCACTGGTGGCAGGACCCGCTGATGACGTTCCGTGCCCTGGGCATCGTCTGGGAGACGTTCCGCGAGGCCGATCCCGCAGGCGACGCCGTGTACCGGCGCGGCACCGCCGACTACGGCCGCGAGGTGAGCCTCCTCCATCGCTCGATCGAGAGGTGCATGCGCTCGATCCCGCGCGAGCGCCGCAAGCTCGTCACGAACCACGACTCGTTCGGGCACTTCGCCGACCGCTACGGGATCGAGGTGCTCGGCTCGATCCTCCCCGGCCGCTCGACGTCGGCGCGGCCGTCGGCGCGCGACGTGCGCGAGCTGGTCGCGACGATCCGCCGCGAGGGCGTCCGCACCGTCTTCCCCGAGAGCGCACTCGAGCAGCGGCTCGAGCAGGCGGTCGCCCGCGACGCCGGCGTGCGCGTGGGGGAGCCCCTCTACGCCGACACGCTCGGGCCGGAGGGGACGTACGTCGCCGCGCTGCGCCACGACGCCGCGGCGATGGCGCGCGGCTTCGGCGGCGGCTGCCGGCTCTAGAGCCGCCAGCCGTACAGGCGGACAGTCGAGCGCGAGCTGCCGCTGCCGGCGACGATCCGGACCTCGAAGCTCCCGGACCGGACGCCCTTGCCGCCCAGCCGCACGCGGTAGGTGACGCCCGCCTTGCGCGGCCGGGGCGGGGAGGAGTTGACGGTCTTGCCGCGCTGGCGGACCACCACGCGCGCGTCGGCGTCGCGGTCGAGCGCGAAGCTGATCGTCAGCCCGCGGCGGCGGTCGGCGACCGAGCGCGACAGGCGCGCGCGCGAGATCAGCGCGCACCGCTGCGGCAGCTCGAAGCGGGGCCGAGCGCGGAAGCGCCCGCCGGTGCGCCGCAGCGCGAAGCGCCGCACCTCGAACCGGCCGTCGCCCGTGCGGACGCGCATGCGGGCGTAGAGGAAGCCGTCGCGGACGCGCCGGCGGTTGCCGCGGCCGTTCCAGGTGAAGCCGCTGCGCCGCGCCTTGAAGCGCGCGACGAGGTGTCCGCGCACGAGGCGCCGGCCCCGGCTCTGCTGGAAGACGTCGACGAGCACCGGCGCGTCGGCGGTGAACGCGAGCCGCACGCGCCGGGCGCGGCCGCGGACGGAAGCCGAGCGGATGGCGGGGGCGACGGTGCAGGTCGGCGAGCCGCCCCCGTCCTGCCCGGTCAGCGTGCCGGGTGCCGGCAGCGCGCCCTGCGTGAACGCCTCGAACAGCACGCGGCCCTCGCTGTCGGCCGGCGCCGGCAGGCCGAACAGCGCCATGACGGTCGGCGCGACGTCGACGTTCTGCGCCTGGCGTGGGTTGAGCAGCGTGTCGTCGAAGCGCGGGCCGACCTCGCCGGCCAGCGCCTGCTGGCGGACCTGGCCGCCGCCGGACATGACGACGAACGTGTTGTCGCTGGTCTGCGGGCCGCCGTGGTTGCCGACGAGCGGGTTCGGCTCGTTGAACGCGCCGCCCTCGACGTGGGTGACGACGAGGTCGCCCGTGCGCTCGCCCGCGAGCCGCCAGCCGGGGTGCTTGGCCTCGAGCGTGTGCTCGGCCCCGCCGTCGGCCGGGTTGGGCGCCCGGTAGAGGGCCTCGTCGACGCCGGTCGTGCCCGCGGCGATCGCGCGCAGCTTCTTGAGGATCTCGTCGCGGTCGGGCCGGTTGCGGTCCCTGAGGTAGATCATGTCCAGGCTGCCGTTCTGCACGGCGATGAAGTTCGAGTCCGAGATCCCGCCGGCGTTGAACGCGAGGCGCAGCGAGTTCTTCTGGAGCGTCGTGTCCATGCTGTGGTCGGAGACGACGAGCATCACCGTGCGCTCCCACAGCCCCCGCTGCTTCTGGTTGGCGACGAAGCGCTGGAGCTGCGCGTCGGCCAGGCCGATCGCCTCCTGGTAGGCCGCGCCCGTCCCGAAGCCGTGACCCGCCGAGTCGACCGACGGGAGGTTGACGAAGGTCAGGTTCGGCCGCTTCATGGTCCCGTCGGCCTGGACGCCGTCGTTGACCGTCTCGAGGACGTGGCCCATGACGTCGCTGTCGGCGACCGCGGTGCCGTCGTTCGGTCGCCCGGGGGCCCTGGAGTCGCAGTAGTCGGCAGGCTCGTTCGGGGCGCACGGCGACCACAGGTGGTCGGCGTCGTAGCCGTTCGGGTCGAGGCGCCTGGTCGCGAAGATCCGGGCGAGCTTGGGCTTGCCGAAGATCCCCGCCGTCGTCACGTCACGCCCGGCGAGTCGCTTCGCCGCTGTGAAGAAGCTCTCGGCGACCATGCACGTGCCGGTCTCGCCGTCGACGTCGACCGTGCCGGGCTCCGCCGGATCGCCGCCGCACGCGCGCTTGGAGGCCTCGTCGCGGACGGCGAACGCGTTGCCCGGGATGCCCGACCGGTCGGCGAACGCGCCCGTCGCCATCGCCACGTGGTTCGGGTTCGTCTCGGCCACCATGATCGAGCGCGACTCCTGGTAGTACGTGGCGCGGTTGCCCTCCTGGCCGAGCAGCATCCGGCTCAGGAACGGAGCCTGCCCCATGTCGACGCGGTCGCCGTCGAGGCCGTCGACCACGAAGACGTAGACGAGCGGCAGCGCCGGGTCGTCGGCCGGCGCCTGGGCCTGGGCGGAGGCGCCGGCGGGCAGGGCGAGCAGGGCGGCGAGGACGAGGAGGGCGCGGAGCATCCGGGTTAGATACCGGTTCCCCGCGAAAGGTCGCGGCGGTTCACGGGTTCGTCACGCGACGTGGCGCGGTGGGTGGTTGCCTTGGGTCCGCGTGAGCCTGACCCTCTCGCGCAGCGACGTCGGGGCGCCGGTGCGGTACGGGACAGCGCACCGGCCTCCCCGGCGTCCCCTACTGCTCGGCGACCGGCTCCCCGCGGACGAGCTGGTAGGCGAGCGCGCCGGCCACCGCTCCGGCGACGGGTGCCGCGACGTAGACCCAGAAGTCGCTCCACTCGCCGGCGACGAGCGCCGGCCCGAACGACCGCGCCGGGTTCATCGACGCGCCGGTCACCGGACCGCCGAAGAGCGCGTCGAGGCCGACCGTCCCGCCGATCGCGATCGCCGCGGCCGCGCCGACGGCACGAGTGTCGGTCGCGACGGCCATGATCACGAACATCAGGAACGCGGTGAGGACGAGCTCGTAGACGAACGCGCTGCCCGCGCCGACGCTCGGCACGGTGGCGCCGAGCGCGGCGGGCTCGTCGGTCCAGACCGCGCGCAGGAGAAGGGCCCCGGCGACGGCGCCCGCGAGCTGCGCGGCGACGTAGGCGACGGCGTCGCGCGCGGGGAAGTGCCGGGTCACGACGAACGCGACCGTCACCGCCGGGTTGATGTGGGCGCCCGAGAGGTGGCCGGTCGCGTAGACCATGACCATGATGACCAGGCCGAAGACGAGGCTCACGCCGACTGCGCCGAGCGCGCCCTCGTAGCGCGCGTCGGCGACGATCGCGCCGCAGCCCGCGAAGACGAGCGCGAACGTCGCGAACCCCTCGGCGGCGGCGCGGCGCCACAGGTCGACGCCCGTCACGCCGCGAGCAGCAGCTTGTCGGCGTACTCGCCCGGCAGCCCCGCCGCCCGGACCTCGGCGGCGACGGCCCCGGCGCCGCCCGGACCTCGACGGCCCCTCGGCGTCGTACGGCACGCGCTCGATGGTGACGTCGACGGTGCCCTCGGCCGGACGCAGGATCGCGAACGCGCCGCGCGGGTCGCCGTCCTTGGGCTTGCCGACCGAGCCGCAGTTGACGAAGAGCACGCCGCCATGCTCGCGCACCCACGGCTTGTGCGTGTGGCCGAAGACGAGGACGTCGGCGCTCTCCGCCCGCGCCAGCCGCTCGTACAGGCGCGCCGGCTTGTCCTCGAACAGGTACTCGTTGACCTTGCGCGGCGAGCCGTGGACGAGGTGGACCGCTCGCGCGCCGACGTCGAAGCGCAGGTCGAAGGGCAGCTCGCGCAGGTAGTCCTTCGAGCGGCGGCTCGTGTGCTCGAGCGTCCACGCGACCGAGCGCTGCCCCAGCTCGCGGTCGTGCGGCGTGACGTACGCGCAGCCGCAGTCCTCGTGGTCGCGGCCGATGGCGTGGTCGTAGTTGCCGTGGATCGTCGGGATGCCGCGTTCGGCCAGCAGCGCGCACACCTCGTCGGGATGCGGCCCGTAGCCGACGAGGTCGCCCCCGCAGTAGACGCGCTCGATCCCCAGCTCGTCGATCCTGGCCAGCGCGGCCTCGAGCGCGGGGAGGTTGGCGTGGATGTCGGTGATCACCGCGACGCGGTCGCTCATCGCCTCCGACCGTAGGGCTTGCCCTGACGCGGCTCAATCGGTATCCGTCTATGGATGACCGCCCAGCCGTGCTGCGATCCCGTCGAGTACCCCGACATCGAGCGGGTGGAGGCCGAGCGCATGGCGGCGACGGCCAAGGCCCTCGCCGACCCGGTCCGGCTCACGCTCGTCGACGTGCTGCGCAGGCACGAGGGCGAGGTGTGCGTGGCCGAGCTCCTGCCCCTCTTCCACCTCACGCAGCCGACGATCTCCCACCACCTCAAGGTGCTCCGGGACGCGGGCGTCGTCGCGTGCCGGCGCGAGGGATCTGGTCGTACTACCAGCTCGTGCCCGGCGCGCTCGACGAGATCGCCGGCTGGTTGACCTCCGGGCTATCGGAGGACGTCTCAACCACGGGTTGAAGCAAAAGAGCCGATGACTCGGTGTTTCGTGTCCTTAACGCTGTCCCCGCGTACCGCGCGGGTAGCATCTCTGGACTGACAACCATGTTGTCAAGTCGTCCACGGATATCCACCGCCACTGAACACGGCGGGGTGCGGACGAGAACTAGAGCGAGGCGACGATGGCACGATGGAGAAGCCCGGGCATGGTGAAGCGGCGGTGACCGCCTGGCGCGCTGGCCGTGGGGCACGACGGGGCGGTCGCGCGATTCGCGCCCGAGCGCGGGTGGGAGCGCGAGTTCCTGCTCAGCTCGGCGGGCTTCGTCGCGAGGCCGACGCTGCGCGGCGTCGCCTGGCCCGAGGCTCAGCGCGCCCACGCGGTCGGCGACCTCGGGGCCATGTGGCTCTGGCGCGGCGAGACCGGGCTGTGGGAGCGCGACCCGGCGGCCCCGGTCGGCTTCGAGGGCAACCTCCAGGCGATCGCGTTCCGGCCCGGAGACCCCTTCCGCGGCTACGCCGCGGGCACGGAGGGCGTCCTGCTGCGCTACGACAAGACGTGGACGCAGGAGCCGCTGCCCGCCGGGTTCGAGCGGGCCTCGTTCTGGTCGCTCGCCTTCGCCGGGGACGACGCGATCGCGGTCGCCGAGCAGGGCGTCCTCGTCAACGACGGCGGCGGCTGGCGCGTCGACGCGGGCGTCCAGGCGCTGCTCGACTCGCTGCCGCGGACCGAGCCGCCGCAGCTGCTCGCCGCCGCCGGGCTGCCGGACGGCGGCGCGGTCGTCGCGGGCCGCGAGCTCGTCCTCGTGCGCGACTCCGCCTCGTCGGGCTGGCGGTTCAGCGACCAGCCGCTCGTCGGGCTGACCGCGGTGGCGGCGGCCGCCACGCGCGACGCCGAGCGCGTCCGCCCCGTCGTCTCGGCCATCGCGCGCCTGCGCTACCCGATCGCCGACCAGCTCCCGGAGGCCGACCCGAACGTCCCGCCGCCGATCGTCCCGCCGTATCCGCTGGCGCCCGAGGGGTACCTGCTGCGCGAGACGGGCTCGGGCTGGCGGGACGAGACCCGCACCGCGCTGACGGGCACCGCGGTCGACCGTCCGCTGAAGGCCGACCCGATCCACGCGTTCGCGCTCGGGGCGGACGGCGAGGGCTGGGCGGTCGGCGGCTGGAGCGGCCATGCCGACTCCGGGGGCCGCGGGACGTCGAGCCGCAGCGCGCGCGGTCGCGCCGATCGCGCGCGGGTGCAGACGGGGGCGATCCTTCGCTACCGCGGCGAGGGCGGCCCCGGGCGCGCCCGCGGCCGGGACGGAGGCCGTCGCGCTGCCGCCCGGCCGGGCCCGCTTCGCGGTGGCCGGGCACGCGCAGTGCGAGGAGCGCTGCGCCGACCTCGCCGCGCAGGCGATCGGTCCGGACCGGTCGCTCGGCGCAGCGATCGAGCGCGCGCGACAGCTCGCCGCGCGCCCCGAGGGGCCGCGAGCGCTCCTCTACACGGGCGGGCGGCTGCGCCGGGCTCCGGCCCGACGCCGCCGAGCGAGATGGAGCGCTACGCGACGCTGCTCTCCGGCGGCGGGCTTCCGGTGTTCGCGGCGGTGTCGGCGGGCGACGTCGCAGGCGGGTCGGCCGCCTTCCGTGCCGCGTTCGCGCAGCACCCGGCGCCGCTGGGCGCCGCCGCTGCGCCGCCGGGCGTCACACCGGTCGGCGGCGGGACCGCGGCGGCGCGCACGCACTACGCGTTCGACTCGGACGGTCCGACCGGCGTCGTCCGGGTGATCGTCATCGACAACTCCGCGGGGTCGCTCGCCGAGTCCGATCCCCACCAGGTCCCCGCGGAGCCCGGAGGTCAGGCGGCCTGGCTGCGCGACGTCCTCGCCGACGCGAAGACGCGAGGGATCCCGGCGATCGTCATGGGCAGCCGCGACCTCAACACGCGCTTCGCGCCGCGGCTCAAGGCCGCGGCGACGGCGACGAGGTCGCGCGGATCCTCGTCGAGGGAGGGGCGTCCGCGTACCTCTTCGAGCGCCCGGAGGAGAACCGCGCGTACCCGATCCCCGCAGGGGCGGCGGAGACGATCCCGTCGTTCGGCACCGGCACGCTCGGCTACCGCTCGCCGATCGTCAACGCGCAGGGCGACGAGCCCGACACGCTGTTCGGCGACCCGGGGCTGCTGCTCGTAGACGTCGACGTCGCCGGCCGCGACCCGCGCACCAACCGCGCGGCGGTTTCGGCGCGCCTCGTGCCGCTGATCGAGGACCTGACCCTCCAGGCGACCGACGGCACGCTGCTGCGCCGCAGCAGGCCGGCGCTGTTCCAGGCGCTCGGCCGCCGGCCGGTGGCGGGCGACCGCTGGGGTCCGGTGACCTCGGGCGGCAACCCCGCGCCGCCGGGCGGCGATCCGTACGTCGCGATGCCTCCCGAGCCGTGCCTCCAGGCGACCTGCGGCACCCGCATCGCGCCGGAGTACACGTTCGCGTCGTCCGACCCCTCGGTGGGCGACTTCGTCAAGCAGGATCCGGCTTCCGCCAACCTGCGCAAGCCGCTGCTGGAGGGCGACCGGGTCGTCGGCGATCCCGCCTCGGGCCTCTTCTGCGCGTTCAACCCGGGGCGGACGACGGTCACGGTCCGCAGCGGCGGCCTGTCGTACTCCACGGTCGTGACGGTCCTCGCGGGGACGGTGCAGCGCCCGTGCGGCACGCGCCCGGTCGAGGCCCGCCCGCTCGCGCGGCCGGCGGCCGTCCCCGTCCCGCCGCCGCCGCCGCCGGCTCCCGCTCCGGCGCCGGCTGCGTCGCCGCCGCCGCCCGTGCCGCCTCCGCCGCCGCCAGCCGGCGCCGCGCCGCCCGCCGCCGTGGCGAGCGCCGCGGGCTCGCAGGGCGTGAGCGACGGCTCGCGGGGCGATCCGCGCGCGGGCGAGCCCGATCCGGCGCCCCAGCCGGCGAACCCCGCTCCCGAGACGCTCCAGTACGTGACCGTCTACGACAACGGCGACAAGGGCGGCTTCGCCGGCTCGCGGCCCGTGTCCCAACCCGAGCAGTTCCGGTGCGCCTTCGACAAGGCG
This sequence comes from Solirubrobacteraceae bacterium, assembly GCA_030447275.1. Lineage (GTDB taxonomy): Bacteria > Actinomycetota > Thermoleophilia > Solirubrobacterales > Solirubrobacteraceae > CADCVT01. The sequence continues at coordinate 53,780 of JAUJPF010000005.1, read as the reverse complement.
CAGGGTGCCGACGCAGCGGAGGAGGGATGATCCAGATCGAGATCCGGCCCACCGAGTACCAGGTGCTCGTCGGGGGGAGGCGGGTGCCGTTCACGGTGCGCGAGTTCCAGACCTTCCACTGCCTGGCCGCCCGCCCGGACCGGGTGTTGACGCGTTCCGAGATCTACGACTGCGTCTGGGGCGGGCGGATGGCCCAGCGCGACCGGTCGGTCGACGTCTTCGTGCGCAAGGTGCGCGGCAAGCTCGCCGACGTCTGCCCGGGGTTCGTGTTCGTCCACACCCACTTCGGCATCGGCTACCGCTACGCGCCGGAACCGGCTCCCGTGGCCGTCGCGGCGCAGCTCAGCGTCCGCGCTTGAGGGCTATGCCCTCGAGCACGTGCGCGACGGTCTCCGCCGCGTCCACGGCCGACTCGAGGCAGTCGAAGATGTCCTTCCAGCGGATGACGACCATCGGGTCGATCCCGTTGGCGAACAGCGACGCGACCGCGTCGCGCTGGATTCGATCGCCCTCGTTCTCGAGCCGGTTGATCTCGACGAGGTGCGGCCCGAGGTCGCCCTCGGTGCGCAGCGTGGCCAGTGCGAGCGCGATCTGGTCGCTCGCCTGCACCAGCACCACGGCCATCTGGATCGCCTGCTCCATCGGGCCCTCGACGCCGTAGAGCCCCAGCCAGTCGCCGGCCTGCTCGGCGTAGTCGACGACGTCGTCGAGCGCCGTCGCCAGCGCGTGCCCGTCGGACGCGTCGAACGGCGGGCGGTGGCCGTTGCGGCGGCTGAGCCGGTGGATCACGTCATGCGTGATCCGGTCGCCCTCGTGCTCGCAGGCCTTCAGCTCGCGTGCCAGCTCGATGTGCTCCGGGAACTCGGTCAGCAGGTCGCGCAGGAGGATGCTCGCGCGCTGGAGGTTGCGGCCCGAGTCCTCGAGCAGGTCGAGCACGACGGTGTCCACTTCGCGACGGACGAGGCCCACGCACGCACCGTAGACGCGCACGCGGGGTTCGACAGCCTCGTTCACGGGCCTTTCACAGACGGTTCACCGCTCCGTAACGGCGGGCGGTCGCGCGAGCGCCATCGTCCTCGCACGATGGCTGCTGCCGCTCACGACGGCGACGTCTTCCGCGTCGGCGAGATCGAGATCCGGCCTCGCGAGGGGCTCGTCTCCGCCGGTGGTCGCATCGTCCCGATGTCGGTGCGGGAGCTCGGCGTGCTCGTGGCGCTCGCCACCCGCGCGGGCCGCATCGTCGGCCGCCGCGAGCTGTACGAGCTCGTCTGGGGCTCGGCGCTGCGCGACGGCGACCGCTCGATCGACGTCTACGTCCACAAGGTCCGGACGAAGCTCGAGGACGCGCTCCCGGGCCAGCGCTTCATCCACACGCATGTCGGCTTCGGCTACCGCTTCTCGGCCGAGCTTTCACACACCTTTCACAACCAGGCCACAGGCACGTAACAGGATCGTCGACGCCGGCCGCTTGAGTCCTGCGTCATGTTCCCAACTCGTGCTTTGACCACCCTCGCGCTCTGTGGCGCACTGACCTTCGGCGTCGCCGCCTGCGGCGAGGACGAAGCCTCCGAGGGCAACGGCGCCTCGACGCAGGGCACCGGCCAGCAGCAGGCCGACCTGCAGGGCCAGATCCGCATCGACGGCTCGTCGACCGTCTACCCGTTCGCGCAGGCCGCGGCCGAGCAGTTCATGTCGCAGAACAGCGGCGTGCAGATCTCGGTGGGCCAGTCCGGCACCGGCGGCGGCTTCGAGAAGTTCTGCGCCGGCGAGACCGACATCTCCGACGCCTCGCGGCCGATCAAGGACGACGAGGAGGTGCCGCTCTGCAAGAAGGGCGGGGTCGACTTCACCGAGGTCCAGGTGGCCAACGACGGCATCTCCGTGGTCACGAACAAGAGCCTCGAGATCGACTGCATGACCACCGCGCAGCTCAAGCAGCTGTGGGCGACGAACAAGGCCAAGAGCTACTCGGACGTCGACGCGAAGCTGCCGAACACGAAGGTCAGCCTCTTCGGCCCCGGCACCGACTCCGGCACGTTCGAGTTCTTCACCGAGGAGGTCAACGGCGAAGAGGGCAAGACGCGCAAGGACTACCAGCCGTCCGAGGACGACAACGTGCTCGTCCAGGGCGTGTCCGGCGACGAGGGCGGCCTGGCCTACTTCGGCTTCTCCTACTACGAGCAGAACCAGGACAAGCTGAACCTGGTCGGCGTCGACGCGGGCGACGGCTGCGTCAAGCCGAGCAACGAGACGATCCAGGACGGCTCGTACAAGCCGCTCTCGCGGCCGCTGTTCATGTACCCGTCGGCCGAGGCCATGAAGAAGCCGGAGGTCAAGGCGTTCATGGACTACATCGTCGAGAACTACGACTCGATCGCCGAGGCGGCGCAGATCGTCCCGATGAGCGACGAGCAGGCGACGGAGGCCAAGTCGGCGGTCTCGGGAGCCGCCTCCTAAGGCACGCAGCGTGGCGACGCCGAGCTCATCCGTCTCCGACGTCCTCGGCGTCGCCCGCAAGCGGCGGGGGGAGCAGGCCATCAAGGGCCTGCTCTTCCTCGCCGCGCTCGTGTCCGTCCTCACGACGACCGGGATCGTCTTCTCGCTGCTCGAGGAGACGATCGGCTTCTTCGGCGAGGTCGGGCTCGGCAGCTTCCTCACCGGCAGGGAGTGGTCGCCGCTCTTCGCCGACCCGGAGTTCGGCGTGCTGCCCCTCGTCACCGGGACGCTGCTCATCAGCGCGATCGCGCTGGCCGTCGCGATCCCCATCGGCCTCGGCGCCGCGGTGTACCTCGCCGAGTACGCGACGCCGCGCGTCCGCAAGGCGGTCAAGCCGGTCCTCGAGCTGCTGGCCGGCGTGCCGACGATCGTCTTCGGCTACTTCGCGCTCCTCTTCTTCACGCCCGAGGTGCTCAAGCCGCTGTTCGGCGAGCCGCTGGCCGGTTTCAACGCGCTGAGCGCCGGCGTGATCATGGGCTTCATGGTCGTCCCGACCATCGCGTCGATCTCCGAGGACGCGATGTCGGCCGTGCCCGGCAGCCTCCGCGAGGGCGCGTTCGGGTTGGGCGGGACGAAGCTCCAGGTCTCGACGCGCGTGGTGTTCCCGGCGGCCCTGTCGGGGATCGTCGCGGCGATCGTGCTCGGAGCGTCGCGGGCGATCGGCGAGACGATGATCGTGCTCATCGCCGCCGGGCAGCAGCCCAACCTGACGGCCGACCCGCGCGAGTCGGTCGAGACGATGACGACGTTCATCGCGGCGACCGCGAAGGGCGACGTCCCGGTCGGCTCGATCGGCTACGAGACGATCTTCGCCGTCGGGACGCTGCTGTTCCTGCTCACGCTGCTGATGAACGCGATCTCGATCCGCTTCGTGCGGCGCTTCCGGCAGGTGTACGAGTGAGCGCGGCCGCCACCGACGTCGCGACCACCGGCGCCCGCGCGCGCGGCGGCGCGGCCATCGATCCCGCGTCGCGCAGCGACCGCGTCCGCGGCGGCCTGTTCCGCGCGCTGCTGCTGTCGTGCATCCTCGTCAGCGCGGGGATGCTCGTCACGCTCCTGCTCGACGTCGGCCTCGACGGGGCGAAGAAGCTCAGCTTCGACTTCCTGACGAACTCGTCGTCGTTCAACCCCGACATCTCCGGCATCTACCCGGCGCTGATCGGGACGCTGTGGCTGATGGGCCTGTGCATCCTCTTCATCGTGCCGGTGGGCGTCGCCGCGGCGGTGTACCTGGAGGAGTACGCCGACGACACGAAGTGGTGGAACCGGCTGATCGAGGTGAACATCCAGAACCTCGCCGCGGTCCCGTCGATCGTCTACGGCATCCTCGGCCTCGCGTTCATCGTGCGCGGCCCGGTCGACGTCTTCGGCCTCGGCCAGGGCGACCCGATCGTGCTCGCCGGCGCGCTCACGCTGGGGCTCCTCGTCCTGCCCGTCGTGATCATCGCCGCGCGCGAGGCGATCCGCGCGGTGCCGCCGTCGATCCGCGAGGGCTCGCTCGCGCTGGGCGCCACCCCGTGGCAGACGATCTGGAAGCAGGTGCTCCCCGCGTCGGTCCCCGGCATCGCCACCGGCGTGATCCTCGCGCTGTCGCGCGCGATCGGCGAGACGGCGCCGCTGATCGTCATCGGCACCGCCAGCTTCGTCGCGTTCGCGCCCTCGGGACCGGACTCGATCTACACGGCGATGCCGATCCAGATCTTCGAGTGGATCTCGCGCCCGCAGCCGGAGTTCCAGCAGCTCGCGGCGGCCGGGATCCTCGTCCTCATGGTCGTCCTGCTGCTCATGAACAGCGTCGCGATCTGGCTAAGGAACAAGTACGAGAGCAAGTGGTGATAGAAGTGGACCGCGTGACCGACAAGCCGCCCGTCACACCGAACCTGTCGACGCAGGTCGCAGAGCGCGACGTCGCGCGGCCGGACGTGCCGCGCGAGGCCGTGTTCGCGCTCGAGGGGGTGCAGGTCTGCTACGGCGACGTGCCGGCCGTGGCGGGCGTCTCGTTCGAGCTCTACAAGAACCAGATCACCGCGTTCATCGGCCCGTCGGGCTGCGGGAAGTCGACGCTCATCCGCTGCCTGAACCGGATGAACGACCTCATCCCCAGCGCGTCGATCCGCGGGAAGGTGCTCTACCACGGCGTCGACCTCTACGCCGACGGCGTCGACCCGGTGCAGGTGCGCAAGCGCATCGGGATGGTCTTCCAGAAGCCGAACCCGTTCCCCAAGTCGATCTACGACAACGTCGCCTTCGGCCCGCGCGTGCTCGGCATGAAGGACGACATGGACGACATCGTCGAGCGGTCGCTGCGCAAGGCGGCGCTGTGGGACGAGGTCAAGGACCGGCTGAAGACCAACGCATTCGGCATGTCGGGTGGCCAGCAGCAGCGGCTGTGCATCGCGCGGGCGCTGGCCATCGAGCCCGACGTGATCCTCATGGACGAGCCGGCGTCGGCGCTCGACCCGATCTCGACGTCGGCGATCGAGGACCTCATGCTCGAGCTCGTCGGGCAGTACTCGATCGTCATCGTCACGCACAACATGCAGCAGGCGGCGCGCGTCTCGGACCGCACCGCGTTCTTCAACGTCGATCTCGACGGCGGGCGCCGCGTCGGCCGGCTCGTCGAGTACGCGGAGACCGAGAAGATCTTCACGAACCCGGACGACGAGCGGACCAAGGAGTACGTCACCGGGAAGTTCGGCTGATGCCGGGCCCCCATCGGCTGAAGTTCCAGCAGGAGCTGGCCGACCTCGAGACGGCGGTGCTCGGTGGGATCGACCTCGTCGTCGAGCAGGTCGACCGGGTGATCGAGGCGCTGGACGAGCAGGACGTCGAGCTCGCCGAGTTCGTCATCGCCGACGACGACCGGATCGACGGGCGCTACCTGGAGGTCCACCAGGGGATCCTGTCGCTGCTCGCGCTCCAGGCGCCGGTCGCGGGCGACCTGCGGCTCGTCGCCGCGCTGCTGCACATCATCAAGCACGTCGAGCGGATGGGCGACCAGTGCGTGAACATCGCGAAGCTGCTGCCGCTGAGCGGCCACGAGCCGCCGCGCAGCGACGAGATCGTGGAGCGGCTGTCGCAGATGGGGCGGTTCGCGCGGGCGGAGGTGATCCAGTCGCGCGGGGCGCTGGCGGGGCGCGACGTGGCCCTGGCCGAGGATCTCGTCGCGCGCGATCGCGACGTCAACCGGCTTCAGCGCGAGATCTTCCAGCTCGCGCTGGACGCGGGGGAGGACTACGACACGCGCGAGTGGGCGATGCACATGACGCTCGTCGCGCGGGCGTTCGAGCGGATCGGCGACAACGCGGTCGACATCGGCGAGCAGGTGGCGTTCGTGGTGACCGGGCTGTTCCGGGAGTTCTCGGACAGCTCCGTGCCGCGGCCCTGAGAGGCGGCGCGTTCGCGCCCGCAACGGGCGGTCGGTCGCGGTGTATTCCCGCTCAGACCGGCAGTTTCCGTCGCCCACTTGTGAACAACCTGTGACATCTCTCGCCCCTGGCGCCCGCCCCGTCGTCCTCGACCTCTAGCCTCCTCTCCGAGATGACCGATCAGCCACCCCTTCGAGTCGCCGTCATCGACGTCGACTCCGGGTTCCTCCAGGTCCTCGGCAAGCGCATGGAGCGCTCGGGGTGGGAGCACCGGGTCCTCGCGAGCCCCGTCCCGACGTCGGAGCTCGTCGCGATGCGCGTCAACGCCGTCGTCGTGAACCTCGCCGTGCTCGGCCCGCAGGCGTGGGAGTACCTCGAGGCCGTGTGCGCGGAGCTGCCGGGGCTGGGCATCGTCGTCTGCACCGGCCAGTCCTCGGTCGCTCAGCGGGTGCGGGGGCTGCGGCTCGGCGCCGACGACTGGATGACGAAGCCGTGCCATCCGGAGGAGGTCATCGCGCGCGTGGAGGCCGTCGTGCGGCGCCGCCGTGCGGCCGACGCCGCCGCGGCGGCCGAGCCGGTCCTGAGCGGCGAGCTGACGATCCGCGCCGACCACTTCCAGGCCTACGTCCGCGAGCACTCGCTCGACCTGACCCGGCGCGAGTTCGAGCTCATCCAGCTCCTCTCGGCAGCGGAGGGCCGGGTGCTCGAGCGCGAGGAGATCTACCAGCGCGTGTGGGGCTACGCGATGGCCCGCGGCGACCGCAGCGTCGACGTCTTCGTCCGCAAGCTCCGCCAGAAGCTCGAGAAGGCATCGCCGCATGCGTGGCGGTACATCCACACGCACTTCGGCGTCGGCTACCGGTTCGCCGCCGAGCCGGCGGACGGGGAGGGCCGGAGGCGCCCGGTCCGGCCGAGCGCGTCGCGCCGCCGGTGGTCGACGGCGCCGTGCCGCCGCGCGGTGCCGCGGCTGCGGGGCCGACGGCGTCCCGCGCGCACCTTCGCCGGAGTCGCCGCGGGCCGCGGTCGCCGCATGAGCCCGCCGGATCGGGCGCTCGGTCGGTCGCGCTGTCGTAGGCTGAAGCCGTGGGTCCGGCCCCGCGGAACATCCTCATCGTCCTGCTCATCGCCGCCGCGGTCTACGCGGTGCCGGGCGGTGGGACCGCCGCCGGCATTGTCAGCACGCTCATCTCGATCGCGTTCGCGGTGTCGATCTGGTTCGCGCTCGTCTACGTCTACCGGAACTTCCGCACGACGATCTTCGGCCTCGGCGATCGCCACCGCGGGATGCTCTACGGAGGGCTGGCGGCGATCCTCTTCCTCGGCGCGTCGGCGGACCGCTTCTTCGACTCGTCGGTGGGAACCCTCGCGTGGCTCACGATCCTCGGCGCGGCGGCGTACGCGCTGTACGAGACGTTCCGCCACTGGCGCGAGTACGCGTAGCCACCCGCCGCCCCCGCGCGCCTTCCGACACACCCCGTGACACCCGCGCAACGCGCGCGGCGAGAGCCTCACGGGCATGCCCGCCGCCCCCGATCGCGACCGCTCCGCGCGCGGCCAGGCGTCGGTCGAGCTCGTCGTGCTGCTGCCGGTCATCGTCGCCGTCGCGCTCGGTGCGTGGCAGGTCGCCGTCGCCGGGCACGCGGTGTGGGCCGCCGGTGCGGCGGCGCGGGCGGGCGCGCGCGCCGAGGCCGTGGGTGGCGACGTCGAGCGGGCTGCGCGGCGGCTCTTGCCGGCGGCGGTGCGGCGGGACGCGGAGGTCGTGGGGGAGGAGGACGGGGAGGTCCGCGTCGTGCTCCCGATCCCGGCGGTCGTCGGGCGCGGGGCTCTGTTCACGACGACCGCCCGCGCGCGATTCGAGCCGCAACGGTGAGCCGCCCGCTCGCAAGCGCCCGCGGGCAGGCGTCCGTCGAGCTCGTCGCGATGGTCCCGCTCATCGTCGCGGTCGCGCTCGCGGCGGGCCAGCTCCTCGCCGCCGGCATGCCGCGCACGAGCTGGCCGGCCACGCCGCGGAGGCGGCGGCGATCGCCGTCGGCCGCGGCGACGACGCCCGCGCTGCCGCCCGCGCCGCGCTCCCGGGCTGGAGCCGCGGACGCCTCGAGATCGACGTCGACGGCCGCCGGGTCGAGGCGACCGTCCGCCCCGTCCCGCTCGTGCCGCCGCTCGCGGCGCACCTCGCGTCCTCCGTCACCGCCGACGCCGGCCCTGCGCCGGGAGGCGCGCGGTGACGCGGCTGTTCGACCGGCTCGGCGCGGCGTTCGTCGCGCCGCCGGCAGGCGCGACCACCGCGAACCGGAGCGGCGCCAGGCGGCGGGCGGAGGCGCGGGAGGTCGCCGCTCCGGCCTCGGTCGCCGTGCTGTGCACGCCGCGCGACGCACTGGTCGTGGGCGGCGCGGCGGCGCTCGTGCTGGCGTCGCGCTGCCGGACGACGCACGCGCTGCTCGCCGTCTGGGGGCCGAGGCGCCGGCCGTCCGCGCTCCGTCGAACGGCTCCGCTCGACGCCTCGCCGCCACCCTCACGTCGCGGGGGCACGCCGCCTTCCCGACGGGCCGCCTCTTGGTGGTCGGGCTCGGGGGCGACCTCGCGCAGGGGGCCCCGGAGGCCGTCCGCGCGCTGGCGGCCGCGCCGGGCGTACGGGCGGTCGTCGTCGTCGCCGGCCCGCGCGCCGACGCCGCCGACGCGCTGCTCGGCGCGCAGGACCGCGTGCTCGTGGCCGCGCCCGCCGACGCCGAGCGGGAGGTCGCCGAGCTCGCCCTCGCCGGCTTGGCGCCGCTCGGCGCGCCGGCCGCCATCGCGGCGATCCCCGCACTGGCGCCGCCGGTCCGCACGCTCGCGGCAAGCGGGGTCGCCGTCGTCGCGCCGCTGCGCGCGGCGATCCAGGGCGCGCTCGACGCGGCGCCTGCGGAGGCGGCTGATGCGTGAGCGCGGCCAGGCCTCGGTGCTCCTCGTCGGCGCGCTGCTGAGCGTCCTCGTCGGGGCGTTGGTGCTCGCGGCGCTGGCACGGGGGGTCGGCGAGCACGCGGCGCACCAGCGGGCGGCGGACCTCGCGGCGCTCGCCGGCGCGCGCGCGATGCACGCCGCGTACGACCGCCTCTTCGAGCCGGCGGTCGTCGCCGGCCGCCCGAACCCGCGCCACCTCGGCGTCGCCGCGTACCGCGACATCGGCGAGGCCGCCGCGTCGGTCACCGCGCGGCGCAACGGCGCCCGCGACGTCCGCATCGCCTTCCCGGACGGAGACTCCTTCGCCCCGGTGCGCATCGCCGTCACGGTCACCGCGCGCGTCGAGCGCGGCGGGCGCAGCGCCGACGTCGGCGCGCACGCAGAGGCGGAGCTGGCCCCGCCCGCGTCGCTCGAGGCGCTCGGCACCGGCGAGGGCGAGTACCGCGGCCCGCTCGCGCACCGCCAGGGCAAGCCGATGCGGCCCGACGTCGCGCTCGCCTTCGACCGCATGGACCGCGCGGCGCGCGCCGACGGCGTGCCGCTGCTGATCGTCAGCGCCTTTCGCTCGAACGCCGAGCAGGCCGCGCTGTTCGCGCGCCACCCCGACCCGAAGTGGGTCGCTCCTCCCGGCCGGTCCTTGCACCGGCTCGGGACGGAGCTCGACCTGGGTCCGGCCGCGGCGTACGGCTGGCTCGCGCGCAACGCGCGGCGGTTCGGGTTCGTGCAGCGCTACTCGTGGGAGCCGTGGCACTACGGGTTCATCCGCGCGGCGGGGACCCGCTCCGTCGGGTTCGGACCGGCCGACGGCAGGAGCGCGCTGCCGAGCTTCGTCCCGCCGCGGTTCGCGCCCGCGATCAGCCGCGCCGCGCAGCGCTGGAACGTCGGCGCGGCGCTCCTCGCCGCGCAGCTCTACGCGGAGTCGAACTTCAACCCGTTCGCGCAGAGCCCGGCCGGCGCGCAGGGGATCGCGCAGTTCATGCCGGCCACCGCCCGCGCGATGGGCCTGCGCAACCCGTTCGACCCCGCGGCCGCCATCGACGCGCAGGCGCACCTGATGCACGACCTCCTCAGGCAGTTCGGCAGCGTGCCGCTCGCGCTCGCCGCCTACAACGCCGGGCCGGGCGCCGTGCAGAGGTGCGGCTGCATCCCGCCGTTCCCCGAGACCCGCGGCTACGTCGCGCGGATCCTCGGCCTGCTCGGCGGGGCCGGCGACCTCGCCGCCGGCGGCGGCCTCGACGTCCGGCTGGTCCGGTGACGTGGAGCCGCCTACGATCCACGCCATGGCCTTCACCCTCGGCGAACGCGACGTCCGCCCGCTCACCGCGGACGAGGTCATGCGGATGGTCGAGCTGGGGATCCTCGCCGAGGACGAGCCGGTCGAGCTGCTCCACGGGGCGCTGACGGAGGTGGCGTCCAAGACCCCCGCGCACGAGGCGCTGAAGATGCGGCTTCAGACGTGGCTCTACGCCGGCGCCGCGCACGGCGGGTACTGGGTACGGGTCGAGGCGCCGATCGTCGTCCCGGACCGGACGTCGCTTCCGGAGCCCGACATCGCGGTCGTCGAGCCCGGCGACTACACGACGCGCCACCCAGCGGGCGCCCTGCTCGTCGTCGAGGTCGCCGTCAGCTCGCTGCGGACCGACACGACGATCAAGCCCGCGCTGTACGCGGCCGCGCGGGTCCCGGAGCTGTGGGTCGTCGACGTCGCCCGGCGATCCCTGCACGTCTTCCAGGAGCCGGCGCCCGGCGGCTACACCAAGCACGACGTCCTCACCCCGCCGTGGCCCGCGCAGCCGACCGCGATCGACGTCGAGCCGCTCGACCTCGACCGGCTCTTCGCTGACGTCTGACCCTGTAGTCGTTGCACGCGCAACGACTACGCTACGCTGGGTGCATGGAGCTCGGCGTCGCCACCTTCGCGGACCTCAGCGCCTCGATCAGCGGCGAGCAGCGGATGCGCAACCTGCTCGAGGAGGTCGAGCTCGCCGAGCAGGTCGGCCTCGACGTCTTCGGCATCGGCGAGCACCACCGCAGGGACTTCGCCGTCTCCGCCCCCGCCGTCGCGCTTGCCGCCGCCGCGGCCCGCACCGAGCGCATCCGCCTCACGAGCGCGGTCAGCGTCCTCAGCTCCGACGACCCGGTCCGCGTCTTCCAGGAGTTCGCGACCGTCGACCTCATCTCGAACGGCCGCGCGGAGATCATGGCCGGCCGCGGCTCGTTCATCGAGTCGTTCCCGCTCTTCGGCCACGACCTCGACGACTACGACGAGCTGTTCGCCGAGAAGCTCGACCTGCTCCTGCGCATCCGCGAGAACGTGCACGTCACGTGGTCGGGCCGTCATCGCGCGCCGCTGCGCGGCGCCGGCGTCTGGCCGCGCCCGGTGCAGGACCCGCTCCCCGTGTGGATCGCCGTCGGCGGCACGCCGCGGTCGGTCGTGCGCGCGGGGACGCTCGGCCTGCCGCTGACCATCGCGATCATCGGCGGCGAGCCCGCGCGCTTCCAGCCGCTCGTCGAGCTGTACCGCGCCGCGGCGAGCGAGGCCGGCCACGACCCGGCGACGCTGCCCCTCGGCATCAACACCCACGCCTTCGTCGGCGACGACGCCGCGTTCGCACCGCACTACATGGCGATGATGGCCCGCATCGGCCGCGAGCGCGGCTGGCCGCCGATGACCCGCCCGCAGTACGACGCCCTGAAGTCGCCGCTGGGCGCGCTGGCCGCGGGCTCGGCCGAGGAGGTCGCCGAGAAGCTCCTCTACGAGCACGAGCTGTTCGGCCACCAGCGCTACCTCGCGCAGATGAGCGTCGGCGCCGTCGAGCACGCCGACGTGCTGCGCTCGATCGAGCGGTTCGGCACCGAAGTGGCGCCGGTCGTGCGCGAGGAGGTCGCGCGCCGCGCCGCCGTCGCCGTCTGAGCCCCACCGGAGTACGCTCGGCAGATCCGCGCCCGCCCCGTCGCCGCCCTCCTCGTGCTCGCCGCCGGCGCCGCCGCGGTACCGGCGTCCGCGCGCAGCACCCTCGACGCCACCGTGCGGCCCGTGCCGGGCGGGGCGTTCGAGGCCCTCGCGGACGGGCCGGGGGAGCGCCACGTCGTCCGCCGCGCGCCGGGCGCCGACCCGCGGGCGCGCCGCGCCGGCCGCCGCCGCTCGCTCCTGTACTTCGGCCAGCTCACCGACCCGCAGATCCTCGACGAGACGTCGCCGATACGGCTCGACTTCCTGGACGAGACCGGCGGCGACATCAAGGACGCCTGGCGCCCCGCCGACGCGATGTCGACGCAGACGTTCGACCAGATCGTCCGCGCGATGAACGCGCGCCGCGTGAGCGACGTCCGCGGCCGCGGCGGCCGGCGCGCGCGGATGGCGCTCGCGGTCGGAACCGGCGACCTCATCGACAACCAGCAGCGCAACGAGGCGCGGTGGATGGTCGGCGTGCTGCGCGGCGGCACCGTCGACCCGTCGTCTGGCCGCCCCGTGGGCCCCGGCAACCCGTGCCCGCAGGCGAGCGCCGAGGAGCTCGCGCGGATGAACGCCGACGCCGCGGCCCGCCGCTACACGGGCGTCGCCGACTTCGCGGACTGGCCCGCGGGCGTCCCGATCGAGCGCTACGCCGGCTTCTGGGACCCGAACCGTCCCTCGCCCGAGGGCACGCCGCCCGGCGCCTACGACGGCTGGCCGCGCTACCCCGGCCTCTACGACCGCGCGCAGCGGCCGTTCGCCGCGGCGGGCCTCGACGTTCGCCCGTACCTGGCCCGCGGCAACCACGACGGGCTGCTCGAAGGCGTGCTCCCGGGGTCGAACCCGATCATCCGACCGCTGGCCACCGGGTGCGTGAAGGTGTTCCCCGGCGATGCGGTCGACCCGCGCTCGCTCGGCGGCGACCTGCGGCGCTTCCTGCCGCTGCTGTCCGACCCGCAGGCCATCGCGCGGCTGCTCGAGGACGCACAGCGCGTCCCGCCCGACCCCGACCGCCGCGTCGTCGACCGGCGCGAGTACAAGCGCATCCTCGGCCGTACCACCGGGCTGCGTCACGTCGACCGGCGCGAGAACCGCGCCTCGGCGCGCACCGCCTCCTACTACGCGTTCGCGCCGCGACGCGGCCTGCGCTTCGTCTCGATCGACACCGTGGCGGAGGGCGGGTCGAGCGACGGCAACGTCGACCACCCGCAGTACCGCTGGCTGAGCCGCACCCTCGCCCGCGCGCAGCGCCGCGACGAGCTGATCGTCGTCTACGGCCACCACACGCTCGGGACGATGGACGCGACCATCGCCGACGAGCGCGCCGGGAGGTGCGCGGACCCGGGCTGCGACGAGGACCCGCGGCGCTCGACGCCGATCCATCGCGGGCTCGAGGGCCGCCGGTCGATCCGCGACCTGCTGCTGCGCCATCGCAACGTCGTCGCCTACGTCGCGGGGCACGTGCACGACAACGACGTCCGGCTGTTCCGCCGCGGCGGGCGGGCGTTCTGGCAGGTCGCGACGGCGTCGCACATCGACTGGCCGCAGCAGAGCCGAACGCTCGAGCTGTTCGACAACCGCGACGGCACGCTCTCGCTGTTCGGGACGGTCCTCGACCACGCAGCCCCCGCGGCCGCGCCGGCGCCCGGGGCGGCCGACGTCTTCGCCGAGACGCAGCTCGCGTCGCTGTCGCGGACGATCGCGTGGAACGACCCGCAGCGCCCGCCCAAGCCCGCCTCCGGCGAGCCGCGCACGAACCGGCGCGGGACGCGCGCCGACCGCAACGTCGAGCTGGTCCTCCGCGACCCGCGGTGACGCTCCCGGCCGGCGTCGCCCGGCTGAGCCGGCTGTCGGGCGACGAGCTGGACGCGGAGCTGCTCGCGCGGGCGCGGCGCTATCCGCAGGCGGCGACGGACGCCGCCGTCGTCGAGCGCGCGCTGGCCTACCCGTACGTGCCGCTGCCGGAGTCCTACGTGCTTGGCGACGGCCCCGTCGAGCGCGAGGGCCGGCACGTCGTCCTCGCGTACGGGGCCAACGGCTCGCCCGAGGTCCTGCGGCGCAAGCTCGGCGACGGCGCGCGCCTCGCGGTCCTCGCCGGCACGCTGCGCGACTTCGACGTCGTCTACTCCGCGCACGTGTCGGCCTACGGCGCGATCGCCTCGACGCTCCATCCCGCGCCGGGCGCCGCCGTCCGCGCCTTCGCGCTGCTGTTCGACGACGACCAGCTCGTCCGGCTTGCCGAAACCGAGTTCAACTACGCGGTCGTGCGCCTCGACGGCCTGCGCTTCGACCACGCGGACGCCGCGATCGCCTTCGTCTCGCGCCACGGCGCGCTCGGCCTCACCGGCGCGCCGATCCGGCTCGCCGACATGTCCCAGCGCGACGCCCAGGCGCTCGTCCGCGACGCGCTCGCGCCGGGCGAGAGCGTCGAGGAGTTCATCCTCTCGAACGTCCGCGACCACGCGCGCGCCGTCCGCTTCACCGCCGAGCTGCGCCGCGGCGGGATCCCGTTCCCGCGCGGTGTCGCCGAGGTCCTGGACGGCTAGTCGCGCAGGAACCGCAGGATCGCGTCGTGCGTGACCTGCGGGCGCTCGAGCTGCGGGACGTGGCCGCAGTTGAGCTCGAGGTGGCGGGCGGCGGGCACCGCCGCGCGCACGTGCCGGGCGAAGCGCAGCGGGACGACCATGTCCTGGCGCCCCCAGACGAACAGCGACGGCGCCTCGAGCCGCGGCAGCCGGGTCCAGAACCCCTTCTCGCCGTGCGGCTCCTCGAGGTAGATGTTGCGCGCCGCGGCGTAGAACGCCGCGCGACCGGCCGGCGTCAGGTAGGAGCGCAGGAACTCGTCGACGCCCGCGGCCGTCCAGCCGTCGGCCGCGCCCGGCACGGCGCGGCGGACGATCCCCTCGACGAGCGCGCGCGGCGCGGGCTGGAGCGCGCCGAGCTGCGGCGGGACGAGCCGCAGCAGCGGCGCCCACGGCCGGTCGCGCAGCCACGCCAGCGACGGCGCTAGCAGCGCGAGCCGGCGGACGCGCTCGGGATGGCGCAGGCCGAGCTCGATCGCCACGCGGCCGCCCATCGAGTTGCCGACGACGTCCGCCCGCTCGAGCCCGAGCGCGTCGAGCAGCGCGACGACCGCTCCGGCGAAGTACGGCGCGTGGTACGGCGCGCGCAGCGGCTTGACGGAGTCGCCGAAGCCCGGCAGGTCGATGGCGATCGCGCGATGGTGGTCGGCGAGCGCGGCCACGGTCGGCAGGAAGGACGCCTTCGTCGCGCCCAGGCCGTGCAGCATCACGACCGGCGGGCCGCTGCCCGCCTGCATCGTCGAGATCTCGCCGGCCGCGGTCCCGATCGGCGCGAAGCGCAGGCGCGACTCGGCGTCGTCGGGCGCCGCCGTCGCGGCCAGAAAGCCGACGCCGAGGTGCAGGTCGCGGCGCACGAGCAGCCGTCCGGAGCGGAACGCCTGCATCCCCCCGCGCAGGTCGCGCGCCAGCTCGCTCCAGGTGCGCGCGTCGGCGGTGATCGTCGCGTCCGGCACGTGGCCGTCGGCGGCGCGCAGCTCCGCGCGCCCCTCGGCGATCACGGCGTCCCACGCGCCGGCGCCCGAGCCCCCGAGCCGCACGCGCGCTTCGCGGCGCCCGAGCTCGAGCACCTGCGGATCGAAGCGCGCCGCGAGCACGCTCAGGCTTCGTGGGGGTGCGGAGGCCGTCATTTCGAATCGGTCAGTCCGGGTACCCCGATGGTTCGATGCTCAGCCTGCGAGAGATCACACAGACGACCTTGGGCGCCACGCGCGCCACCCTGGAGGCGGGCCTCGGCGACATCGTGACGCGGCGTGCCGACGACCCGCTCGACGAGCGCGATCCCGCGTTCATCGACGCCACGCTCGAGGTCTACGACGCGCTGCTCCAGGCGTACTTCCGCCCGAAGGTCCGCGGCCTCGAGAACGTCCCCGACGGCCCGGTGCTGCTCGTCGGCAACCACTCGGGCGGGACGCTGATCGCCGACACGTTCATCTTCGCGTACGCGTTCATCAAGCACTTCGGCTCGGACCGGCCGTTCCACCAGCTCGTCCACGACGTCGCGATCAACCTGCCGGTGCTGGCCCGCGGCGTGCGCAAGTACGGCGGGATGCCCGCGAGCCCGAAGAACGCCGAGCGCGCGCTTGCGAGCGGCGCCGCGGTCCTCGTGTACCCGGGCGGCGACTACGAGACGTACCGGCCGAGCTGGCATCAGGACCGGATCGAGTTCGGCGATCGCAGGGGCTTCCTGCGGCTCGCGCGCAGGACCGGCGTCCCGATCGTCCCCGTCGTCTCGATCGGCGGCCAGGAGACGGCGCTCTTCGTCACCCGCGGCGAGCGGCTGGCCAGGGCGACGGGCTGGGACCGCCTGACCCGGATCAAGGTCGCCCCGCTCCAGATCGCGCCGCCGTTCGGCCTGACGTTCCTCGACCTGCCGACGCGGATCCCGCTGCCGGCGCAGATCACCATCCAGGTCCTGCCGCCGATCGACCTCGACGACATCGACGGCAAGCCGGCCTACAAGCACGTCACCGGCGTCATGCAGGACGCCCTCGACGAGCTGGCCGAGGAGCGCAGCGCGGTCCCGCTCGTGGGCTAGAGCGACGCGCGGAAGATCGCGGCGAGGTCGTCGCCGGACGGCTCGCGCGGCGCGATGACGAGCAGGCGCTGCTGCTTGCGCGCGCCGTCGACGAGCGCCGGGAGGTCGTCCTCGCCGTAGCCGAACGCGGAGATCCGGTCCGGGGCGCCGACGTCGCGCATGAGCGCGCGCAGCGCGCCGGGGAGCGCGTCGCGGCCGCTGCCCGGCGCCCCGAGCAGCGCCGCGACGTGCTCGTGGCGCTCCGGCGCCGCGTCGTAGGTGAACGCGAACGCCGCCGGCGCGGTGACGATCACCGACAGGCCGTGGGGCACGAACCCGTGGTCGTGCGGGTAGCCGGGCGGGCGGTACTCGTGCCTGAGTCCGGCGATCGGATACGCGCAGGCGTGCGGGATGTGGACGCCGGCCGAGCCGAAGCCGATCCCCGCCAGCGTGGCCGCGAGCATCATCGATCCGCGCGCCTCGAGGTCGTCGGCGCCGGCGACGGCGCGCCGCAGGAAGCGCCCGCCGTACTCGAGCGCCCGAGCGCTCCACAGGTCGGCGACCGGGTTCGAGCCCTGGTAGGGCGGGCGGTCGTCGGGCGAGGCGGGGCGGGGACGGGAGTCGAACGGCTTCGAGAGGAACGACTCCGCCGCGTGGCAGACGACGTCGAGCCCCGCCGACGCGACGACGGCCGCGGGCAGCGTGCGCGTGAGCTCGGGGTCGACGACCGCCTGGTGCGGGCGCAGGTAGCGGTGGGAGATCCCGCTCTTCAGCTTCAGCTCCGGGATGTCGAGCACCGCGACCGTCGTCGCCTCGCTCCCGGTGCCGGACGTCGTCGGGATCGCCAGGTGGGGGAGGAGCGGGCTCGGCGGCTTGCGCCCGCCGCCGACGGGCGCGTTGACGTAGTCCATCACCGCGGCGGGGTGGGACAACACGAGGTCCGCCACCTTCGCGGTGTCGATCGCCGAGCCGCCGCCGACCGACACGAAGCCGTCGGGCCGGGCGTCGCGCGCGAAGGCGGCCGCGTCCTGCAAAGACTCCAGCGTCGGCTCGACGCGCGAGCGGCCGTAGGTCACGACCTCCACGCCGTGCTGCTCGGCACTCGCGCGGACGCGGTCGGCGTGGCCGGCGGCGGCGACGCCCGGGTCGGTGACGAGCAGTGCCCGGCGCACCCCGAGCCGCGCCAGCTCCCAGCCGGACTCGTCGACGGCGCCGCTGCCGTACTTGACCGGCGTCGCCTCGACGGTGAACACGGTCTCGGTGCTCACGGCTCGAGGCGCCCCAATGCTTCGCGCAGCTGCTCCGGCAGCTCGCCCACCGGCCGCCGCGTCTCGCGGTCGACGAACACGTGCACGAACCAGCCGGTGGCCGCCGCGACGTCGCCCGCCTCCCCGAACAGCCCGATCTCGTAGCGGACGCTCGAGCGACCGAGCTTCGAGACGCGCAGGCCGGCGTCGACGGTCTCGGGGAAGGCGAGCGGCCCGTGGAAGGTGCAGTGCGACTCCGCGCACACGCCGATCACCCCGCCGCCGTGGATGTCGAGCCCGCCCTCGCGGATCAGCCACGTGTTGATGACGGTGTCGAAGTACGAGTAGTACTCCACGTTGTTGACGTGGCCGTAGACGTCGTTGTCCTTCCACCGCGTGGGGATGGCCAGGCGGTGCGGGTAGTCGCTGCGGGCCGTCGTCACGCGCGCGAACCGTAGACGGCGCGCGCGAGCGCCGTCACGTGGTCCTTGATCTCCTCGGGGCTGAGGCCGCGGTCGCGGCGCTGGTGGCGGTAGAGGCTCGAGGAGAGCGGGGCGAGCAGCGCATCGGCCCACCACGCAGCGTCGAGGCCGGGCGCGATCTCGCGCAGCAGCACAGTCGTGTGCAGGTGCCACGCCGGGTAGGGGCCGAGCGCGAAGCGCCCGCCGGGGAGCGAGTGCTCGACGAGGTGGACGAGGTCGGACTCCTTCTCCGTGAGCTCGACGAGCGCACGCAGGAAGGCCTCCAGCCGCTCCTGCGGCGGCGCCCCGGGCCCCAGCGGCGGCGGCCCGCCGAGGAGCGCGTCCTGGAGCTCGCGCGCGTGGGCGTCGAGGACGCTCGCGGCGAGCGAGGCCTTGTCACCGAAGCGGCGGTACAGCGTGCCCACCCCGACGCCGGCGGCCGCCGCGATCGCGCGCATGTCCACCTGGTCGGGGTCGTCGCCCTCGCGGAAGAGCCTCGCCGCGGCCTCGGCCACCCGCGCGCGGTTGCGCGCGGCGTCGCCGCGCTCGGGCGGCGGGGACGTTCCGGTGACGGGGAGCTCGAGCGGCATCGTGCCCGACAGGATATCCGGAACGCCGTTCCGCTTCTGTGCTATGTTGTTGCACACGCAATCAGACCTGGAGGTCATCCATGAGCACCGCCACGCAGCCGATCACCGGCACCTTCGCCGCCGATCCCGTCCACTCGTCGTTCCAGTTCGCCGTCAAGCACATGAAGGTCGCGACCTTCCGCGCCGGCTTCGACGACGTGCAGGCCCAGCTCGTCGCCGGTGACGACGGCGTCGCGCTCGAGGGCCGCGCCAAGGTCGAGTCGGTCACGGTCACGAACCCGAAGGAGCTGCGCGAGCACCTCGTCAACAGCACCGACTTCTTCGACGCGGGCAACCACCCCGAGATCGTCTTCACGTCGCAGCGCGTCGATCTCGCCGGCGACGGGACCGCGACCGTCGAGGGCGAGCTGACGATGAAGGGCATCACCAAGCCCGTCTCGGCGACCGGCACCTACCAGGCGCCGGTGCAGGACCCGTACGGCGGCACGCGCACCGCGCTCGAGCTGACCGCGACGCTCGACCGCCGCCAGTGGGAGCTCGACTGGCAGGCCCCGCTCCCGAGCGGCGGCGACGTCCTCGCGTGGGACGTCACGCTGACCGTCGACCTCGAGCTCGTCCAGCAGGAGGCCTAGGTCCCGATGCTCGTCCTCGGCCTGAGCGGCAGCCTGCGCCGGGACTCGCACAACCGCAAGCTCCTCCGGGCGGCGGCAGCCGAGCTGCCGCCCGGAGCGCGGCTCGCGGTGTGGGAGAGGCTCGGCACGATCCCGCCGTACGACCAGGATCTCGACGTCGCCCCGGCTCCTCCCGAGGTGCGTCAGCTCCGCGACGCGCTGGCCTCCGCCGACGCGATCCTCATCAGCACCCCCGAGTACAACCACTCGATGCCGGGCGTCCTCAAGAACGCGCTCGACTGGGCCTCGCGCCCCTTCCCGCAGAACGCGCTGCGCGAGAAGCCGGTCGCGGTGATCGGGGCGAGCACGGGCCTCTTCGGCGCCGTGTGGGCGCAGGCCGAGACGCGCAAGGTCCTCACAGCGATCGGCGCGCGCGTCGTCGACCACGAGCTGCCGGTCGGCACCGCCGACGAGGCGTTCGACGCCGAGGGCGGGCTCGTCGACCCCGACCTGCGCGCGGAGCTGGCGTCCCTCGTCGGCGACCTCGTCCGTGAGACGCAGGCGCCGATCGAGACGCCGGAGCCTCAGGTGGCGGAGATCACGTAGCCGCTAGTTGTCGGGCGCATGGTCGCGTGCGGAGCTTGCGGCGACCTTGCGGCGCGGTCGCCGAACCTTGCCGCCGGCGGCAGTGGTGTGGCGGTCGAATCCCAAGGCGCCTGCGCGAGGGCCGACATCTCGCCCTGTGGGACCATGGCGATCCGCTGAAGCCCCACGCGCGAGCGCGTGCAGGAGATCAAGCGCGAAATCGACCGGGAGCGGATGTTCGCGGGCCTCCCGCGGTACGCGAAATAGCGCATCGGCGCCAATCTCCCGGATTCCGGAATCCATTTCCTGAAGGGCTTCAGATCAAAGGGCGGAGGTGCCGATAAAGGAGCCATCCGCCGTCCCAGCACCTCATACATCCGTCCAAACGCGTGTACGACGGGCTCGGTGTCTTGCTTTCCGTCTCGCGGCGGACGTACGGTCGCTCAGATGGCCGATGTCGACCACTCGGCCCTGGAGAGCATTCGGGGGATCCACAGCACGCTGGGCACGCTGCTCGCGCTGATCGTCGTCCTGCTGGCCGCCGCGCCCTCCGCCCACGCGGTCGACCGGCAGGCGGCGGCGAAGAAGGCGCTCGCCGAGCTGGGCAGCAGGAACGGCGACGATCCGGTGATCGTCTTCGGGCTGCGCCGCACGCTGCCGGCCGGCACCCTCGTCTCTCAGGCCGGACCCAGCGGCGCCGCCACGGCGCCTCCCGCGCGGTCGCGGTTCGAGCTCCAGCGCCAGCGCCGGATCCGGAGCGCCGGCGTCAAGGTCCGCCGCACCTCCAGCGTGATCCGCGCCGGGAGCGAGCCCGTGTGGCTTTTCCACGAGGACGCCGGCCCGAGCCAAGCCTTCGAGCACCCCGGCCGCATCGTCCTCGTCGGCGCTCGCACCGGCGCCGTCCGGGTGAGCCGCGGGATCCGCTGGGTCCCGCTCGTCGGTGGCCGCGTCCTCCCGTTCTTCCGCAGCGCGCAGGCGTACGAGTCCAAGCGCTACCGCGTCTTCAGCCGCGCCTGGCCGGCGGACACGACGCGCCCGCCCGCACGCACGCGCCAGGCCGACGACGGCTCGCGCCAGCAGATCGCCGACGCGCTCGCCGCCGAGAAGGCCTGCGCGCTGCGCGTCTCGGACACCGCCGGCGACTTCTTCGACTTCGGCCGCGTCGACGTGACCCGCGCACGCCTCGGCAACTTCCTCGAGGACCTCGAAGACCTCAACGCCGGCTTTGTCTCGCGCCGCTACACGACGAAGGCCGGGCTGACGCCGATCCAGAGCGCGCAGGCGCTCATCGACGACGCCGGCTGCCGCGACCTCCTGCTGTACGTCGCGGGCGCCGCTCCGCGCACCGGCGAGGCCGGCATCGTCGTCGGCATGCGGCCCGCCGGTGGCGGCGCGCTCGAGTGGCACCTGCTCACCGGCGAGCAGCTCGAGGCGCTCGTGAAGCGCAACCGCGGCGTCACCTTCAAGTTCGTCTTCGACGCCCCGTACGCGCGGATGAACGCCCAGCTCATCGACGAGCCCAACACGCTCGTGCTGCTCTCGTCGGGCGGCCCGGGCACGCGGAGCTTCACGTTCCTGTCCGAGCTGCTCGGGCCGAACGGCGTCGAGGGCAACCCCGACAACCCGCAGCAGCTGCTCGAGTTCACGAACGCTCTCCTCGGCGGCCTGTGGGGCTTCGCCCGCAATCCGGGCGAGTACGCCGACTGGAAGGCCAACTCCCGCGGCACGTCGCTCATGGCCTGGATGCTCGCCCGCGCGCTCGGCCTGAGTCCGGCGGGCGCGTTCGTCGCCCCGATCGAGCTGATCAAGCTCCCGGAGCTCAGGCCCCCGGCCACCGGCGACAGCAGCCCGATAAACCACACGCCCGTCCCGGCCACGCCGGCCCAGTCGACGCGGGAGGACACGGCGAAGTCGATCACGCTCAGCGCGAGCGACCCGGACGACGACCCGCTGACCTTCAGGATCACCAACCAGCCCGACGACGGCACGCTCAGCGGCACGCCGCCGAACGTCGTCTACACGCCCCAGAAGGACTTCGCGGGCGCCGACCGCTTCACGTACGAGGTCGCCGACGATCGCGGCGCGCGCGCCTCGGAGGAGGTGCCGGTCCGGGTCACCCCGTCGAACGACGCCGCGGTGGTCACGACGACCTCGGGATCGCAGGCGACGTTCGTCGAGGACGGCGCCCCGGTCGTCGTCGACGGCGGCCTCACGGTCACCGACGCCGACTCGGCCCAGCTCAAGAGCGCCACGGTGGAGATCGTCGCCGGCGAGCGCAGCGGCGACAGGCTGCTCTTCACCGCCCAGAACGGGATCACCGGCACGTACGCGAACGGCGTCCTCAGCCTCAGCGGCGCCGCGAGCGTGACGCGGTACCGCGACGCCCTGCGCTCGGTCGAGTTCGACACCACGAGCCAGGCCCCGGGCCTGCGCCGGACGATGGAGTTCCGCGCCGAGGACGGCGACGACGTCGGCGTCCCGGGCTCGCGCGACGTCAGCGTCGAGCCGGTCAACGACGCGCCGGCGCTCTCCGTGCCCGGCGCGCAGTCGACGGACGAGGACACCGCGCTCACGTTCGCGCCGCAGAGCGGCAACGCGATCTCCGTCGCCGATCCCGACGCGGGCGGCGGCGCGATCGACGTGGACCTCGCGGTCGCCCACGGCACCCTCACCGTCGGCTCGACCTCGGGGCTCACCTCGATGACCGGCAACGGCACCGGCACGGTCGCGCTGAGCGGCACGGTGTCGGCGGTCAACGCGGCGCTGAGCCGGCTCGAGTACGACCCGGACCAGAACTACCACGGCGCCGACACGCTCGACGTCGACGTCGACGACGCCGGCCACAACGGCACGGGCGGCGCGAAGACCGACTCCGCGACCGTCGCTCTCACCGTCGACTCGGTCAACGACGTGCCGGTCAACACCGTCCCCGGGGCCCAGACGCTCGACGAGGACACCACCCGCTCGATGGACCTCGGTGTCGCCGACCCCGACGCGGGCGACCTGAGCATCAGGATCAGCGTCTTGCACGGCACGCTCACCCTGGGCGGGACGGGCGGCCTCTCGAACCTGTCCGGCAACGGCACGAGCACGGTGACCTTCGAAGGCACGCCCGCCGAGGCGACCGCCGCCCTCACCGACCTCGCCTACGCGCCGTCCCGCCACTACAACGGCTCGGACACGCTGACGCTCAAGAGCGACGACGGCACCGCCACCGACACCGACACCGTCGCCATCACCGTGTCCGCGGTCAACGACGCGCCGGTCAACGCGCTCCCGGCGAACGCATCGCTCGACGAGGACGCCAGTCACTCCTTCGCCGCGGCCGGCGTCAGCGACGCCGACGCGGGCAGCGACGACATCGAGGTCCACCTCGACGTCGACCACGGCAGGATCGCGCTCGACGGCACGAGCGGTCTGACCTTCACCGCCGGCGCGAACCGGACCGGCTCGATGACCTTCACCGGCTCGCAGAACGCGGCCGACGCCGCGCTGAGCGGGATGGTCTACACGCCGGCCGCGAACTACTTCGGCTCGGACACGCTGGACATGGCGACGAGCGACCTCGGCAACAACGGGCCGGGCACGCAGACCGACAGCGACAGCACGGCGATCTCGATCGCCTCGGTCGCAGACCGGCCGGTCAACACCGTCCCGGGCGCGCAGAGCGCGGTCGAGAACACGCCGCTCACGCTGGGCACGGTCAGCGTCCAGGACGCCGACACCGCGAGCCTGAAGGTGACGCTCGACGTCGACCACGGCACGCTGACGCTGCCCTCGACGACCGGGCTCACGTTCACCACCGGGGACGGCAGCGGCGACGCGACGATGGTCTTCTCCGGCAGCCAGCCGGCGCTCAACGACGCGCTCGACGGGATCGAGTACACGCCGACGAACGGTTATGTCGGCTCGGACACGCTGACCGTCACGAGCGACGACGGCGCGCTGAGCGACACCGACACCGTCGCGATCAGCGTGCAGGCGTTGAACAAGGCGCCGGTCAACACGGTGCCGGGCGCCCAGACGGTGAACGAGGACACGAACCTCGTCTTCTCGAGCGGCAACGGCAACGCGATCTCGGTCGCCGACTCGGACGCCGCCGGTGACGACCTGCGGGTTTCCGTGAGCGTCGGCATGGGCGGCCTGACCCTCGGCACCACGAGCGGCCTCGTCTTCACCGACGGCGACGGCACGGGCGACAGCTCGATGGCGTTCGAGGGCACGCTCTCCGAGCTCAACGCCGCGCTCTCGGGCCTGACCTACCGCGGCGCCGGCAACTACAACGGCGGCGACGCGCTCACCATCACGACGAACGACCTTGGCAACAACGGGGCCGGCGGCGCGAAGAGCGACACCGACACGGTGAACATCACCGTGAGCGCCGTCAACGACGCCCCCGAGCACATCAAGCCCGGTGCGCAGACCGTGGCCGAGGACGGGACGCTGACGCTCTCGACCGCGAACGCGAACCGGATCGCCGTCGGCGACGCCGACGCCGGCAGCAACCCGATGGAGACGACGCTCAGCGTCGACCGCGGCGCGCTGACCCTGGCGTCGACCAGCGGCCTGACCTTCACGGCCGGCGACGGCACGGGCGACGCGACGATGACGTTCTCCGGCACGCGCGCGGCGATCAACACCGCTCTCGACGGGCTCCGGTACGCGCCGGCCGGCGACTACGCCGGCGCCGAGCAGCTCTCGATCGCCACCAGCGACCTGGGCAACACCGGCAGCGGCGGCGCGAAGACCGACTCCGACACCGTCGCGATCACCGTGACCGCCGTCAACGACGCGCCGACGATCGGCGTGCCGGCCGGCCCGCTGACGCTCGCCGAGAACGGCTCGACGCGGCTGACGGTCTCGGTCGCGGACGTCGACGCCGGCTCGGGCGACCTCGCCGTCACGCTGAGCGTCGACCACGGCAGGATCACGCTCGCGACGACGAACGGCCTGGAGTTCACGACTGGGGACGGCACGAGCGACGCGGCGATGACGTTCGAGGGGACGTTGTCGGAGCTGAACGCGGCGATGAACAACCTCACGTACTCGCCGAACGCGAACTACTTCGGGCCGGACACGCTGAGCGCGTCGGTGAACGACAAGGGCAACACGGGCAGTGGCGGCGCGAAGAGCGACAGCGATTCGGTCGCGTTCGACGTCGAGGAAGCCAACTCCGCTCCGGTGAACTCCGTCCCGGGGACGCAGACCTTCGACGAGGACGTGAACCGGACGTTCTCGAGCGGCAACGGCAACGCGATCACGATCTCGGACCCGGACGCGCTGGCGGGCGACGATCTGCAGATGCGGCTTCAGTCGACGCACGGCGTGCTCGACGTCACCGCCTCGACCGGTGACCTGACGTCGATCAGCGGCGACGGGACCAACGACCTGACGGTGCGGGGCACGGCGGCCGAGCTCGGCGCTGCGCTCAACGGCCTCGTCTACGACTCGGACCAGCACTACGCGGGCAGCGCGAAGATCGACGTCACCTCCGACGATCTCGGCAACCGGGGCGCGGGCGGCGCGAAGACCGATGCCGACGAGATCGCGCTGACGCTCAGGGCGGTCAACGACCGGCCGTCGCTGAGCGAGCCCGCCGACTTCGACATCGACGAGGGCGCGACGAAGACGCTCTCCGGCGCGGCCGCGCATCAGGTGACCGACGTCGACGCGAGCAGCGTCGAGGTCGCGCTCGGCGTCTCCCACGGCAGGCTGACGCTCGACGGCGTCTCGGGCCTGACGTTCTCGGCCGGCGACGGCACGGGCGACGCCGCGATGACGTTCAGCGGGACGGTGGCGAACGTCAATGCGGCGCTGGATGGGATGCAGTACACGGCGAACGACAACGACGGGTCGTCGGACACGCTGCAGGTGTCGGTCGATGACAAGGGCAGCACGGGTGGCGGCAGCCTGACCGACAGCGACGCGGTGGCGATCACGATCAACGCGCTGAACGAGGCGCCGGTCCAGACGGTGCCGGGGACGCAGACGTTCGACGAGGACACGACGCGTTCGTTCTCGAACGGCAACGGCAACGCGATCTCGATCAGCGACGGCGACGCCGGCGGCGCCGACGTGCGGACGACGCTCACGGCGACGCAGGGCCTGCTGTCGCTGAATACGA
Source organism: Solirubrobacteraceae bacterium (assembly GCA_030447275.1). GTDB lineage: Bacteria > Actinomycetota > Thermoleophilia > Solirubrobacterales > Solirubrobacteraceae > CADCVT01. The sequence continues at coordinate 27,809 of JAUJPF010000005.1, read as the reverse complement.
GCGGCCTGAACTTCTCGTGCGGCAGCTGCGCCGGCGACGGGACCAACGACGCGTCGATGACGTTCGAGGGGACGATCAGCGAGATCAACGCGGCGCTCCAGACGCTCGTCTACGCGCCGGCCTCGAACTACAACGGCGCGGCGAAGATCACGATCACGACGAACGACCTCGGCAGCACCGGCGGCGGCGGCGCCCAGAGCGACACCGACGACGTGAACCTGTCGATCGCCGCGGTCAACGACGCGCCGCAGAACACGGTCCCGGGCGCGCAGTCGGTCGACGAGGACACGAATTTGGTGTTGTCGGCGGGCAACGGCAACGGGCTGTCGATCGCCGACTTGGACGCGGGCTCGAGCGACGTGCGGGTCACGCTGGCCGCGACGAACGGCGTCGTCTCGCTCGGCGGCAGCACCGCGGGCCTGACGTTCTCGTCCGGCGACGGGACGAGCGACGCGACGATGACGTTCGACGGCACCGTCGCCGAGGTCAACACGGCGCTGGCGAGCGTGACGTTCCGCGGGACGCTGAACCACTTCGGGTCGGCGCAGGTGTCGCTGACGACGAACGATCAGGGCAACACCGGGTCGGGCGGCAACCTCAGCGACAGCGACAGCGTGTCGGTCACGGTGAACGCGGTCAACGACGCGCCGGTGGCCGACGACGAGACGTTCAACGGCAACGACGGGGCGATCGGCAACACGACGTTGATCGCCAACGATCCCGACGACGGCGCGCCTTCGCTGACGTCGCCGAAGAAGTCGATCAGCGGCGACATCCTGGCGGGCGACACCGACGTCGAGGAGAGCGCGTCGACGCTGACGGTGACGCCGGGGACGTTCGCGACGAACGACGGCGGCAGCGTGACGCTCGAGGCCGACGGCGACTTCACGTTCCAGCCGGCGACGGCGACGAGCTGCACGGACACCAGCGATTTCTTCGACTACACGGTCGAGGACAACAGCACCACGCAGCCGGGCGAACAGACCGACACGGGCCGCGTGACGGTCGCGATCGCCGGTTGTGTCTGGTACGTCAACAACTTCTCGCCGGGCAACAGCGGCAGCTCGAACCTCCCGTTCGACACGCTCCAGCAGGCCGAGACGGCGTCGGGCGCCAACCACACCGTGTTCGTCTTCGACGGTGAGAACACCGATGTCGGCTACGGCGGCGACGGCTACCAGATGGCTGCCGGTGAGCGGCTGATCGGCGAGCACGAGGGGCTGACGGTCGATCCGGACCAGGGCGGGGCGCTGACGGCGGTGGCGCTGCATCCGGCCAACGCGGGCGCGCATCCGACGATCACCGCGTCGAACGCCGACGCGGTCTCGCTCGACGACGGCAACGAGGTCCGCGGCTTCAACGTCGATCCGGACGGCACGGGCGGCGGCATCGCCGGCGGCACCGGTGACACCGGCGGCGGCACGATCGACGACGTGAACATCGTCGACACCGACGCGACGGCGGGCACGCAGCCCGGCCTGGAGCTGGATTCGGCGACCGGCACGTTCAACGTCTCGAACCTCGTCGTCAACAACAGGGCCACCGGCGTGCGGCTGCACAACACGGCGACGCCGGCCAACGCGGTCAACGCGGTCTTCAGCCCGGCGAGCCAGATCGCGATCACGAGCACGGGCGGCCCGGGCCTCGACGTGGACGGCACCTCGGGTGCGCCGGTCGCGCTCGGGACGAGCACGTTCGACGAGATCACGGTGCCTTCGTCGCCGACGGGTGGCGTGGACATCACGAACGCGACCGGGCCGGTCAACCTGGGCGACGGCTCCGGCACCGAGGTCTCGCTGACGACGTCGGGCGCTGCCGCCGCCCTGTCGCTGACGAACCCGGGCACGGTCACGGTCGACGCGGCGGGCGACGACAGCGCCGTCAACACCACCGGCGGCCCGGCGCTGAACGTCTCGAACGTGGCGAACACGACGCTCGACTTCAACACGCTGAGCTCGAGCGCCAGCGCGACCAACGGCCTGCGGATCGACAACACCTCGGGCACGGTGTCGGCCGCGGCGGGCACGATCCAGAACGCCACGGGGACCACCGTCGCGATGAGCGGCAACAACGCCGGCGACACGGTCAACTTCACCTACAACGGCACGGTCAGCGACACGACCGGCACGCTGGTGTCCATCGCGAACCAGGACGGCGGCCTGAAGGACTTCAACGGCAACGTCAGCGGCGGCACGGTCTCGCTCAGCACGAACTCCGGCGCGACGATGCGCTTCGACGGCGGGCTGGGGCTGTCGACGGCCGCCGCCGCGGCGCTCAACGCGACGGGTGGCGGCACGCTCGCGGTGACCAGCCAGAACGGCGGCGTCAACACGCTGGCCGCGACGACCGGGACGCCGCTGACCGTCGCGAACACGACGATCCACGACGACGACCTGACCTTCCGCAGCATCGCGTCGAACGGCGCGGCGAACGGCGTCGCGCTCAACACCACGTCGAACGCGAACGGCCGCCTCGTCGTCACCGGCAACGCCGGCACGTGCACGAGCGCGGCGAGCTGCACCGGCGGCGCGATCCAGGGCTCGACGGGGCAGGGCGTCGCGCTCACGAACGTCCCCGGCGGCGCCAGCTTCACGAACGTCGCCGTCGTCAACGGCGGCGACGACGGCATCGCCGCCAACACCGTCAACGGGCTGACGCTGGCCAGCAGCCACATCGACAACAACGGCGACTCCGTCGTGGGCGGCCAGGAGGAGCGCGGTCTCGAGCTCGTCGACGTCACCGGGACGGTGCAGATCACCGGCACGCGGGTGGCCGACTCGTTCGACTCGAACGCCCACATCCTCAACACCACGGGCACGACGAACCTCACCGTCAGCGGGTCGACCTTCCACAGCTCCGACAACAACGCCGGGCTGCGCATCCGCGGGCACGGCACCTCGAACGTGACCGCGGCCGTCACCGGCAGCACGATCACCGAGAACGCGAGCCAGGGCTTCGCGATGCAGACGGACTCGGTCAACACGGCGGTCCAGACGCTCACCTTCGACAACAACGACGTGTCCGGCGGCAGCCCCGCCGCGATCTCGGGCCGCTCGAACATCGCGGTCAACGCCGACGGCAGCTCGGACGTGCAGGCCACGATCACCGACAACGACATCGAGACGGCGGCGAACCACGAGATCGTGCTGAACACGCTGGCGAGCTCCACGTCCGCGGCGCGCTTCGACGCGCTCGTGTCCGGCAACGACATCGGCGAGGCGCAGCCGGGCTCGCCCGACCCGCTGGCCGACGGCGGCTCGTCCATCTACGGCTGGCAGCACGGCCAGGGCATCGCCCGGATCGAGATCCGCAACAACACCGCCCAGAACTGGGGCGGCCGCGCGATGGAGCTCGGCCACAACGACGGCACCGGCACCGCCGACTACACCGTCGCGAACAACGCGTTCAGCAACCCCGACACGCCGGCCAACTCGGGCTCCGCGCCGTTCGAGGCGATGTACATCTACAGCGGCGGCGCCACGGGCGACGCGAGCAACGTCTGCGTCGACATGGACAACAACGACTTCGACGGGATCGGGCGCAACGGCGTCGAGGACCTCGGCTTCGATCGCTTCGGCTCGACGACGCTGCGCTTCGCGGGCGTGAACTCGACTGCGCTCGCGGACCTCGAGAACCAGCTGCGCACCGCGAACCCGCTGAGCCCGGCCCTCACCGTCGCCCAGTTCGGCTTCGCCTACACGGCCACGAGCTCCCCGACCTGCGCGCTCGCGCAGGGCACGCCCGCGAACCCCTGATCGATCAGAAGACTGGCAATCGGCCAGCGCTTCCGTATAGGGTCGCCACTTAGAGGCGATCGCACCAGTCGAGGAGCACCCTATGGCCGAGCCGTTCCTGTCGGAGATCCGCATCATGAGCTTCAACTTCGCCCCGAAGGGCTGGGCGCAGTGCAACGGGCAGCTGCTGCCGATCAACCAGAACCAGGCGCTGTACTCGTTGCTCGGCACGACGTTCGGGGGGGACGGGCAGACGACGTTCGGGCTGCCGGACCTCCGGGGCAAGGCGCCGATCCACGTGGGCGGCGGCTTCACCCTCGGCAACACCGGCGGCGAGCAGGCGCACACGGTGACGGCGAACGAGATGACGATGCACACGCACTCGATGAACGCCTCGGCCACGAACGCCGACGCGGTGGTGCCCACCGGCAACGTGCTCGCCCAGGTGGTCGACACCTACGGGGTGCCGACGCAGCTCACGACGCTCGACCCGTCGACGAACGGCGCGACCGGGGGGTCGCAGCCCCACCAGAACATGCAGCCGTACGTGACGCTCAACTTCTGCGTCGCGCTGCAAGGCATCTTCCCCAGCCCCAACTAGAGGAGCTCGAAGACGATGGCACAGCCCTACGTGGGCGAGATCAGGATGTTCGCCGGGAACTTCGCACCCGCCGGGTGGATCTTCTGCGAGGGTCAGCTCCTCCCGATCTCCGAGAACGAGACGCTCTACCAGCTCATCGGCACGACCTACGGCGGCGACGGGGAGAGCACGCTCGGCATCCCCGACCTGCGCGGACGCATCCCGGTCCACAACGGTCAGGAGTTCCCGCTCGCGCAGGCCGGCGGCGTCGAGGAGGTCACCCTCACCACGACGCAGCTGCCCGTGCACACGCACCCGCTGCTGGTGACGACCGCGATCGGCTCGGCGGCCAACCCGTCGGGCCAGGTGCTGGGGTCGAGCGGCGCCGGGAACCTCTATCGCCAGAGCCCGGCCTCCGTGCCGCTCGCCCCGCAGACCGTCGGGCCGGCTGGAGGGTCACAGCCGCACACGAACTTCCAGCCCTACCTGTGCGTCGACTTCATCCTGTCGCTGTACGGGATCTTCCCCAGCCCGACCTAGGAGCGCGTGATGGCCGATCCCTTCGTTGCCGAGATCCGCATCTTCCCGTTCACCTTCGCGCCGAAGGGCTGGGCGTGGTGCAACGGGCAGCTCATGCCGATCTCGCAGAACACCGCGCTCTTCTCGCTGCTGGGGACCACCTACGGCGGCGACGGCAAGTCGACGTTCGGTCTGCCCGACCTCGCAGGCCGGGCCCCGATGCACCCTGGCCAGGGCCCCGGCCTCTCCCCGCACGATCTGGGTGAGCAGGGCGGCTCTGAGACGGTGACGCTGCTCGAGAGCGAGATCCCCATGCACGCCCACGCCGTCAACGGCGGCTCCGGCCCGGCGAACCTCCAGAGCCCGGCACCGGACCGGTCGCTCGGCCGCGCCAACACCAACGCCTACCTCGACAACCCGGCGAACCTCGTGCCGATGTCGCCGCAGGCGCTGGCGCCCGCGGGCGCATCCCAGCCGCACAACAACATGCAGCCGTACCTGACGTTCTACTTCAGCATCGCCCTGCAGGGCGTGTTCCCGCCGCGCGGGTAGTGCCGGACGCCTTGCGGCTGCGGCCGGTCGGCGACGCCGACCGGCCGTTCCTCGTCGACCTCTACGCCAGCGTCCGCGAGCCCGAGCTCGCGCCGGTGCCGTGGGACGACGCGACGAAGCGCGCGTTCGTCGAGCAGCAGTTCGCCGCGCAGGACGCGCACTACCGCGAGCACTACGACGGCGCCGCGCTCGACGTCGTCGAGGTGGACGGCGAGCCAGCCGGGCGGCTCTACGTGCACCGCGGGCCGAGCGACATCCGGATCATGGACATCGCGCTCGCGCCGGCGTTCCGGGGCCGGGGGATCGGCAGCGGGCTGCTCTCCACGCTGGCCGACGAGGCGCGCGCCAGCGGGCGCAGGCTGTCGATCCACGTCGAGCAGGACAACCCGGCGCGGCGGCTGTACGAGCGGCTCGGCTTCGAGCCGGCCGGCGAGCACGGCGTGTACCTGCTCTACGTGAAGATGGCCTCGTAGCGCATCCCGTCCGGCCCTTGGCCGAGCGGGACGACGAAGAGGTCGAAGCTCCCCATCTCGGGGTGCTCGACGGCGACGATCTGCTGCGGCACGGGGTCGGGCGCCGCGTCGTGGAACTCGAGCGAGAAGGGCTCGCGCCCCTTGTCCCCGACCGGCCGGGGGAGCGGGTCGACCGAGTCGAGCGTCAACGTCAGGGCGCGCCCGTCGCCGGCGGTCGCGGGGAACGCGTCGCCGACGCGGGTGGAGAAGTCCTCGATGGTCAGCTCCTCGAGCATCCGGCGCGAGCCTATATCGTCGTCTGGCGTGAGCGAGCCGAGCTACATGACCGAGGAGGGCCTCGCGAGCCTTCAGGCGCAGATCGAGGACCTCGAGGGCCGCGGCCGGCACGAGATCGCCGAGCAGATCAAGACCGCGCGCGCCTGGGGCGACCTGAAGGAGAACGCGGAGTACCACGCGGCGAAGGACGCCCAGGCCCACCTCGAGACGAAGATCCTCCAGCTCCGCGAGCAGCTGCTCAACGCGCGCGTCGTCGAGGCCTCCGAGGGCGGCGACGCCGTCGCGTTCGGCTCGACGGTCGAGGTGGAGGACGACAGCGGGCGGCGGATGACCTACACGCTGGTCAGCGCGCACGAGTCCAGGCCGTCCGAGGGCCTGCTCGCGTTCGACTCGCCGGTCGGCACCGCGCTGCGCGACCGGCGACCCGGCGAGGTCGCGGTCGTCGCCACGCCGCGCGGCGAGCGCCGGCTGAAGGTCGTCGCGATCAGCTAGGAGATCATCCCGGTCGCCGCGACGCGCGAGCGGCGCTGCACGGCGCGCAGCGCGCGGGCCAGGCGGCGGATGCCGTCGTCGAAGCGCTCCGGCGGCACGATGCTGAACGACAGGCGCAGGCTCGTCCGCCCCGTGGGCTCGGGCTGCACGGCGCCGCCGGGCAGGAACGTCACGCCCTCGCGCAGGGCCTCGGCGTAGAGCTGGCGCTCGTCGACCGGGCGGTCGAGCGTCACCCACAGGTTGTGCCCGCCGCCGGGGACGATCCACGACGCTGCGTCGGCGAAGTGGCGGTCGAGCGCCTCGAGCATCGCGTCGCGGCGGTCGCGGTAGACGGCGGCGCTCGTGCGGACGTGGTCCTCGTAGGCGTCGCCGCTCAGCAGCTCGGCCGCGACGAGCTGGGTCATCGACGGCGTGTGGAGGTCGCTCTTCATCTTGAGCTGGGCCAGTCGCGCGAGGACGGGACCCTTCGCCGCGAGCCAGCCGATGCGCAGGCCGCCCGCGACCGTCTTCGAGAGCGACTCGATGTGCACGACGTGCGCGGGCGCGTCGGCGCGCAGCGCGGGCAGGCGCGGCCCGTCGAAGCGCAGGCCGGAGTAGACGCCGTCCTCGACGACGAAGAACGACCGCTCGCGCGCGAGCTCGAGCAGGCGCTCGCGCCGCTCCTGCGACAGGGCGGTGCCGGTCGGGTTCTGGCACGAGGTCTGGAGCGCGACGACCTTGACCTCGTGCCGCGCGAGGATCCGCTCGATCGCCCCGATGTCGGCGCCGTCCTCGTCGACGGGCATCGGCAGGAGCCGTGCGCCGGCGTTCTCGAACGCGCTCAGCGTGCCCGCGAACGTCGGCGACTCAACGACGGCGACGTCGCCGGGCTCGAGCAGCGCCCGAGCGGCCAGGTCGATGGCCTGCTTGGCGCCCGTGGTCACCACGATCTCGTCGGGCCCGGTCGCGAAGCGGTGGCGGGCGCCGAGGTCGGCGATGGCCTCGCGCAGCACGGGCACCCCCTCGACGGGCTGGTAGTTCAGCGTCTCGTCCATGTGCTCCGCGAGGACGCGCCGCCCGGCGTCTTCGACCGCCCGGCGCGGGAACGACGCGGGGTCGGCCCAGCCGGCGGAGAGCATGACGACGTCGGTCCTCTCGGGCGAGCGGAACGACTCCTCGAGCATCTGCTCGGTGTAGCTCGGGGTGCGGTGGGGGAGGGCGGCGAGCTGCCAGGTGTCGTCGTTCGCGTCGGCGGGCGCGCTGTGCGGCGGCCGGGTGCGGACGAACGTGCCGCGGCCGACGGTCGCCGTCGTGTAGCCCAGCTCGCCGAGGCGCCGGTACACGCGCGCGGCGGTCAGCGGGTTGACGCCGGCCTGCTCGGCGAGCGCGCGCGTGGTCGGGAGCTTCGCGCCCGGCTCGAGCGACCCGGCGTCGATGAGCTCCGCGAACCGGTCGACGAGCTGCTGCGTGACCGACCGCTCGCCGTTCCGTTCGATGTCGTTCAAGTTGATGTTGTAGGACATTGACCCTGTCGTTCAATCGCGATTAAAGTGGCACAAGTCGCCAACCGCTCCCCGCAAGGATCGCACAATGCCCCGCCTACTGCCAACCTCCACCTCATTGTCTTACGAGCCCGCCATCTCGATCCGGCGCGCCGGGCACCACGACCGGCACGCCGTCGAGCGGCTCGCGGAGCTCGACTCCGCCGCCGCGCCCCGCGGCGAGATCCTGCTCGCCGAGGTCGGGGGCGAGCCGTGGGCCGCGCTGAGCGTCGACGACGGCCACGCCGTGGCCGACCCGTTCCGCCGCTCGGGGTCGATCGTCGACCTGCTCCGCGCCTGCGCCGAGCACCGCGGCGGCCCCCGCCGCGAGCGCCGCACGGCGCTCCTCCCCCGCTGGGCCTAGGCCCTGCGAAGCCGCCGCCGCCGCCTCTCCTCCGGGCGGCGGCGGCGCTCCCCTCAGGGCCGGCGCTTCGGCCGCCCGCCGCCCGAAGCGGAGCGTGGCCACGGCGATCCCCGCGAGGACGGTCGTGACGTAGGCGACCTGCACGAGCGACGGGTCCTCGCCGAGGATCGCCGCCGCGAGCAGCACGGCCGCGACCGGCTGCGCCAGCAGCAGCACCGACGCCACCGCCGCGGGCAGCCGCGGCAGCGACACCGAGATCAGCATCCAACCGAGGACCTGCGAGCTGAGCGCCAGCAGGACGAGCCAGCCCTGCGCCGGCCAGCCCGGCACCAGGTCGAGCGTGCCGAGCGCCGCGCCCGCGGCGAGGCAGCCGAGCGTCGAGACGACGGTCGCCTTTCGAAGAGCGGCCCGGCGGGCCGCCCGACGTTCGCGCTGCGCAGCAGCAGGATGAAGCCGGCGTAGGCGAGCGAGGTGAGGACGCCGAACAGCACGCCGCGGGCCGGGTCGTCGCCGTACGCGCCGGTCTCGAGCACGCCCGAGATGAAGACGACGCCGATCAGGACGATCGGCACCGCGGCGAGGACCCGCGCCTCGGGCCGCTCGCCGAGCGTCGCCCACGCGACGAAGGCGACGAGGACGACCTGGAGGTTTCCGAGCACGGTGGCCAGGCCGGCGCCGACGTCGGCGATCGCGTGGTGCCAGAAGACGAGGTCGGCGGCGAACAGCAGCCCCGCTCCCCACACCGCGACGCGCCGCGGCGGCCGCGGCCCGAGCCGGCGCCGCTCCCACCACGCGAGCGCCCCCAGCGCCGGCAGCGCGTACAGGCAGCGGAAGAACGCCGCCGTCTCGGGCGAGACGTCGGCGAGGCGGACGAGGATCCCCGAGAACGCGATCGTCAGCGCGCCGGCCAGCGCGATGGCGACCGGCCGGTCGCGCATCAGGCCGGGCGCAGCCGGTCGGCGAGCGCCCACGCCGCGAAGCACAGCGAGCCGACGGCGCTCGTCGCCGTCAGCAGCGCGCCGGCCGCGGCGACGACGGCGACGCCGGTCGCGCCGAGGATCAGCACCGCGGTCGCGGCGCCGAGGGTGGGGCCGACCGGCAGCAGCCCCACCGCGGCGGACGCGATCAGCAGCGCGACGGCGTCGAAGACCGAGATGTCGATCCCGAGCCCCTCGATCACCACCATGTTGCGGACGACCTGCGCGCCCGTCGCGAACATGACGAGGCCGATGATCACGTTGCGGCTCGACAGCCCGCGCAGCACGTCGAGGCCCTGCCAGAACCCCTCGCGGCGGTGGCGCACGAACCGGCCGGCGCCGCCGATGGCGACCGCGGTGACGGCCAGCGCGGCGACCGGCACCCACCACGGGACGCCGAGCGGCGCGATGAGCGTGAACGACAGGATCGCCGCCAGCGCGACCTCGACGACCACGATCGGCAGCTCGGCGGCGATGAGCACCGACGGCGACGGGCTGTGGTCGGGCGCGCTGCGCCGCAGCGCGGCGATCCGGACGCCGAGGCCGAAGTTGCTGTTGAACTGGTTGCCGAGGTAGCCGACGCTCGCCGCGCGATAGAGCCGCCGCCGGCTCACGCGGCCGCCGGCCGCCTCCACGCACACGTGCCACGCCTCGCTGCGGGCGATGAGCCAGACGAGCTGAAGGGCGATCGCCCACAGGAGCAGCGACGCCGACGCGCTGCCGAAGGCGTCGACGAAGTCCTCGCGCTTGTCCCACAGCCCGACGACGAGCGCCGCCGCGACGACGAGGCTGCCGATCACCGTCACCGCGACCGGGTGGCGGCGCATCCACACGCCGGGCGGTCCGAGGCGGCTCGTGACCGGCGCCAGGGGCGGGCCGACCGGGGTGGGGTGCTCGACGTCGTCGGGGCTCGGGTGCAAGGCGCGGCAACCGTACCCGGCGGGAAGAACCACCGGCATGAGCGACCCGCACCGTCTCCAGAGGTTCGTCGACGCGCAGGACGGCGGCAGCACGTTTGAGCGCGCGCTGTCCGAGCTCCGCGCCGGCCGCAAGACGAGCCACTGGATGTGGTTCGTCTTCCCGCAGATATCCGGGCTCGGGCGCAGCCCGGCGGCGCGGACGTACGCCATCGCGTCGCTCGCCGAGGCACGGGCGTACGTCGAGCACCCCGTGCTCGGCCCGCGGCTGCGCGAGGCCGCGCGGATCGCCGCCGAGCTGCCCGGCGGCGACGCCTTCGCGGTCTTCGGCGGCATCGACGCGAGGAAGCTGCGCTCGTCGATGACGCTGTTCGCGCGCGCCGCGCCGGAGGAGCCGGTCTTCGCGCGCGTGCTCGAGCACTGCTTCGACGGTGCCGCCGACGGCGCCACCGACGAGCTGCTGGCGGGCTAGGCGCGCGCCGGCTCGGGCGCCGAGGGGACCTCGCCGAGCTTCGGCAGCCAGCAGCACCGCGCGACGATCGTCGCGTCGATCAGCACGGCGACCGCGAGGCCGACGCCGAACTGCTTGAGCTCGACGATCCCGAGCGTCGCGAACTAGATCGAGAACACCGCGACCATCACCATCGCCGCGCTCGTCACCACGCCGGCCGTGCTCTTTGACCGCGCCGTCCATCGGCATCCCGCGGTCGGAACGCCTCGCGGATGCGCGAGAGGACGAGCACGTGATGTGCTCGCCCCTCCCTCCGAGGGCATCGGGGATACCCCTACACCTGCACCCGGCGACCCCCGCCTGCCGCCCGCGAGGGGACTGTCCCCCACATGTGAAGGGGACGGTCCCCTCGGGTAGGGGTGGGACGTGGGAGGGCTACGCCGCATCGGCTCGGCGGCCGCCGGCGCAGCGCTGGCGGGCGTCGCCGCGCGCGACCTCACCCAGCGCAAGCACGCGATCCTGCGCAACTTCCCGGTCGTCGGGCACTTCCGCTACCTCCTCGAGGAGGTCGGGCCGGAGCTGCGCCAGTACATCGTCGCCTCGAACGACGAGGAGCGCCCGTTCTCCCGCGACCAGCGCCGCTGGGTCTACGCGTCGTCGAAGAAGCAGATCAACACCTTCGGGTTCGGTACCGACAACGACCTCGAGAACGTCGCCGGCCTCTTGATCCTCAAGCAGGTCGCGTTCCCCGCGGCGCCGCCGCAGAAGGAGACGACCGGGTCCGGCCCTGAGTACCTGCTTCCCGCGGCGAAGGTCCTCGGCGGCGCGCACGGCCGCCGCCACGCGTTCCGCCCGCAGTCGGTCGTGAACTTCTCGGGCATGAGCTACGGCTCGCTGTCGCCGCGCGCGGTCGAGGCGCTCAACCGCGGGGCGGCGCTGGCGCCGTGCCTGCACAACACGGGCGAGGGCGGCCTCGCGCCGGCGCACAAGCACGGCGGCGAGCTGGTCTTCCAGATCGGGACGGGCTACTTCGGCTGCCGCGGCGAGGACGGGCGCTTCAGCCTCGAGCGGCTGCGCGAGCGAATCGGCGAGGCGCCGGTGCGCGCGATCGAGATCAAGCTCTCGCAGGGCGCCAAGCCCGGCCTCGGCGGGATGCTCCCGGGGTGCAAGGTGACGCCGGAGATCGCGGCGATCCGCGGCGTGCCGGAGGGGCAGAACTGCGTCTCGCCCGCGCGCCACACCGCCTTCTCGAACGTCGACGAGCTGATCGAGTTCGTCGAGACGATCGCCGGCGACACTGGGCTGCCGGTCGGGATCAAGGCGGCGGTCGGGCGGATGGAGTTCTGGGAGGACCTGGCCGAGCGGATGGCGGCGACCGGCGGCGGGCCGGACTACATCGCGATCGACGGCTCGGAGGGCGGCACGGGCGCGGCGCCGCTGACGTTCTCCGACCACGTCGCGATGCCGTTCAAGATCGGCTTCTCGCGCGTGTTCGCCGCGTTCAGCCGCGCGGGCGTCGCCGACGACGTCCTCTTCGTCGGCGCGGGGCGGCTCGGGCTGCCTGACAGCGCGCTGTTCGCGTTCGCGCTCGGGTGCGACATGGTCAGCGTCGGCCGCGAGGCGATGCTGGCGATCGGGTGCATCCAGGCCCAGCGCTGCCACACGGGGACGTGCCCGACGGGCGTGGCGACGCAGTCGAAGTGGCTGATGCGCGGCCTCGACCCGGAGCTGAAGTCGGCCCGCGCCGCCAACTACGTGCGGGCGCTGCGCGGCGAGCTGCTGTCCCTGTCGCGCTCGTGCGGCGTGCGCCACCCCGCGCTGATGACGCCCGACCACGTCGAGATCGTCGGCGAGCGGTACACGACCGCGCGCCTGGAGGAGGTCTTCGGCTACGACCCCGAGTGGCGCGCCATCAGCGCCGACCGCGCGCGGGAGATCGAGGCGCTCGTCGGCCCGCCGGCCGAGTACATCGGGCAGCCGGGGCCGGAGAGCGGCCCGATCGTCGGCGACGAGTCGGGCACGGGCGAGCACGGTCAGGAGCTCGCGTCCGCCAGCGGCGGGTCGGGCGGAGCTGCCGGCGGCGACTAGCTGTAGTTCCTAGGCGCCTCTGCTTCACGCCAAAGCGTCCGCGGCTACGCAGGCAGACAGGTGGTAGTGGGAAGCGCGAAGCGCCCCGTCAGGTTTCGCGGCCCGGCGCCGCCTCGCGTTGCTCGGCGCGGAGGTCTTCCTCGAGCTGCGTCAGGTGCTCGATCGACCAGGCGTAGTACGCAGCGCCCATGCGGCCGACCTCGACCGGGAACCGCAGGCCGGCTGCCCGCAGCGATTCGCCGATCGGGATGATCGTCTCCTGGAACTCGCGGTGCGCCGTCTCCGCGCGTGCCCGGGGCGCTGCACCAACTCGATCGCCTCGCGCCGCGGCAGGTGATCGGCGAGTGCGAGCCGGAGTATGCCCTCGTCGCGAAGCTCCATCGGCGGGATCGTCGCGTCGCGGAGCCAGGCCATCAGCGCGTGCTCGCCCTCCGGCGTCAGTGCGTACGCGCGGCGCTGTCGGGCGCCGTGCGGGTCGTCCGAGTGCGTGAGGTACCCGGCTTCCTCGAGCCGCGCCAGCTCGGGGTAGACCTGGGCGAACGTCGTCGCCCAGAAGACCTCCATGCGGGTCTGCTCGACACGAACCCGAGGGGACACCATGAGCCTGAGAGCAGCGATCGCGGCGGGCGCCGTCGCGCTGGCGTTCGTAGTCGGCACGAGCTCGGCCGTCGCGGAGCCACCCGAGCCCGCGAACGAGGAGCACTTCGTCGCCGGCAGTGCGAAGAACCGTCTCGTGGAGTTCGGCGGCCCGGTGCAGCTCGAGGTGTCTGCGCACCTCCACCGCGACGCGACGGTCACGGGCCACGCGCGGGGAGCCGGGACGCTTGTGGAAGCGCTGCCGGGCACGGCGTTCCAGGTGACCGGTGAGGTGACGTGCGTCCGGATCGTTCCGAAGCCGATGGGCGGCGCGTACGCGTCGGTCAAGTACCGGTACCGAAGCGCGTCGCCGCCGCTCGAAGAGGGTGGCGGGGTCGAGGTGTACATCGAGGACAACGGAGATCCGGTCGGGGGGCGGCCCGTCGATGCGAATGGGACGGGTCCGCCGATGAGCCGCGCCGCCTTCGAGCCTCGGGTCCGGATCAGTGCACGGATCCGCTCCTGGCAGGCCAGCCGTACAACCCGGTCGACCAAGGAGACTACGTCATCCGATAGCCCGTCAGCCGCGCGAAGCGGTACAACCTCCGCGTGAGTGCCACCGCGGACCCCGGTCCAACGGCGGGTCCCGCCACGCTGCAACTGAGGCGGATCTCCGAGGGCGTGCACCGGCTCTCCTCGGTCTACACGAACTGGTACGTCGTCGAGGACGGTGGCCGGCTCACCGTCCTCGACGCGGGGTTCCCGCGCGACTGGCCTGCGTTCTGTGCCGCGCTGGGCCGGCTCGGCCATACGGCGGCCGACGTCGACGCCGTGCTGATCACGCACCACCACGTGGACCATGCCGGCAACGCCGAGCGACTTCGTGCACAGGGCGCGCGGGTGCTGGCGCATGCCGCCGAGATCCCCTACCTGACCGGCGCGCGCGGCCGGCCGAGCAGCGTGTCCGTCCTGCCCCACCTGCGCCACCCGTGGTACGCCTTCTACATCGCCCGGAACGTGGTCAAGGGCGTCCTCCGGACGCCCGCCATCGCGCGGCTCGACGAGCTCGCGGACGCGGAGGTCGTCGACGTCCCCGGATCGCCCAAGGTCATCCACGCGCCCGGACACACCGCCGGCAGCTGCGCGTTGCTGCTGGAGGACGCGTCGATGCTCTTCACGGGCGACGCGCTCGTGACGATCGACCTCGACAACGGCGCTCCCGGGCCGCGCGTGATCGGCGGGCCGCACACGGACGACGCCGAGCAGGCGCTGGAGTCGCTGACGGAGCTTGCCGCGACGCGCGCGCGGACCATCCTGCCCGGCCACGGCGAGCCGTGGACCGAGGGCGTCGAGAAGGCGGTGAGGATCGCGCGGCAGAGCGGTCGCTAGCCCGCCACGCTCGCGATCGCCTCCACCGCCCGCGCGTAGCACTCCGGCGTGAGGCGGATGTGCGACTGCTGCGACATCGACCGCGGCGGGATGCCGAGCGCCTGGATCGGCGGGGCGTTCGACAACAACGGGACGACGACGAGCGGCTCGACGGCCACGGTCCACGGCCAGCGCGGCCACGGCGGGTCCTCGTCGGTCGGCGGCGCGGTCACCTCGACGAGCGCGAAGACGCTCTTCCACCCGGCGGCGTAGTAGACGAGCCGGTCGCCGGGCTCGATCCGCGGGCGGCGCGGGAACGCGGTGCGCTTCACGCGCTCCGTGCCGCCGTCCTCGAGCCACGCGTCGGGGAGCGACCAGCCGGCGCGCCCGAGCGCCTTCAGCCAGTGGCTGCGCTCCCTCACCCGCGGCGCAGCGCGAGCAGCGACAGCATCTCGTGGCACGCGCTCGCCGCCAGCCACGCGGTGACGCCGGCCGGGTCGTACGGCGGCGACAGCTCGACGCAGTCGAAGCCGCGGAAGTCGATGCCCGTCAGCGCGCGGAGGTAGGCCATCGCCTGGCCGCTCGTCGGGCCGCCCACCTCCGGCGTCCCGGTGCCGGGCGCGAACGCCGGGTCGACGAAGTCGACGTCGAACGACAGGAACGCCGGGCGGTCGCCGACGCGGGCCCGCACGCGGTCGGCGTACGCGTCGGGCGCCAGCGTCTCCAGCTCCTCCATGGAGATCGCCTCGTAGCCGAGCTCGCGCGGCGCATCGACGTCGGACGCGCCGTAGAGCGTCCCGCGCATCCCCGCTTGGACGGAGCGGGTCGGGTCGACGAGCCCCTCTTCGACCGCGCGCTTGAAGACCGTCCCGTGGAAGTGCTCGACGCCGTAGTACTGATCCCACACGTCGGCGTGCGCGTCGAGGTGCACGAGTGCGAGCGGGCCGTGGACCGCCGCCGCCGCGCGCAGCTCGGCGAGCACCATCGAGTGGTCGCCGCCGAGGCACACCGGGACGACGCCGGCCTCGTGGATCGGGCGCAGGAACGTCTCGATCCGCTCGAGCGACTCGAGGTGGTAGCCGGGCACGGTCGGCGCATCGCCGAAGTCGACCATCGACAGCCGCTCGACGATGTCGACCCGAAGCCGCGGGTTGTAGGGGCGCAGGAGCACCGACGCGCTGCGGATCGCCTCGGGGCCGAACCGCGCGCCCGAGCGGAAGGAGACCGCGCCGTCGGTGGGGATCCCGCACACGGCGGCGTCGACGCCGTCGAGGTCGGTGACGTGGGGGAGGCGCATGAACGTCCGCGGCCCGGTGAAGCGCGGCGTCTTGGAGGAGTCGGCGGGGCGGTGGTGCATCTGCGCCGCTAGTCCAGGTCGACCCGGACCACGAGCTGCTCGGTCCCGACGGCGAGCAGCATCGAGTCGTTGACCGGCCGCTTGAGCCAGCGCAGGCGGGCGCGCGGGTCGTCGTCGGTGAGGATGCGCGCGGTGCCGGTCCGCCAGCGCCCGCCGACCCGGACGCGGACGCGCGGGTCGGCCTGGATGTTCTTGACGTAGTGGGCGGCCCAGCCGTGCTCGGTGACGATCCAGAAGTGGTCGCCGCGCAGGCCGTTGCCGACCGGCGTGCGGCGCGGCTCGCCGCTCGTGCGGCCGGTCGTCTCGAGCACCGCCCACGCGCGGTCGCCGATCCCGCGCTCGAGCAGCGGACGGACGATCGGGTTGACGAGCCGGTTCGTGACGAAGCGCGCGACGCGGCGCTTGAGCGGGCGCATGCGGCGGTGCTACCCGACGTGGCCAACCTCGCGCACGCCGGCGCGTTGTCTGGAACATGGAGCATCGAGACGACGCATCCGCGACCACTTTCCACGCCAAACCTGCGCAAAGGTTGCACACCCGCAGGAACGCGAGGGGCGGGAGGTAACTGTGCCCTCGATGACCACGACCGCGCCCCGCCGCGCCTCCTCCGACGAGCTGCAGGCGCTGTGGAAGCGCTACAGCGTCACCTCCGACCCCAGCCTGCGCGACCGCTTGGTCCTCACGCTGGCGCCGCTGGTCAAGTTCATCGTGTACCGCAAGGTCCGCGAGATGCCCGCGCACGCGGAGGCCGAGGACTTCATCTCGGTCGGCCTCGAGGCGCTGATCCAGTCGATCGACCGCTACGACCCGGCCAAGGGCGCGACGCTCGAGCAGTACGCGTGGACGCGCGTGCACGGCGCCGTGCTCGACGAGCTGCGCCGGCAGGACTGGGCGCCGCGCTCGGTGCCGGTGGGAGCGCGACATCGAGAAGGCCGTCGAGGAGTTCACCGCGCTGCACACGCGCCGCCCGACGCGCGAGGAGCTGGCCGAGGCGCTCGGCATCGACGTCAAGGAGCTGCGCCGCCACCGCGCCGACATCGCGCAGTCGGACGTCACGTCGCTGAACGCGCTCGTGCTGACCGACGACGCGTCGTCGGCGATCGAGCAGGTCGACACCATCGCGTCGCCCGACGGCCGCCTCGACCCGGAGGAGGCCGCCGGCCGGACGCAGGCCAAGGAGCGCTTCCGCGACGCGTTCGGCCGCCTGCCCGACCGCGAGCGCGAGATCGCCGTGCTGCTCTACGTCAAGCACCTGACGCTCGCCGAGATCGGCGACGTCCTGGGCGTGTCGGAGAGCCGCGTCTGCCAGATCCACGGTCAGACGAAGAGGAAGCTGCGCACGGCGCTCGACGAGGACGCCGCGCTCTTTCACCTGGTCGCCTAGGCCGGGGTCAGCTCCACCGGGATCCCGTTGAGGATCGCCGTGCCGGTCAGCGGCTCGACGAGCTGCTCGTCGGCGAGCACGTTCGAGTTCGCGTGCTCCCAGCCGTGCGGGATCGAGACGACGCCCGGCATGAGGTCGTCGGTGAGCTCGGCGGGCAGCTCGATGGCGCCAGTGCGCGAGCGGACGCGGACGGTGTCGCCGTCGGCCAGGCCGAGGCGCTCGGCGTCGGCAGGGTTGACGAGCGCCGTGCAGCGGTTCGGGCCGTTGGCGAGCGGGCCCAGCTCGTTCATCCACGAGTTGTTGGAGCGCAGGTGGCGGCGGCCGATGAGCACCATGCCGCCGTTCGCCGGCGCGGCCATCGCGGCGTGCAGCCGGTCGACGTCGGCGACGAGCGCGGGCGGCGCCAGCTCGACCCTCCCGCTCGGCGTGCGCAGCACCTCGGGCAGCCGCGGCTCGAGCGGGCCGAGGTCGATCCCGTGGGGCGCCGCCTCGAGGTCGGCGATCGACAGCCCGTACGCGCCGCCGCGGAGCATCGCGTCGACGATGCGCACCGGCCCGCGGCGCGCCGGGTCGGGCTCGACGCCCGCGCGCGCCGCGGCGTCGGCGGCGACCATGTCGTCGAGCGCCCCGATGTCCGCGTCGGGCCCGGCGCCGGCGGCGATCGCCGTCAGCCGCAGCAGCGTCTCCCACTCGTCCGGCGTCCCCGCCGGCTTGTCGAGTACCGGCGGCGAGTAGTTCGCCACGTTGCGCACGGCGAAGCCGTAGAAGGCGAGGTCGTAGTGCGGGCGCTCGAGGTGCGACGGCGCCGGCAGGATCACGTCGGCCCGGCGCGTCGTCTCGTTGAGGTAGACGTCGAGGCTGACCATGAAGTCGAGCGAGTCGAAGGCCGCGGTGAGGCGCTCCGAGTTCGGCGTCGAGACGAGCGGGTTGCCGGCGACGGTGATCATCGCGCGGATCCGGCCGTCGCCCGGCGTCTCGATCTCCTCGGCGAGGCACGCGACCGGCAGCTCGCCGAAGACCTCCGGCGCCTCGCGGACGCGGCTCGTCCAGCGCCCGAAGCGCGCGCCGCGGCCGGTGCCCGTCCCGCGCTTCGAGGTCGCGGGCAGCGGGAACATCGCGCCGCCCGGCCGGTCGAGGTTGCCGGTCAGCGCGTTGACGACGTCGACGAGCCAGCTCGCCGTCGTCCCGAACGCCTGCGTCGTCGTGCCGATCCGCCCGTACACCGCCGCCCGCGGCGCCGCCGCGAGCTCGCGGGCGATGCGCCGCGTCGTCGCGGCGGGGATGCCGGTCGCGGGCTCGACCGCTTCGGGGGTGAACTCCTCGGCGAGGCTCGCGACGACCTCGACGCCGTCGAGGTGGTCGCCCGGCGTCGTCAGCCCCTCCGCCACGAGGACGTGCACGAGTGCGAAGAGGAACAGCGCGTCGCCGCCGGGGCGGATCCACAGGTGCTCGTCCGCGAGCTTGGCGCTGCGCGTGCGGCGCGGGTCGACGACGACCACACGCCCGCCGCGCGCCCGGATCGCGGCGAGGCGGCCGCGCACGTCGGGCGCGGTCATCAGCGAGCCGTTCGACGCCGCCGGGTTCGCGCCGAGCATGAGCAGGTAGTCGGTGCGGTCGAGATCGGGGACCGGAACCAGCGTCCCGGCCCCGAACATGTGCGCCGCGGCGGCCTGCTTGGGGTACTGGTCGACG
This sequence comes from Solirubrobacteraceae bacterium, assembly GCA_030447275.1. Taxonomy (GTDB): domain Bacteria; phylum Actinomycetota; class Thermoleophilia; order Solirubrobacterales; family Solirubrobacteraceae; genus CADCVT01. Next base: position 8,489 of record JAUJPF010000005.1, on the reverse strand, counting down.
GTGCTCGCCGTGAAGAGGTTCTTCGTCCCGAGCGCCTTGAGCAGCACGCGCCCGTAGAGCTGGCCGTCCAGGTTGTGGATGCTCGGGTTGCCGAAGTAGGCGCCGACGGCGTCGCGCCCGTGCTCGGCCTGGATCGCGGGGAGCCGTTCGGCGATCAGCGCGAACGCGTCCTCCCACGTCGCCTCGGCGAACGAGCCGTCGGGCTGCTTGACGAGCGGCGCGCGCAGCCGCGCCGGGTCCTCGTGGAACGCCTTGAGCGCCACCCCCTTCGGGCAGACGAAGCCCTTCGAGAAGACGTCCTCGGCGTCGCCGCGCACCTGCGCGACGCGGTCGCCCTCGAGGGTGATCGCGAGACCGCACGTGGCCTCGCAGAAGGGGCACGTCCGGTACGCGGTGGTCATGCGCGAGGACGCTACCGCTCGCGCAGCCGCTCCGCGAGCGCGCCGGCGACCTCGTCCGGGCGCTCGAGCGCGAGCAGGTGGCCCGCTCCCTCGACGACGCGCAGCTCCGGGCCGGGCAGCGTCGCCGCGAGGTGGCGGCCGATCGCGACGAAGTCCGAGACGTCGCGGTCGCCGACCATGACGAGCGTGTCGGCGGTGATCGCGCCGAGGTCGAGCGGGTGCTCCTCCTCGGGCGCGTCCTCGGCGCCCAGCTCGAACGCGCGCCGCTGCGCTTCCGCGACGTAGTCCTGGTCGCGCGAGCTGAGCCCGTCGGCCCACATGCGGACGTTCAGCTCGACGGCGGCGTCGACGTCGCCGCGGGTGAGCGCGGCCTCCTCGGCGTCGCCGTACGCGAGCAGCGCGGGGTCGGTGTAGTCCCACTCCGGCAGCGCCGGCGCGAGCAGGGCCAGCGACCGGACGCGCCCGGGCGCGCGCGCGGCGACCTCGAGCGCCACGCGGCCGCCGAACGACGCGCCGACGACGTCGGCCTGGTCGGCGCCGAGCCCGTCGAGCAGCGCGAGGACATCGGTCGCGTGCGAGAACGGGGCGTGCCCGACGGGCCGCGAGCCGAATCCGCGCAGGTCGGGCGCCACGACCTTCCTTCCGGCGTCGTGCAGCGCCGGCACGATCGCGTCCCACATGCGGTGGTCGCAGACGCCGGCGTGGAGGAGGACGACCGTCACTCGGCCTCCAGCAGTCCGCGCTCGAGGACGAGGTCGAGCCCGAGCGTCTTGTAGCCGACCGTGTCGAACACGACGGTGATCTGCCCGTCTTCCACCTGCCCGACGCTACCGCCTCCCCAGTCCGCGTGCGTGACACGGTCGCCGACGGCGAACCGGCCGTCCTCCTCGGTGCGCGCGACATCGTCGCCGCGGCGCTCGCAGACGTCGCAGTGGCCGCACGGCGGCTCGTAGTCCTCGCCGAAGTAGCCGAGCACGAACGCGCGCCGGCAGCCGTCGGTCTCGGCGTAGGAGCGCATCATGTCGACGCGCGAGCGGTCGAACGCCTGCCGGTGCTCCTCGGCCTCGCTCGCGTGCTCGACCGCCTCGATCATGTCGGTCTCGCGCCGGGCGGCGATCGCGCCGTCGTCGCGGATCTCGGCAAAGCCGGCGTCCTCCAGGCGCTGCACGGCGGTGGCGAGCTTCGTGTCGCTGAGCGGAAGCCCGTCGAGCAGCGCGCCCGGCCGCACCGGCTCGGGCTGGACGATGAGCGCCTGCGCGACCTGGTGGAGGTCGTCGTCGCGCACGCGACCCGACGAGAAGAACCGCCGCAGGCCGAGGTCCTGCGGGCGGTAGAAGAGGACGGCCTCGGCGGGCTCGCCGTCGCGGCCCGCGCGTCCCAGCTCCTGGTAGTAGGAGTCGACCGACTCGCTGATCTCGTGGTGGAAGACCCAGCGGACGTCCGGCTTGTCGACGCCCATGCCGAAGGCGATCGTCGCGACCATCACGTCGATCCCGCCGTTGTCCATGAACCTGTGCTGGCGCTCGGTTCGCGTCTTCGCGCTGAGCCCGCCGTGGTAGTGCTCGGCGCGCACGCCGCGCTCGCGCAGCTCCTTGGCCACGGTCTCGGCGCCCTTCTTCGTCGCGCAGTAGACGATGCCCGCGCCCTCCGCCGCGACGACGCGGTCGAGCAGCGCGTGGTGCTTTCGGTGCGCGTCCTCGTGGCGGTCGACCTCGAGCCGGATGTTCGGGCGGTCGAACCCGCGGATCACGAGCGCCGGGGCGTGCATGCCCAGCACGTGGATGATGTCGTCCCGCACGGGCGGCGACGCGGTCGCGGTCAGCGCCAGCACCGGCGGGTGGCCGAGCGCGGCGATGGCCTCGCCGAGGCGCAGGTAGTCGGGGCGGAAGTCGTGACCCCACTGGCTGACGCAGTGGGCCTCGTCGACCACGAACAGCGAGACGCCCGCCTGCGCCAGCTCGCCGAGCACGTCCTCGTTGGCGAGCTGCTCGGGCGCCAGCAGCACGAACTCGACCTCGTCGTCCTGCGCCTCCTCGAGGACCTCGTCGCGCTGCTTGTCGGTGAGCGTCGAGTTGATGACCGCGGCCTCCTCCTCGACCGACTCCATCTGGTCCTGCTGGAGCGCGATGAGGGGCGAGACGACGACGGTCGGCCCGTCGATGACGAAGCCCGCGAGCTGGTAGATCGCCGACTTGCCCGAGCCGGTCGACATGACGCAGAGCGTGTCGCGGCCCTCGACCACGGCCTTCACCGCCTCGAGCTGGCCCGGCCGCAGCCCCTCGAACCTCAGCCGCTCGCGGGCGAGAGCCTCGATCTGTCGCTCCATATCCTCGATGGGGATGGGAACTGCCCTCTCCGAGCAACGGAAGAACCTGCCGGACAGTCCCGGCGTCTACCTGTTCCGCGACGGGAAGGGCCGGGTCATCTACGTCGGCAAGGCGAAGTCGATCCGCAAGCGGGTCGGCGGGCACTTCTCCAACCGCGTCACGCGCGGCGACACGCAGATGGTCGAGATCGCCGAGTCGATCGAGTTCGTGTCGGTCAACACCGAGGCCGAGGCGCTGCTCGCCGAGCAGGAGTTCATCAAGCAGTACAAGCCGCGGTTCAACATCCGCCTGCGCGACGACAAGTCGTATCCGTACATCGCGATCTCGATGGACGAGGAGTTCCCGCGGGTCTACTTCACGCGCGAGCGCCACCGCCGCGACCGGCTGTACTTCGGGCCGTACTCGAGCGCGAAGCGGACCCGCTCGACGCTCGACACGCTCGGCAAGATCTTCATGTACCGCTCGTGCAACGGCGCGGTGCCGGGGCGGCGGACGGGCTCGCCGTGCCTCGACTACTACATCCGCCGCTGCGGGGCGCCCTGCGTCGGCTACGTCTCCCACGAGGAGTACCGGACGGCGATCGACGGCGTGATCGCGTTCCTCCAGGGCCGCTACAAGGAGGTCGAGCGCGACCTCGAGCAGCGGATGCGAGAGGCGGCGGCGGTGCACGAGTTCGAGCAGGCGGCGGTCGAGCGCAACCGGCTCCAGGCGGTGAAGGCGCTGCTCGAGCGCCAGCGCGTCGCCAATGCCTCGGTCGGGTCGGTCGACGCGGTGGGGGTGGCGGTCAGCGGGACCGACGCCAACGCACAGGTGTTCCAGGTCCGCGACGGCGTGCTGTCGGACCGCCAGTCCTTCTACCTCGCCAACGAGGCGTCGCTCGACGAGGCGCAGGTGCTCGAGGAGTTCCTGCTCCAGTTCTACACGTCGGCGCCGTTCATCCCGCCGCAGGTCATCGTCGCGTCGCCGGTGTCGGAGGGGCTCGCGGAGGCGCTGGCCGCGCAGCGCGGCGGGCGCGTCGAGGTGCGGGTCGCCGAGCGCGGGGACAAGCGGCGGATCCTCGACCTCGCCACGCGCAACGCGAAGCTGGCGCTCGAGACCGAGCGGCTGAAGGTCGAGCGCTCGCGCCAGCAGCGCTCCGAGGCGCTCGATCGCCTCCAGCAGGCGCTCGCGCTCGACGTGCTGCCGCTGCGGATCGAGTGCTTCGACATCTCGAACCTGATGGGGACGCACACGACGGCGTCGATGGTCGTCTTCGAGGGGGGCGCGCCGAAGAAGTCCGACTACCGGCGGTTCGTCGTGCGCGGCCTGAACGAGGGCGTGCCCGACGACTTCGCGGCGATGGAGGAGGTGCTCGAGCGCCGGCTGGCCCAGTGGGAGCGCCAGCAGGACCTCTCGCCGCACGACCCCAAGCGCAACGAGTCGTTCGCGACGCTGCCGAACCTCATCGTCATCGACGGCGGGCCGGGGCAGCTCTCGGCGGGCATGCGCGCGCTGGCGGCGTTCGTCGAGCGCGGGGTGACCGTCGTCTCGCTGGCCAAGCGGATCGAGGAGGTGTACATGCCCGGGCGTTCGGAACCCGTCCTCCTTCCACACGACACGCCCGAGCTCCAGCTCCTCCAGCGCGTCCGCGACGAGGCGCACCGCTTCGCGATCACCCACCACCGCGCGCGGCGCGACAAGGCGATGACCGAGTCGATCCTCGACGGCCTGCCCGGCATCGGCCCGACGCGCAAGCGCGCGCTGCTCAAGCACTTCGGCTCGCCGGAGGCGATGCTCGGCGCGTCGCGCGAGGAGCTCGAGGCCGTGCCCGGGGTGCCGTCGAAGGTCGCGCGCCAGCTCCACGCCCACCTGCGGGTGGAGCGCTGAGGCTCGCGCGTGACGCGCCCGCGCGCGAAGATCCACCGCATGGCGCGCATCCTCCAGCTCGTCGCCGCCGCGGTCGTTGCCGCCGCGCTCGCCGCGTGTGGGTCCGCTGACGCCCCGGAGCCGGGCGCGACCCGGGCCGCGTCGCAGTCGCCGGAGACCATCTCGAAGGCGGAGTTCGCCGCGCGCGTCGACGCGGCGTGCCGGACGGCGCAAGAGCGCTGGTCCGACCCCCGCGCGGTCGAGCGGGAGCTGCCGCCGTCCGTGATCCAGACGAGCGCGCGCGGCGACGCGCTCCGGCTCGCGAAGGAGCTGCGCGGCTACCGCGCGCTCCTCCAAGACGTCCTCGTCCAGCTGAAGCGCAAGCCGCGCCCGCCGGGTGCCGACGGCGGCGTCCTCGAGCAGTACGAGATCGCGCTCTCGCACGCCGTCACCGACCTGGAGGGCGACGAGATGGTCATCCGGCAGCAGTGGAACCGTGTGCTGCACGCACAGCAGATCCGCAAGCTGCTGCGCCGTGGCCGGCGGCTCGCCGCCCGCTACGGCTTCGAGGACTGCGCGCGCCTCAAGACGCCGCTCTGACGCGGAAACGCTGCGCCGCGGGGTAGGGGCTCGGCATGAGCATCCTCCGCAGAACCCCCCGCCCCGGCCGCTACGGCCGGTCCGGCTACGGCCGGCGCCGCAGCTCGGGCTTCCGCTGGCTCGGGCCGATGCCTGCGTACTCGCGCCGCACGCGCGGGGGCGGCCGCGTGACCGTGGGCGGCTGCTGCCTGCCGATCCCGCTCGCGCTGACGCTCACGGCGTCGGCGGCGGCGGCGCGCGCGCTCAGGGCGCGCTAGCGCCGCCGAGCGCCGCGGCGCCATCTCCGCTGCGCCGCCCCCGGGGCGGGTAGCGCCTTCACATGCCCCGTCTTCGCTCCGCCCTGCTCCTCGCGCTCGCGACGCTCGCGCTCGGCGCTGCGCCCGCATGGGGCATTGTCGGCGGCAACGTGACCACCCGCGACTTCCCGCACATGGCCGCGATGGAGTTCCAGCAGGCCAACGGCGACTGGACGTTCATCTGCGGTGCGAGCCTGGTCCGCCCCGACGTCGTCCTGACGGCCGCCCACTGCGCGCAGGATGATCCTCGCAGCGCCGCGCGCGAGGACGACGCTCGCCGGTACCGCTTCCTGCTCGGGACGCGCGACCGCTCCCGCGGCGGCGAGCGGATCGAAGCCACGCGCCTCGTCGACCACCCGCAGTACGACCCGGACTCCGGCGCCTACGACGTCGCGCTCCTGAAGCTCGCGCGGTCGAGCACGCTCGGCGCCCCGATCCGTATCGCCGACGCCGGCGAGGCCGCCCGCTTCGCGCCCGGCGTCGAGGCGACGATCATCGGGTGGGGCGCGACGTTCTCGGGAGGCCCGGCGGTGCGCGAGCTGCGCGAGGGGCAGGTGCCGATCGTCAGCGACGCGGACTGCGCCCGCGGCTACACGCTCACCGCCGAGTTCGACCCCGCGACGATGCTGTGCGCGGGCAACCTGACCGGCGGCGAGGACAGCTGCCAGGGCGACTCGGGCGGGCCGCTGATGGTCCCCGACGCGTCCGGGCGGTTCGTGCTCGTCGGCGACGTCTCCTTCGGCTTCGGCTGCGCGTTCCCGACGCAGTACGGCGTCTACGGCGAGGTCGTTGGTCGGGCGCTGCGGCCGTTCGTCGACGCGCAGATCGCGGAGCTGTCGCCGCAGACGAGCGCCCCTGCCGCGGGCAGCGGGCCGGTCGCGGGCGGCTCGCCGGAAACCGGCGACCCCAACCCGCCGCCGGGAAGCGGCGCCGGTGCGGGCACGTCGCCCGTCCTCGTTCGGCTGCCGCGCCGCCTCGGGTCGGCGTCGCGCGCGCGTCGGGCCGGGCGGATCCGGCTGCTCGTGCGCACCAGCCACCCACTCCGCCGCATCCGCGTCAGCGTGCGTCGCGGGCGGACCGTCGTCGCGAGCGGGAGGCGCGCCGGCGTCCTCCGGCGCAGCGGACGGGTCACGCTCCGCGTCCGCCGCGCGCTGCGCTCCGGCCGCGCGGTCGTGACCCTCACCGCGCGCGACGCCGAGGGCCGCCGGGTGCGGGCCGTGCGCCGCGTGCGGCTCAGGCGCTAGCCCCGCGGCGCTCCTCGACCCACGCGTCGAGCCGGCGCCAGCGCTCGAACAGCCAGTCGATGCGTTCGTCGTCGTCGGTGGGGATCGTGTCCCACGGCTCGTGCCAGAGCTTGACCTCGATCGTCTGCGGCTCGGGCAGGAGGCGCCACGCGTCGGCGAGGCTCGTGGGGAAGCCGACGTGGCCCATGATCACGACGTCGTGCTCGGGCGCCGCCTCGAGCGCCGCGAGCGCCCCGCCGGGCCTTGGCGCGCTCACGTGGCGCATCGCGCGCGCCGCCTCCGCCTGCCGGTCGTGGCCGCCGCGCTCGAGTCGGTCGATCCCGCGCCGCCGCCGCTCCTCGGTGAAGTTCGCCCCTTCGGGGAAGATGACGACGGCGGCTTCGCCGCGCATCTCGCGGGCCAGCGCGGCGATCTCCACCTCGGTGTCGCCGCCGCGCGGGTCGACGAACCGGTTCGGCAGCCGCTCGCCGAGCAGGTCGATGACCGGGTCGAACCGCAGCGCCTCGTGCATGACCACGCGCGGGCGCCGGCCGTGCCGGCAGAGCAGCTCGTAGATCACGAGGAACGTGTCGCCCTCGCCGGCGTGGCGGCTGAGCAGCACGACCGGCCGGCCCGAGCCCGACAGCGCGCGGTACGCCGCCGCCGACTCGTCGGTGGCCACCCGCACGCGCGCCGCCCGGACGATCGCCCGGTACACACCGGCCACGAACCGCCGCATGACGTCGTAGTGCGCGTCCTGGCTCGTGTCCCTGCGCAGCCAGAGCCCGAGCAGCGCCAGCACCGCCTCGAGGTGGCGCGCGGCGTAGACGAGCGCGATGTACGCGGCGCGCAGTGCCCGCGTCCCCCCGCCGAGCAGCGGCCCGAGGACGGCGGCGAGGAAGAGGACGAGCGGCGACAGCGCGAGGATCGCCACGTCGAGGAGCACCACGAGCGGCGCCAGCACGAGCCGGCGCACGACGGTCGGCGGGACGCGCTTCACGCCGCCTCCACGCCGTCGAGGTACGCCGAGGACGCCTCGTACGCGTGCTCGATGTGCTCGCTGACCTTCGACATGTCGCGGTAGCGCAGCTGCGAGACGGCGGTGTAGCGCGGCGGCTCGGGCTGCCCGGTCGGCAGGACGTGGACGCCGAGCCCGTCGGGCAGCGACGCGATGTCGCCGAGGAAGCGGTGCCGGCGGGCGATCTCGAACGCCACGAGGCCGACCTCCCACGGCCACCGCGGCGGCTCGAGCGGCCGGTCGACGCGCCCGACGTGCATCACGTAGATGGTCCGCGCGCCGCGGGCGACGGCGCGCCCGACGGGGATCGAGTTGACGATGCCGCCGTCGAGGAAGTGCTCGCCGTCGATCTCGACCGGGGGCAGGATGCCGGGGACGGCCGAGGAGGCGAGCACCGCGTCGACGAGCGGCCCGCTCGTGAACCAGTGCTCGGAGGCCGCCTCGATCGACGCCGCGACGCACTCGAAGGCCACCGGCAGATCCTCGATGCGCTCCGCCGGGAGCGCCTCGCCGAGCAGCAGCCGCAGCCCGTCGTTGCCGTGCAGGTGGGTCCGCGTCCGCGCGAGCGTCCCCAGCCGCCCGAGGACCGACCCGCCGAAGACGTCGCTGCGCTCGAAGCGGATCCACATCTCCGCCAGCCGCTCGGCCGCGGCCACCGTCGGCTCGCCCGCCACCGCCGCGCCGTTGATCGCGCCGATCGACGTCCCGACCACCAGCTCCGGCACGATCCCGCGCTCGAGCAGGGCGCGCAGCATCCCCACCTCGTGCGCCCCGAGGTG
>JAUJPF010000054.1 GCA_030447275.1 Solirubrobacteraceae bacterium | reverse complement strand
GGGCGCTGGGTCGACCGTCGCGGGCCCGGCGCGCTGATGGGGCTCGCCGCCGGCCACGCCCTCGGCCTCGGCGCGCTGCTCGCGCTCGGAGGGCCCGACGCGCCGCCGGCCGGGATCGTCGCCGCGGCCGTGCTCACCGGCGCGCTCTTCCCGCCGACGCCGTCCGTGCTGCGCGCCCGCTTCCCGCAGCTCCTCCGGGACCGCCCCGACCTCGTCGCCCCGGCCTACGCGCTCGACTCGGTCCTGCTCGAGGTCGCGTTCGTGACGGCGCCGCTCGTCGTCGCGCTGCTCGTCGCCGTGCTCGGGCCGCCGGCGGCGCTCGCGTTCTCCGCCGTCGCCGTGCTCGCCGGCAACGCGGCCTTCCTCGCCGTCCTCCCCGACGACTGCCCGGCGGAGGCCCGGCGCGGCGGCGACCTGCTCGGCCCGCTGCGCTCGCCCGGCATCCGCGCGCTCGTCGTCACGATGCTGCCCGTCGGCTTCGGGATCGGCGCCGTCGAGGTCGCCCTGCCGGCGTTCAGCGAGGCCGAGGGCCAGCGCGAGCTGGCCGGGATCCTGCTCGCCACGTGGGCGATCGGCAGCGCGGTCGGCGGCTTCGTCTACGGCGCGCGGCCGCGGGCGACGCCGGTCGCGCGGGCGCACCTGTGGTTCGCCCTGCTGCTGCCGCTCGGGTTCCTCCCGGCGCTGCTCGCGCCGTCGATGCTCGCGATGGCGCTGCTCATCGTCCCGGCCGGGATCTGCATCGCGCCGCTCATCGCCACCCGCAACCAGCTCGCCAGCGCGATCGCGCCGCCTGGCACGGCGACCGAGGCCCTGACGTGGCCGTTGACGACGCTCGTCGGTGGCATCGCGCTCGGCGCGGCGGCCGGCGGCGCGCTCGCCGACGCCGAGGGATGGCGCGCGGTGATCGTCGCCGCGATCGTCGCGGGCGCGGCGGGGTCGGCGGTCGCGGCGAGCCGGCGCGGTACGCTCGCGGCCGCCACGGCATGAAGGGTCCGATCGAGATCGTCCCCGGGGTCTACGGCCTCGGCTCCGAGCTGGTGAACTGGTACCTCGTCGTCGACGACGAGGGCGTCACCGTGATCGACGCGGGCCTCGGCGGCTTCGCGAAGACGCTCGACGCCGACCTGCGACGGATCGGCCGCACGCCCGCCGACGTCACCGCGGTCGTGCTGACGCACTCGGACTCCGACCACACCGGCGTCGCCCCCCACCTCCGGGCGGCGGGCGCGCGCGTCCTGATCCACAGCCTCGACGAGCCCGGGCTGCGCAAGCCGGGGCCGAAGAAGGGCGACGCCAGCCCGCGCCACCTGCTGCCGAACCTCTGGCGCCCGGCGACGCGGAGGATCTTCGGCCACAGCATCCGCACCGGCGCGAAGCCGGGCAAGGTCGACGACGCCGAGACGTTCGCCGGCGGCGACGTGCTCGACGTCCCCGGCCGGCCGCGGGTCATCCACACGCCGGGTCACACGTTCGGGCACTGCGCCCTGCTCTTCGAAGAGCAGAACGCGCTCTTCGTCGGCGACGCGCTCTGCATGCACCCGGACCTCACGCGCCGGGAGGGCGCCGGGCTCATGCCCCGGTTCTTCAACGAGGACGACGACGCCGCGCAGGCCTCGCTCGCCGCGATCGAGCCGGTCGACGCCGCCGTGCTGCTGGCGGGCCACGGCGACCCGTGGCGCGACGGCGCTGCCGCCGCCGTCGCCAGCGCGCGGCGCTAGCCGCCGCCGGAGGAGCCGGCGTCCTCGCCGCGGGCGTACGCCTGGTTCTGCGTCCGCTCGCCCAGAGCCTGCGCGATGATGAAGACGACGAGGGCGTTCACGAGCAGGGGGAAGAAGACGAAGAACACCCCGGCGAGACCGAACGTGGCCTCCCAATCGAACTTGTCCCAACCCAGGAAGTCGGCGAGCAGCATGGACCGAAAGATACTCGTCGACGGGGCCGAGGACGTCGTCGCCGTCGAGGAGCCGCTCGAGATCCGCGTCGACGGGCGCGCGCTCGCGGTGACGATGCGCACGCCCGGCCACGACGAGGAGCTGGCGCTCGGCTTCCTCCACGGCGAGGCGCTGATCGACGCGCCGCGCGCCGCCGGGCCGACCGAGGACTTCGCGGCCAACACGGTCGAGGTGGCCGGCCCGCTGCTGCGCGATCCCGGCGAGCGGCGCTTCTACACGACGTCCTCGTGCGGCGTCTGCGGGAAGGGCGCGCTCGAGCAGGTCGCGGTCGACGCCCCCGCGCTCGGCGACGGCCCCGAGATCGCGCGCGACCTGCTCGCCGCGCTGCCCGACCGCCTGCGCACGGCGCAGCCCGGCTTCGAGCGCACCGGCGGCCTGCACGCCACCGGCCTCTTCACCGCCGCCGGCGAGCTCGTCGCCTCGCGCGAGGACGTCGGGCGCCACAACGCGATGGACAAGGTCATCGGGTGGGCGCTGACCGAGGGCCTCCTGCCGCTGCGCGATCACGTCCTGTGCGTCTCGGGCCGGCTGTCGTTCGAGCTCGTCCAGAAGGCAGCGGTCGCCGGCGCGCCGATCCTCGTCGGGGTGGGCGCGCCGACCTCGCTGGCCGTCAGCCTCGCGTTGGATCGCAACCTGACGCTGATGGGCTTCGCCCGGAGCGGGCGCGGCAACGTCTACGCGGGCGCGGAGCGGGTACTGACGCGGGCGTAGTGGCGTTCAAGGATCCGAAGGCGATCGCGCAGGCCGGCGTCGAGAAGGGCGTGCAGAAGGCACGCCTCTCGTGGGACAAGGCGATGGTCGCCGGGTTCCTCGCCGGCGCCTACATCGCGTTCGGCGGCCTGCTCGCGGTCACCGTCACCGCCGGCCTCGACCCCGAGGTGTGGGGCGGCCTCACGACGTTCTTCAGCGGCGCGGTCTTCAGCCTCGGCCTGATCCTCGTCGTCATCGCCGGCTCGGAGCTGCTCACCGGCAACATGGCGCTCGTCCCGCTGGCGGCGATGCGCGGCCGCGCGTCGTTCAAGGACATGGCGCACAACTTCAGCTTCGTCCTGCTCGGCAACCTGCTGGGCGCGCTGTTCGTCGCCTACTTCCTCGCCGACCAGACCGGCGTCGTGAGCGTCGAGCCGAACCTCGAGAAGCTCGGCTCGATCGCCCACAAGAAGGGGGTGGAGGAGACCGAGTGGGAGATCTTCCTGCGCGGGATGGGCTGCAACTGGCTCGTCTGCCTCGCGGTGTGGATGGCCTTCGCCGCCGAGGACATCGCCGGCAAGATCCTCGCGATCTTCTTCCCGATCATGGCCTTCGTGGCGATGGGCTTCGACCACGTCGTGGCGAACATGTTCTTCATCCCGGCGGCGATCTTCATGGACGTCCCCGACATCTCGTGGTGGGACGCGGTCCACAACTGGATCTTCGCCTTCCTCGGCAACCTCGTCGGGGCGGTGATCTTCGTCGCGGGCGCCTACTACTACCTCTACGCGAAGCCGGACGAGCAGCAACCCGAGAAGGCGGACGCGGGCGACCAGCCGCCCGCCGACGGGACGGCGGGCGCGACGATGACCGAGATGGAGACGGCGGCGCGCTAGCGCTGGGGCGCGGCGGTAACGTTCGCGCGACCTGATGGGCTCGAGCCGGCCACGCATCTTCGAAGGCCTGCGGGAGCTCCCCGTGGTCGGCCGCGCGCTCGACTGGGGGATGGGGGCGAGCGCCGCGTCGGCCGAGACGAAGAAGGCCGGCTCGCGCATCGCCGGCCTGAAGGTGACCGAGTCGGTGTGCCCGTACTGCGCCGTCGGCTGCGGCCAGCTCGTCTACACGCGCGACGGCGAGCTGGTCGACGTCGAGGGCAACCCGCGCTCGCCGATCAATCAGGGGACGCTGTGCCCCAAGGGCGCCGCGTCGCGCCAGCTCGTCCAGCAGCCGGGCCGGCTGACGAAGATCAAGTACCGCCGCCCGTACGCGACCGAGTGGGAGGAGCTGGACCTCGAGACGGCGATGGACATGATCGCCGAGCGGATGATCGCGGCGCGCGAGGACCACTGGGAGGAGCGCGACGAGCAGGGCTGGAAGGTCGACCGCACGCGCGGGTTCGCGCACCTCGGCGGCGCCACGCTCGACAACGAGGAGAACTACCTCCTCAAGAAGCTCTACACGGCGATGGGCGCCATCCAGATCGAGAACCAGGCGCGCATATGACACTCCTCCACGGTCCCCGGTCTGGGGACCTCGCTCGGGCGCGGAGGCGCCACCAACTACCAGCAGGACTTCCAGAACGCCGACTGCATCTGGATCCAGGGGTCGGCGCTCATGGAGGCCCATCCCGTCGGCTCGCGCTGGGCGATGAAGGCGCGCGAGCGCGGCGCGAAGATCATCCACGTCGACCCGCACTACTCGCGCACGAGCGCGATCAGCGACATGCACGTGCCGATCCGCGCGGGCAGCGACATCGCGTTCCTCGGCGGGCTGATCCGCCACATCATCGAGACCGAGTCGTACTTCCGCGAGTACGTCGTCAACTACACGAACGCGGCGACGATCGTGAACGCCGACTACCAGGGCCCGGAGGAGCTCGAGGGCGTCTTCAGCGGCTTCGACTCCGGCAGCGGGACCTACGACCGGTCGAGCTGGATGTACGAGGGCGGGGAGGTCGCCTCCGCGGCCGGCCAGCGCGAGCACTCGACGCAGGCGTTCAGCGACCGCACCGGCGCCGGGATGATGACCGGCAACGTCCGCAGCGACGAGACGCTCTCAGACCCGCGCTGCATCTTCCAGATCATGAAGCGCCACTACGCGCGCTACACGCCGGAGATGGTCGAGCGGATCTGCGGCATCTCGGAGGAGCAGTTCCTGCGCGTCGCCGAGACGCTGATCGCGAACTCGGGGCGCGAGCGCACGACGATGCTGGCGTACGCGGTCGGCTGGACGCAGCACAGCTCGGGCGTGCAGATGATCCGCGCCGGCTCGATCGTGCAGCTCCTGCTCGGCAACATCGGCCGGCCGGGCGGCGGGATCATGGCCATGCGCGGGCACGCGTCGATCCAGGGCTCGAGCGACATCCCGACGCTCTACGAGATCCTGCCGGGCTACCTGCCGATGCCGCGGGCGAACGACGATGACCTCACGCTCGCGGGCTACGTCTCCGGCGGCGGCTCGCAGCGCGGCTGGTGGTCGCACTTCGACAACTACATCGTCAGCCTGCTGAAGGCGTGGTTCGGCGACGCGGCCACGCCCGAGAACGGCTTCGGCTTCCCCTGGCTGCCGAAGATCAGCGGCAACCACTCGCACTACCCGACGATGCTGCGGGCGTTCGAGGGCAAGCTCGACGGCCTGCTCGTGATGGGGCAGAACCCGGCGGTCGGCAGCGCGAACGCCGGCCTCCAGCGGCGCGCGCTGGGGGCGATGAAGTGGCTGGTCGTGCGCGACCTCGCCGAGGTCGAGACGGCGAACTTCTGGACCGAGGCGCCGGAGGACATCGGCACCGAGGTGTTCCTCATGCCCGCGGCGTCGCACGTCGAGAAGGAAGGGCACTTCACGAACACGCAGCGGCTGCTCCAGTGGCGCGACAAGGCGGTCGACCCGCCGGGCGACGCGCGCTCGGAGCTGCACTTCACGCACCACATCGCCAAGCGCGTGATGGCGCACTACGAGGACTCCGAGGACCCGAAGGACTGGCCGCTCGTCAACCTGCACTGGCCGTACTCCGAGCACGGCTCAGAGCAGGAGCCGGTGGTCGAGGAGGTCCTCAAGGAGATCAACGGCTACGACCTCGAGACCGGCGAGCTGGTGCCCGGCTTCGCCCAGCTGAAGGCCGACGGCACGACGTCGAGCGGCTGCTGGATCTACTCCGGCTGCTTCGCGGACGGCGTCAACCAGACGCGCCGGCGCGACCCGGGCGACCTCGACGCGCCCGGCGGCTCGGTGTCGCCGGAGTGGGGATGGGCGTGGCCCGCCAACCGGCGGATCCTCTACAACCGGGCGTCCGCCGACCCCGACGGCAAGCCGTGGTCGGAGCGCAAGAAGTACGTCTGGTGGGACGAGGAGCGGGAGCAGTGGACGGGCTACGACGTGCCCGACTTCCCGGTCGGCAAGCGGCCCGACTACACGGCGCCCGACGACGCCGAGGGGATGGACGCCATCTCCGGCGACGACCCGTTCATCATGATGGCCGACGGCCGCGCGTGGCTGTACTCGCCGAGCGGCCTGCTCGACGGCCCGCTGCCCGCGCACTACGAGCCGTACGAGTCGCCGGTGCCGAACCACCTGTATCCGAAGATGGGCGCGAACCCGGCGGCGATCACCTGGACGCACGCGGCCAACCCGATCGTCCCGCCGGGCGACGACGAGTACCCGATCATCGCGTCGACGTTCCGGCTCACCGAGCACCACACGGCGGGGCCGATGAGCCGCAACCTGCCGTGGCTGTCCGAGCTCCAGCCGGAGATGTTCGTCGAGATCGACCCGCAGCTCGCCGCCGAGCGCGGGATCGAGGACGGCGAGTGGATGACTGTCGTGAGTCCGCGGGCGGAGATCGAGGCGCGCGCGAAGGTGACGAGCCGGGTGCAGCCGCTGCGGATGGGCGACCGCGTCATGCACCAGGTCTGCATGCCGTGGCACTGGGGCGCGTACACGTCGAGCCCGCAGGGCGTGACCGGCGACGCCGCCAACGACCTCATCGCGATCTCGGGTGACCCGAACGTGTCGATCCAGGAGTCCAAGGCATTCCGCTGCGACGTGCGGGCGGGGCGCCGCGACCGCGCGACGACCGAGCGCCAGGCGGGCACGCAGGACGTCGAGTCCGACCATCCCCCGGAGGAGCCGAAGAAGCTCTCCCAGACCGACCAGGCGGACTTCCGGTGACCGAGATCGCGATCGACCGGCCCGAGAGCCGGCGGATGGGGTTCTTCACCGACACGACGGTGTGCATCGGGTGCAAGGCGTGCGAGGTCGCGTGCAAGCAGTGGAACGACCTGCCCGCCGACGGGGCCGTGTTCCGCAAGACGTCGTCGTACGACCACACGGGCTCGCTGTCGGCGTCGACGTGGCGGCACGTGCGGTTCGTCGAGCAGACCGAGCCGGTCCCGCTGCCCGACCTGCCCGCGTACGGCGGCGGCAACGGCGGCCACGGCGAGGTCGACCTCGTCGCCGCGGCCGAGGCGCACGGCGTGCCGCAGATGGACCGCTGGCTCTTCATGTCCGACGTCTGCAAGCACTGCACGAACGCGGGCTGCCTCGACGCGTGCCCGACGGGCGCGCTGATCCGGACCGAGTTCGAGACGGTGATCGTCCAGCCCGACGTGTGCAACGGCTGCGGCTACTGCGTGCCGTCGTGCCCGTTCGGCGTCATCAACCGCGACCCGTACGACGGGCGTGCCGCGAAGTGCACGCTCTGCTACGACAGGCTCGAGGACGGGCTCGAGCCGGCGTGCGCGAAGTCGTGCCCGACCGACTCGATCCTCTTCGGCCCGTACGACGAGCTGGTCGAGACGGCGAAGGGGCGCGTGCTCGCGCTGCACGAGCGCGGCGTGACCGACGCCTACCTCTACGGCGCGGGCGACGAGCCGGGCGAGCAGCTCGCCGGCGAGCTCGGCGCGTTCTTCTTGCTCACCGCGCCGCCCGAGCGCTTCGGGCTGCCGGCCCAGGCCGAGTCGCCCGCGCAGGAGAACGGCCCGGTGGCGACCGCGGCGGGACTGGCCGCCGCGGCGCTCGGCCTCGCGGCGGCGGTCGGCGCGTTCGCGAGGGCCCACCGGCGATGAGCCACGCCTCCGGCCCGCCTCCGGAGGACCGGATCCGGGAGGACCACCGGCGCGCGGTGGAGGGGGCGCCGGACGGCGGCCGCGACACGACGCCCGCGGTCGGGCGGCGCGGCGGCCCGGCGCTGTGGCGCCGCGCGGTCGAGGGGTCGCCGGTGGCGCTGGCCCGGCAGGCGTTCAAGGACGCGCGCTGGTCCTACCTCTACAAGGACGACACGAGCTACCGCGTCCGCAACGGCGCCGACGCCAACGAGAGGATCCAGGCCGCGGCGCGGCGGATGCGCGGCTCGACCGAGATCCCCGAGGGGGTCGACGCCAACGGGCCGTTCATCAACGCGCCGGTGTGGACGTGGGAGGTGCCCGCGTACTTCTTCCTCGGCGGCGTCGCGACCGGCTCGTCGTTCGTCGCGCTGGCCGCCGACCTCGCGGGCGACGAGCGCTCGGCCGCGATCGCGCGCAAGGTGACGATCGCGGCGATCGGCCCCGGCGCGCCGCTGCTCGTCCTCGACCTCGGGCGGCCCGCGCGCTTCCTCAACATGATGCGGATCTTCAAGCCGCGCTCGGCGATGAACGCCGGGGCGTGGTGCCTGATGGCGTTCAGCACGGCCGGCGGCGCGGCCGTCGCGGCCGACGTCCTCGGCCGGCGGCGTGTGGCGAAGGTCCTCGGCGCGCAGACCGCGCTGCTCGGCACCTACCTCGGCTCGTACACGGGCGTGCTGCTGGCGAGCACCGCCGTCCCGATCTGGGCCCGCAGCCGGCTGTTCCTCCCGCCGATCTTCGTGTGCACCGCGGTGGCGACCGGCGCGGCGACGAACCGGCTCGTGCTCGCGGCGACCGGGATGCCGTCGGGCCACCCGACGCGCGACGCGCTCGGCACGATCGAGACGGTCGCGATGGGGGCCGAGCTGGCGCTCTCGTCGTTCAACGAGAAGCGCCTCGGCCAGCTCGCCGACGTGCTCGAGCACGGGCGGGCCGGGCGGCTGTTCGAGTTCGCGAGGTGGGCGGTCCGCGCCGGGCTGATGCTGCGGTTCACGCGGGGCCGGTTCGCGTGGGAGCACCACGTCGCGAGCGGCCTCTACCTCGCCGGCGGCCTCGCGTTCCGCTTCGCGTGGATCGAGGCGGGGAAGGCGTCGGCGGGCGACGACGAGGCGGTCGCCCGGATGGCGCGCGGCAAGGCGACGGTGAAGGACCGCCTCAGGGACGGGCGGACGACGGCGCGGGTGAGGACGTCGGCTCGGCACCCCGGCCGCGACGCCCGCGCCGCGCGCGTGTACGCGGACGCGGTGCGGCGCCTGAGCCTCGCGATCGAGGGCGTCCTGAGACGCGGCTAGCCGTGGGGATCGACGGGCATGAAGCTCGCGCTGCCGGCGATGCTCGCCCGCCGTCATGCCGAACCTCGCCGCGACGGACCTCGGCGCCGGCATGTCCTCGGCGCGCACGGCGAAGCTGCTGACCGCCGGCGACGTGGCCGAGCGGATCGTCGGCTCGATCGAGCGGCCGCGCTTCGAGGTGCCGATCACCGCCGACGCCGGGTTCTCCTTGAAGGTCCACCGGCTCTTCCCCGCTCGTGTGCGCGATGTCACGGATCGGATGTTCGCGATGGACAAGGTCGCGACCGACGTCAAGAGCGCCGAACGGGCCGCATACGAGCGCAGAATCGCCGCGGACGCCGAGGAGAACGCGGCCGTGCCGAGCCGGTAGCACACGCGCGCTCGGTCCTGTACGCTGTCTGACAGCCCGCTGCGTTGACGTACTGCGCGCGAGGCGCCTCCAGCCGGTCTGTTACGGCGTGTTAGTGCCCCGAAACCGACGCCCCGTTATGGCGTTCTGTGTGACCAGCATGTGGCGCGCGCGAAGTTGCGCGCGCAACGAAATTGGTATACAATTCCGACTACAGAAATCGGATAAGAACTTGAAGACGCAAGAGAAGAGCAGAAAGAAAGGGATTCCGACGACGACCGACGTCCTCGATTTCCGGCCCACCGAGGCCATTGACACCACTGTCGATCCGCTCCACCAGCTCCTGGCGGAGTCGCGGCGCTGGCCGCTGCTGACCCCTGCCGAGGAGGTCGAGCTGTCGCAGCGCATCGAGCGCGGCGACCTCGCGGCGAAGGAGCGGATGATCAACTCGAACCTCCGGCTCGTGGTCTCCGTCGCGCGGAAGTACCAGGGGCAGGGCCTGCCCCTGGGCGACCTCGTGCAGGAGGGCATGCTGGGGCTCATCCGCGCCGTCGAGAAGTTCGACTGGCGCAAGGGCTTCCGGTTCTCGACCTACGGCACCCTGTGGATCCGTCAGGCGATCCAGCGCGGCCTGGAGAACACCAGCCGCACGATCCGCCTGCCCGTCCACATGTCGCAGCGCGCCCGCAAGGTCGCCCGGATCGAGCGTGAGCTCGCGCTCAAGCTCGGCCACGAGCCCTCCGACGAGGAGATCGCGAAGGAGGCGGAGCTCACCATCGAGGAGGTGGAGGAGATCCGCCAGGCCGACCAGGCGCCCGCCTCACTCGACAAGGGCGTGGGCGACGACGGCGAGACCGCCTTCGGCGACCTGCTCGCGGCCGACCAGCTCTCCCCCGAGGAGGAGGTCACCGACGCGTGGCAGTCCGAGGTGCTCATGGGCGCCATCGGCGAGCTGCCGGAGCAGGAGCGCCGCGTGATCGAGCTGCGCTTCGGGGCGAACCCGGAGGGCAAGCAGCACACGCTCGGCCAGGCCGGCAAGGTGCTCGGCGTCAGCGCCGAGCGGACCCGGCAGATCGAGGAGCGCGCCCTGCGCCGCCTCTCGACGGTCGGCGAGCTCGCCGCGCTGCGCGACGCGGCGTAGAGCCCGCCCGCGACAGCGACACCGCTTGCGAAGCGCCCCCCTCGGGGGCGCTTCGTCGTTCTAGGCCCGAAGCTGCGACAGCTCGCGGCGGCGGACGGCCATCCGGGCGAGCAGCGCGGACTCGCGCGCCAGCGCCGCGCGGTCGGCGCGGACGACGCCGTGCTGCGCCTGCTCGCGGTGGAAGGCGAGCTCGGCCGCGACCTGCTGGAGGTCGGCCATCGCCCGTTTGGCCGGCCGCCCGCCGCGGCGCGCCGCCTCGCGCCGCGCGTGGCGCCGCGCGCGCAGCGAC
Source organism: Solirubrobacteraceae bacterium (assembly GCA_030447275.1). GTDB lineage: Bacteria > Actinomycetota > Thermoleophilia > Solirubrobacterales > Solirubrobacteraceae > CADCVT01. The sequence continues at coordinate 7,042 of JAUJPF010000054.1, read as the reverse complement.
GACAGCGCCGCGACCTCCTGATCGGGCAGCAGCCCGCGCAGGTGCGCCGCGATCACCCGTCCCTCCCGGCGCAGCCCGAGGGCGATGACGCCCCACAGCGCGGAGAACACCGGGACCATGATCAGGACGTAGACGCCGAGGAAGAGGCCGGCGCCCGCCGACGTGTTCCACGCGCTGTGCAGCGCGATCGCGGCGGCGAGGCCGACGAGCGGCGCGGCGATCCGGAAGCCGCGTGTACGCGCACCGACGGCCAGGCCGAGGCCGATCCCGGTCATCGCCGTGAACAGCGGGTGGGCGAACGGCGACATCAGCCCGCGCACGACGAAGGTCACGACCGCGCCGACGATGCCCTCCTCGGCCGCGCCGCGGCCGTAGTAGAGGACGTTCTCGGTCATCGCGAACCCGAGCCCCACGAGCGCGGCGTAGACGATCCCGTCGATGACGCCGTTGAACTCGTCGCGCTTCCACCAGAAGATGCCGAAGATGACGGCCGCCTTCGCCAGCTCCTCGACGACCGGCGCCGAGAACGACGAGCCGTAGATCTCGCTCGCCTCGGTCCCGAGCTGGTCGGCCACGATGACCTCGCCGGCCGTGTTGAGCACGAGCGCGACGAAGCACGCGATCGTCGCCCCCCACGCGAAGGTGAGGACGATCATGCGCACCGGCTCGGGCTCGAAGCGGTCGATCCACAGCACCGCCGCGAGGTAGACCGGCACGGGCAGGAGGGCCAGGCAGAGCGCGAGCGCGAACGCGACGCCGCCGGTCTCGAGACCCGCGACGGCGAGCACGATCAGGCCGGTCGTCAGCATCGCGATGACGAGCGCGGTGAGGAGCGCGCCGCGGAACAGGCGCGCGACGACCGAGGGGCGGGGAGGGGCGCTCGCCATCTAGCCGACGTCGTACGTGTGGCCGGCGGCGCGCAGGCGGGCGGCGAGCGCCGCCCCGAGCGCGGTCGCGGGCGTGAGGACGCCGGCGCGCTCCGGCAGCCCGGCCCGGTCCCCGGCCAGGCACAGCGCGCTCTCGCCGAGCATCACGGCGGTCGCCGCGTAGCCCGGATCGCCCTGCGCGGTGATGCGGCACACGCGGCGCGCGCCGCTCGCCGTGCGCGTGTGGACGTCGATCCGGAAGAAGCCGCTCTGCTGGGTCTTCTCGCTCGGGCCCTCGCCCGGCGAGGGGAGGACGGCCTCGAGCGCCTTGCGGGTCGGGCCGAACGACAGGCCCGCGAAGAGGGCGCCGAGCCCGACCGACAGCCCGGTCGCCTTCGCGCGGCCGGCGGCTCCCGAGCCCATGCCCATCGCCTCGCGGTAGCGGAAGCGCCGGCCGTACGCCCAGCCCTGCAGCGCGTTGCTGCGGCGGACGACGCGCGTGTTGATCGAGGCCATGACGAACGGGCCGAGCCACATGCCCAGCTCGTCGTCGTGCACGGGGCCGCGGACGCCCGCCTCGGGACCGAGGTCCGGCTCGGCCTCGCGGTCGGGGCTGAGCGCGTACGGGTCGTTGACGACGTTCGCGAGGTCCCGCGACGACTTGGCGGCGTCCATCTCGCCCATCCCCGAGGCGAGCGTCCCGCCGCTCGGCCCGCCCTTCAGCGCGCGGACGACGAGCGTCGTGTCCTCGAGCTCCTCGCCCGCCGCCTCGTGCAGCAGGAGCGTGCCGATGTCCGACGGGATCGAGTCGAAGCCGCAGTTGTGGACGATCCGTGCGCCGCTGCGCTCCGCGGCCGCGTGGTAGCGCGTGATGGTCTCGTGCATGAAGAGGACCTCGCCCGTGAGGTCGGCGTAGTCCGTTCCCGCGTTCGCGCACGCCTCGACGAGCGGCAGCCCGTGCTTCGCGTACGGCCCGACGGTGGTGGCGACGACCCGGGCGGACTCGGCGAGCGTGCGCATCGAGGCGGCGTCGGCCGAGTCCGCGGTGAGGACCGGCCAGTCCGCGGCGCGCGGCCCCAGCTCCGTGCGGAGGCGCTCGAGCTTCTCCCGCGAACGCCCCGCGAGCGCGACGGTGACGCCCTCCGGCGCGTGCTCGGCGAGGTAGCGCGCGGTCAGCTTCCCCACGAACCCCGTCGCCCCGTAGACGGCGATGTCGGCGGTCATCGTCCGGACGCTACTGGTGCTGCGCGGCGATGAGGGTCAGCCCGCCGTCGACGACGTACGACGCGCCCGTGACGTACGAGGACTCCGGCCCGGCGAGCCACGCGACGAGCGCGGCGATCTCGCGCGCCTCGCCGGCGCGGCCGAGCGGGATCCCCTCGCTGGGCTCGGGCTCCTGGTCCTCCTGGCCGGTCATCCGCGTGGCGATCTGACCGGGCGCGACGGAGTTCACCGTGATCGCGTGCTCGGCCAGCTCGAGCGCGAGGACCTTGGTCAGCCCGCCGAGCCCGTGCTTGGACGCGGTGTAGGGACCGCTGCCCTCCAGCGGGATGTGCTCGTGGACGGAGGTGACGTTGACGATGCGACCGCCGCGGCCGTGCGCGACGAGCCGCTTGGCGGCGGTCTGGGCGCACACGAACGCGCCGGTCAGGTTCACGTCGATGACGCCCTGCCACTCCGCGAGCTCCATCTCGAGGAGCGGCGTCTCGCTGCCGTAGCCGGCGTTGTTGACGAGGACGTCGAGCCCTCCGAGGGCGTCGGCGAGCTGCTCGACCGCCTGCGAGGCGCCGGCGAGGTCGTGCAGGTCGAGGTGGACGGCCTCGAGCCGCCGGCCGTGGCCCTCGACCTCCGTCCGCACGCTCTCGGCGCGGTCCTCGTCGCGGTGCCAGGTGATGCCGACGTCGAAGCCGGCCTCGGCGAGGGCGACCGCCGTGGCGCGACCGATGCCGCTGTTGCCTCCTGTCACGATGGCCGCGGGCATGGACCACGCGCTACCCGTCGCCCGGCACTACGACTCGCTCGACGAGCTGTACCGGCGCGTGTGGGGAGAGCACGTCCACCATGGGCTGTGGACGACGCCGCGCGACCCGCCGGCGCTCGCCGCGCGGGCGCTCGCCGAGCGCGTCGCCGCGGGCGCGGGCATCGCGCCGGGCGACGTCGTCGTCGACGTCGGCTGCGGCTACGGCGCCACCGCGCGGCTGCTGGCGCGCGAGCGCGGCGCCGCCGTGACCGGGCTCACCCTGTCGCCGGCGCAGGCCGCGGCGGCCCCGCCGCAGCCGGGGGTCGAGATCCTCGTGCGCGACTGGCTCGCCAACGGGCTGCCCGACGCGGAGTTCGACGCGGCGATCGCGATCGAGTCGCTCTCGCACATGCCCGACAAGCCGCGCGTGTTCGCCGAGCTGGCGCGCGTCGTGAAGCCGGGCGGGCGCGTGGCGATCGTCGACTGGCTCGCGCGCGAGCGCCCGGGCCGGCTCGAGCGGAGGCTGCTGCTCGACCCGATCTGCCGCGAGGGTCACCTGCCGGGCCTGCACGCCGCCAGCGAGTACGAGGCGTGGCTCACCGCGAACGGGTTCACCGTGACGGGCTCTCACGATCTCACGAAGCGCGCGGTGCGGACGTGGGCCGTCGTCGCGCGGCGGCTGCCCGGCGTGCTCGCGCGCGACCCGCGCCTGCTCGCCGCGGCCTGGCCGGAGCGCGCGTTCCTTCCGTCGCTCGCGCGCATCCCGTTCGCGGAGCGCACCGGCGCGATGCGGCTCGGACTGCTCGAGGCGCGGCGGTAGCGTTCCCGTCGTGACCGACCGCGCGAGGGCATCGCGGCTCGAGACGCTCGGAGCGTGGCTGCGCCTGTGGACGCCGCCGCGCGACTGCGACGTGCCGCCGGTGCCGTGGCGGAAGGTCGCCGGCGGCGCCGCCGTGCTCGCCGCGCTTGGGGTCGGGGTCGCGCTCGCCGTCGCCCCGGCGATCGACGACGCCAAGCGCGAGGGCGCGGCCGAGGAGCGCACCGCCGCCGACAAGCGCGGGGCCGCGCGGCGCGAGCGGATCCGCATCGAGCAGCAGCCGCGCACCGGCCGGCTGACCACCGTCGCGCCCCGGTCGAGCGCGCTCGCGCTCGTGGCCACCGCCATCGGGCGCGACGCCCGCGAGCGCTTCGGGGCCAACGGCGCGCCGGCGGCGTGCGACGTCACCCCGGGGGAGGACGCGGCCGCCGGGCGCGTCGTGTTCGACTGCTTCGCGACCGTCCGCGAGATCGTCGGCGCGGGCGACCAGGAGGGCGCGCTCGGCTCGCTGGCGATCCCGTACCGCGCGGTGCTCGACTTCGGCGCCCGCCGCTACGCGTTCTGCAAGACGAACCCGCCGCCCGCCGAGCAGGCGATCCCGGATCCGCGCACGGTCGTCGGAGTGCCGCCGGCCTGCCGGCGGCGGTAGCGCCGCAGTCACCCAGACGTGTGACGCGGCCGGCGTCCGCGCGTAGTCGTGGACGAGATGTCGTTCGGGCTCTGGGTCGGCGCGTCGTCGCTCGCCGCCGCGCTGGCGGCGATCCTCGCCGCACTGTGCCCGAAGGGGCTGCGCCTCCTCGCCGCGGCGCTGGTGGCCGGCGCGGCGGTGTGGGCGGTGGTCGGCGCCGAGACGCCGTTCGGCCTCGGCGACGGCGTCGTGCCGGACGTCCGCGGCCGCGAGGGGTGCGAGGCGCACGTCGCGCTCGAGGAGCGCGCGCTGCGCTGGGCGCACCGCCACGGGCCCGTCCACGCGCGTGCGCCGGAGGGGGAGTGCGTCGCCGTGCAGGACGACGGCTTCGACACCCACAACCCGATCGTCGAGCAGCGCCCGGCGCCCGGCACCGACCTCGGGGAGGGCGGCATCGTGCGGCTGCGTCACGCGTGCGAGGCGCCGTCGTGCGGGCTCGGCTAGGCGCCGGCGGGGCCGCCGCCGCTGATCGCCTTCAGCGCGGCGACCTCACCGGCCATGGCGTCGACCTCGGCGTCGAGCTCCGCAAGCGCGGTCGGGTCGCCCTCGGCGATCGTCTCGGCGGCCGCACGCGCCTCGCGGACGCGCTCGGCGAGCGCGTCGAGGCGGGCGAGGAGGTCTTGGGCGGAGGCACTCACGGGGCCCGGGACTCTAAGCGGTTGCGACGAGGCGCAGAGGCCGCCGTCGTCAGCCACGAGGGTTCTCCGACCTGGGCGGTAGGATATGGACCGTGATCTTCACGACCAAGGCAGAGTACGGCGTGCGGCTGCTCATCGAGCTCGGCCGCAGCGAGGACTCCGGCCCCGTGTCGCTCAAGGCGATCGCCGCGGGCGAGGGCCTGCCGCTCGCCTACCTCGAGCGCATCGTGGCCCTGCTGAAGAAGGCCGGGCTGGTCGAGGCCACGCGCGGCGCGCACGGCGGGTACCGCCTCGCGAAGCCGGCCGCCGAGATCCGCATGGACGAGGCCGTCACCGCGCTCGAGGGCGCGGTCGCGCCGATGTCGTGCTTCGTCGACGATCGCCCCGGCTCCGGCAAGGTGCTCTGCTCCCACCACGACGACGGCGAGCTGTGCGCGACGAAGCTGCTCTGGATGCGCGTCCAGGGCGGCGTCATGGACGCGCTGCACCGCACCACGCTCGCCGAGCTCGTGTCGTTCGGCACCCCTGAACCGCAGCTTCTGAAGATTGGAACCGATGCCTGACCTCGAGATCCGCAACCTCCACGCCCAGGCGGGCGACAAGCAGATCCTCAAGGGGATCGACCTGACCGTGAAGCAGGGCGAGGTCCACGCCCTCATGGGCCCGAACGGCTCGGGCAAGTCGACGCTCGCCAACGTCGTCATGGGCCACCCGAACCTCGAGGTCACCGAGGGCCAGATCATCTTCGGCGGCGAGGACATCACCGAGGCCGACCCCGACGAGCGGGCGCGCCTCGGCCTCTTCATGGCCTTCCAGTACCCGGTCTCCGTCCCCGGCGTGACGATCACGAAGTACCTGCGGATGGTCATGAACGCGCACCGCGAGGAGCGCGGCGAGGAGCCCGTCAGCCTGAAGGACTTCCGCCGGATCGTCGAGGAGGCGATGCAGCTCACCGCGATCCCGAAGCAGTTCGCGTCGCGCTACCTCAACGAGGGCTTCAGCGGCGGCGAGAAGAAGCGGCTCGAGATGCTCCAGCTCGCGCTCCAGCGCCCCACGATGGCCGTGCTCGACGAGACTGACTCCGGGCTCGACATCGACGCGCTGAACGTCGTCGCCGGCGCCGTCAACTCGGTGAAGGCCGACAGCGGGATGGGCGTCCTCATCATCACCCACTACCAGCGGATCCTCCACCACATCCGGCCCGACCGCGTCTCGATCGTGTTCGACGGCAGGATCGCCACCGAGGGCGGCCCGGAGCTCGTCGAGCAGCTCGAGCGCGAGGGCTACGGCAAGATCCGCGAGGCGTTCGCGCCGGCCGGGGCGTAGTGGCGACGTTCGCCTCAGCCTCGGTCGCGGCCGACTTCCCGGTCCTCCGGCGGGAGGGCCTCGTCTACCTCGACAGCGCGGCGACGTCGCAGAAGCCGCGCCAGGTGATCGACGCCATGTCGGACTTCATGGCGAACCACAACGCGTCGGTGCACCGCGGCGTCTACCCGCTCGCGGTCGAGGCGACCGAGCGCTTCGAGGCGGGCCGCACGCGCGCCGCGGAGCTCGCCGGCTCGTCGCCGCGCGAGACGATCCTCACCGGCAACGCGACGCAGGCGATCAACCTCGTCGCGCAGTCGTGGGGCCGCTCCAACCTCGAGCCCGGCGACCGCGTCGTCGTCACCGAGATGGAGCATCACGCGGTGATCGTCCCGTGGCACATGGTGTGCCGCGAGCGCGGGGCGCAGCTCGACGTCGTCGGCGTCGACGACGAGGGGCGGCTGCGCATGGACGAGCTCGACGCCGCGCTCGCGTGTGGCCCGAAGCTCGTCGCCGTCACGCACGTCTCGAACGTCCTCGGCACGATCAACCCCCTCGACGAGATCGTGCGGCGGGCGCACGCGGCCGGCGCGCTCGTCCTCGTCGACGGGTCGCAGGCCGTCCCGCAGATCCCGGTCGACGTCGCCGCGATCGGCGCCGACTTCTACGCGTGGACCGCGCACAAGGCCTACGGCCCGACCGGGATCGGCGTCCTGCACGGCCGCCGCTCGATCCTCGAGGCGATGCCGCCCTTCATCGGCGGCGGGC
>JAUJPF010000053.1 GCA_030447275.1 Solirubrobacteraceae bacterium | reverse complement strand
CGAACGGGTCGGAAGCGCTTGTCACGCCAGGACTCCGCCATCGGCCGCCTCGCGGCCCTCCAGCTCCTCGCCAACGCGATCCGCGACGAGCTGGCGTCGCCCGACGAGCGCGGCCAGTACGCCGAGCAGATGCTCGCGCAGATCGCGTCGCTCACGCAGCTGACCGAGCAGGTCTTCGAGCTGTCGCGGCTCGAGGCCGGCGAGGTGATGTGGACGCCGGTGCGCACGTCGATCGCCGAGCTGCTCGTGGAGACCGCCGACCAGATGCGGCCCGGTGCGCAGGCGGGAGGCATCGAGCTCCTCGCCGACGTCCCGGAGGACCTCCCCGCCGTGGACCTCGCCCCCGATCGGATCGCGCGCGTCGTCGTGAACCTCGTCCAGAACGCCGTGCAGCACACCCCCGCGGGCGGCGAGGTCCGCGTCTCCGCGCGCAGCGCCCCGGACGTCGTGGAGGTCGAGGTCGCCGACACCGGCACCGGCATCCCGCCGGCCGACCGTGCCCACATCTTCGAGGCGTTCTACCGCGGCGGCGACGGTGCCGCGCGCAGCGGCTCGGGCACCGGCCTCGGCCTCGCGATCTCGCGCGCGCTCGTCGAGGCCCACGGCGGCCGGATCTGGCTCGCCGACACCGAACGCGGCTCGTGCGTCCGGTTCTCGCTGCCCCGCTGATTCCTTACGAAACGGGGACGCGAGGGCCCGTCCACAGCCCGATCCGCGACAGCGAGCTTTCGATCCGATGAACACTCGGCGCGTCCCCTCGTATCGCGGCTCGCCGATGCCTAACGTCGAAGTCGAGGCAACGGCGGAAGGCCGCTTGCCACGACGGCTCGACGAGCCGAAGGGAGACGGGCATGGGCACGAGATGGCTGAAGGGCGCGGCGGTGTTCGCGCTGGCCGCGACCGCCGTGCTGTCGCTCTCGCTGGGGGCGTTCGGGCAGGACGACCGCGGCTCCACCGAGCGCGCGCCGGTCGGCGAGACGCTCGACAAGGGCAACCAGACGATCACGAGCGCGCTGCGCGTCGACCTGACCCGCGACTTCGCGACGCTGCCGCTGCACAAGGGCAGCGCGCAGGGCGAGACGGTCTGGTTCGTCGTCACCGACGTGTCCGACGCGTCGATCGCCCGCGAGCTCGGCGTCAACCACTCGCCGAAGCTCGCCAACATCAGCCGCGACTGCCCCGCGTGCGCGCAGACGGTCAAGACAAGCAACCCACTGCTCGGCAGGGCCGAGGTCGAGTTCGAGGGCGCGCCGGACTTCAGCCCCACACGGACGCTCGTGGCAGGCCCGCGGTCGTTCCCGCCGCAGTCGTTCAGCGTGGGCGCGACAGGGCGCGCGAACTACAGCCCGTTCGTGACCGTCGAGGGCAATGGCGTGGTCTACAACGCGCCGATCGTGGCGACCGGCGACGGGCCGTTCGACGTCACGACGCACGAGAACACGCACGACCGGACGCTGGCCATCGACACCGAGCGGATGACCACCGACCACCTGTTCATCCGCGGGTTCGCCAACGGCCGGTCGATCCTCTACCTGAGCTTCGACTCCTCCGACGCGTTCACCGCGGTGATCGAGCGCAGCACGTTCGTGCCGGCGCTGATCGACGCGCCGTTCGCGAACGGCGGCGGCAGCCCGCGGTCGGCGCGTGCGTCGATCTTCACGTTCGTCAACGCGAAGACCGGGCTCGGGCGGACGCGCACGCAGGGGCTGACCCACGCGATCAAGGACGGGTTCGCCGGCCGGGACGCCGCCGTGGCCAACCCGGAGGTGCTCGAGGCGTTCCGCCGGGGCGCGGACGTCAGCAACATCTTCGACGTCTTCCCGACCAACGCCCGCCTGGCCGACCGCCGCGAGTACAGCCCGCTGTGGGACCTCCAGGTCGGCGTCTACAGCGACGCGGCGCTCGCGCTCGGCCTCAACGGCCTGAAGAAGGACGCCAACGAGGTGCGTCGGCTGGCCGCCCGCGGCCTCGTGACCTCACCGGGGGGCGAGCCGCTCGGAGCAGCCAACGTCCTCATCAACTGCCCCGCGCTCGGGTTCCTGGACGAGCGTCCGCGAGGGCCGCGGACACCGGTCGCCGGCGTCCGGCCGTAGACGACGAGTCGAGGAGCTGACCTGATGCACGAGTCCACCCGCGAGCCCGGCCGCGACGAGCCGGGCGCGATGGAGGAGCTGGCGCGCGACCCGTCGTCGCGCAAGCGCTTCCTCAAGATGGCCGGCGGCGCCGGTGCCGCAAGCGCCTTCGCCGCCTTCCTCGCCGCGTGCGGCGGCAACGACGGCGGCGGCGGCGGCGGGGGCGGCAAGCAGACGTCGACCGCCGAGCCCTCGCCCGCGGGCGGCGGCGCGAACGCGAGCCGCGAGCCGAACGCCGACCCGCGGCAGGGGACGTCGGACGTCGACATCCTGAACTACGCCCTGCGCCTCGAGTACCTCGACACCGCGTTCTACGCGGCGGCGATCGAGAGCGGTCTCTTCCGCGGGAGGGAGCGGGTGATGCTCCAGCGCTTCCGCGAGAACGAGCAGGCGCACCTAAAGACCGTCCGCAGCACGATCGAGAAGCTCGGCGGCCGGCCCGTCGCGCGGCTCGAGACGAAGTTCCCGATGGGGAGCCGACTCAGCGTGCTGCGCCTGGCGTCCAAGCTCGAGAACGGCGGTGCGGCGGCCTACCTCGGCCAGGCGAACCGCATCCGGAGCAAGGAGGTCCTCGCCGCCGCGCTCTCGATCCACTCGGTCGAGGCCCGGCACGCGGCGACGGTGGACGGCCTGCTCGGGCTGCCCCCCGCGCCGCAGGGCAGCTTCGCGCTGCCGCTGACGATGGAGGAAGTGCTCGGCGAGACGCAGCGCTTCGTCGCGTCATGACGACCCCGAGGCAAGAGGAGGATCCGATCGTGGCTCCCGCCCGTCCCGTCACGCCCGACCTGCGCACGATCGAGGTGCACGGCATGACCCGCGGCTCGTTCATCGTCCGCGGCGCGCTCGCCGCGGGAGCCGCGTACGGCGCCGCCGCCGCCGGTCCATACGTCCACGATGCGCTCGGGCAGGGCGGCGACCGCTCCGGGGACCTCGAGATCCTCGCCTTCGCGCTCACGCTCGAGCACCTGGAGGCCGCGTTCTACGAGCGCGCGGCGCGGCTGCGCCTGAGCGCACCGGTGCGCGAGCTGGCCGCGTCGTTCGGCAATCACGAGCGCGAGCACGTCGAGGCCCTCCAGGACACGATCGACCAGCTCGGTGGCGAGCCCGAGCCGCCGCCGAAGGTCGAGTTCGGGCTGCGCGACGAGCGAGGGTTCCTGCGCCTCGCGCAGACGCTCGAGGAGACGGGCGTCTCTGCGTACAACGGGGCCGCCACGCGGATCGGCTCGCGGGAGGTCCTGGCGGCCGCTGGCCAGATCGTGCAGGTCGAGGCGCGCCACGCGGCGGCGATCCGCGCCGCCCGCGGCCTCCAGACCGCCCCCCGGCCGTTCGACGACGCCCTCGAGATGGCCGCGGTGCTGAAGGCGGTCGAGCCCTTCGTGCGGCCCTGACACGGGCCACGGCGCGCGACGGCTCGCCCGGCGACGGGCGAGCGGAGACGAGCGGCCGCGCCCTACCGGGGCGCGGTCGTTCGGTCGCGCTGCGCCCGCGCGCCCTCGTAGTCGCCGAGCGAGGCGATCAGGTCGCTGAGGTGGCGCACATGGGTGAGCATGTCGGTCACGTCGCGCGACCCGTGCGCGACGTCGACGATGCCGTCGTGCGCGCCCTCGACGAGGAGCCGCAGCGTCGTCACCGACGCGCGCAGCTCTCGGGCCAGGGCGTCGAAGTCGGCCATCGCGCCGTCGGCGGCCACTGAGGTCTTGACGGAGGAGGCCACCGCCCTCATCTTCCCCGTCATCGAGAACGCGGATGCCGTGCGAGGAAGCCGATCTCTGATGCCCGGCGTCAGCTTCGCTTACGCCTGCCCCGGGGCGGGCTGAGCCGCGGTGCTCGACGTTCGCCGGATGCGCATCCTGGCCGAGGTCGCGAGACGGGGCTCGATAGCGGGCGCCGCGCAGGCGCTGCACCTCACGCCGTCCGCGGTCTCGCAGCACATCGCGACGCTCGAGCGCGAGGTGGGCGTCGCGCTCCTCGAGCGCAGCTCCCACGCCGTGCGGCTCACGCCCGCCGGCGCGGCACTCGCCGCCGAGACGCCGAACGTGCTCGCGCGGCTGCGGGAGATCGAGGCGACCGTGCACGAGGTGGGAGGCCTCCAGGCGGGGGTGCTGCGCGTCGGCGCGTTCGCGAGCGCCTCCGCGGCGCTCGTGGTGCCGGCCCTCACGCTCTTCGCGGACCGCCACCCGGAGATGGAGCTGAGCTTCGTGGAGGGTGACCCGGAGGACTGCGTCCCTCGCCTGCGAGCGGGAGAGCTCGACGTCGTCGTCACCTACGAGTACGACCTCGTTCCCGTCTCGCGTGACGCCGGCGTGCGGAGCGTCCCGCTCCTGCGCGATCCCTTCCTCGTCGCGCTGCGCGACGACCATCCGCTCGCGGCGTCCGAGCGGGTGGCGCTCGAGGACCTGCACGACGCGCGCTGGATCGGGGAGCCTCGCGGCGACTGCCACCTCTTCACGCGGCGTGCGTGCGCCCAGCGCGGCTTCGAGGCGCGGGTCGACTTCTACAGCAGCGACTACGCCGTGTCGATCGAGCTGCTGCGCGCCTGCGGCGCCGTCGCGCTCGTGCCCGCGCTCGCCGTGCGGGAGCCGCCGCCCGGGATCGCGATCCGTCCGCTGCGCGACTCGGTGCTCGCCCGCCGCATCGACGTCACGCACCGCTCCGGCGGGGAGCGCCTCCCCGCGGTCGCCGCCATGGTCGCCGCGCTGACGGATGCCGCGAGCGCGGCGGAGATCGAGCTGGCGGCATAGCGTTCGCGAACCGTAAGAACGCGGCGCGCGCGACCGGGCAGAACCCGGGCGTGAGCGCGCTCGCCTCCGGTCCCCGCCGCGAGCCCGACCACCGGCCGGTCGCAGAGCTCGACGTCTACGCGGCCGCGTTGAGCGGACCGGCGCGCGGCCTGCTCGCGCGCTGGGACGACGGAGCCGAGGTCGCCCTGCCGCTGCGGCGCTGGCTGGGGCCGGCGACCTCCGCCGACGAGCGCGTCCTCGCCACGGCGGTCGGTCCGGTGCTCGACGTCGGGTGCGGTCCCGGGCGTCACGTCGTCGCCCTGCGCGAGCGCGGCGTCGAGGCGCTCGGCGTCGACGTCTCGCGGACGGCGCTCCGCCTCGCACGCGCCCGCGGGGCCGCGGTGCTCGGGCGGTCGGTCTTCGAAAGCGTGCCGGGCCGCGGCACGTGGCGAACGGCCCTGCTGCTCGACGGCAACATCGGCATCGGCGGCGACCCGGTGACGCTGCTGCGCAGGATCAGGGCGTTGCTCGCGCCGAGCGGTCGCGTGCTCCTCGAGCTCGAGCCGCCGGGCGCCGCCAGCCGGACGGGCGTCGTCCGTCTCGCGGCGGCGGGCCGGTGGAGCCGGCCGTTCCGCTGGGCGCGCCTCGGTGTCGACGGCTTGCCCGCCCCGGCGGCCATCGCCGGCCTCGTCGTGCGCGAGGTCCGGCCGGTGGAGGACCGCTGGTTCGCCGTCCTCAGCGCGGCGTCGCGGGCAGGCTGAAGCGCACGCGCGCGCCGCCATCGGCGTCGACCAGCGCGATGCGCCCGTCGTGCGCCTCGACGATGGCCCGCGAGATCGCCAGTCCCAGCCCGGCGCCGCCGAGCCCGCGGCTCGCGCGATCGCCGGCCTGGACGAACGCGTCGAAGACGCTCGCGCGGTCGGCGTCGGCGATGCCCGGGCCCTCGTCGGCGACCTCCACGTGGACGTCGCCGCCGTCCGCCGCCGCGAGCACGGCCACCGCGCTCCCGGCCGGTGCGTGCCGGATCGCGTTCTGGAGGAGGTTGAACAGGACGCGCTGGAGCTTCTCCGGGTTCCCCTGCACCGTCGGGAGACCGGTCGGCACCTCGCCGCGGAGCGTCACCTGCCCGGCGTCGGCGTCCGACTGCATCGCGTCGAGCGTGTCCGCGACGATGATCGCGAGGTCCACCCGCTCCATCGCCCACGCCGTCTCGCCCGCCTCCAGGCGCGACAGCTCGAAGAGGTCCTCGATCAGGCCGTTCATCGCGTCGATGTGGAAGCGCAGCCGGCCGAGGTACTGCCGGCGCTCCGTCGCGTCGACGATGTCGTCCTCGAGTGCCTCGGTGACCAGCCGCATCGACGTCAGCGGGGTGCGCAGGTCGTGCGAGATCGCGGCGATCAGGTTGCGCCGCGCGCGCTCCTCGGCGGCCAGCCGGTCGGTCATGGCGTTCGCGGCGTCCGCGAGCTCGACGAGCTCGGCCGAGCCGCGGGCCTCGATGCGCCGGCTGCGCCGCCCCGCGCGCACGTCGACGAGCCCGTCGCGCACGGCCTCCACGTCGGTCACCAGCCGCCGCGTCACCATGCGCGCGGTCAGGACGCCGAGCGCCCCGGCGAAGACGGAGACGAGCATGATCAGGATGGCGTCGTGGGTGCTGAAGAACATGACCCCCGCGAAGAGCGCTGCGGCCAGCACCATCTGCACGACGGGCAGCGCCACGCCGAGCGTGATCTGCCGGTCGACGCTCCCGTCGGGCCGGCCCCTGCCGGCGCGCCGCGCGACCTCGACCGACAGCACCGCGACGACGAGGAGCAGCGCTCCGGTGAGCGCCGCCGACGGCAGCGAGTCGACGGCGGCGACCGTCGCGACCGCTCCGCTCCAGATGACGACGAGGCCGGCGGCGAGCGGGATCATGGCTGGAACCGGTAGCCCACGCCCCACACCGTCTGGAGCCACCGCGGCGAGGCGGGATCCCGCTCGAGCTTGGACCGCAGGCGCCGCACGTGAACGGTGACGGTCGCGGTGTCGGTGTAGAAGGAGTACTGCCAGACCGCCTCCATGAGCTGGTCGCGCGAGAACACCTGCCCGGGATGGCGGGCGAGGAAGAGCAGCAGGTCGAACTCGCGCTGGGTGAGCGAGATCTCCTCGCCGTCGCGCGTGACGCGGTGGCCGACGATGTCGATGTGCAGGTTCTCGAAGGCCAGGGCGCGTTCGGGGCCCGCCGCGCGTCCGGTCCGCCGCAGCACCGCGTCGACGCGGGCGATCAGCTCCGCCGGCGAGAACGGCTTGACCACGTAGTCGTCGGCACCGAGCTGGAGCCCGCCGACCCGGTCGGCCTCCTCGCTGCGCGCAGTGAGGAGCAGGATCGCGACGCCGTTCGTCGTGCCGTCCTCGCGCAGGCGGCGCATCACCTCCAGGCCGCTGATGCCAGGAAGCATGACGTCGAGGACGACGAGGTCGGGGCGGTCGCTCGCGACCGCCGCCAGCGCGGCGGCCCCGTCGCCGGCCACGCGGCGGCCCCGTCGCCGACCGGCGATCGTCGGCTCGTCCTCGACGAGGAGCACGACTCCTTGACCGCGGCATCGCTCACTGGTGCGCGCCTTGGGCTGCGGGAGGCCCACGCTGTTGGTCGTCGCCCCGGAAGCCGTCTCGTAGCGCGGCGGTCGCCGACCACGCTCGTCTCGTAGCCGGCCCGTCGCAGATAGCGCGCCACGACGTCGGCGATCGTCGGCTCGTCCTCGACGAGGAGCACGACTCCCTTGACCGCGGCATCGCTCACCGGTCGCTCCCGAAGCCCTCGGCCGGCCACGGCGCGCCGCCGTAGCGTTCGGTGACGACGGTGGCCGGAGGCTTCGGCCGGCCGATCAGCCCGGGCCCGATCTCGAGGATCGCCGCCGGAATCACGCGCGCGAACGGATCGTCGCGCAGGCGCCTCTGCGCGTCCGCCCCGCGACGGGCGGTCAGCGCGCCGCCAAGGTGCGAGGCGTCCCGACTCAGCGTCGTCACCGCCGAAGGCGGCTCGTCCTCCAGCACGAGCTGGCGCGCACGCTGGACGGCCGGGTCGTCGAAGAGCACGTCGAAGCCCTCGGGCGCCCACGCGAGCGAGATCCAGGCGGGCGGGCCGCCGGAGTCGAAGGCCGCCGGATCGCCGAGCAGCGCGCCTGGGCACGGTCGCTCCTGCTGGTGCCAGGCCGCGAGCCATCCAGCGTCGCCCGCGAGCTTCGCGCAGGCGTGCGCGCCGCGCGGCTGCGCGTCGGTCCTGGCGACCCAGCAGCGCGCGGTCACGGCGTCGGCGCGGCCCAGTCGTCGCGCAGCTCCGCGCTGACCGCGCGCAGGTCGCGCACGAGCTCTGAGAGCGTCGGGCGGCCGACGAACCAGTAGCCGTCGTACTCGGCGTGGACCGTGAGGTCGGGGCGGAGGACGTACACGCGCGGCACGTAGGGGTCGTGGGTGGCGTCCGTCGTCTCGCGCAGCCCCAGCTCTTCGAGCGCCCGCCGGTCGGGATCGCACAAGAACGGCCATCGCGCACCGAGCCCGGCGCGGTACGCGTACGCGACCTCCGGCGGGTCCACGCTCAGCGACAGCAGGCGGCAGTAGCTGACCTCCAGCTCGTCCTGGAGCGCGACGAGCCGCCGGAAGAACCGCTGCTCCTTCGGGCACCACGGGCCGCGGTAGGTCTGGAGGATCGCCGGGTCCCCTCCCACCAGCTCGGAGAGCCGCCGGCGGTTCGCCGAGTGGTCGAGCAGCTCGAGGTCAGGGAGTCGCGTCATCACAGGCCGTAGGACTCCAGCAGCTTCAGCCACACCTCGCTGCGGGTGGGGAACGACGGGACGGCGTGCCACAGGCGGTCGACCGGCACGTCGCCGACGATGGCGATCGTCGCGGCGTGCAGGAAGTCGGCGACGTCGGCGCCGGTGAACGTCGCGCCCACGAGCACGCGGCGGTTCTCGTCGACGACGAGGCGCGCCCGCCCCGCAACCCCGTTGCCAAAGAAGCTCGCCCCGGCGGTGTCGTTGACGTCCGCGTCGAGCGCGCGCGCGTCGACCCCGGCCTCCTGCGCGGCGGCGAGCGTGTAGCCGACGGAGGCGACCTGCGGCTCGGTGAACACGACGCGCGGGGAGAGCTTCCCGCCGTAGACGACGCTCGCGTTGGCGCGTCCGCAGATGTGGTCGGCCGCGATGCGAGCCTGGTACTTGCCCTGGTGGGTCAGCAGCGCGCGGCCGTTGACGTCACCGACCGCGTAGAGCCACGGCTCGTCGGGGACGTGGAGGTGCTGGTCGGTCTCGATCGACTCCCCGGGCTGGAGGCCCACCGTCTCCAGACCGATGTCGCCGGTCCGGGGAGTGCGACCCAGCGCGACGAGGAGCTCGTCGGCGGTCAGCGCGACGCCGTCGTCGAGGGTCACGCTGACGCTGTCGCCGTCGCGGGCGACGGACTCCGCGCGACGCCCCGTACGGACGTCGACGCCGTAGGCGCGCAGCGCCTCCTGCACCTGCTCGCCGGCGAACGGCTCCTCGTGGGCGAGCACGTGCTCGCCCGCCTCGACGAGCGTCACCTCGCTGCCCAGTGTCTGCCACGCCTGCGCCATCTCGACGCCGACCGGCCCGCCGCCGAGGACGACCAGGCGCGCCGGCGCCTCCGCGGCGGTGGTCGCCTCGCGGTTCGTCCACGGTCGCGCCGCGGCCAGCCCGTCGATCGGCGGCATCGTCGCGTCGCTGCCGGTGGCGACGACGACGGCGCGCTCGGCGGTGAGGACGCGATCGCCGACGCGCACGCGCTGCGGCCCGTCGAGCCGTCCGCGGCCGCGGACGAGCGTGATCCCCCGATCCTCGAGCCACGGCACCTGGGCGGAGTCGTCGCGGTCGTGCACGACCGCGTCGCGCCGCGCGAGCGATGCCGCCACGTCGAGCGTCCCGGTCGCCGCCTCGGCCGCTCCCGGCACGCGGCGCGCGCCTCGTCCAGCGCCTCGGCCGGGCGCAGCAGGCGCCTTGGACGGCATGCACGCGTAGAACGAGCACTCGCCGCCGACGAGGTGCTCCTCGACGACCGCGACGCGATGGCCGCGGTCGGCGAGGCGACCGGCGCGCAGACCTCGCCGGCCGGGCCGGCGCCCAGGACGACGACGTCGAACGTCGCGGTCCGCTCGCTCACGCGCCCTGCCCCAGGTTGATCATCAGCCCGCCGTCCATGAAGTACGTCGCGCCCGTGACGTAGTCGCTGTCGCCCGACGCCAGGAAGACCGCGAGGCGGGCGATCTCCTCCGGCTGCGCCGCCCGCTTGAACGGGATGCTCTGGACCTGCTCGGAGAGCAGCTCCGGATCGTCGATCGCCGGCTGGTTGAAGGGCGTGAGCACCATCCCCGGCCCCAAACTGTTGACGTTGATGCGCAGCGGCGCGAGCTCGAGGGCCAGCGTGCGCGTGAGCATCCGCACCGCGCCCTTCGAGCAGTCGTAGTCCGCGCCGCCGGCGTTCGGGATGTTCTGATGCACCGACGTGACGTTGATGATCTTGCCGCCCGGGGCGTCGCCGGCCTTGCGCAGCTGGACGTAGCGCCGGCAGCAGAAGAACGGGCCGTAGACGTTGGTCCTCAGCGCCTTGTCGAACGTCTCCGTCGACAGATCGGCGACCTCGTCGCCCGAGGCGTCGACCCCCGCGTTGTTCATCAGCACGTCCACCCGGCCGAAGGCCTCGACCGCGGCGTCGAAGAGCCGCGAGACCTGCTCCTCGTCGGAGATGTCGGCCTGCACCACGATGGCGGCGCGACCCTCCGCCGCCACGGCGCTGCGCGTCGCCTCCGCGCCGTCCGCGTCGTGGAGGTAGTTGACGACGACGTCGGCGCCCTCCCGGGCGAACTCGATCGCCGTCGCCTGCCCGATCCCCGAGTCCGACCCGGTGATGAGGGCGATCGTGTCCTGGAGCCTTGCCGTCATGATTCGTCCTTCGTCCGTTCCGCGGCCTCGGTCAGGCGCCACGCTGCGTTGATGAGCCCGACGTGGGAGAAGGCCTGCGGGAAGTTGCCGAGCAGCTCCCTGCGATCGGGGTCCGCCTCCTCGGCCATGAGGCCGAGGTCGTTGGCGTACGAGGTCGCCCGGTCGAACCACTCCTCGGCACGGGCGAGCTCCCCGCCGAGCGCCAGGCACTCCACCAGCCAGTACGTGCAGATGAGGAAGCCCATCGGGTCGCTCGGCCAGCGGCGCACGAGGCCGACGCCCCCCAGCTCGCGCTCGATCGCCTCGATCGTCGCCCACATGCGTTCGTCACGGGCGTCGAGGAACCCGACCACCGGCAGCAGCAGCACCGAGGCGTCGAGGTCGTCGGAGCCGAAGGCGCCCGCGTAGGCCCCGGCCCGGTCGCTCCAGGCCTCCGTCTCCACGGCGACGCGGACGTGCTCGCGCTCCTCCGTCCACCGCTCCGGGTCCGCGGCGCCGCCGAGCAGCGGGGCGAGCCGGACCGCGCGGTCGAGCGCCACCCAGCACATGACCTTCGACGAGACGTACTGGCGCAGCGCGTCGCGCGCCTCCCACATCCCGGCGTCCGGCTCGCGCCAGGTGGAGGCCGCCCGGTCGGCCAGCGTGACCATGAGGTGCTGCGTGGGTCCGTCGAGCTTGCCGAGCTGCTCGCGCATCTGCTCGGCGGCGTCGAGGACCTCCCCCAGGACGTCGAGCTGCTCCTGGTCCCACGCGGCGTTGCCCGCTCGCACCGGGACGCTGCCGCGGAAGCCGGGCAGGTGGTCGAGCTCGTACTCGTTCAGGGCGCGCTCGCCCTCGACGCCGTACATGATCTGAATGCGCTCGTCGCCGAGGTGGCCGGCGGCGTCCGCGATCCACCTGAACAGCCGCGCCGCCTCGTCCGGACACGCCGCGATCCACAGCGAGCGGATCGTCAGGCTGAGGTCGCGCAGCCACGCGAACCGGTAGTCGAAGTTGAGATCGTCGCCGACGATCTCGGGCAGGGACGTGGTCGCCGCGGCCACCACGGCGCCGGTCGGCTGGTACGTCAGCCCCTGGAGCACCAGCGAGCTGCGACGGACCTCGTCGCGGTGACGCCCCGCGTAGCCCTCGTGGAGGCGCGCCCACGACTCCCACCCGGCGATCGTGTCCTCGAGGTGGGGCGCGGCGGTGGCCGGGCCGCCCGCCGGCTCGGCCGCGCGGTCGTAGGCGAGCCGGAAGTCGACGGTCTCGCCGCGACGGACGGTGAACCGCCCCGTCGCGCCACCTCGCCCGGGCTCGAGCTCCGGTGTCGCGTCGAGCGTCAGGCGCATCGGCCCGCCGCGGGCGACGACGGCACCGCCGCCGGAGCGCGTCACGGTCGGGACCGTCAACCCGTACTCCATCCGCGGGGAGAAGTCGGTGACCATCTCCACGTCGCCGGCCGTGCCCTCGACGCGACGCAGCAGCACGTGCGGGCTGCGCACGCCGATGTCGTGGCCGCGCGCGCCGGGCGCGAACGCGAGGGCGTCGGTGACCGTCGCCTCCCCGTGCGCGGTGCTGAACCGCGTGCGCAGGACCAGCGTGTCCGGCACGTAGCTTCGCTCGACCTCGAAGTCGCCGGTCGGGTTCAACGACCAATGCCCGGCGTCGGGGCCGAGCAGCCGCCCGAACACCGACGGCGAGTCGAAGCGCGGCAGGCACCACCAGTCCACCGAGCCGTTGCGATGGACGAGCGCGGCCGAGTGGCAGTCCGACAGGAACGCGAAGTCGTCGATCGCGACCGGGGCCGCGTTCATTCGGCTACGCCGCGCTCGAAGCCGGCGTGTCGAGCCCGTACTCCGAGATCACGTGGTGCACCGGGATCCCGAAGTCCTCGCGGGCGTTCTCGATCAGGTTCTTCTCGAGCCAGTTCGAGCGCCCGGGCGGCCAGCTCGAGATGACGATCTCGTCGGCGCTGAACTGCGCGAGCACGTCCTCGATGGCGACCAACGGGTTGCTGTCGCCGATGATGCCCTCCGCTTCGATCCCGGCGTCGCCGAGATGCTCCACCGCCGTGGCGAGGCGGGCACGCGCGTCCGTGAACGCGCCGTCGGTGTCCGAGACGGCGTGCGCGAGCCGGCCGTTGAGCGCGGGGGCGACGATGACCACCCGCGCGCCGGGGGCGCCGCGCGCCTCGAGGATCTCGTGCAGCTCGTGGCACGGGCACGTGCGGTTGGCGACGAGCAGGATCCGCTCGGGAGGGCTGGTGGAGGTCATGACCCTGTCCTGCCCGCAGCGGCAGGGCAGGTGGTGACGAAACGATGAACGACGCGACGACCGTCGCGACCGATCAACCCGCGAGTTCGCGACGCAGCTTGACCAGGCCGAGGCGCATGCGCCCCTTGACGGTCCCCATCGGCAGGGCCAGGCGAGCGGAGATCTCGGTGTGCGTGAGCTGGCCGAAGTACGCGAGTGCGATGACCTCGCGCTGCGACTCGGGGAGGTCGGCCAGGAGCGCGCGCAGGCGCCGGCCGTCGTCGCCTGCGACGGCGTCGGCGTGGACGTCGTCGGGCGCCGCGAGCGCGTGGTCGGGGCCGTCGCCGTCCGCGCGCCGGCGGTCGCGCGGTCCGTTGCGCCGCAGGCTGTCGATCGCCCGGTTGCGCACGATCGCCAGCACCCACGTGTCCACCGCGCCGCGGTCGGCCCGGTACCCGGCGCGGTTGCGCCACAACGACAAAAAGCCATACTGCAAGGCGTCGGAGGCGCGATCGACCCGGGCGCCGACCAGGCCGTGCGCGATGGCGCACGCGCGCGGGGCGAGCCGGTCGTACAGCTCCGCGAACGCCACGGCGTCGCCGTCCTGGATCAGGCACATGAGCTCCGCGTCGGACACGGTCGGAAGCCCCGGGCCGGCCATCACGCCGCAGTCACCCGCGCGCGCAGCTCCGAACCGCGGGGCTCGAGGAAGAACAGCTCGGACGCCATCCCCGGCGCCGTCTGGTTCGCGCTCATGAACGCGACGACGCGCCGACCGGTGAGGCGCGCTCGACGGCTGCGGTGAACTCGTCTTCCGAGTCGGTCTGGAACGCGACCCGGCCGTCGATCACCTTCGCGGCGGCGCCGTCGGCGACCAGCCGTGCCTCCTCGGTCGTCAGGATCCGCTCGAGGACGCACACGACGACGTCCCCGTTGATGTACGTGTTGGCGATCGTGCGGTCATGGCCGTAGACGCGGCCGTACAGCTCCACGATCGCCTCAGAGATCGCCTCGGTCAGGCTGGCGCCGGCCTCCGCGTGCTGCGTAGGGCGCGCCACCAGCCGGTGCGCACTGCTGCGAGGGTTTGATGACACGCGAGGCCCTGACCTTGCTCAGCGGGGAGGCTCGGACCCGCGAGGGACGACCGGAACCGATGACGTTCGGTCGTCTTGGTGCAGATCCATACGCGGGCTCATGGCCGCCGGATCAAGCGCCACCGCTCCCGGGGGGTGGATTCCAACCCTCGGCGGCTCAGAGGTTCAGGCTGCAGAACAACGCGAGCTTCGCGTCGACGTCCCGGTCGCCGCTCGACGCGAGGGCGCGACCCAGCATCGCCTGCTTGGCCTGCGGCTCGGCCGGGACGAACCGCCGCGGGCGGTTGTCGGCGGTCGCCCGCAGGATGCGCCGCATCGCCGAGCGCACCGCGCGCCGGTCGCGTGCGTACTCCGCGGTCATGACGGCGATCGCGCGGACGCGGCGCGCGCGCGTTGCGAAGACGAACGTCGAGCGGCCTGCGCGCTGCACGAGGAGGCCGCCGCCGATCGGCCGCCCGCGCCGGACGCGGTTCACCGGAGCGCCGACGACGCCGCCGCGCTTGCCCTGCTCACGCCGGGCACCCAGCGGCCCTCCGCGTTCGAGCCGACGACCTCGACGACGCCGTCCTGGCTCAGCAGCGCGACGTCGGCCGCCGTCGTGTTGCGCTCGCCCTTCACGCACCACGTCCACGTGCGGTCGCGCCGCTGCGGCTGGCCCGCCTTGCGCAGCAGCGTCTCCCAGTCGTCGCCGTGCGCGATCGGCCCGCGGCCGGCGCGGCGGAAGCCCTGCTCGCGCGCGAAGCATCGCGGGTTCACGACGCCGCTCGCCCGCTCCCACATCTGGAGGTAGGCCTCGGCGCCGGCCCACATGTCGTCGGCCATCCGCTGGCCGCCGACGCGGCGCAGGTCCTCGAGCCAGTCGGCGTAGAGCCCGTAGTGGGCGACGCCCTCCTTCGCGAAGTCGAAGGTCCGCTCGCCGGTCTTCTGGCGCTCGAACGTCACCTTGCCGTCGTAGCTCTTGAACGGGTAGGAGATCGAGCCCTCCGCCGCCTTGTCGGGCTGGTGCGAGAGGCCGCCGAGGTCGGCGCCGTAGCCCCAGCCGAACTCGTACGGCGTCTCGCGCGGGCGGTAGCGCTGCCAGTCCTGCACGTACTCGTCGGTGCCGGAGTGACCGGGGAACGCGAGGCCGCCGAGCTTGGAGAGCCGGGGCCAGTTGCCCGGGTCGACCCAGCCGTGGGGCGAGATGACGCCGGAGTAGCGCCGGGCCTCGAGCATCGAGAGCGTCTCGTCGACCGACGCCTGGCTCATGTGGTCGGGGTTCACGATCCAACCGAGCTCCATCATCCGGCCGACCGTGTGGCGGCCGAGCTCGGTCAGTCCACGCCTGTTGCAGTGCGGCTTCGGCGGATAGGCGGGGAAGGTGCCGCCCGCCAGGCCGGCCGTGCTCAGCAGCTTCGCCCCGAACGCGGCGGAGCTCTCCTCGCCGATGTCGATGTCGTTGTCGTGGAGCTCGCCCCTGCACGTCTCGGCGTCCCAGAAGGTGCCGGCGCTCTGCTTGTTGCCCGCGTTGATGAGGTAGCTCGCCGCGCCGGAGTCGAAGCGCACCCCCGTGAGCGGGTTGTCGAACTTGTTGAGCAGCAGCGACGAGCGCACCCCGAGGCGGTGCATCTCGTCGAGCTGGCGGTCGATCTGCGCCTTGTCGCAGGTGACCGGTTGGCCTGGAGCTCGCACAGCACGCGGTTCTCGTTGACGCCCATGACCATGAGCCGCATCCCGGCCTTCCAGACGCGCTCGACCCAGCGGTAGTACATGCCCTCGTAGGTGAGGTTGTCCTTGGACTGGTTCGGGAACGTCGGCCAGTTCTCGGTGCTGTGCGGCTGCGCGGGGTCGCCGTAGTTGAGCGTGTTCTGGAGCGGCGCCGCCGTCCCCTGCGGGCCCTCCTTGTCGGCGCAGTCCGGCAGCGCGGCGGTGATGCCGTACGGGTGCCACGGCCGCCCGCAGCCGAACTGTCCGCCGAAGTAGCCGAAGGCCATCCAGTGCATTGGGCCCCCGACGATGCCGCCCACCGTCTCGAACTCGGTCGCCCCGCGCGACGGCGTCCCCTCCGCCTGCAGCTCGGCCTCCGGGACTCGGCGCACCCGGACGCCGGCGCGAACGTCACCGTCGCGACCGCCTCGCCGGTGGACTGCGGGACCAGCCGGAACGCGTCGCCGCCCGCGTCCTCGACCGCGAAGTCCGCCGCGGGACTCGATGCGCCGGCCGGCGCGAGCGCGCCGTTCGCGCCGGCGGTGAGGAACCTGCCGTCGGTCGTGTGCAAGCGGCGCGCGGTCTCTCCCCCGCCCGCCGCCGTTCACCGACGCCCTCCTCGCGCCGTGGCGCAGCGACGCCCCCGCAGCCGGCGCGCCGCTGTTCGTCTTCCTCGCCCCGCGCTTCCTCACCGCGAACTGCTGCCCGTCGGGCAGGGCGGCCAGACGCACGACGGCACGTTCTTCCGCGACGGCGCGTGGGTGCGGACCTCGACGAAGCCGTAAGGCCCCGAGGCGCTCGGAGGCTGAACGGGCCGCGCCCCGCCGCGTCGCTCTACGACGACGCCGCGACGGTCACGTCGGCCGCCGACGACTCGGCGATCCGCGCCCGGACGCGGCCGATGCCGGCAGCGGCGGCGAGCGAGGTCGCGCCGGCGGCCGCCGCGAAGAGCCACGCCGCCTCGAACGGGTCGCTGCCGTCCCCGCGCGCCGTGCTCTGGAGGATCGCGACGACGATCGAGATCCCGAGCGCGCCCCCGAGCTGGCGGAACATCGCGTTGATCGCGCTGCCGGTGGCGAACCGGTTGCCCGGCAGCTCGGCCACCGCCGCGCTCGCGAGCGACGGGTACGCGAGACCGCCGCCGGCTCCGGTCAGCACGGCGCCCGGAAGCCACTCCCCGACGAAGTCCGGCGTCAGCCCGAGCGAGGTCGCGAACCACACGTTGCCGAGCGTGAAGAGGACGACCCCGGGCACGGCGACCACGCGCTGGCCCCACCGGTCGGCGACCTTGCCCGCGGGGCCGGCCACGACCGCGCCGACCAGCGCCGCCGGGCTCATCGTCAGGCCGGCCACGAGCACGGAGTGGCCCCAGACCGTCGTCAGGAACAGGACGTGGCAGAGGACCATCCCGTAGAACGCCGCCGACAGGATCAGCGTCCCGGCGTTCGCGACGGTGAAGGAGCGCACGCGGAAGAGCGTCAGCTCGATCACCGGCGACGCGTGCCGCAGCGAGCGCCACACGAACGGCGGCAGCAGCAGCACGGCCACGGCGAACGCGCCGAGCACCCGCGCGTCGGTCCACCCCCAGTCGGGGCCCTGGACGATCCCGAGCGACAGCGCCCCGACCGCGATCGTGAGCAGGACGGCGCCCGCGAAGTCCGGCAACGGCGTGCCCGCCGGCTGGCGGGCCTCGGTGAGCAGCCGCAGCCCGGCCCAGCACGCCGCGAGCCCGATCGGCACGTTGACGAGGAAGACCAGGCGCCAGTCGGACAGCTCGATCAGCAGCCCGCCGACCGTCGGCCCGAGCGCCGCGGCCAGCGCCGCCGCGGCGCTCCACAGCCCGACCGCCATCGCGCGCTCGGCGAGCGGGAACTCCGCGAGCACGAACGCGAGCGACGTCGGGATCAGCGTCGCGGCCCCGATCGCCTGCAGGACGCGCGCCGCGATCAGCACCTCGGCCGACGGGGCGGCCGCGCACGCGACCGACGCGAGCGTGAAGCCCAGCAGGCCGCCGAGGAACATCCGCCGCCGGCCGACGAGGTCGGCGAGCCGGCCGGCCGGGACGAGCAGCGCCGCGAAGACGATGTTGTAGGCGCTGAGGACCCACGCGAGGTCGGCCAGCGACGCGTCGGGGAACGAGCGCTGGATGTCCGGGAACGCGATGTTGACGATGGTCGCGTCGAGGAACGCGAGGAACGCGCCCGTCGACGAGACGATGAGCACCTTCCAGCGGCGGTCCATGACCGGAAGTATTCTGCATCAGTCCAGCGGCCCGCAACGCGGCGGGAACATTGCGTGGCCGGGACACGACCGTCACGACGGTGAGGCAGCTCTCGCGCAGTCGGTGCCCCGCGGACGCGCAGGATCTCTTCTTTGGTGGTCTTGAAACTCGCGTTCTCGGGTACTAGCCTGGTGGGCGACGTTTCCGAGGGGGTACGTAGATGGGCAGGGGGCGTATGCCCCGCGAAATGGTCGCGGGGAACCCGGCCACGACGTGGAGCGGACGTTGTGAGCGGAGGGGCCACATGGCTGTCTTCCCGCCTGCCGACGTGCTCAAGACGCTCGGCAACGACGGCATCGCGACGAATGACTCAAGCGCCCACGGCGAGGAGGCCGAGGACGCGGCGCTGCTATCGGACGGCCGGGTCCTGACCGCAGGAGCCCGCTTCACGACCCCGACGGACATGGACGTCGTCGTGGCCCACTACCAGGGAGGCCCTCGATGACTCGCAGAAAGTTCCAAGCACTCGTGGCGGCGCTTCTCGTCTGCGGCCTGTCGGCCACGGGCGTGACCGCCATGGCCCAGGAGGACCAGTCGTCGGATCAGATCGCGTCCGGCTGGGCCGCCCAGTCCGTGACGAACCAGGCCGGGCCCACAAGCGTGCAGAACAACCTGGTGCCGGGCGCGCTCGAGACCCGCGACAAGGTCGTGGCGGACTGGCGCGCGGCGCAGGCGAGCGGCAAGCGCCCCGACCCTGCGGCGCGGCCCGAGTACGTGGTGGTGTGGGCGGGCAACTCCAACGCTTCCGACGAGCACACCCAGGCCGCCCAGGACGACGCGCAGAGCGTGCTCTCGAACCCGCTGGGGGCGGCCACCGACGACACCCAGGACCGGTTCGTCCCGGGCCTCGACGCCTTCGTGGTCATCGACGCGCGCAAGATCAACGTCGACGGGTCGCCGAACCCGAACTACGCCAAGGTCGTCAACTTCGTGCAGCTGCCGCCCCCGTGGGGCGTCGAGGCGGAGCCCCACCACATGCAGTACCAGTGGGAGGACGGCCAGCCCCTGCTCGCGGGCGGCCTGTTCAACGACACGACGTTCGTGATGGACGTCTCGAAGGTCCCGGAGGTGTCGATCAAGAACACGATCGCACCGCAGGACACCCCGAACGGGTCGGTGCCCGACGCGTACGACTACGCCGGCAACGGACGGTTCATCGGAACCTACATGGGCGGCCCCAACACGAACTTCGCGGGCTCGCCGGGCGAGGTCGTGACCTTCAAGCCCGACGCGCAAAAGGGCCTTGTGGTGGCCTCCGAGACTCCCGCGGGAGTCCCCGGGGCCCGCCAGAACGGCAATCCGGGCGGCATCCCGGAGCCCTGCGGCTCGGACGAGGCGGCGCCGCTCGACACGTGCGCGAACCCGCACGGCGTGCAGGTGCGTCCCGACATCGGCCGCATGGTCACCTCCGACTACGCGGAGCCGAAGATGGTCGTCCTCGACCCCGTCAAGCCGGACGGCGGGCGGTTCTTCCGCCCGACGGTCCGGGTCTGGGACACGTCCAACCCGGACCAGCCGAAGCTCGTCTCGGTCGCGCACATGACGCGCGGGTGGCGGCTCCAGAGCGCGAACCCGATGCACTACAACCGCGGCGTGATGGAGAACGCCAAGACCTGGCCGCGGTCGCCGAAGTTCCGGAACACGATCGCCTCGAAGGGCTTCTTCGCGGGCGCGATGTGTGGCGGCGGGATCTTCTTCACGCCCGACGCCACGAAGCTGCTGCCCGATTCGACCCACCAGTGGAACCAGGTGTTCGACGACGGCATCGCGCTGATGGCGGCGCGCCACCAGCCAGTGGATCAGTTCCTCGAGGACGGGGGACCGTGCGAGGGCGGCGCC
>JAUJPF010000052.1 GCA_030447275.1 Solirubrobacteraceae bacterium | reverse complement strand
CGAAGACGTAGCCGAAGTCCGAGCCGAGCTTCGACGCGTCGAACGCCTTGGCGCCGGCCAGCGCGTTCTCCTCGGAGACGGTGAACAGCAGCTCGAGCGGGCGGCCGTCGGCGACCGCCCGGCGCGCCGCGACGAGCATGACCGCGACGGCGGCCTTGTTGTCGGCGCCGAGGATCGCGGCGTTCGCGTTCTCCCACCCGTCCTCGACGACGACCGGCTCGATCGGCACGTCGCCGTGCGGGACGGTGTCGAGGTGGGCGCAGAGCAGCACGCCGTCGGGGCCCTCCCCCGTGCCGGCGCGCGCCAGCAGGTTGCCGCACTCGGCGCCGGCCTGCGCCGCCGCCCCGTCCTCCTCGACGTTCAGCCCGATCGCCCGCAGCTCGGCGGCGACGCGGTCGGCGACCGCGCGCTCGCGGCCGAACGGGCTCGGGATGGCGCACAGCTCGGCGAAGAGGGCGTTCAGCCGCTCGCCCTCGGCGGCCGACGCCCGCGCGGTCACTCCGCGAGCGGCGAGGAGCGCTCGAAGCGCCCCGTGTTCACCCGGTCGCGCGCGTGCTGGAGCGAGGCGCCGATGAACTCGCGGAACAGCGGCGCGGGGCGCTCGGGGCGCGACTTGAACTCGGGGTGGAACTGCGACGCGACGTAGAACGGGTGGTCGCGCAGCTCGACGGCCTCGACGAGCCGCTCGTCGGGCGACGTGCCGCTGACGACCAGGCCGCAGGCCTCGAGCTTCTTGCGCAGGAGGTTGTTGACCTCGTAGCGGTGGCGGTGGCGCTCGTAGATGACCGCCTCGCCGTAGATCTCCCGCGCCCGGGT
The DNA here is from genome assembly GCA_030447275.1 of Solirubrobacteraceae bacterium. Taxonomy (GTDB): domain Bacteria; phylum Actinomycetota; class Thermoleophilia; order Solirubrobacterales; family Solirubrobacteraceae; genus CADCVT01. Next base: position 18,368 of record JAUJPF010000052.1, on the reverse strand, counting down.
GCCCTCGTGGAGCTTGATCGGGTCCGCGCCGAGCCGCATGGTGCCGCCCATGTCGGCGACCTCCTTCTGCTCGGGCAGCAGGTCGATCACCGGGAACGGCGTCTCGGGGTCGAACTCGGTCGAGTTGGCGCCGTCCATGCCGGCGACGTGGCGGGCGAACTCGGCCACCGCGATCTGCATGCCGAGGCAGATGCCCAGGTACGGGATGCCGTCCTCGCGGGCGACGCGCGCGGCGCGGATCTTGCCCTCGATGCCGCGGCCGCCGAACCCGCCGGGGACGAGCACGCCGTCTGCGCGGCGCAGGCGCTCGATCACCGCGGGGTCCTCGAGGTCCTCGGAGTCGATCCACTCGATGTCGATCTTCGCGCCGTGGGCGTAGCCCGCGTGGCGCAGCGACTCCGACACCGAGAGGTAGGCGTCCTCGAGCTTGACGTACTTGCCGACCAGGGCGATCCGGACCGTCTCGTCGGTGCCCTCGGCGCGCGTGATCAGCTCGCGCCACCCCTCGAGCGCGGCGGGCGGCGCCTCGAGGCCGAGCGTCTCGAGGATCTGGTCGTCGACGCCCTGCTCGTGGTAGGCGAGCGGCACCTTGTAGATGTTGTCGACGTCGTAGGCCGACACGACGGCCTCGATCGGCAGGCTCGCGAACAGCGCGATCTTCTTGCGGATGTCGTTCGAGAGCCCGGACTCGCTGCGGCACATGAGCATGTCCGGCTGGATGCCGATGCGGCGCAGCTCGTTGACCGAGTGCTGCGTCGGCTTGGTCTTCAGCTCGCCGGCGTGGCCGATGTAGGGCACGAGCGTCAGGTGGATGAACATGCAGTTGCGCCTGCCGACGTCGACCGGGAACTGGCGGATGGCCTCGAGGAACGGGAGTGACTCGATGTCGCCGACGGTGCCGCCGATCTCCGTGATCACGACGTCGACGTCGCTCGACTCCGCGATCAGCTTGATGCGGTGCTTGATCTCGTCGGTGATGTGCGGGACGACCTGGACGGTCGCCCCGAGGTAGTCGCCGCGGCGCTCGCGGCGGATGACCGAGTTGTAGACGCCGCCGGCGGTGACGTTCGAGGCGCGCGTCGTGTTCGCGTCCGTGTAGCGCTCGTAGTGGCCGAGGTCGAGGTCGGTCTCCGCGCCGTCCTCGGTGACGAAGACCTCGCCGTGCTGGTACGGCGACATCGTCCCGGGATCGACGTTGATGTACGGGTCGAACTTCTGGAGGCCGACGCTGAGGCCGCGAGAGACGAGGAGGCGCCCGATCGAGGAGGCCGCGATGCCCTTGCCGAGCGAGGACACGACGCCGCCTGTGACGAAGATGTATCGGGTCTTCCGTTCGGACATGGAGCGCTCTCGAGTGTAGGCGTTGCCGGACGAGCTTCACCGTACCCCCGCCCGCGGACGGCGCCGGGGAGGCGAGCCGCAAGGAGCGGGAAAAGAGGCTCAGCCGCGGAAGAGGCGGCGCAGGCCGCGGCGCACGGGCCCGCCGGGGGCGCCGTCGTCGGCTGCGCGGCGCTCGGCGGCGCAGGCTCGGCGCCACTCGCCGAGCGTCATGTCGGCGGGCACGTCGCAGTGCTCGATCAGGAGAGCACCGGGGGCGGAGCGGGCGTTGAGTCGGCGGGGGTTCTCGGTCATCGCTCTGGTCTCTTGATCGGTCCGGCGGGGGCGCTTCTTGAGGGTGTTCGCTGCGCCGCTACCCATTGGACGTGCGCCACGCCGCGAAGGTTCGGTCCCGGCGCCGTGCCGCTCACTCACTTCACGCCGCCTTGCGCAACTCCTGCGCGTGGCGGCGCGCGGCGAGGTCGGTGTCGTCGGCGCCGAGCATCCGCACCAGCTCCTCGACCTTCTCGCGCTCGCCGAGCTCGGTCACGGTCGTCAGCGCGGGCTCGACCGAGATGTCCTTGGCGATCGAGAAGTGACGACCGGCCAGCGACGCGATCTGCGGCAGGTGGGTGATGCAGACGACCTGCCGGCCCTCCCCCAGCGCGCGGAGCTGCTCGCCGACCGACCGCGCGGTCTGGCCGCCGACGCCCGCGTCGACCTCGTCGAAGACGAGCGTCGCCTCGCCGCCGTCGTTGGCGGTGCCGAGCAGCGCGAGCATCACCCGCGACAGCTCGCCGCCCGACGCGATGTCGCGCAGCGGCGCCGCCGGGACGCCCGGGTTCGGCGCGATCAACAGCTCGACCGCGTCGGCGCCGGTCGGCCCCGGCTCGCGCTCGGCGACGGCGACCTCGAACGCGGCGCCGTCCATCGCCAGGTCGGCGAGTCGCGCCCGCACGCCTTGAGCGAGCTTCGGCGCCGCCTTCAGCCGCGCCTTGCGGAGCGCCGCCGCCCGCTCGGCCCGCTCGGCCCGCGCCCGCTCGAGCGCGGCCGTCGCCTCCTCGAGCGCCACCTCGGCGTTCGCCAGCTCGTCGCGGCGCTCGCGGCAGCGCTCGGCGTGCGCGAGCACCGCCGCGATCGTGCCGCCGTGCTTGCGCTTCAGCCGATCCAGCGCGGCCAGCCGCTCCTCGACCGCCTCCAGGCGGCCGGGCTCGCCCTCGAGCCCTTCGCCGTAGCGGCGCAGCTCGCCGGCCAGGTCGCCCGCCTCGACGGCGACCGCCCGCAGCCGCTCGGCGAGCGGGTCGAGCGCCGCATCGACGCCCGCGACCGCGTCGAGCCCGCGCTCGGCGCCGGCGAGCACGGCGGCCACCCCGGCGCCCCCGCCCCCGCCCCCGCCGAAGTCGGCGCCCTCGCCGTCGAGCGCCTCCGCCGCCCCGAGCGACGCCGCCCGCAGCGCCTCGAGGTACCGCAATCGCCCCCGCTCGGCGACCAGCTCCGCCTCCTCGTCCTCCGACGGCGACGCCTCCTCGATCTCGGCCAGCTCGAACTCGAGCAGGTCCAGCTCGCGGTCGCGCGCGCCCGCCCGCTCCACCAGGCCCTCCAGCGACGCCTCCAGCTCCCGCACGCGCGCGTGGGCGGCCGCGCAGTCGCGCCGCACGACGAGGTGTCGCTCGCCGCAGAAGCCGTCGAGCAGGTCGAGCTGCGCGGACGCCAGCGTCAGCCGCCGGTGCTCGTGCTGACCGTAGAACGCGACGAGCGTCGCCGCCAGGTCGCGCAGGTCCCCCGCCGTCGCGCTGCGCCCGCACACGTACGCGCGCGAGCGCCCCTCGCTCGACACGCGCCGCGCCAGCACGACCTCCTCGGCGCCGGCCGGCAACCGCTCCCCCAGCTCGCCGCGCAGCGCGTCGGGCAGCTCGAAGACGCCCTCGACCCACGCCTCGGCCGCGCCTGGGCGCACGATCCCCGAGCGCGGCTTGCCGCCGAGCAGCAGGTCGAGCGCGTGGGCGAGCATCGTCTTCCCCGCCCCGGTCTCGCCCGTGAGCACGTTCAGCCCCGGCCCGAGGCGCAGCTCGGCCCGCTCGATCAGGAGGAGGTTCTCGGCTCGCAGCTCCAGCAGCACGCGCCCAACGGTGGCAGCGCGACCCGACGGACCGGCCGCGATCGTGCAGATGCGCGTCCGATCCGCGCGTCTACTGCGACAGACGGCCGAACTTCTGGCGCAGACGCTGGTAGAACGACGTCCCCGCCACCTGCGCGAGGCACGCCACGTCGTTGCGGAAGGTCGCGGTGACCGCGTCCCCCGGCGGCAGCTCGCCGATCGGGCGCCCGTCGACGATGACGTCGACCACGTCGCGGCCGTGGTTGTGCACCGTCAGCGTGTCGGTGGGCGAGACCACGAGCGCGCGCGCGGTCAGCGAGTGCGGGGCGATGAACGAGACCGCGAAGCCCTCGACGCCCCACGCCATCACCGGGCCCGCGTTCGCGAGGTTGTAGCCCGTCGACCCCGCCGGCGTCGCGATCACCAGGCCGTCGCAGCGCACCGACCCAAGCTCGGCGTCGCCGATCGCGTACGCGAGCTGGGCGACGCGCTCGCCCACCTTGCGGTGGATCGACACGTCGTTGATCGCCGCCTTCTCGCCGTCCAGGCCGTCGAGCATCACCGCGGGCAGCCGCAGCACCTCGAACTCGCGCGCGAACGCCCGCTTGAAGCCCGCGCGCATGTCGTCGGGCTCGACGGTGGCGAGGAAGCCGACCTCGCCGAAGTTGATCGCGAAGACGGGGATGCCCGTGCCGGCGAACCGGCGCAGCGCGCGCAGGATCGTCCCGTCGCCGCCCAGCACGACGCACAGGTCGACGCCGCCGTCGTCGGCGTCCACCACCACCCCCTCCCGCGCCTCGAGGCCGTGCTTGCTCGTCTCCTCGGGGTCGAACCGAAGCTCGAAGCCCGCCTCGCGCGCCTCGGCGATCAGCGGCTCGATCGCGCACCCGGTGTCGGCGACGACGCGGTGGGTCATGACGAGCGCGCTGCTCACGGCTCCACCGCCAGGGCCGCCGCGTCGAGGTCGGCGACCGCCCCGCCCCGCCCGCGCTCGGCGAGCCAGACGAACGTCTCGCGGTTGCCCTTCGGCCCCGGCAGGCCGCTCGACGCGAAGCCGAGCACCGCCGCGCCGGCCGAGCGCGCCACCATGAGCAGCGCCGCGCGCCGGTCGTCCGCGTCGCGGACGACGCCGTTCTTGCCGACGCGCTCCGGCCCGACCTCGAACTGGGGCTTGACCATCACGAGCGCGTCGAAGCGCGGCGCGAGGCACGCGAGCACCGCCGGCAGGACCTTCGCGGCCGAGATGAACGAGACGTCGACGACGAGGAGGTCGGGGGAGAACGGGAGCCGCTCCGGCGTCAGGCTCCGCGCGTTGACGCCGCCGAGGGCGTGGACGCGCGGGTCGGCGCGCAGCGCCGGGTCGAGCTCGTCCTCCGCGACGTCGAGGGCCACGACCGCCGCGGCGCCGCGGCGGAGAAGGACGTCAGTGAAGCCGCCGGTGGAGGCGCCGACGTCGAGCGCGAGCCGCCCGGAGACGTCGACGCCGAGCTCGTCGAGCGCGTTCGCGAGCTTGCGCCCGCCCCGCGAGACGAACCGCTCGGCCTCGGCCAGCGCGACCGGGACGTCGGGCGCGACGAGCTGCGCGGGCCGCGCCGCGCGCCGCCGCTCCGGCCCCACGAGGACCTCGCCGGCCACGACGGACGCCGCCGCGCGCGACCGCGACGAGAACAGGCCGCGCTCGGCGAGGAGCGTGTCGAGTCGGACCCGGGTCATGGCAGCCGCGAAGTGTGCCGGACGAGCGCGTTCTGTGAAGCAACGCACATTGACTGGCCAGTCAACCGGCCACAATGACCACTGCATGACCACCCTCCGCCTCATCCCCCTCCCGATCCACTCGGCCCTCGAGCTCCTCGTCGGCCTGCTGCTCGGAATGGCTCCGTTCGCCCTCGGCATGTCGACCGCCGCCGCGTTCGCCGGCGTGATCGCCGGCGTGCTCGTGGTCGGCCTGGCGCTCCAGTCGCTCGACGCCGGGACCGGCAACGACTCGATCAACCTCGGCGCCCACCTGGCCGCCGACCAGGGCGTCACGCTCGGCCTCGCCGCTGCGGCCACGATCCTCGCCGCCGCCGGCGACGCCCGCGCCGCGGTCCTCTTCGCCGCCGCCGCGGTCGCCCAGCTCGCGCTCATCCTCGTCACGCGCTACTCCGCGCGGTGACCCCAGACTTACCTCAGAGATCACATAGCAGTATCTCTCCTCCCGAAACGGCCCGCCTGCCCAGGCGGGCCGTTTCTTTTTGGGTGGCCGTGGGTGGCGCCCCGTGCGGACTCGGTCTGGGTCCGATTTCGTCGCTGACTGCTCAGCGAGGGAGACGAGGACTGTCCGCTGGACCCGGGTTCGCGCGGCAGCAGCGGTCGTCCCACAAGGCGACACTCGGCGGCCCCACGGCGGCGAGTGTCGAGTTTGATGTCTATAGGACGACCAACTCGACACTGACCGCTGGTCACGCGGCGAGTGTTGCGTTGTCACGGCCTGGGCGCAGGAACGACCCCTCTTCCCTCACCGAGCAGTTCCAGGGCCCGGACCACGATCCGCGCGGAGCGCCGAGCCGCTACGCCGTCGGCGACAGCGAAGCCGACGACCCGACCGCGGACAGGATCCGCTCGGCGACCGCCTTCCCCGTGAACCCGACCTCGCGGTGCAGCAGCGCCGGCTTGCCGTGCGTCACGAACCGGTCCGGCAGCCCGACGCGCAGGACGCGCGGCATCTCGAGCCCCGAGTCCGACAGCGTCTCCAACACCGCCGAGCCGAAGCCACCGGCGAGGACGCCCTCCTCCACGGTGACGAGCAGCTCGTGCTCGGCCGCGAGCTGGGCGAGCAGCGCCTGGTCGATCGGCTTGGCGAACCGCGCGTCGGCGACCGTCACGTCGAGCCCGCTCTGCGAGGCGAGCAGGTCGGCCGCCTCCAGCGAGACGTCCACCCCGGTCCCGTAGCCGATCAGCGCGACCCGCGACCCCTCGCGCAGCAGCTCGCCCGTGCCGACCTCGATCGGCCGCGGCGACTCGGGCAGCGGGACGCCGACCGCGGCGCCGCGCGGGTAGCGCAGCGCGACCGGGCCGTCGTCGTACGCCAGCGCCGTGCGCAGCATGGTCACCAGCATCGCCTCGTCGCGCGGCGCCATCAGGGTGATGTGCGGCAGGCACCGCAGGTAGGCGATGTCGAACACCCCGTGATGCGTCGGCCCGTCGTCGCCGACGAGCCCCGCCCGGTCCATGACGAACGTGACGTTCAGCTTCTGGAGGCAGACGTCGTGGACGATCTGGTCGTACGCGCGCTGGAGGAAGGTGGAGTAGATCGCCGCGACCGGCTTGGCGCCCTCGAGCGCGAGCCCCGCCGCAAACAGGATCGCCTGCTGCTCGGCGATGCCGATGTCGAAGTAGCGCTCGGGCAGCGCCTTCTGGAGATGGTCGAGGCCGGTGCCGGTGTTCATCGCCGCGGTGATGCCGACGACGCGCTCGTCGCGGCGCGCCTCCTCGACGAGCGCCTTGCCGAACACCTGGGTCCACTGGGCCGGCGCCGGGTTGGCGTCGCGCGCCGGCACGACCTTCGGCGCCTCGGCGCGGTTGACGATCGACTTCGGCTTGGCGGCGTGCCACTTCTCCATTCCCTCGAGGCCGCCGTCCTCGGCCGGAGCGAAGCCCTTGCCCTTCACCGTCGCGGTGTGGACGACCACCGGCCGCCCCGCCTCGAGCGCCTTCGACAGCGCGCCGCGCAGCGCGCGCGTGTCGTGCCCGTCGACGACGCCGATGTAGGCCCAGTCGAGCTCCTCCCAGAAGAGCCCCGGCGCCCAGAACGCCTTGATCGACTCCTTGAGCTGCGGGCCGAGCCGCTCGAACGCGGCGCCGATCCCGCCGGGGAGCTCGGTCAGCTTGTGCTCGACCGACTCCCGCGCGTGCCACAGCTTCGGGTTGAGGCGCACGCGGTTGAAGTACTGCGACATCGCACCGACGTTGGGCGCGATCGACATGCCGTTGTCGTTGAGGACGACGACGATCGGCGTGCCCAGGCCGCCGGCCTGATGGATCGCCTCGAAGGCGACGCCGCCCGTCATCGCGCCGTCGCCGATGACCGCGACGACCTTCCCGGCGTCGGTCTCGCCGCGCCGGCGCATGCCCTCCTTGATGCCGACGGCGTAGCCGATCGACGTCGAGGCGTGGCCGGCGCCCATGATGTCGTGCTCGCTCTCGAAGATCGAGCAGAACGGGGCGAGGCCCTCGTACTGGCGGATCGTCGCCAGCTCGTCGCGGCGGCCGGTGAGGACCTTGTGCGGGTAGGCCTGGTGCCCGACGTCCCACAGGATCTTGTCGCGCGGCGAGTCGAGCAGCGAGTGCAGCGCGACCGCCAGCTCGCACGTGCCGAGGTTCGCGCCGAAGTGGCCGCCGATCTCGCCGACCGTGTCGATGATGTGCTCGCGCACCTCCTGGGCGACCTGCTCGAGCTCCTCCTCGGAGAGCGAGTGGAGGTCCCTGGGCGCGTCGATGCGATCGAGGATCCGGGTCATGAGGTGCGGGTGGCGATGAAGTCGGTGATCTGCTCGAGCTCCGCGGTGGAGCCCTCGCCCCCGCCGGCGGCGCGCGCGAGGGCCTCGCGGGCGCGGTCGTGGGACTGACGGGCCAGTGTACGCGCCCGCTCGAGCCCGAACTCGCTGACGTACGTGCGCTTGCCGTGGCGCTCGTCGCTGCCGCTCGGCTTGCCGAGCGCCGCGTCCGTCCCGGTGACGTCGAGGATGTCGTCGACGATCTGGAAGAGCACGCCGAGCTCGTCGGCGAAGGTGCGGTAGGCGGCGCTGGGCATCCCGTGTACGAGCAGTACGCACTCGACGGACGCCCCGATCAGGCGCCCGGTCTTCAGCCCGTGCAGGCGGCGCAGGTCGGCGTCGGCCCCGGTCACGTCGAGGTACTGCCCACCGACCATCCCGTTGACGCCGGTCGCCGCCGCCAGCTCGCTCAGCGCGGCCATGACGTCGCGCGGCTCGCCGGGCTGGAGGTGGAGCGCGTGCCGGAACGCCTCGGCGTACAGCGCGTCGCCGGCCAGGATCGCGACGTCCTCGCCGAAGGTCCTGTGGTTGGTCGGGCGCCCGCGGCGCAGGTCGTCGTCGTCCATCGCCGGCAGGTCGTCGTGGATGAGCGAGTACGTGTGGATGAGCTCGATGGCGGCGGCCAGCGGGAGCACGGAGTCCTCGCCGCGGCCCGTCGCGCGGGCGGTGGCGAGCGCGAGCACGGGGCGGATCCGCTTGCCCCCGGCGAGCAGCGAGTAGCGCATCGCCTCCTCCAGGCCGGCGGTCTCCGCGTCGTCGGAGAACCGCAGCTCGCAGAGGTAGTCCTCGACGCGCGCGCGGAGGTGGTCTGGGTAGACAGACGCGGTCAAGGCCGCGGGCGAGCATAATCCAGGAGGTGAAGCGGCTCCGCTCATCCGGCGACGCGACGTGGCCGGCGCTGGCGCTGATCGTGCTCGCGCTCGGCGCCGTCGGCCTCGCCGCGTGGCTGCTCGCCAACAGCCAGAACGAGCAGCGCGAGGAGCTGCGTGAGCGCTACGCCGATCGTGTCGACGTCGCGGGCGCGCTCATCGGCTCGCTGCTCGGCGTCGCCTTCACCGGCTCGCGCGAGCAGGCGGTGCAGCGCTTCGGCGACCGCGTCACGCGCCGCGACCTCGACGCGTTCCTGCGCCGCGGCAACTCCCGCTACGTCGTCGTGCTCGACGAGGCGGGGAAGGCGCTGGCCACATCGAGCGGCACGCCGGCGGGCACCGCCGACCGCCTCGCCGCCGAGCCGCAGCTCGTGCGCAACGCGCTGACGACGCGGGCCGGCTACGAGCTGGGGGACGTCGAGGAGGGCGGCGTCGTCGAGTCCGCGATCATGTTCCCGGCGCGCGAGGGCCGCCGCGTCCTCGTCACCGCCGTGCCCGCCGAGGTCTACCGCGAGTTCCTCGCGGGCTCGCTCGCGCCGGTCCCGCAGGGCGAGGGCGGCCGCGTGTGGGTGTTCGACGCGAACGCCGCCGTCGTCTCGTCGGTCAACGCGCCCGCGGGTCTCAAGCCGGCGCCGGAGCTCGTCAAGGAGGCGCTCACGGAGCGCAGCGGCGAGTTCGTCGCTCCCACCACCGGCGAGCAGCGGCTCTTCGCCGCCGCCTCGATCCCCGCGAGCCGCTGGCGGATCGCCGCCGGCGTGCCGCGGAGCACGCTGTACGCCACGGCGTCGGGCTGGTCGCGCTGGACGCCGTGGCTGATCCTCGCGATGGGCGGGCTCGCGCTCCTCGGCGTCGCGGTGCTCATCCGGCGGCTGCTGCTCGCCCGCCACAGGCTGCGCACCGCCAACATGGAGCTCGAGGGCAGCCGCGTGCGCCTCGAGGAGCGCGCCGCGGAGCTCGAGCGCTCGAACGCCGACCTCGAGCAGTTCGCCTACGCCGCGTCGCACGACCTGTCCGAGCCGCTGCGCACGGTCGCCGGGTTCAGCCAGCTCCTGGGCGCGCGCTACCGCGGCCGGCTCGACGACGACGCGGACGAGATGATCCGGTACATGGGCGACGGCGTCGAGCGGATGCAGCAGCTCATCGACGACCTGCTCCTGTACTCGCGCGTCGGGCGCACGCCGCTGCGCGAGGACCCGGTCGACCTCGACGACGTCCTCGCCGAGGCGCGCGCGTGGCTCGGGCGCGCCATCGACGACGCGGGCGCGGAGATCACGAGCGACCCGCTCCCCGGCGTCCTCGGCGAGCGCGGTCAGCTCACCCAGGTCTTCCAGAACCTGCTGGGCAACGCGATCAAGTTCACCGCACCAGGGGTCGAGCCGGTCGTCCACGTCTCCGCGGCCGAGGTGGACGGCGAGTGGCGCGTGGCGGTGGCCGACAACGGGATCGGCGTCGAGCCGGGACAGGCCGAGGCGATCTTCAAGATGTTCGGGCGGCTGCACCCCGCGGCCGACTTCCCGGGCACCGGCATCGGCCTCGCGCTCGTCAAGCGGATCGTGGAGCGTCACGGTGGGCGGATCTGGGTCGAGCCGGGCAACGCCGGCGGCAGCGTGTTCGTGTTCACGCTGCCGGCGCGCGTCCGCACTGGCACCGGCACGCACGCGGCCGCGGGCTCTAAGGTCGTCGCGTGACGTCGATCCTGCTCGTCGAGGACAGCGCGCCCGACGCGATGCTCATCCGCCAGGCGCTGACCGAGGCCGGCATCGTCGCCGATGTCGAGGTCGTGACCGACGGCGAGCTCGCCCTGGCCCGGCTGCGCCGGGGCCCGGCCCCCGACCTGATGCTGCTCGACCTCAACCTCCCCCGCAAGGACGGCCGCGCCGTGCTGTCGGAGATGAACTGCGACGACACCATGCGCGAGATCCCGGTGATCGTGCTGACCACGTCGTCGGCGCCGCACGACGTCGAGTTCGCCTACCGCCACTGCGCGAACTCCTACGTGCGCAAGCCGCTCGGGCTCGACCGGCTCGTCGACACCGCGCGGTCGATCCGCGAGTTCTGGCTGTCGACCGCCACGCTGCCGGGCGGGCAGCCCTAGGTGTAAGTCCCGAGCAGGTCATCCGCAACCGCCGCAACGCCGCGATCGCCTCGACGCGCCGCTCGTCGGTGCGGTTGGCCACCGTCCGTGGCGCCGACGAACGATCCAGCAAACCGAGCTCGCCCTCGGCCTCGAATCGACGCACCCACTTCGAGCACGTCCGGTCGCTCACTCCGGCCGCCTCGGCGGCCTGCGCGATCGACCGGCCCTGCTCGAGCACCATCGCGACCATCTCCTCGCGACGGATCAGGCTGAGCCGTGCTCTAGCGTGCAACTTCATCCGGTGTCCTCCTTGGAACTGGCGGCCTCGACAACCACCAGCCTCCAAGGAGGCCCGGATGAACAACGTCCTCAGGAACTACACCTAGGGCGTCACGCGGTAGACGGGCCCGTAGAGGCTCACCGCGTAGAGCCGGCCGCGCGTGTCGCGGCCGAACGAGACGAGGTAGCGGACGATCAGGGACGTCCGCCGCCCTCCGGCGTAGACCCACCCATTGCAGACGTCGCCGTAGAAGTAGCGGCCGCGGTGCACGTAGCCGCCGACGATCGAGCACCAGCCGCGGGAGTGGCGGTGCACGATCCGCGGCGCGACGTAGCCCGCCACCTCGCCCCGCTCCTGCCGTGCGTTGCCCTCGAAGATCGGCCAGCCGAGGTTCCCGCCGGGCGCGTCGAGGACCGTCACCTCCTCGGCGTGGTCGCCGCCGACGTCGGCGACGTGGAGCCGGCGGCCGTGGAAGCTGAAGCGGTACGGGTTGCGCATGCCCGACGCGAAGACCTGCGGCGCCGGCGCGTCCTGCGTGACGTCGAGCGTGAGGATCTTGCCGCGCGGGTCGAGCGGGTCCTGCGGCGCGTCGTCCTCGTCGGTGAAGCCGACGCCGACGTAGAGCAGCCCGTCGGGGCCGAAGGCGAGCTGGCCGCCGTGGTGGACGCGGCCCGCGTCGGGGACCGTCAGCAGCGTCCGGCGGCGCGCGCCGTCGAACTCGTCGACGCGGATGCGGTCGCGGCGGTCGACGAAGAAGACGTAGAAGCGCCGCGGGGTGGCGAACGCGACCGAGAGCATCCCGCGCTGGTCGCTCAGCTCCGAGCGCGAGCGGATGAGGACCTCGTCGCGGATGTCGAGCAGCGGGCGGCGGCGGACCCGGCCGCGCTCGACGACGCGGATGCGTCCCCGGCGCTCGACGACGAAGAGCTTGCCGGGCGCGCCGGGCGCGCCGGTGACGTACACGGGCTCCGCGAAGCGCCCGATCCGCTTCAGCCCGAGCGCGTCTGCCTGCGCCGGCGCCGCCGCGACCGCGGCTGCGAGCACCATGAGGGCCGGCGCGAGTGCGCGGCGCGGGATCAGAGCAGCGAGTCCTGGCCCGGCAGCGGCTCCTGCGCCGCCGCGCGCGAGCGTCGCTCGAGCTCGGCGCCGGCGCGCCCGGCCAGCGCGGCGCAGTCCTCGACGAGCCCCGCGGCGGCGTCCTGCGACAGGTCGCCGGAGCGCAGCTGCTCGGCCGCGCGCTCGAGCTGGTCGATGAGGGTGTCGAGCTCGTCCTCAACCATGGGCGCAGAGGCTAGCCCGTCGGCTTCGCGCCGGCGGCGCGGATCTCCTGGAGGGCGGCGTCGAGGATGCCGTTGACGAAGCCGGGGGCCTCGGCGCCGCAGAACCGCTTGGCCGTCTCCACCGCCTCGTCGATCGCGCCCTCCGGCGGGATCGGGCTCTCGCCGGGGGCGACGTCGGGATGGACCATCTCGAGCAGGGCGAGCCGCATGATCGAGCGCTCCAGCGGCGCGATCCGCTCCAGCGACCACCCGCGCGCGTGCCGGGCGATCAGCGCATCGAGCTCCTCGCCGTAGTCGTCGGCGGCGTGCGCGAGCGTCCGGGTGAACGGCGACGCGTCGCGGCCGAGGACGTCGTCGAGCGCCCGGTTCGTCACCGACTGCTGGTACAGGGCGAACGCCGCCGCCCTGCGCTGGTCTGACCGCCTGGCCACGCGGCTAGGCGCGCGACATGTACTGGCCGGTCTCCGTCTGCACCTTGACGCGATCGCCGACGTTGACGAACAGCGGCACCTGGATCGTCGCGCCGGTCTCGAGCGTCGCCGGCTTGTTGCCGCCGCCCGACGCGGTGTCGCCGCGCAGCCCCGGCTCCGTCTCGGCGACGTCGAGCTCGACGGAGGACGGAAGCTGGAGGTCCGCCGGCTTCTCGTCGATGAACAGCACGTCGACCTCGTCGTTGGGCTTCGTCCAGCGCAGCTTGTCGGCGAGCGACGCCTCGGGGATCGCGAGCTGCTCGTAGGACTCGGCGTCCATGAAGTGCGCGTCGGTCCCGTCGGCGTAGAGGAACTGCATCTTGCGCGCCTCGGTCCGCACGGCACGGAACTTCTCGCCGGCGCGGAACGTCCGGTCGATGACCGCCCCGTCCTGGGCGCGCCGCAGCTTCGTCCGCACGAAGGCCCCGCCCTTGCCCGGCTTGACGTGCTGGAACTCCATCACCTTGAAGACGGTGCCGTCGACCTCGATGTGATTGCCGTTCTTGAACTGGTTCGTGCTGATCATGGGAGGACGGAGAGCCTAGCCCGCCGGGGTCGTGGCCCCCGAAGCCGCATCCTCGCCTCCTTCCATGCGTCGACTGAGTCGCCCGCGGTCGTGGCGAGGTTGGCGCACGACGATTCGCAGCTCAGGCCGCTGGAGTTCGACAACCTTGTCGCGGCACCGCGCGTAGGCCGTCGTCGCCGCCGCTTGCCGGTTTCAGCGCACCCCTCGCGCGTCGACCGCGGACCGCGCGCGCGATCGCGCGCGCGTCGAAGCGCATGTCCGGAAGCTGCCCCGGCGGGATGCGGTAGCCGATGAAGTGAAGCCCCGGCGCGGCTGCGGCGGCCGCGCCGCCGTGGACGCACGGGCGGCCGTCGGCGCCGACAACGGGCAGGTGCCCGACCAGCGCGCCGAGGCCGGGGCGCTGCCCAGTCGCGGCGATGACCGCGTCGGGCGCGATGCGACCGTCGCGCAGCACCACGTCTGGCCCGTCGAAGCCCTCGACCGCGGAGACGATCTCGATCGCGCCCTTCTTCACGGCGCTCACGAGGCCGGCGTCGATCGTGCCGGCGTGTGTCCGCTTCGCCATCGCCGTCGCGAGCCCCTCGGTCGGCGCCGGGATCCCGTGGCGCTCGAGGTCGCCCCACGTCAGCCGGTGCTGCAGGAGCGTGAGCGCGTCGGTGAGGCGCGCGCTGGTGCCGACGTACTTCATGAGCAGGACCATCGGCGCGATCGCCGGCGTCCGCCGGAAGATCACGGGCGGGTTGCGGACGGCGACGCGGACGCGGCCCGCACCGTTGCGCGCGAGGTCGACCGATATGTCCATCCCGCTGGCGCCGATGCCGACGACGAGCACGTCGCGGCCTCGGAACGGCTCCGCGTTGCGGTACTCCGTCGCGTGCAGCAGCTCGCCCGCGAACGAGTCGCGTCCCGGCCAGCGCGGGGTGTACGCGCTCGCGTTGAGGCCGGTCGCGACGACGACGTTCGATGCGTGCAGCGGTCCGCTCGAGCTCTCGACGCGCCAGCCGTCGCCGTCGCGATCGACACGCCCAACCTCGACGCCCAGCTCCACCTCGGTCCGCAGCCGGCGCGCGTAGCGCGTGACGTATTCGATGAAGTCGTCGCGTCGGACCCACTGGCCGAGCCGCCGCTCCATGACCGCGCCCGGCAGCGACGACCAGCGCCGGGGCGAGTTGAGCCGCAGGCTCTCGTAGTGGCCGTACCAGCTCGAGCACACGCGGTCCGCGCGCTCCACGATCCGCGGCCGCACACCCGCGCGCTCGAGCGCCCAGGCGGTGGCGAGCCCCGCGGGCCCGGCGCCGACTATCAGGACCTCGGAGTCACTCACAGCGCGCCGACGTCGACCTCGTACTCCTTGAGCCACAGGTTCGTCCGCACCGCGCTCTCGAGCCGCAGCCGCGGGAAGCTCGACGTCGCCTCCTCCACCGGCTCCTCGACCGCGACGCGCGCCGCCTCCAGGTCGAGCAGAGGGCGCGCCGGCTCGTCGCCGTCGTTGACGATGCGGTTGAGCTCGGCCTTGAGGCCGAGGTCGTACTCCGCGTCCTGCGTCGCGGGGAACCCCGCCTTGCGGCGGTTCAGCGCCATCTCCGGCGCGATGTCAGCGACAGCCTGGCGGAGCAGGCTCTTCTCGTGGCCGTCCGACGTCTTCATCCACCACGGCGCGTTGAAGACGTACTCGACGAACCGGTGGTCGCAGAACGGGACGCGAACCTCGAGCCCGGACGCCATGCTCATCTGGTCCTTGCGGTCGAGCAGCAGGCGCAGCCACCGGGTCAGGTGCAGGTACATCACCTCGCGCATCCGGCGCTCCTTACCCTGTTCGCCGTCAAGCCGCGGGACCTCGGCGAGCGAGTCGCTGTAGAAGTCGAGCAGGTACTGGCCGAGCTGGAGGCGCCCGATCAGCTCCGGGCTGAACAGGCTGAACAGCGGTGGTGGGCCGCTGTAGACCGCCGGCGCCATCCACGGGAAGATCGGCAGCTCGAGCGCCTTCGCGTCGTGGATCCACGGGTAGCCGCCGAACACCTCGTCTGCGCCCTCGCCGGACAGCGCGACCGTCGAGTGGCGGCTGATCGCCTTGAAAAGCAGGTAGAGGAGATGTCCATGTCGCCGAGGTGGTAGGGCAGGTCCCACGCGTGCAGGACGGCCGCGCGTGTCTCCGGGGCGGACAGATCCTCGGTGGCGAGCACGATGTCCTCGTGGATCGAGCCGACGCTCTCGGCGACCGCGTGCGCGTACGGCTGGTCAGGCGTGTCGCGGTTGTAGTCGGGGCGGAAGTTGTCGGCGTAGCCGGCGAAGTCGACCGAGAACGAGCGGATCCGCTCGCCCGGCGATTCGCGCGCGAGCGCGTGCGCGCGACGGCGGTGATCGCGCTCGAGTCGATGCCCCCCGACAGCAGGACGCAGCGCGGCACGTCCGCGACGAGCTGGCGCCCGACGATGTCGTGCACGAGTTCGCGGACCGTCGCCACGGTCGTCTCGAGGTCGTCCGCATGCGGGCGCGACTGCACCCGCCAGTATTCGGTGTGGCTCAGGCCCACGCGCGTGAGGCGCACGTAGTGGCCGGGCTCGAGGTCGTGCAGGCCGCTGAACGGCGTGCGTCCCGGCCGCGGCGACCCGATGAGGAAGCCGCAGAACCCCATCTCGTCGATCCTGCGCTTCGCCAGCGGGTTCGCGAGGATCGCCTTCGGCTCGGAGCCGAAGAGCACGCCGCTCGGCAGCGGGTAGTAGAAGAGCGGCTTGATCCCCAGCCGGTCGCGCACGAGCAGCAGCTCCTCGGTGCGGCTGTCCCAGATCGCGAACGCGTACATGCCGTTCAGCCGCTCCAGCATGCCGACGCCCCACGCGAGGTAGGCGCGCAGCACGACCTCGGTGTCGCTCTCGGTCCGGAACTGGTGCCCCGCCGCCGCGAGCTCGCGCCGCAGCTCGCGGTAGTTGTAGACCTCGCCGCTGTAGGTGAGGGCGACGTCCTCGTCGGCGACCATCGGCTGGCGCCCGCCCTCGATGTCGATGACGGCGAGGCGGCGGTGGCCGATCGCGGCGCGCGGCGCGAGCCACAGCCCGTGGTCGTCGGGCCCGCGCAGCGCCATCTCCTCCGTCATCGCGCGCGCGGTGTCGCGCTCGTGTGTGAGGTCACGCTCGTAGTCGACCCATCCGGCTATCCCGCACATGACATGGCTCCCGCTTTCAGCTCGCCGGCGGCGGCTCGGCGAGGCCCATGTAGCGGAGCCGGCTGTCCTGGACCTCGATCGTCCAGGTCGCGGCCATCCCCACGCGCTCCTCGACCGTGGTGTCGATCAGCCGCCGCCCGGGCGCCAGCTCGTAGTCGCCGATCAGGGCCGCGTTCTCCTCCATCCCGCGCTGGAAGAGCTGCTCGCGCTTGATCAGGATCTCGCCGGTCGGCAGCGCCTCCCAGCGCCGGCGACCCTCGGTGATCAGCTCGAGGACGCGCTGACGCTCCGCCTCGTCGCGGCGCGCGAGGTGGTCGCGCACGAACCAGCTCCCCGCCGCGAGGTGGCGACTCTCGTCGACGCACGCGCCGCGCTCTATGTCGGCGGTCGCCTCGCTGATCGGCTTCCACTTGCGCTCGCTCAGCTCGGTCGTCGGCGCGAGCACGCCCTCGAGCAGCACCGTGACGATCACGACGCCGTTGATGAACGTGTTGTCGAACGCCGGCAGCCCCCACGTCCAGAGCGGCTCGAGGATGCGGTCGCGGTCCTCGCCGGCCACGCGCTCCATCGTCTCGACGAGCTGGTCCGCCGGCACGCCTAGGTCCATCAGGTGGCAGCGGAAGCTCTGCGCGTGCCGCGCCTCGTCCAGCGTCTGCGTCGCGTAGAACTCGAGCTGCGTGATGTCGCTGGCCGCCATGGTCACGAGCGCGCACGCCTTGGTCGCCGCCTCCTCGGAGAGCGAGCGGAACGCCATCTCGGCCATCAGGCTGTCGCGCAGCGGACCGTCCCGGCGCAGGACGTCGGGTACCTTCGATGTCGGCCGGCGCCCGCGAACGAGCCCCATCAGCGAGCCCTGAGCGACGTTGCGCAGCCAGTACTCGAGGTCGCAGTCGTGCGGGTCGAGCTCGAGCTCGGTCGCGCCCTCGAGGATGTTCGGCGCGCGGTCCCAGTCGGCCTCGGCCGCGATCTGCTGCTCTGACGCCATCGTGTCCCCCCGGCCGTCCGTCACGCGACCGGCTGGAGTCGAGCGAGGTCCGCCACCGACCGCAGCGAGCGCGCCGAGTCCGGGTCGAGCTCGAGCCCGGAGCGGTCCTCGAGCGTGGCGAACAGCTCCGCCACCTCGAGGCTGTCGAGGCCGAGGTCGACCAGGTCCGTCTCCGGCGTCACCTCGTCGAACCGCTGGCGCTTCGTGGCCAGCACCTCGTTGACCGCTTCCACGGCCATCTCCTCGGTCAGCTCAGGCATCGGGCACTCCCTTTCCTCGATTCGACTTTCTACGTGGCCGCCAGCTCGCCGAAGGCAACGTCGGCCCTCTCCCCGAAGAGGTCGCGGAGGACGTCGGCCACAGCGTCCTCGAGCGCCTCGATGGCGATCGGGTCGAGGACGTGGCCGAGGCTCGGCATGCCGAGGTCGAAGTCCGCGTCCATCCGCAGCTCGCAGCCGCCGTCGCGCGGCACCGCCGTCCACGTCCCGGAGAAGGCGTGGGGGTCGCCCTCGATGAGCTGGAAGGTGTGAACGAGCGCGTCGGCGTCGAGCCGATCGCGCTCCGACCACTTCATCAGCCCGCCGCGGAAGGTGACCTCCCAGTACGAGGTCGAGGACCCGTCCGGCCCCGGCTCGACGGTGATGCTCTGCACCGCGTCGCTCGCCTCGGGCCAGCGCCGGTAGTCGCTCACGAGCCGCAGCGCCTCATTCGCGTCGGCGTCCTCGACCGTGCAGCGCACGCGCACCATCGCCATGGCTAGCTCCTCCG
>JAUJPF010000051.1 GCA_030447275.1 Solirubrobacteraceae bacterium | reverse complement strand
ACCACCAGGGCCTGATCTACCGCGACCACTACATGGTCAACTGGGACCCGGGCCTCGGCACCGCGGTGTCCGACCTCGAGGTGGAGGAGCGCGAGGAAACCGACACGCTCTACTCGATCCGGTACTCCGAAGACGTCGTCGTCGCCACCGTGCGACCCGAGACGATGCTCGGCGACACCGCGGTCGCCGTGCACCCCGACGACGAGCGCTACCGGCACCTCATCGGGACCACCGTCACGCTGCCGCTCGTCGGCCGCGAGCTCGAGATCATCGCCGACGACTACGTGAAGATGGACTTCGGCACCGGCAACCTGAAGATCACGCCGGGCCACGATCCCAACGACTTCGAGATCGGGCGCCGCCACGGTCTCGACTCGGTCAGCGTGATCGGCGAGGACGGCCGGATGACCGCGGATGCCGGCGACTTCGCCGGCATGACCGTGCTCGAGGCGCGCGAGGCGGTCGTCGCCGCGCTCGGAGATCGCGTCGTCGCGAGCGAGCCGTACACGCACCACGTCCCGTACTCGGACCGCAGCGGCGAGCGGATCGAGCCGCTCATCTCGCTCCAGTGGTTCATGGCCATGGACGAGCTGGCCGGGCCCGCGATCGACGTCGTGCGGAACGGCGAGGTGAAGATCCATCCGGAGTCGCAGAGCCGCCGCTACGTCGACTGGCTCGAGAACATCCGGCCCTGGTGCGTCTCGCGCCAGCTGTGGTGGGGCCACCAGATCCCCGTCTGGTACCGCGGCGAGGACGAGGTCTACTGCGGCGTCGAGCCGCCGGAGGGCGAGGGGTGGACGCGCGACCCCGACGTGCTCGACACCTGGTTCTCGAGCGGGCTGTGGCCGTTCGCGACGCTGGGCTGGCCCGACGACACGCCGGAGCTGCGCGCGTTCTACCCGACCGACGTGCTCTCGACCGCGCGCGACATCCTGTTCCTGTGGGTCGCGCGGATGGTCATGCTCGGCCTGCGCTTCCCTCAGAGGATCCCGTTCGAGCACGTCTACGTGCACTCGATCATCCAGGCGCCCGACGGGCGGCGGATGTCGAAGTCGCTCGGGACCGGCATCGACCCACTGGAGCTGATCGATGCCCACGGCGCCGACGCCACGCGCTTCGGCCTGCTCGCCATGTCCTCGACGCAGGACGTGCGCTTCAGCAAGGAGAAGATCGAGCAGGGCGCCAAGCTCGCGAACAAGCTCTTCAACGCGTCGCGGCTGATCCTCACGAACCTCGACGGCGCGCCGGACGCGCCACCGTCCGAGATCGAAGATCACTGGATCCTGTCCCGCCTGTATCTCGCCCGGAAAGACGCTGCCGAGCGCATCGAGGCCTTTGAGTTCTCGAAGCTCGCACTCGGGCTCTATGACTTTGTCTTCAGCGAGCTGTGCGACTGGTACCTCGAGATGGTCAAGCCGCGCCTCTACAACGGCGACCGGGGCGCGCAGAGCACGCTGCTGCGCGTCCTCGAGGAGACGCTCGCGCTGGCGCACCCGGTGATCCCGTTCGTCACCGAGGAGCTGTGGTCGATGCTGCCCGGCGACCGGGGCCTCCTCGCAGCGTCACGCATGCCAGATCTCGACGAGTCTCTCGACGACGTCGGCCGCGAGCAGGTCGTCGAGAGCACGATTGGCGCGGTCCGCGCGCTGCGCAACTGGCGCGAGTCGGTGGACGCGAGCGCAGGCCTCTCCATCAAGGCGGTCGCTCCCGACACGCCCGCCGCCTCGCTGCTTGCACAGATGGCTCGCTTGGAGTGGACCGAGGGCGAACCGGTGACCACCGTCCCCACGCCGCTTGGCGCGATCGGGATCCTCGCCACCGACGGGCTCGACCTGGGCGCGGCCGAGCACAAGCGCGAGGCCGAGCGCGCGCGGATCGAGCAGGAGCTGGCGCGTGCCGAGGGCAAGCTCGGCAACGCGGGCTTCGTGGCCAAGGCGCCCGACCACGTCGTCGCCGCCGAGCGCGAGAAGGTGGAGCGCCTGCGCACCGAGCTCGAGGGGCTGTGACGGCGCGCGACCACGCCGGCACCGCGGACGCCGAGCGGTGGCTGCTCGACCGGGAGCTGTTCGGCATGCGGTTCGGCCTCGACCGCATGCGCCGGCTGCTGTTCGCGCTGGGCTCGCCGCAGGACGCGTTCCGCTCGATCCACGTCGTCGGGACGAACGGCAAGTCGTCGACGGTCCGGATGACCGCGGCGATCCTCGAGGGGCACGGCATCCGTACCGGGTCGTATCTGTCCCCGCACCTCGTCTCCTTCCGCGAGCGCATCCGGATCGGCGACCGTGACCTCGGCGCGGAGGACTTCGCGTGCGCGATCGACCGCGTGCGCCGCGCGGCGGAGAAGGTCGACCGCACGCTGTCCGGGGGTGACCGCGTGACCCAGTTCGAGGCGCTGACCGCCGCGGCGTACAGCGAGCTGGCGCGCCAGGGGGTGGAGGTCGCGGTCGTCGAGGCCGGGCTCGGCGGGCGCTGGGACGCCACCAACGTCATCGCGTCCGAGGTCGCCGTCCTGACGAACGTCGGGCTCGAGCACACGCGCTGGCTCGGGCCGACCGTTCGCGACATCGCGCGCGAGAAGCTCGCCGTCGTGAAGCCGGGCTCGACGCTCATCCTCGGCGGCGACCTGCATCCCGACGCGTTCCTCGAGGCGCACGACGCCGCGGCCGGGACGGTGGTCGTGGCGCGCGACGACGCGGACATCGAGATCGGCGCGCGGGGGGCGTTCCAGCGGCGCAACTTCGCCGTGGCGCGAGCCGCTGCACATGCCCTCGCCGGGCCGCTCGACGACGGGGCGGTGCGCAGCGCGGCGTCCGCCGTGCGCGTCCCCGGGCGGTTCGAGGTCGTAGCCGAGGAGCCGCTGACGATCGTCGACGGCGCCCACAACCCGGGCGGGATGCAGGCGCTCGCCGACTCGCTCTCAGACGTCCACCACCCGCTCGTCGTCGTCCTCTCGGTGCTCGACGACAAGGACGCGACGGCGATGCTGCGCGCGCTGCTCCCGCACGCCGACGCGCTCGTGTGCACCTCGAACGCCAACCCGCGCGCGCTCCCGCCGGCCACGCTGGCCTCGCTGACCCAGCAGCTCGGCGGCGCCGGCAGCGAGATGGAGCCGCTCGTCGAGCCCGACCCGCACCGCGCGCTCGCGCGCGCCCGCGACCTCGCCGGGCCGGAGGGCGCCGTCCTCGCCACCGGGTCGATCTACCTCGTCGCCGACCTCCTCGGCCCCCGCGGCGCCGGCGAGCCGCGGTCGATGCTGTGAACGACGAGCCGCCCAGCGCCCTGACGATGGTCGCCATCGTGGCGATCGTCGTCGCGGTCACGATCCTCGTGTTCTTCGGCCTCGGCTACTTGTTCGGCCGACTCTTCCTCTAGCCTTGCCGCCCATGCTCGCCGTCTTCGGGATCGAGTCCGATGGCCTGAACCTGGCCGTCAACCTCCTGATCCTCTTCCTCGTCGTGATCTACCTCGCGCTCGCGTACTGGACGTACGCGGACGCCCGGCGGCGGATCGCCGACCCGATGCTCATCGGCTGCGCCGCCGCGGCGGCCATCCTGTTCCCGTTCGTGGGGGCGATCGTCTACATGATCGTCCGCCCGCCGGAGTACCTCGACGACGTCCGCGAGCGCGAGCTCGAGATGCAGGCCGCCGAGGCACGGATGCACGAGCTCGGCTTCGCCCTGTGCCCGCACTGCGACTACGAGGTCAAGCAGGACTTCCTGCGCTGCCCGAACTGCCTGCGCAAGCTGAAGGATCCGTGCGGCAACTGCGCCAAGCCGCTCGACCCCGACTGGAAGCTCTGCCCGTACTGCGAGGCCGAGATCCCGGGCGTCACACCGGCCCCGCGCCGCCGCCGGCGCCGCACGGAGCCGGTCGAGCCGTACACCGAAGCGCCTCCGACGGGCTGAGTCGTTTCGTGGCGCGCCGCTCGCTCTCGTAGCGGGCGCCGTCACCGGTCCGACGGCTCGACGAGGGAGAGTGGGTTCGCCGCTGCGCCCCGGCCTGTCCGCCCCCACAACGCGACACTCGCGCGCCGGTCACCAGCGAGTGTGCATTTGTAGGTGCTATGGACCCCGAATCGCACACTGACCGAGCGTCACCACATCGACTGGCGCATTGTGGGGCCTGGAACCCGGTGCATCGACCACCGCGGAGGCGCGCACCGAAGACGGGCGCGGGAACGACCTCTCCTCCCTCGTCGAGCAGTCCGGACCGAAGACGGGCCGCGACTACAACCCGCACGGAGCGCCCCGCCGCGCTGCGGAGTGTCCCCGCCGCTAGGGTGCGCGGTCCTATGGAGCGCACACTCATCCTCGTCAAGCCGGACGCCTTCGCCCGCAACCTCACCGGCGAGATCATCGCCCGGTTCGAGCGCAAGGGGCTGCGCATCGCGGCGCTGAAGCACATGCAGGTTTCGGAGGACCTGGCCAAGCAGCACTACGGCGAGCACGAGGGCAAGCCGTTCTTCGGCGAGCTCGTCGACTTCATCACCTCGTCGCCGCTCGTCGCGATCGTCCTCGAGGGGACCGACGCGATTCGGGCCGCCCGCCAGGTGATCGGCGCGACCAACCCGCTCGAGGCCGCGCCCGGCTCGATCCGCGGCGACTTCGCGCTGGAGGTCGGCAAGAACATGGTGCACGGCTCGGACTCGCCGGAGTCGGCGCAGCGCGAGGCGACGCTGTTCTTCGGAGAACTGAACTAGTCCTGGCGAGCCGCTCGCCGCAGCGGCGCGCGATCCTCGAGCAGCTCGGCGTCGCGTTCCGCGTCGAGCCGGCCGACGTCGAGGAGCTAACCGACGGCGACCCCGTCGAGGTCGCCAAGGAGAACGCGCGGCGCAAGGCTGCCGCGGTCGCGGGCGACCTCGTCGTCGGCGTCGACACGGTCGTCGCCCTCGACGGGCGGATCTACGGCAAGCCGAAGGACGCGGAGGACGCCGCCGCCACCCTGCGCACGCTGAGCGGCCGCACGCACGAGGTCGTCAGCGGCCTGGCCATCGGCGACAGCGTCGACGCGGCCGTCACCCGGGTGACGTTCCGCGCCCTCCCGGAGAGCGTCGTACGCTGGTACGTGACGACCGGGGAATGGCGCGACCGCGCAGGCGGCTACGCGATCCAGGCCCGGGGCGCCGCGCTCGTCGCAGGTATCGAAGGCGACTACCTCAACGTCGTCGGGCTTCCGGTCACGCAATTGCTCGACCGGATGCCCTGGCTGCTGTGGGACGCACGGTAGACTGGCGCGCTCTGCTCGGGGCCTGCCGCGTCGTTGAATTGCAGGCTTTTTCCCTCCTTACATGGGCTTCTTCAGCTACCTCACCGGATTCGGTGGCCGCGACATGGCGGTCGACCTCGGGACCGCGAACACGCTCGTCTACGTGCGCGGCCGCGGGATCGTGCTCTCCGAGCCCTCCGTGGTAGCGATCGACTCCCGGTCGGGCGAAGTCCATGCCGTCGGGATCGAGGCCAAGCGGATGCTCGGCCGCACCCCCGGGACGATCCAGGCGATCCGCCCGCTCAAGGACGGCGTCATCGCCGACTTCGACGTGACGGAGGAGATGCTGCGGCACTTCATCCAGAAGGTCCACCAGAACCGGTGGGCCCACCCGCGCGTCGTCGTCTGCGTCCCCTCCGGCGTGACCGGGGTGGAGAAGCGCGCGGTGGAGGAGGCATGCCTCTCCGCGGGCGCGCCAGGCCTACCTGATCGAGGAGCCGATGGCCGCGGCGATCGGCGCCGGCCTGCCGGTGGGCGAGCCGACCGGCTCGATGGTCGTCGACATCGGCGGCGGCACGAGCGAGGTCGCCGTGATCTCGCTCGGCGGCATCGTCGTCAGCCAGTCGATCCGCGTCGGCGGCGACGAGCTCGACGAGGCGATCATCAACTACGCCAAGCGCGAGTACAAGCTGCTCATCGGCCAGCAGACGGCCGAGGAAGTCAAGCTGGAGATCGGGTCGGCGTACCCGATGGAGGAGGAGGTCCAGGCGGAGATCCGCGGGCGTGACATGGTGTCGGGCCTGCCGAAGACCGTCGTGCTCACCTCGGAGGAGATTCGCGAGGCGCTCGAGGAGCCCGTCTCCCAGATCGTCAACGCGGTGAAGGAGACGCTCGACCGGACGCCGCCGGAACTGGCGTCGGACATCATGGATCGCGGGATCATGCTCGCGGGCGGCGGGTCGCTGCTGCAGGGGCTCGACGAGCGCCTGCGGGAGGAGACCCAGATGCCGGCCCACCTCGCCGAGTCGCCGCTGACGTGCGTCGCCGTCGGCAGCGGCCGGTCGCTGGAGGAGTTCGAAGTGATCCACCGGACCAACAAGAACTCGCGCGGAAAGCCGCGCAGACGCTTCTAATGACCTTGGAGACCACGTGTACGACAGGAAGACGGTTCGCCGGCGCCGGGCGGTCCTCGGGCTGCTCGTCGCCGCCTCCCTGATCCTCGTCACGGCTTCGTTCGGTGACGGGTTGCGCTCGATCGAGCGCGGCGCCCTGGAGGTCCTCGGACCGATCCAGGAAGGCGCCTCGAACATCCTCAAGCCCGTGCGCGACGCGGCGGGCTGGGTCGGCGACACCCTCGACGCCAAGGGCGACGTCGAGGACCTGCGCTCCGAGCGCGACCGGCTGAACCGCGAGCTGATCGCCGAGCGGGGGGCGACGCAGGAGAACGCGCGCCTGCGGCGGCTGCTCGGCATGGACCAGCGGCTCGGGCTCGACCAGCAGGGTCTCGTGGAGGCGCGGGTCTACGGGCGCTCGCCCACCGCGTGGTACGCGACGGTCACGGTCAACAAGGGCACCAAGGACGGCGTGCGCGAGGGCGACCCGGTCATCAACGGCGCCGGGCTCGTGGGCCGCGTGCGCATCGCCTCGGGCTCGAGCGCGCAGGTGCTGCTCATCACCGACGCCGACTCCGGCGTCCCCTCGAAGATCAACGAGTCCGGCGCGAGCGGCATCGTCGAGACGGCGGTGGGCGACCCCAACGACCTGCGCCTGAACTTCCTCGGGCGCGGCGACGACGCCAGCCGCGGGCAGTCGGTGGTGACGGCCGGGTCGACCTCGCCGCGCTACCCGTCGTTCTTCCCGGAGGGGATCCCGATCGGCCGCATCACCGAGGTCGACGAGGACGAGGGGACCGTCCACGTCCGCCCGTTCGCCGACCTGCGGCGTCTCGACTACGTCCAGATCGTGACGGACCCCGCCACGTGAGCACGAACGGCGCCCAGCTCTCGGTCCGGCTCGCGCTGCTCGCGCTCGTCGCCGTGCTCGTGCAGATCGCCGCGGTCTCGCAGGTCTCGGTGTTCGGCGCCACGCCCGACCTCGCGCCGCTGATCGTCGTCGCGGCGGGGATGCTCGCCGGCCCCGTCGCCGGCGCGCTCATGGGGTTCTCGATGGGCCTCTTCATCGACTTCGCGCTGCTCCAGACGCTGGGCGTCTCGTCGCTCGTGCTCGTGGTCGTCGGCCACTTCGCGGGCCGGCTGCGCGAGACCGTGCGCGACCCCGACGCGACGCTGCTGCCGCTGGCCGCCGGCGCGGCGGGGAGCGCCGTCGCGCTCGTCGTCTTCAGCATCATGCAGTTCCTGCTCGGCGTCGAGTCGCCGGTGAGCCTCGAGCTCATCCGGCAGATCCTGTCGACCGTCCTCATCAACACCCTGCTCGCACTTCCCGTGTACGCCCTCGTCCGCCGCATCCTCGCGCCCTCGCTCGGCGACCGCGGGCGCGACAAGCGCGGGCGCCGCGGGCGCCGCCCGTCCCCGATCTCGCCGCTCATCCAGCCGTGAACCCGGAAGATCGCCGCCCCCCGATCACGCCGCAGCTCGCGCTCCGCGTCGCCATCCTCGGCGGCATCGCGCTCACGCTGTTCGCGGTCGTGTTCTTCCGGCTGTGGTTCCTCCAGGTGCTGAGCGGCGACCAGTACCTCGTCGAGGCGCGCGAGAACCGCACGCGCGACGTCCGCATCCAGGCGCCCCGCGGCGAGATCGTCGACCGCAGCGGCGAGGTGCTCGTCACCAACCGCCAGGCGGTCGTCGTCCAGCTCGAGCCGCAGGCGCTGCCCGAGGAGGAGATCACCGCCGCGGCCGAGTGGGGCCAGGCGATGACGAAGCGCTCCAAGCGGCCCGAGGGGCGGAAGGGGCCGACGGTCGCGATCCCGCCGATCCCGACGCCGGAGCTGCGCCAGCGCTTCCGCCGCCTCGGCCGCGTGCTGGGGATGCGCCCGACGACGATCCAGCGCCGGACGATCGAGCAGCTCGCCGTCGTGCCGTACTCGGCGGTGCGGGTGCGCTCCGACGTGCCGAAGGCGGTCATGAACTACCTCAAGGAGCGCAAGGAGACGTTCCGCGGGGTGGACGTCGACCGCGTCTACCTGCGCAACTACCCGAAGGACCGCCTGGCCGCCCAGCTGCTCGGCTACGTCGGCGAGGTCAGCCCGGCCGAGCTCGAGCAGCGGCGCAACAAGGACGTCAAGCAGGGGACGATCGTCGGCAAGGCCGGCCTGGAGTACACGTACGACCGCTACCTGCGCGGCCGCGACGGGGCGAAGGTCCTGCGCGTCGACGCCAACGGGCGCTTCTCGAGCGACCGGCCGGTGCGCCGCCGCGAGCCGATCCCGGGCCGCCAGCTCCAGCTCTCGCTCGACACCGGGCTCCAGAAGGCCGGCCAGGACGCCCACCTCGCCATCGCCGGGTCGCTGCCCGGCGCGTTCGTCGCGATGAACCCGAAGAACGGCGAGGTCTACGCGATGGGCTCGCTGCCGACCTTCGACCCGTCCGTCTTCGCGAAGCCGATCAGCCAGTCGCGCTTCGAGCAGCTCACCTCGGAGGAGAACGGCGCGCCGCTCTACAACCGCGCGGTCGGCGGCCTGTATCCCTCGGGCTCGACGTTCAAGCCGATCACCTCGCTGGCCGCGCTCGACGCCGGCGTCTACTCGCCGGAGAGCACGATCGCCGACGGCGGCTGCATCGACGTCGGAAACCAGGAGAAGTGCAACGCGGGCAAGGTCGCCAACGGCAGCGTCGACCTGCGCCGGGCGCTCGAGGTCTCGTCCGACGTCTACTACTACATCGCCGGGATGGAGCTCTTCAACATCGGCGGCGAGCGCCTCCAGAAGTGGTCGAGGGCGCTCGGCCTGGGGCGGCGCAGCGGCCTCGACCTCCCCGACGAGCGCGCCGGCCTGATCCCCGGCCGCCCGTGGCGCGAGCGCGTCAACAAGCTCGAGCGCAAGTGCAAGCCGCGCAACGGCGGCCGGCCCTGCTACGTGCTCGAGGTCCGCCCCTACAACCTCGGCGACAACGCCAACCTCGCGGTCGGCCAGGGCGAGGTGCAGATCTCGCCGCTCCAGATGGCGATCGCCTACTCGACGATCGCCACGGGCGGCAAGGTGCCTCGCCCGCACCTCGGCCTCGAGGTGCAGGACGCCACCGGTGCGACCGTCCAGAAGATTCAGCCGGGCGCCGCGCGGCGGGTGAAGATCGACCCCGCGCACCGCCAGGCCATCCTCGACGGCCTCGCGCGCGCGGCGCAGGGGCCGGAGGGCACCTCGACGCCGGTGTTCGAGGGCTGGCCGCACGACCGGCTGCCCGTGTACGGCAAGACGGGCACGGCGCAGCGCAACGGCCAGGCCGACCAGTCGTGGTACGTCGCCTACGTCGACCACCCGACGAAGCCGATCGTCATCGCCGCCACGGTCGAGCAGGGCGGCTGGGGCGCCGATCGGGCCGCCCCGATCACCTGCCGGATGCTGCGCGCGTGGTTCCGCGTCGACGCTCCGTGTCAGGGTGGCGGGAGCAACACCTTCTGATGGCCACCTCTCCGATCCTCGATCCGGGCGCCGAGCGCCTAGGGCGCTCCGCGCCGCGCATGCCCGCGCCGGGCCTGCTGCGCATCGACCCGATCCTGCTGCTCGCCACGATCGGCCTCGGCGCGTGCTCGCTGCTCGCCATCGACGCGACGACGAAGGCCAGCCTCGTCTCGAAGCAGGGCGTCTTCTTCGCCGTCGGCCTCGTCGTCCTGCTGCTCGTCAGCCAGGTCGACTACTCGCGGCTGCGCGAGCTGAAGTACGGCGTCTACGGGCTGATGATCGCGCTGATCGTCGCGGTGATCGGGCTGGGCGGCGTGACCCGCGGGTCCCGGCGCGCGATCGACATCGGTCCGGTGGAGCTTCAGACCTCCGAGCTCGGCAAGGTGCTGCTGTGCCTGGCCCTCGCCGCGTTCCTGGTCGACCGGTCGCGCCGCCTCGGCGAGCGCGACACCACGTCGCGGGCCATGCTCATGGCGCTCTTCCCCGCGGCGCTCGTGATGATCCAGCCCGACCTCGGGTCGGCGATGGTCTACGTCGTCATCGCGCTGGCGGCGCTGTTCTGCGCCGGCACCTCGTGGCGGCACTTCGCCGGCCTGTTCGCGCTGGGGGCCGCCGCGATCGCGATCGCGCTCGTCGGCGCCCCCAAGCTCGGCGTCGAGGTGCTGCACGACTACCAGGTCGAGCGCCTGACGTCGTTCCTGCACCCCAGCGACGTCGAGGGCGACGCGGGCTACCAGCAGAACCAGTCGGTGATCGCGATCGGGTCCGGGGAGCGGACCGGTCGCGGCGAAGAGGCGACGCAGACCTCGCTGAAGTTCCTGCCCGAGGACCACACGGACTTCGTGTTCGCCGTGGTCGGCGAGCGCTGGGGCTTCGTCGGCGCGGCGCTCGTGCTCTCGCTCTACGCGCTGCTCATATGGAGAGCGCTCCGCATCCTCACCATGGCCAAGAACCTCTACGGGGCGGTGATCGCCGGCGGCATCGTCGCGATGATCCTGTTCCAGGTCTTCGTCAACGTCGGGATGAACGTCGGCATCATGCCGGTCACGGGCATCCCGCTTCCCCTCATGAGCTACGGCGGCTCGTCAGTGCTGACGACGCTCCTCGCCGTCGGGCTCCTCCAATCGATACACGTGCAAGCGCGCGCGTCCCGAAAAGGACTCTTGAACTGATGAAGAAGCAAGTGCTGGTCAGCGTCGACCGCGGGGAGACCCGCGTCGCGCTGCTGGAGAAGGAGAAGGGGGCACGCAAGTGGCGGGTCGCCGAGCTGTACCTCGAGCGCCGCGGCATGCGCTCGATCGTGGGCAACGTCTACAAGGGCGTCGTCGACAACGTGCTCCCCGGCCTCGAGGCGGCGTTCGTCGACTTCGGCGAGGACAAGAACGGCTTCCTGCACGTCGACGAGATCGTGCTGCCCGGCGTCGAGACCCCGCGGCGCGGCCGCGGCAAGGAGGGCGGCAAGAAGATCACCGACCTCCTCAAGCCCGGCCAGGAGATCGTCGTCCAGGTCGTCAAGGACCCGCTGAAGACGAAGGGCGCGCGGCTCTCGATGGAGCTGACGATCGCCGGCCGCTACATGGTCTACGCCCCCACCGGCGAGGGCGTCGGCGTCTCGAAGCGCCTCGACGACCGCGAGCGCGAGCGGCTGCGCAAGGAGGTCAAGGGCCTCGACCTCGGCGGCGGCGGCGCGATCGTCCGGACCGCGGCGCAGGGCGCCAAGCGGCCCGACTTCGAGCGCGAGATGATGTACCTCCACAAGCTCTACGAGGTGCTCGAGAAGCGCGTCGAGGAGGCGAAGGCGCCCGCCCTGGTCTTCCAGGAGGCCGACCTGTCGGTGCGCGTCGTGCGCGACATCTTCTCCGCCGACTTCGAGAAGGCGATCGTCGACGACGAGAAGCAGCACCAGCGGCTGACGTCGTTCTTCACCCGCACCGGCCCCGAGCTGGTCGACAAGATCGAGCTGTACGCGGACCCCGAGACGCCGCTGTTCGAGAAGTTCGGCGTCGACGAGGTGATCGAGGGGCTGCTCCAGCAGCGGGTCAACCTGCCGAGCGGCGGCTACCTGCTGATCGACTACGCCGAGGCGCTCACGGTCATCGACGTCAACTCTGGCTCGTTCACCGGCAAGGGCAAGAACGCGCGGCTCGAGGACACGATCCTCAAGACCAACCTCGAGGCGGCCGAGGCCGTCGTCAACGAGCTGCGCCTGCGCGACATCGGCGGCATCATCGTCATCGACTTCATCGACATGGCCCGCGCGCGCAACCGCGACGCCGTCCTCAAGACGCTGCGCAAGTCGCTCGAGGAGGACCGGACCAAGACGTTCACCGCCGAGATCTCGAAGCTCGGCCTCGTCGAGATGACGCGCCAGAACGTCACCGAGGGCGTGCGCGAGATCATGTCCCGGCCGTGCCCGACCTGCGACGGCGAGGGCGTGATCAAGTCCGAGGAGACGATCGCGATCGAGTTCGAGCGCCGGCTCCGCGACGTGGCCAAGCACGCCGAGCCGAACGTCGAGGCGCTGCTCGTGCAGATGAACCCGCGCGTGAGCGCGCAGTTCACCGGCGACGGCGCGCGCGTGCTGCGCGCGCTCGAGGAGGAGACCGGGAGGTTCTTCCACTTCACCGGCTCGGAGGGCCTGCCGGTCGACCACTTCGACGTGGTCGACGAGGGCACGCGCGAGGAGGTCGCCGAGAAGGCGATCCCGTGGCGCGACGGCGACGAGGTGCTCGTGCAGATCGTCGAGCCGCACATGTACAACGTCGACGACGCCGTGGCCAAGATCGACGGCTACGTCATCTCGGTCTCAGGCGGCGGGCCGCTCGTCGGGTCCAAGCGACTCGTCCGGCTCACCGAGGTGGGGAGGACGTCGGCGACGGCGGTCCTGCTCGGCGACGACGGCGAACCGGTCGAGGTCGCGGCCGACGCGTCGACGGAGGACGGCGACGCGCCCAAGCGCCGCCGCGGCCGGCGCGGCGGACGGCGGCGCAAGCCCGCCGGGGCGCCGTCGGAGTGAACGGCCTGCACGTCGAGGACGAGGGGGATCCCGCGCTGCCGCCGCTGCTGCTGCTGCACGGCAACCCCACGTCCTCGTTCCTCTACCGGCACCTCATCGCCGGGCTGCGCGACCGGTTTCGCTGCATCGCGCCCGACTACCCGGGGTTCGGGAGGTCGGAGGCGCCGCCCGGCTACGGCTTCACGCCGGTCGAGCACGCTGCGGTGATCGAGCGGCTCGTCGTCGAGCTCGACCTGCGCGACATCACGATGATGGTGCAGGACTGGGGCGGCCCGATCGGCTTCGCGGTCGCCGCCCGGCATCCCGACCGCTTCAGCCGCTTCGTGATCGGCAACACGTGGGCGTGGCCGAAGAGCGACATCGGGACGCAGACGTTCTCGCGCTTCCTCGGCGGGCCGGTCGGCAAGCAGCTCATCCTGCACCGGAACTTCTTCGCGACGACGGTCATGCGCTCGTCGCAGCGGCGCGAGTTCGACGTCGAGCCGTACGCGCGCGTGTTCCCGACGAAGGAGTCGCGGATCCCGACGTGGGTCTTCCCCCGCGAGATCCTGGCCAGCCGCGCCTTCCTGCGGGGCGTGGAGGACGGCCTCTCCAGCCTGACCGACCGCCCGGCGCTCATCGTGTGGCCGGACGGCGACGTGGCGTTCCGCGGCGCCGAGCGCGAGCGCTGGGAGTCGCTCTTCGCCGACCACCGGACGGTGATGCTCGAGAACGTCGGGCACTACATCCAGGAGGAGGCGCCGGACGAGATCGTCGCGGCAGTCCGGGAATGGGACTCCTCGCTATCCTGACCCGCTCGCATGGCCTACGCGATCGTCAAGACCGGCGGCAAGCAGTACCGCGTCGAGGAGGGGCAGAAGCTCCTCGTCGAGCGTCTGCGCGCGGACGAGGGCGACACCGTCGACCTCGAGCCCGTGCTCTTCCGCTCCACCGACACCGTGTTCGACGCGAAGGGGCTCGGCAAGGTCTCGGTCCAGGCGCGCGTCGTCGGGCACGAGCGCGGGCCGAAGATCCGCGTCTTCAAGTTCAAGCCGAAGCGGGGCTACAAGCGCACGGCGGGCCACCGCCAGGAGCTCACCCGCCTCGAGGTGACACGGGTGGCCAAGTCCGGATGACTTGCATTCTTCTCAGGACGCGGGGCCGGACGCCCCGCGGAGGTGACCGCTGATGGCTCATAAGAAGGGGCTCGGCTCCAGCCGCAACGGGCGCGACTCGCCCGGCCAGCGGCTCGGCGTGAAGGTCTTCGCCGGCGAGGTCGTCACCGGCGGCGAGATCATCGTGCGCCAGCGCGGCTCGCGCTTCAAGGCCGGCGACGGCGTCGGCATGGGCCGCGACGACACGCTGTACGCCCGCGCCGCCGGCGTCGTGCAGTTCGCGACCGGCCGCCGCGGCCGCGTCGTCTCGGTGCTGCCGGCCGATCCGGCGACCGCCGAGCTCACCAGCGCCGCGGAGTAGACGGTGGACCCGCGCGACGCCGCCCGCGTCCTCGCGGTCGGCCGCATCGCGATCGGGGCCGCCGCCGTCGTCGCGCCCCGGACCGCGGGCGCGCTGTGGATCGGCCCCGACGCGCGCCGCTCCGGCACCACCGTCTTCGCCCGCGCGCTCGGCGCCCGCGACGTCCTGCTCGGCGGGATGATGCTCCACACCGCCGGCCATCCCGAGGTCGCGCCGCGCTGGCTCGCCGCCACGGCGGCGTGCGACGCGGTCGACTTCGCCGCGGCGGGAGCGGTCCGCGACGAGCTGCCGCGCGCCCGCGGCGCGCTCGGCATGGCGCTGGCCGGGGGAGCCGCGGTCGCCGGGTTCGCCCTGTCGCGCGCCGCCTCCTCCTCCGCCTCCTCCGGCTGAGGGTCGCGAAGGAGCGCGCCACGCCGGCGCGCGCCGCTCCGCCGCGGGCGCGCCGCCCCCGCCCTGCAACTTCGCGCCCAGCCCCTGGCTGGCTGGCCAACCGCGATGCGTCCGATGGCGCCGTCACGCTACAGTTCGCGTGGTGCTTTGCTCAGGGTTCCTCATTTATAGGTCGGACGCTCTTGACCGCTAATTCCAGGGAGTCGCGCTTCTCGAGCCCTCCGCAGCGGCCGATGACGGTCGCGCAGGAGCGGTCGCTGGTCGCCCTCGTCGCCCTGTGTCCCGGCATGGGGGAGGAGGCCTCGGCCGCGGCGATCGCCGCGCACAGCGGCCTCCGTCACGGCGCGACGACGCTCGCCCTCCGCGGGCTCGAGCGCCGGCGCCTGGTCAACGGGCACGGCGACGACAGCGATCCTCGCTGCTGGGCGCCGACGATGACCGGCCGCGCCGAGGCGAAGCACCTCCGCGCGCGCACCGACTGACGAACCCCGCCTACGTCGGCTGCGCCGTCGGGCGCACGAGCATCGCGTTGACGTCGACGTGGGGCGGCTGGGCCACCGCGTACATCACCGCGCGCGCGACGTCGTCGGCCCGCAGCGCGCCGTCGCCTGCGCCCTTCTCGAAGAACGGCGTGTCGACGAGGCCCGGCTCGATCGACGTCACGCGCACGCCGGTCCCGTCGAGATCCTGCCGAAGCGCCTCGGCCATCGCGCTGACGGCGTGCTTCGTGCACGAGTACAGCGAGCCCGGGAGCGGGCGCCGGCCCGCGACCGACGACGTCAGCAGGATGTGCCCCCTCGCCTCCTTGACCGCGGGCAGCGCCGCGCGCGTCGTGAAGGCGGCGCCGAGGACGTTCGTGAGGACCATCGAGCGCCAGTGCTCCGGGGACTCCTTCAGCCAGCCCCGCGCCGCGCCGAACCCGGCGTTGGCGAACACGACGTCGATCCGGCCGAAGGCGTCGAGCGCCGCGGCCACCATCGCCTCGTTGTCGGCCCACTCCGCCACGTCGCAGCGGGTCACGAGCGCCCGCTCCTCGCCTCCCAGCTCGCCGGCCAGCGAGCGCAGCTTGTCCTCGGAGCGCGCGGCGAGCACGACGCGGTAGCCGGCGGCGACGGCTGCGCGCGCCGTCGTGGCGCCGATTCCGGTCGAGGCGCCGGTGATCAGGAAGACGGGATCGGACATGAATACCTTTCGTACGTGCTCTCCGACAAGGCACGCATCTTCGTCCAGGGCGGCGCCGGTGGGAACGGCTGCCTCAGCTTCCGGCGCGAAGCCCACGTCCCGCGCGGCGGGCCCGACGGCGGCGACGGCGGCCGCGGCGGCGAAGTCCTACTGCTCTGCGACCCCTCGCTGCGCGACCTCCAGGCCTTCAAGCGCAAGGCGCACTGGAAGGCGACCCGCGCCCGCCACGGGGAGGGCTCGCTGCGGCACGGGGCCGCGGGCGACGACCTCGTCGTGCGTGTCCCGCCCGGCACGCAGGCGCGGCTCGAGGACGGGACGGTCTACGACCTCACGGTCGCGGGGCAGCGGGTCACCGTCGCCCGCGGCGGCCTCGGCGGGCGCGGCAACAAGCACTTCGCCACTGCGACGCGCCAGGCGCCGCGCTTCGCCGAGCGGGGGCTGCCCGGCGACGAGGGCTGGATCGAGCTCCAGCTCAAGCTGCTCGCCGACGTCGGGCTCGTCGGCCTGCCCAACGCCGGCAAGTCGTCGCTGCTCGGCCGCCTCACGCGCGCGGCGCCGAAGGTCGGCGACTACCCGTTCACGACGCTCGAGCCGGTCCTCGGAACGCTCGACGCCGACGACCGCCAGCTCGTGCTCGCGGACATCCCCGGGCTCATCGAGGGCGCGAGCGGCGCCGGCCTCGGGCACGAGTTCCTCGCCCACGTCGAGCGCACGCGCCTGCTCGTGCACGTGCTCGACCTCGCGCCGCTCGACGGCAGCGACCCGGAGGAGAACTTCGCCACCATCGAGGCCGAGCTCGGCGCCTACGACGACCGCCTCGCCGGCCTGCCGCGCATCCTCGCGCTGTCGAAGGCCGACCTCGTCCCGCCCGCCGACGCGGAGCGGGCGGCGACGCGGTGGCGCGAGCGGGTCGGCAGCGTGATCGTCACGAGCGCCGCCACCGGGCTGGGGCTGGAGCAGCTGACGGCCGAGCTGCTGCGCACGGTCCCGCTCGAGATCGCCGCGGAGGAGTCGGTGATCGAGATCGAGCCGCTGGCCGAGCACCGGACGTTCCGCCCCGGCAGCGACCGCGGCTTCACCGTCGAGCGCACCGGCGCGCACGCGTTCAGCGTCTCGGGCCCGCGCGTCGAGCGCCTGCTTCAGCGCTTCGACGTCGAGAACGAGGAGGCGGCGGCGCACGTCGAGCACCGCCTCGACCGCATGGGCGTCATCCGGGCGCTCGCCGAGCAGGGATTCGAGGCCGGCGACGAGGTGGAGATCGCCGGCGAGGTCTTCGAGCTGGATCCGGCGTCGTGAGCGTCGTCGTCAAGATCGGGACGTCGATCACCGCCGAGGACGACGGGACGCTGCGCGAGGACGTGCTCGCCCGCATCTGCGACGAGGTCGTCGCCCAGCGCAACGGGGTGATCGTCACCAGCGGCGCCATCGCGCGCGGGCTGCGGGTCATGGACGTCCGCCGGCGCCCGACCGCGATCGCCGACCTCCAGGCCGCGAGCGCCGTCGGCCAGGGCAAGCTCTACCGCGTCTACGACGAGCTGCTGCGCGCACGCGGCCGCACGAGCGCGCAGGTGCTGCTCACGTTCCACGACATGCGCGAGCGAACGCACTACCTCAACGCGCGCCGCACGCTGCGCCGGCTGCTCGAGTGGGACGTCGTCCCGGTCATCAACGAGAACGACACGACGGCGACCGAGGAGATCTCGTTCGGCGACAACGACTTCCTCGCCGCGCAGGTCGCGGTGCTCCTCGGCGCCGAGCGACTCGTCCTGCTGACCAACACCGACGGGCTCTACACCGCGCCGCCGCAGCACGATCCCGACGCGCGCCTCATCACCGAGGTCACCGACTACACGGCGCTCGAGGAGATGACGATCTCGAGCGAGACGTCGACGCTCGGCTCGGGTGGGATGCGCTCGAAGGTCGGCGCGGCCGAGATGGCGAGCGCCGCCGGGATCCCGACGACGATCTGCAACGGGTTGCGGCCCGGGGCGCTCGCCCGCGCGCTCGCGGGCGACGCCGAGGGGACGCGCTTCGCGCCGCTGGCCGAGCGGACCTCGTCGTTCAAGCTCTGGCTGAAGTACGCCAAGCCGTCGCACGGGCGGCTGGTCGTCGACGCCGGCGCGGCGCGCGCCCTGCGCGACGGCGGCACGTCGCTGCTGCCCGTCGGGATCGTCGAGGTCAGCGGCAGCTTCGACGCCGGCGACGCCGTCGACGTGACGAGCGACGGCCGCCCGATCGGCAAGGGCATCGTCAACTTCTCGGCGGACGAGCTTCGCCGCATCAAGGGGATGAAGACCGCCGACGTCCGCGCGCTGATCCCCGCCGCGGGCGAGGAGGCGGTCCACCGCGACTACTTCGTCCTGGTCTAGCGCCGCTAGCGCCGTACCCTTTCCCCATGGCCGTCGCCGCCCCCACCGTCAGCGAGCTGTGCGCCGGCGCCCGGCGCGCCGCGCGGCACCTCGCACAGCTCGACCGGGGCGCCAAGGACGCCGCCCTGCACGCGATCGCCGACGCGCTCGAGGCGCGCACGCCCGAGATCCTCGAGGCCAACGCGCGCGACATGGAGGCGGGCCGCGAGGCCTCGCTGTCCGACGCGCTGCTCGACCGGCTGCGCCTCGACGAGCAGCGCGTGGCGGCGATCGCCGCGCAGGTGCGCGACATCGCCGCGTTGCCCGATCCGGTCGGCGAGGTCATCGACGGCCAGCGCCTGCCCAACGGCCTCGCGCTGCGGCGCGTCCGGGTCCCCCTCGGCGTCGTCGGCGTGGTCTACGAGGCGCGGCCGAACGTGACGATCGACGCCGCCGCGCTGTGCCTGAAGGCGGGCAACGCGATCGTCCTGCGCGGGTCGTCGTCGGCGGCGCACTCCAACGACGTGCTTGCGCGGGTCGCGGCCGAGGCGTCCGGGCTCCCCAAGGGCGCGGTGACGCTGCTCGGCGGCGGCCGCGAGACGCTCGCCGAGCTCGCCACCCAGGACGGCGTCGTCGACCTCGTCATCCCGCGCGGCGGGGAGGGGCTGAAGAAGGCGCTCGAGGCGGTCGCGACCGTCCCCGTCATCTACGCCGCGTCGGGCAACTGCCACGTCTACGTCGACGCGTCGGCCGACCTCGACGCCGCCGAGGCGATCGTCGTCAACGCAAAGACGCAGCGCCCCGGCGTCTGCAACGCGGCCGAGACGCTGCTCGTGCACGCCGACGCCTCGCGAGAGCTCATCCCGCGCATCGCGCGCCGGCTCGCCGCCGAGGGCGTCGAGCTGCGCCTCGACGGCCGCGCCGGCACGCTGGCCGGCGACGGTCACGCCGCGGCCACCGACGAGGACTGGGACACCGAGTACCTGGCGCTGATCCTGGCCGTCGGCGTCGTGGACTCCGTCGATGAGGCGATCGAGCACGTCAACCGCCACGGCTCCGGGCACTCCGAGGCGATCGTCACCCGCGACCTTGCCGCCGCGCGCGCCTTCCAGCTCCGCGTCGACGCGGCGTGCGTCTACGTGAACGCCTCGACGCGGTTCACCGACGGCGGCGAGTTCGGGATGGGCGCCGAGATCGGCAACTCGACCCAGAAGCTCCACGCCCGCGGACCGATCGGCCTGCGCGAGCTGTGCACGTACAAGTACCTCGTGGAGGGCGACGGGCACGTCCGCTGACGCTCCGCCGGGCGGGCGCCGCGTCGGGATCCTCGGCGGCTCGTTCAACCCACCGCACCTCGGCCACCTCGTCATGGCGCAGGAAGCGCTCTCCCAGCTCGCGCTCGACGTGGTCGTGCTGATGCCGGTCGCGTCGGCGCCGCACAAGGAGCTGGCCGACGACCCCGGGCCCGAGGAGCGGCTGCACATGTGCGAGCTGGCGGTGGCCAAGGACGACCGCCTGACCGTCTCGCGGCTCGAGGTCGACCGCGGGGGCGCCTCGTACACCGTCGATACCCTGAGGGGGATCCATGCGGCGGCCCCCGGTGACGACCTGACCTTCATCGTCGGCGGCGACATGGCCCACAGCCTGCCCACCTGGCGCGAGCCGGAGGCGGTGCTGGGACTGGCCACGCTGGCCGTCGCCGAGCGCGAGGGCGCCGCCCGCAGGGACATCGCCGAGCGCGT
>JAUJPF010000050.1 GCA_030447275.1 Solirubrobacteraceae bacterium | reverse complement strand
GCCCGGCGCCCTCTGCTCGTGGGGCTGTGGCCCGCCCCCCGGCAGCCCCCCCCCCCCCCCGACAAACCCCCCGGGCGACACCGCCCCTGCGGGGGCGCCGCCCCCCCTCGCCCGCGCCGCGGGCTGGGAGGTCGTTGTAGACGGCCCGCCCCCCCGCCGCATCAAGCTGACGAACCTCGACAAGGTCATGTACCCGAAGGCCGGGTTCACGAAGGGCGACGTGATCGACTACTACCGGCGGATCGCGCCGGCGCTGCTCCCGCACCTCCAGGACCGCGCGCTGACGCTCAAGCGCTACCCCAACGGCGTCGAGGGCGGCCACTTCTTCGAGAAGCAGTGCCCCAAGCACCGCCCCGACTGGGTGCGGACGCTGCACTGGGAGCTGCCGACGAAGACGATCGACTTCTGCTCGTGCGAGGACCTGCCGACGCTCGTGTGGCTGGCCCAGCTCGGCGACCTCGAGCTGCACACGTCGCTCGCGCGCGGGGAGGACATCCTCACGCCGGGCATCCTCGCCTTCGACCTCGACCCGGGCCCGCCGGCGACGATCGTCGAGTGCTCGCGGGTGGCGCTGTGGCTGCAGGGCATGTTCGAGCGCCTGGGGATCCAGAGCTTCGCCAAGACGTCGGGGTCGAAGGGGATGCAGATCTACGTCCCGCTCAACACGCCGGGCATCACCTACGACGGTGGGACGAAGGACTTCGCGCGCGCCGTGGCCGAGCTGCTCGAGCGCGAGGAGCCCGACCTCGTCGTGTCGCGGATGACCAAGGCGCTGCGGCCGGGCAAGGTGCTCGTCGACTGGTCGCAGAACGACGAGCACAAGACGACGGTCAACGTCTACTCGCTGCGCGCCAAGGACCGGCCGACGGTCTCGACGCCGATCACGTGGGACGAGGTCCAGGCCTGTCACGACGCCGGCGATCCGGAGCTGCTCGTCTTCGACTCCGACCAGGTGCTCACGCGCGTGGAGGAGCACGGCGACCTCTTCGCGCCGGTGGCATCGCTGAAGCAGCAGCTCCCTCAGCTCTAGCCGCAGCGCGCGGTGACGGTCCAGCGCGCGTTGGCGGCGACGGTCCGGCCGCGCGGCGGCGGGGCCGGCGCCGCCGCCGGCGTCAGGCGCGAGCGAAAGGTGATCGCTCCGGGCTCGCCGTCCGCGAGAACGCTTCGCTTGGGGACGTCGAGGTGCCACGCCAGCAAGGTGCCGCGGTAGCGGCCGACGGCGGGCCGACCGCAGGCCAGGACCGCGTCGCGCCCACCGGCGGCGTCGATCGCCCGGGCGAGGTCGGCGGCGAGGCGCTCCTGGGGGGCGAGGCGCGGGCCGAGCTCCGCGACGTCGGTCGCGCGGACGGCCGCGACGGCGAGGGCGGCGAGGGCGAGCGCCGCGGCGGCGGCGAGCCGGGGCGCTCCGCCCGACGGGCGACCCGCCGCCACCACCTCCCACAGCCGCGCCGCTCCGGCGCCGCCGCTCACCGCGAGCAGCGCGGCGCCGGGGAGCACGTACCGCGGCTCGCCCGAGAATCCGACCTCGCTCATCGCGGCGACGAGGGCGATCCACGCCGCGCCGGCGAGCGCCGGCACGGCCGCCCGCCCGCGTGCGAACAGCGCCGCCGCCGCGGTGGGGAGGAAGACGAGGCCGCCCGCGACGGCGAGCGTCGCCAGCGACGGGAGGTCCGCGGTCGCCGGCTGGCCCGGGTTCGGCACCCGCGCGCGGTCGGCGGAGCGCAGGAGCTCCCCCGACGAGAGCAGCTCGGGCACGATCCACGCCGCGGGCACCGCGACGGCGATCCCCACCAGCAGGACGCGATCCTCGCGCCGGCGCCACAGCGCGTACGCCGCCAGGAACGGCCACGTCTCCGGCCGGACCAGCGCGGCGAGGGCGCCGAGCCCGAGCGCTTGGCGCTGGCGGCCGGCGAGCGCCCGCTCGAACGCCCCGAGCATCAGCGCGACAAGCAGCGGCTCGGCGTCGCCGACCGCGGCGTGGCGGACGAAGCCGCCGGTGAGCAGCACGCCGGCCGCGGCGAGCGCCGCCGCGCCGATCCGCACCGGCCGCGGGTGGCGCGCCGCCAGCCGCCAGGCCAGCGCCGCGGCGAGCACGACCGCCGCCAGGGCGCCGGCCCGCGCGACCACGAGCCACAGCTCGGGCGCCGCTGAGCCGGCCGGCGCGAGCAGCGCGGCGACCGCCACGGGCAGCGGCTTCCACGCGGGTCCCGCGGCCGTGTCGAGCGACAGCGAGCCCAGTTCGCGCCCCCACAGCAGCCACGCCCAGGCGTCGTAGCCCGGGGCCGCCGGCAAAAACAGACTTAGCGTTGCGAGGGCGATGAGGGAACCGGCGATTCGCACGGGTCGAGACGCTACGCTGAAACCCGGTTCGCTAAAGGCCGACCCCTCCGCCCGCCGAAAGAGCTTTCATGCGTCTCCTCCGCCCGATGCTGCTCGCGCTCCTCGCGCTCGCCGTCGCCACCGCCGGCGCCGTCGCGCAGCAGTCGACGATCCCGCTTCCCGGCGGAGGCACGGTGACGATCAAGCTTCCGCTCGAGAAGGGCAAGAAGGCGAAGAAGAAGCGCTCGAACAAGGTCACCGTCGGCATCGCCGACGAGAAGGCCGACATGTTCGACGACCCGCGCTTCACGGCGCTGGGCATCAAGACCGCGCGGCGGTCGGTGGCGTGGGACGTCTTCAAGTACGACTTCGCGCTCCACGAGGTCGACGACTGGATGAAGCGCGCGCAGGCCGCGGGCGTCAAGCCGCTCATCACCTTCGGCCGCTCGCGGATCGACTCGCAGCGCGACGTCATCCCGACACGCGCCCAGATGTTGAGCACCTTCAAGCAGTTCCGGGCGAAGTACCCGTGGGTCACCGACTACGTCGCGTCGAACGAGTCCAACTACTCGCGTCCGGGCGTCAAGCAGCCGGGGCTGATGGCGAAGTACTACCTCGACATGCGCAAGGCGTGCCGCACCTGCAAGGTCGCGGCCGCGACGCTGCTCGAGGTCCCCGGCAAGGGCTGGGAGCGGAGCATGGCCCGCTGGGTCAAGCGCTTCGTGAAGTCCGCCGGCCACCGGCCCAAGTACTGGGCGGCGCACAACTACTTCAGCGTCAACGGCCTCAGCCTCAAGGGCACGAAGAACATCCTCAAGGTCACCAAGAAGGGCGAGCTGTGGGTCACCGAGACCGGCGGCCTCGTCGCCCGCCGCTCGACCTTCGCGGGCAAGATCCCGATGAAGGAGGGGCTCGCCCACTCCGTCCGGGTCACGAAGTTCATCTTCGACAAGATGCTCACGCTGAGCCCGCGCATCAAGCGCATCTACCTGTACCACTGGAACTCGGCGACGCCGACCGACAGCTGGGACTCCGGCCTGATCGGCCACGACGGCAAGCCGCGCGGCTCGTACACCGTCGTCGCGGCGAAGCTCAAGAAGCGGCGGTAGCCTCCGCCGCAGGGTGACGTCCTTCGGCATCTCGATCGCGCCGGCCGCCGACGACCTCGACCGCGCGATGGGCGGCCCGACCGCACGCCCGGCGAGTCGGTCGACGCGCTCGCCGAGGCGATCGAGGTCATCCGGCTTGGAGCGACGAGCGCTCGGCCCGCTTCGAGGGCGAGCACTACCGGCTCGACGGCTACCACCCGGGCCCGCCGCCCGCACACCCGATCGGGATCTGGCTCGGCGCCTACCGGCCGCGGATGCTCCGCCTCACCGGCGAGAAGGCCGACGGCTGGGTGCCGCCGCTGCGCCAGGGCATCGCGCCCGCGGACCTCGGCGAGCTCGACAAGCGCGTGACCGAGGCGGCCGTCGCCGCCGAGCACGGAGCCGACACGTTCGTCCTGTGGCCGGACGGGGAGGACCAGGAGGGGCAGGTGGAGCGCTTCGCCGCCGAGGTGGCGCCGGCGGTCCGCGACGCGATCGGAGAGACGACATGAGCACGCTCGACGGAGTCCACCACGTCACCTGCATCACCGGCGACGCGCCGCGCAACCTCGACTTCTACGTGCGCGTCATGGGGCTGCGCCTGGTCAAGAAGACGGTCAACCAGGACGACCCGACCGTCTACCACCTCTTCTACGGTGATGACGAAGGCACGCCCGGCTTCGATCTCACCTTCTTCGAGTACCCCGGCGCGCGCCGCGGCCGCCACGGCGACGGGATGGTCCACACCGTCGTCTTCCGCGTCGGCGCCGAGGCCGCGCTCGACTTCTGGGCGGCGCGCCTGGAGGCGGAGGGCGTCGCCGTCGAGCGCGACGGCGGCGCGCTGCGCTTCGCCGACCCCGAGGGCCTCGGCGTCGAGCTGCGCGTGGAGGAGGTCCCCGACCGTCCGCTGCCGGCGGTCGCGCCGGACGTCCCGGCCGAGCACGCGCTGATCGGCTTCGCCGGCGTGCGCGCCTACGCCGCGCGGCCGGAGGACGGCGCCTCGCTGCTCGAGGCGCTGGGGATGACGAGGGGCGGCGGCGGGCGCTGGGACGCGCGCGGCGACATCCGCGGCGGCTGGATCGACTACGAGGCGCCGCCGGCCGAGCACGGCGCGCCGGGCGCGGGGACGGTGCACCACGTCGCCTGGGCGATCCCGCTCGGCGACGAGGACGCGTGGCAGGCGCTGGCCACTCGCGCCGGGGCGCGCGCGACGCCGGTCATCGACCGCTTCTACTTCCGCTCGATCTACTTCCGCGAGCCCAGCGGCGTCCTGTTCGAGCTGGCGACGATGGGCCCGGGCTTCGCGGTCGACGAGGACGCCGAGCGCCTCGGCGAGAGCCTCGCGCTGCCGCCGTTCCTCGAGCCGCAGCGCGAGCGGATCGAGGCGGCGGTCACGCCGCTGCCGCCGCTCGACAGCCTCGGGCGCCCGGCGGCCGACCGGCCCTAGTCGGACGCGAGCTCGCCGAGCGCGGCCTCCGCCGCCTCGAGCTCCTCGTCGAGCCGGGCCAGCTCGGCCTCGGCGGCCTCGAGCTCGGACCGCCGGCGCTCGACGCGCTGGAGCGCGGTCTCGCGGGAACGCCGCGCGCCGGCCACCGCGCGCTCGGCGGCGGCGCGCTGCTTCGCTGCGGCGGCGCGGCGCTTGGCCTCCGCGGCCTCGCGGCGCTTCGCGGCCTTCGCATCCGCCGCGGCGGCCGGCGGCGCCTCTGCCGCCTCCTTCTCGCCGCCCCCGCGCCGCTCGACCGGCCCCGCCGGCATCGCCCCCAGCCCCGCGAGCCGCAGCGGACGCGCGAGCCGCCCGGCCTCGACGTCGCGGCGCGCCTCCGGATCGACCGCCGCCGCGTGCAGCGTCTCGATCACCGCCTGCACCGCCTGCTCGCCGAGGAACGCACCGCGCCCGGTCAGCATCCCGCGGGCGGCGTCGGCCAGCGGCGTCAGCGCCTCGCGCTGCCCCGCGATCGCCGCGCGCAGCTCGTCGCCGGCCGCCTCGCCGACCACGGCCCGCTGGTGCACGGCGAGGACGGCGTCGCCCGCGTCCCACAGCGCGCGTGCCGCCTGCGCCTG
The DNA here is from genome assembly GCA_030447275.1 of Solirubrobacteraceae bacterium. Lineage (GTDB taxonomy): Bacteria > Actinomycetota > Thermoleophilia > Solirubrobacterales > Solirubrobacteraceae > CADCVT01. Next base: position 24,324 of record JAUJPF010000050.1, on the reverse strand, counting down.
GCTGCGCACGACCTGGTTGACCGCCCACGCGGCGACCGCGGGCTTGGGCAGCTTCGCGACGGCGGCCGCCTCCGCGCGGCGCTTCTCGCCGCGCAGCTCGCGCGCCAGCGCGTCGCGCTCCGCGACGAACCGGTCGAGCGAGAGGCAGTACAGCTCGTCGACGCGTGCTTCGGTGTCCTCGGGCAGCACGCTCACTCGGGGCACTGTCGCATGAGCGCCTCCGCCTCGCCGCGTCACGCCGCCCCGAGAGGACAGGCCCCGGCGGCGATGGCCCATGCGGGAGCAGCGGGCTCGCAGCGAGGCGGGGCTACTCGCGCGCCTGCTCCCCCGTGACGATCGGCACGAACCTGGCTCGCGGCGTCGTGGCGCGGAGACGCTCGGTGCGGAGCGTCAATCTCGCAGGCCGTCGCCGCTAAGCTGCCGCCAGCGCCCGCGCCCGTAGCTCAGTGGATAGAGCGCTCGCCTCCGGAGCGAGAGGTCGAAGGTTCAAATCCTTCCGGGCGCGCTCCTCAGACCACGGACGCCGACCAGGACAGGCGGCCGGTGCCGCAGCGGTCGACGACGCGGCGCGTCCTGCGCGAGCGGCTCACCGTCCGGGCCTGCCACGTGCCGGTGGCGCCGCCGGCGACGAACCGCCCCGTCGTCGTGATCGTCACCGAGTCGGTGACGTCGGAGAACCGGACCCTGAAGCGCTCGACCTTGCGGAACGTCCCGTCCGCCGCGATCGCGATCGGCGGCGAGTAGTTCGTCTCCTGGTACGGGCGCAGCCGGCGGCAGCGATTCCGCGCGGTGGTCACGAGGTGCGTGATCCGCCGGCCGTCGGGGCCCACCCGAAGGTTCAGCCCGAACGGGCCGCCCCTCGTCCCGGAGGTCATGCCGAGCAGCGTCCGGCCTCCGGGCGGCGGCGCCGCGTCGGGGGCGAGGGCCGGTGCGCTGCGCGCGAGGAAGTCGAACGCGCCGCGGCATCCGCGGACTCCGCCGCCGCTCGCCGTCGCCTCGATGCGGCCGGCGATCTCCGCGCCGCGGACCTGGCCCGTGACGAGGACCCGGCGCCGGTACCGGCTCGACGTCACGAGCTGGAGGCGGCGGCGCGTGAACGTGAGCCGGAACGTGCCGTCGGGGTTCAGCGGACCGCTGGCGGTCCCCTCGACCTCCGACGTGCGACCGCCGCGGCACTGGATCTGGGCCGCGCCGCGCACGGTGACCCGCCCGGCGGCCACCCGGAAGCCGAGCTCGCTCGTCCCGGTGTAGCTGCGGGCGCCCGGGCCGATGCTCCCGCCCGCGAAGGTCTGCGCGCTCGCGGTCGCGGGGGCGACGGCGGCCGCGGCCGCGGCGACGGCGGCGGCGACCGCGAGACGCGCTGACCGTGTCATGGCCTACCGCCTAGAGGACCGCCGCCGACCAGGTGACCTGGCCCGTCCCGCAGCGGTCGACCACGAGGCCGGTCCGCCGCGAGCGGCTCACCGACTGCGCGCGCCAGGTGCCGATCGCGCCGCCGGCGAGGAACCGCCCGGTCGTCGTGATCGTCATCGAGTCGACGACGTCGCTGAAGCGGACCCGGAAGCGCTCGACCTTGCGGAACGTGCCGTCGGCGCGGACCGGCGTCGGCGGCGAGTAGTTCGTCTCCTGGTACGGCCGCAGCTTCCGGCAGCTGTAGCGCGACCCGGTCACGAGGTGGCTGATCGCGTCCGCGCTCGCGTTCACGCGCAGGTTCAGCGCGAACGGACCGCCCGGGACGCGCGAGGTCTTGCCGATGAGCGTCGCCCCGGCCGGGGGCGGGGCGGGGGTGGTCCCGAGCTCGGGCGTGACGCGCGCGACGTAGGCGAACCCGCCGCGGCAGCCGCGCTCCGCGCTCGCGTCGATGCGGCCGCGGATCTCGCCGCCGGCGACCTGGCCGGTGACCGTGACGGTGCGGCGGAACCCCGGCGTGGTGGTGGGCTGGAGGCGCCCGCGGGAGAAGGTGACCGAGAACGTGCCGTCGGCGGCGAGCGGGCCGCGGCCGACGCCCTCGACCTCGCTGGTGCGTCCGCCGACGCAGCGGATGACGGCGGCGCCCCGCACGAGGACGACCCCGTTGTGCACGTGGACGCCGAGCTCGCTGGTCCCAGGCGGGTTGGACGACGTGCCGGTGCCGATCGAGCCGCCGGCGAAGGTCTGGGCGCTCGCGGTCGCCGGGAGGGCGACGGCGAAAGCGGTGACAAGGAGGAGAAGCGCTGAACGTGTCATGGCTCTGGCTCGCGTACCCGCAGGGGTACGTTTCAAGGCCGTGGATCTCTCCGTCGTGTTCGCCGGCACCGCCGGATCCGTCCCCACCGCGCGCCGCGGCCTGCCCGCGACGCTCGTGCGCCGCGGCGGCGACCGGATCCTCGTCGACTGCGGCGAGGGGACGCAGCGCCAGCTCATTCGCACGGTGGGCCTCCCGGAGATCGACGACGTCTACGTCACCCACCTGCACCTCGACCACTGGCTCGGCCTGCCCGGGCTCATCACGTCGTTCTCGCTGCGCGGCCGTGAGCGCCCGCTGGCGATCTACGGGCCGCCCGGCGTGCGCGACGCGCTGGCGCGGATGGGGCTCACCGGCCGCCTCGGCTACGAGCTCACGATCGACGAGCTCGACCGCTTCGAGGAGGTCGAGTACGACGGCTACACGATCGCGTCGATCCCCGTCCGCCACCGCGGGTCGAACACGTACGGCTACGTCTTCGCCGAGGACCCGCGGCCGGGCCGCTTCGACGCGGCGCTCGCCGAGGCGAAGGGCGTCGCCCCGGGGCCCGACTTCGGCCGGCTCCAGCGCGGCGAGACCGTCAACGGCGTCCGCCCGGAGGACGTGATCGGCGAGGAGCGCCCGGCGCGCAAGGTCGTCTTCTCCGGCGACACTCGCCCGTGCGACACCGTGCTCGCCGCCGCGCACCGCGCCGACCTCCTCGTCCACGACGCGACGTTCACCGAGGAGGAGCGCGACCGCGCGCGCGAGACGCAGCACTCGACCGCCAAGCAGGCGGCGGAGCTCGCGCTCGAGGCGGAGGTGCAGATGCTCGCGCTCACCCACCTGTCGACGCGCTACGGCGGCGGCGAGATCAAGCGCGAGGCGCGGGCGGCGTTCGAGAACAGCGTCGTGCCGCGCGACGGCGACGTCGTCGAGATCCCGTTCCCGGAGAAGGGCCCGCCCGAGCTCGTCCGCGCGGAGCACGCGCACGCGGCTTCGCCGCCGGAGCCACTGCTACCTTCCTGAACACCGCAGATACGCGCCCTTTAACCCGGTCCCGCGAGGCCAGGAAGGACGGAACACGTTGGATGCCGAGAAGGTCGTCCTCGATCGGGACGACATCCGCCGCACGCTCGTACGCATAGCGCACGAGATCGTGGAGAAGAACGCCGAGCCCGAGCGGCTCGCCCTGGTCGGGATCCACCGCCGCGGCGCCGTCCTCGCCCAGCGCGTCCACCGCCTCGTCGAGGAGCTGCTCGACCGTGAGGTCCCGCTCGGCGACCTCGACATCAGCTTCTACCGCGACGACCTCGCGCACCGCAGCGAGCAGCCGGTCGTGCACGCCAGCCACGTCGGGTTCCCGCTCGACGGGATGACCGTCGTCCTGATCGACGACGTCCTCTACACCGGCCGCACCGTGCGCGCGGCGATCGACGCGATCTTCGACTACGGCAGGCCCGCGCGCATCCAGCTCGCGGTGCTCGCCGACCGCGGCCACCGCGAGCTGCCGTTGCGCCCCGACTACGTCGGCAAGAACCTGCCGACGTCGCGGCGCGAACGGGTGAGCGTCCGCGTCGAGGAGCTGGACGGCACCGACGAGGTGGCCATCGTCGAGATGGAGGGGGTGCCGGCATGAGCGCTGGCGCACGCAGGCACCTGACGAGCGTCGAGCGCGACCTCGACCGTGCCCGGATCGAGCGGATCGTCTCGCTCGCGGGCTCGTTCGAGGAGGTCGCGCACCGCGAGATCAAGAAGGTCCCCGCCCTGCGCGGGCGGACGGTCCTCAACCTCTTCTACGAGGCCTCGACCCGGACGCGGTCGTCGTTCGAGCTGGCGGCCAAGCGCCTGAGCGCGGACGTCGTGAACTTCGCCGCGAGCGGCTCGAGCGTCGAGAAGGGCGAGTCGCTCAAGGACACGGTGCTCACGCTGTCGGCCCACAAGCCGGACGTCGTCTGCGTCCGCACGCCGTGGGCGGGGGCCGCGGACCTCGTCGCGCAGTGGAGCGGCGCGAGCGTCGTCAACGCCGGTGACGGCAAGCACGAGCATCCGACCCAGGCGCTGCTCGACGTCTACACGCTCGTGCGCAAGATCGGCGCGCTCGACGGCGCGAGCATCTGGATCGTCGGCGACGTCCTGCACTCGCGGGTCGCGCGGTCGAACATCCTCGCCTTCCAGCGCATGGGCGCCTCGGTGACCGTCGCCGGGCCGCCGACGCTCATCCCGCGCGGGATCGAGCACCTGGGCTGCGCGGTCCGCTACGACCTCGACGACCTGCGCGACGCCGACGTGGTCTACGCGCTGCGGATGCAGAACGAGCGCATCGACCAGCCGTACCTGCCGTCGCTGCGCGAGTACGCGGCGCGCTTCCAGGTCAACGGCCGCCGCCTGCACCCGCGCCAGATCCTCATGCACCCCGGCCCGGTGAACCGCGGGATCGAGCTGAGCGGCGAGGTCGTCGACTCGCCGCAGGCCGTCATCACCGCGCAGGTCGAGGGCGGAGTCGTCGTCCGGATGGCGGTGCTCTACGAGCTGCTCGAGGGCGCGCGGGCCATCCGGCGCCACCGCCGACGCCAAGCAGGAGCCGCAGCTCGCATGAGCGCGCCGCCGCTGGTCCACCGCGCGTCGCCGCCCGCGAGCGTCCTCGTGCGCCGCGCCCACGTTCTCGACCCCCGCACGGGGACCGACGCGCCCCACGACGTCCTCGTCCGCGACGGCGTCGTCGCCGAGATCGCCCCACCGGGCTCGCTGCGCGAGCAGGCTGGGCTCGAGAAGGTCGACGGCGAGGGCCGCCACCTGCTGCCGGCCTTCGTCGACCCCCACGTGCACCTGCGCACGCCCGGCCAAGAGCACAAGGAGGACCTCGACACCGGCACCCGCGGCGGCGGCCGCCGCGGGTTCTGCGCGGTGATCGCGATGCCGAACACCGACCCGGTGGTCGACAGCGCGCCGATCCTGCGCGCGCTGCGCGACGCGGCGACGCGCGAGGCCCGCATCCCGTCGGCTTCACGCCGTGCATCACGGTCGGGATGGCCGGCGAGCGGCTGACCGAGATGGCCGAGCTGCGCGACCTCGGGGCGGTCGGCTTCACCGACGACGGCAAGCCGGTGGTGAACGCCGGCATGCTGCAGCTCGCGCTCCAGTACCAGCGGATGGTGGGCGGGGTGCTCGCGCTGCACGAGGAGGACCCCGCGCTCTCTGGCAACGGCGCGCCATGCACGAGGGCTCCGTCAGCGCGATGCTCGGCATCTCCGGCATCCCGTCGATCAGCGAGTCGACGATGATCGCCCGCGACGCCGCGATCGCGGGGTACGAGGGCGGGCGGATCCACGTCCAGCACGTCTCGTGCGTCGAGTCGGTCGAGGCCATCGCGGTGGCCAAGGAGCGCGGCGTGCAGATCACCGGCGAGGCGTCGCCGCACCACCTCGTCCTCACCGACGACGAGATCAGGGGCGCCAGCCCCGGTCAAGAGAGGCCGGATGCCGATCCTCCGTCTCAGAGGTGCGGGCGGGATGCCCGCACGGGGACTCCTCTCGACACACGGATGAAGATGAACCCGCCGCTGCGCTCCGAGCGCGACCGGCAGGCCATCGTCGACGGGCTGCGCGACGGGACGCTCGACTGCGTCGCCACCGACCACGCCCCGCACGCGCGCGACGAGAAGGTGCCGTTCGAGCAGGCGCCGATGGGGACGACCGGCCTCGAGACGGCGTTCGCCGCGCTGCACACCGAGCTGTCGTGCCCGGCGTGCTCGGCCTCGGACTCGTCGTCGAGCGGATGACCATGCGGCGAGCTGTTCGGCCTCTCGAAGCGCCGCGGATCGAGGTGGGGCGCGAGGCGAACGTCACGCTCGTCGACCTCGACGCGGAGTGGGTCGTCGGGGAGGACGGCTACGAGAGCCGCTCGCAGAACTGCTGCTTCGGCGGCCAGTCGCTGCGCGGCCGCGTCCTGCTGACCATCGCCGCCGGCTCGGTGGCCTACCGCCAGCGCGCGTTCGCGCTGACGGCGGCGTGATGGCGACCGCCCGGCGGAGCACCCTCCTTTCGCGCGACCGCGCCGCGCTCGTCGTGGTCGACGTGCAGGAGGGCTTCCGCAAGGCGATCCCGGACTTCGAGGCGGTCGCGCGCAGGACGGCGACGCTCGTCGAGGGCGCGCGGATCCTCGGGGTCCCGGCGATCGTCACCGAGCAGTACCCGAAGGGGCTCGGCCACACCGCGGACGAGGTGGGGCTGAACGGCGAGCCGGTGCTCGAGAAGACCGTCTTCGCCGCGTCGCAGGCCGACGGATTCGACCTCGCCGGCCGCGACCAGGCCGTCGTGTGCGGCATCGAGGCGCACGTGTGCGTCCACCAGACGGTCGAGGACCTCGCGGCGCGCGGCGTCGAGGTGCACGTCTGCGCCGACGCCATCTCCTCGCGGGACCCCGCGAACAAGGCGATAGCGCTCGAGCGGACCGAGCGCGCGGGCGCCGTCCCCACCACGGTCGAGATGGCGTTGCTCGAGCTCTGCGGCCGCGCCGGCACCGACGAGTTCAAGGCCGTCCAGAGGTTGATCAAGTGACCGGCGACATCGCCTACGTCCTCCTCGAGGACGGCACGCGCTTCGACGGCGACTCCGTGGCCCACGACTCCCACGCCACCGGCGAGGTCGTCTTCACGACGGGCATGTCCGGCTACCAGGAGTCGATGACCGACCCGAGCTTCGCGAACCAGCTCATCACGTTCACGTACCCGCACATCGGCAACTACGGCGTCTCCGCGGAGGCGATGGAATCGGACCGCGTCCACGCCCGCGCGGCGATCATGCGCTCCGCCGTCAACCGCGAGGACGCCCCGAACGCCGAGGGCGCGTGGCTCGACTGGCTGCGCGACTGCGGCGTCCCGGCGATCACCGGCGTCGACACCCGCGAGCTGGTCCGTCACATCCGCGACGGGGGCGCGATGCGCGGCGGCGTCTTCCCCGGGCGGATCGCCGAACACGAGGCGATGGAGCTCGTCCGGGCCGAGCCGCCGATGGCCGGCCTCGACCTGGCGCGCGAGGTCACGCCCGAGGGGGTTCACGTGGTGGGCCCTCACGGCGGGCCGCTCATCGCTGCGATCGACACGGGCATCAAGGCGTCCATCGTCCGCCACCTCGTGCAGCGCGGGGCGCGCGTCGCGCTCCATCCCTGCGGAGTCTCTGCAACGGAACTGCTCCAATCCGAGCCCGAGGCCGTGTTTCTGGCCAACGGACCCGGCGATCCAGCCGCCCTGGGGTACATCGTGGACGCGGTGAGAGGCGTACTGGGAAAGAAACCCGTCTGGGGGATCTGCCTCGGCCACCAGCTCCTGAGCCGCGCGGTCGGGCTCGACACGTTCAAGCTGCCGTTCGGCCACCGCGGCGGCAACCATCCGGTCAAGGACGTCGAGACGGGGAGGATCGAGATCACCTCGCAGAATCACGGGTTCGCCGTCGTCGGCCCCGGCGGCGCGCACACGATCGACGTCGACGAACCCGTGCGGTGGGAGACCGACTTCGGCACCGCCCAGCTCAGCCGCGTGAACCTCTACGACCGCACGGTCGAGGGGCTGACGCTGCTCGACATCCCCGCCGGCACGATCCAGTACCACCCCGAGGCGGGTCCGGGCCCGAACGACGCACTGCACCTCTTCGACGAGTTCCTGGATCAAGTGAGGCCGGACGCCGCACATCCCGATCAGCACGCAGGGCCGGACGCCCTGCGGAGGTGACCCTTTGCCCCGGCGTGACGACATCCAGCGCATCCTGATCCTCGGCTCGGGACCGATCGTGATCGGGCAGGCCGCCGAGTTCGACTACTCCGGCGTCCAGGCGTGCAAGGTCCTCAAGGAGGAGGGCTACGAGGTCATCCTCGTCAACTCGAACCCGGCGACGATCATGACCGACCCGGAGTTCGCCGACGCGACGTACGTCGAGCCGCTGCTGCCCGGGCCGGTGGCGCAGGTGATCGAGAAGGAGCGCCCCGACGCGCTGCTGCCCACGCTCGGCGGCCAGACGGCGCTGAACCTCGCCCGCACCCTGCACGAGGACGGGACGCTCGAGCGCTTCGGCGTCGAGCTGATCGGCGCGAACTACGACGCGATCGGGCGCGCGGAGGATCGCGACCTGTTCGGGCAGACGATGGAGCGGGCGGGGCTGCGGATGCCGCGCAGCGCGATCGCGACCACGGTGGAGGAGGCCGAGGACGCCGCCGACGAGATCGGGCTGCCGGCGATCATCCGGCCGGCGTTCACGCTCGGCGGGCGCGGCGGCGGCATCGCCCGCACGCGCGAGGAGCTCCGGACGATCGTCGCCCGCGGCCTCGACGCCTCGCCGATCGACCAGGTGCTGCTCGACCAGTCGGTCCTCGGCTGGGGCGAGTTCGAGCTCGAGGTCATGCGCGACCGCAACGACAACTGCGTCGTCGTCTGCTCGATCGAGAACATCGACCCGATGGGCGTCCACACCGGCGACTCCGTCACCGTCGCGCCGCAGCAGACGCTGACCGACCGCCTCTACCAGCGCCTGCGCGACCAGGCGTTCCAGGTCATCCGCGCGGTGGGGTGGAGACCGGCGGGTCGAACGTGCAGTTCGCGGTCAACCCGGAAACCGAGGAGATCCTCGTCATCGAGATGAACCCGCGGGTGTCGCGGTCGTCGGCGCTGGCTTCGAAGGCGACCGGGTTCCCCATCGCCAAGATCGCCGCGCGCCTCGCCGTCGGCTACGCGCTCGAGGAGATCGACAACGACATCACCGCGGCGACGCCGCATGGCGTTCGAGCCGACGATCGACTACGTCGTCGTCAAGTGGCCGCGGTTCGCGTTCGAGAAGTTCCAGGGCGTCGACTCGGTGCTCTCGACGCACATGAAGTCGGTCGGCGAGGCGATGGCGATGGGGAGGACCTTCCAGCAGGCCTTCGCCAAGGCGATGCGTTCGCGCGAGCTCGACACGAAGCCCGCCATCGAGGGGCCGCTCGACGAGCTGCTCGACCGGCTCGAGCGCCCGTCGTCGGATCGCTACGACGTGCTGGTCGAGGCGCTGCGCCGGGGCGTCGCCCGAGGAGATCCGCGCGCGCCGGATCGACCCGTGGTTCCTGCACGAGCTGGCGGAGCTCGCGGCCGACCCCGGCGCGCCGTTCGCCGCATGAGCGCTCGTTCAAGGCCGTCGACACGTGCGCGGCGGAGTTCGAGGCGCGCACCCCCGTACTACTACTCGGGGTGGGAGCGCATGGGCCGACGAGATCGAGCGCGGCGACCGGGCCAGCGTCGTCATCCTCGGCAGCGGCCCGAACCGGATCGGGCAGGGGATCGAGTTCGACTACTGCTGCGTCCACGCGGCGATGACGGTCCGCGAGTCCGGCCGGGACGCGGTGATGGTGAACTGCAACCCCGAGACGGTGTCGACCGACTACGACACGTCTGACCGCCTGTACTTCGAGCCCCTGACGCTCGAGGACGTGATCGCGGTGTGCGAGCGCGAGCAGCCGGAGGGGATCGTCGTGCAGTTCGGCGGCCAGACGCCGCTGAAGCTCGCGCACGGGCTCGAGCAGGCCGGCTTCCCGATCCTCGGCACGAGCGTCGACGCGATCGACCTCGCGGAGGAGCGCGGGCGCTTCGGCGACCTGCTCGCGCGGCTGGGCTACGAGGCGCCGCCGTACGCGACGGCGCACTCGGTCGAGGAGGCGCTCGACCGCGGCGACGAGGTCGGCTACCCGCTGCTCGTGCGCCCGTCGTACGTGCTCGGCGGCCGGGCGATGGAGATCGTCTACTCGCGCGAGGGGCTGGCCGACTATCTCCAGCGCGAAGCCGGAGCCTCTGGCGACGGTCGCGCCATCTTCCTCGACCGGTTCCTCGAGAACGCGATCGAGGTCGACGTCGACGCCCTGTGCGACGGCGAGGACGTCTGGGTCGGCGGGATCATGCAGCACGTCGAGGAGGCCGGCGTGCACTCCGGCGACAGCGCCTCGGTGCTGCCGCCGCACCTGCTCGGGCCTCGAGATGCTGGCCGCGCTGCGCGAGCAGACGGCGGGGATCGCCCTCGGCTCGGCGTCGTCGGGCTCATCAACGTCCAGTACGCGATCTCCGCCGGGCAGCTCTGCGTCATTGAGGCCAACCCGCGCGCGTCGCGGACCGTGCCGTTCGTGTCGAAGGCGGTCGGGGTGCCGCTCGCGAAGATGGCGTGCCGGCTCATGCTCGGCGAGCGGCTGGCCGACCTCGGGCTGCCGGCCGAGGTCGGGCTGGGCCGCGAGCTCGCCCACGTCTCGGTCAAGGAGGCCGTGCTGCCGTTCGACCGCTTCACGAACGTGGACGCGATCCTCGGCCCGGAGATGCGCTCGACCGGCGAGGTCATGGGCATCGCCCGCGACTTCCCGACGGCGTTCGCCAAGGCGCAGGCCGCGGCGGGGCGTCGCTCCCGGTGCACGGCACCGTGTTCGTGACGGTGACCGACTCCGACAAGGCGGCGGTCCACGCCATCGCCGGCCCGCTGCACGACCTCGGCTTCGAGATCGTCGCCACCGGAGGCACCGCGCAGGCGATCCGCGCGATGGGCGTCCCGTGCGAGACGCTCTCGAAGATCGGCGAGGGCCACCCGAACGTCGTCGACGCGATCGAGCGCGGCGCCGTCGACCTCGTCGTCAACACTCCGACCGGCTCGGGCGCGCGCTCCGACGGCTGGGAGATCCGCCGCGCGGCCACCGCCCACGGGATCCCGTGCATCACCACGATCTCCGGAGGCGTCGCCGCGGCGAGGGCGATCGCGAGCGCCCGGACGAGGGGCCGGCCGAGGTGCTGTCGCTCCAGGAGCTCCACGCCGCGAGGCCGGCGGGCGAAGGCCCGGCCGGCGACGGGGGCGGCGCCGGCTGAAGCGCCCTCGGACGCGGCCGGTGGCGAAGTCGCGGCGGAGGGTGCGGGCGAGGCGCGCGCCCCACGCGCCCCACACCCGCCGCCGCCGGCGGCCGCTGACCGCGCGTGCTCTACCGCCTGGCCCGCGCGCTCCTCTTCCTCCTGCCGGCCGAGACCGCGCACCGCGTCACGTTCGGTGCGCTGCGTCTCGCGCTCGCCCCGGCCCCGCGCGGGCGGCGGTCCGGCGTGCGCTCGTTCCCCGCGACCCGGCGCTCGAGGTCGACGCGCTCGGCCTCACGTTCCCGTCGCCGGTCGGCCTCGCCGCCGGCTTCGACAAGGACGCTGCCGGCGTCCGCCAGCTCGCCGCGCTCGGCTTCGGCTTCGTCGAGATCGGCACGGTGACGCCGCTGCCGCAGCCCGGCAACCCGAAGCCGCGCCTCTTCCGCCTCGCCCGCGACCGCGCGCTGGTCAACCGGCTCGGGTTCAACAACCGCGGGGCGCAGGCCGCGCGGCGCCGGCTCGAGCGCGCGCCGCAGCGCGGGCGGCGCCGGCCGGTGCGTCGTCGGCGCCAACGTCGGCCGCAACAAGGCCACGCCGGACGAGCGCGCGGCGGACGACTACGTCGCGGCCGCCACCGCGCTCGCTCCCGTCGCCGACTACCTCGTCGTCAACGTCAGCTCGCCGAACACGCCGGGTCTCCGCGACCTCCAGGCCGTCGAGCGGCTGCGCCCGCTGCTCGAGGCCGTCCGCGCCGCGGTCCCGGCCAAGCCGCTGCTCGTGAAGATCGCGCCGGACCTCGCCGACGAGGACGTCGACGCCGTCGCCGACCTCGCGCTCGACCTCGGCCTCGACGGGATCATCGCCACGAACACCACGATCGAGCGCGCCAACCTCGCGACCCCGAGCGCCGAGTTGGAGGCGATCGGGGGCGGCGGGCTGTCCGGCCGGCCGCTCGCCGAGAGGTCACGGCACACCCTCGGCCGGCTTCGTTGTAGAGTCGGCGACCGGCTCGTCCTCGTAGCCGCCGGAGGGATCGAGGACGCCGACGACGCGTGGGCTCGGATCGAGGCCGGCGCGTCACTCGTGCAGCTCTACACAGGCTTCGTCTACGGGGGTCCGACGACCCCCGCGCGCATCGCCCGCGGCCTCGCCGCGCGAGCGCGGACACGACAGTACGCCCGCGTTCAGGACGCCGTGGGACGGCTGACCGCGCCTGATGAAAAGGGCTGCAAATCCGCCGTTGACCGTCAAGCAGTCTGCACGCGGCTGGACCTCAACTGAAGGTCGAGCGATTTTGTCCCGCGGGCGGTTGCAGGGCCGCGTTCGAGGGGTATAGTCGCCGCCCATGCCGCCGGCCACGAACTCGCCCTCAAAGCACCCGGCGGCCCCCGAGAGATCCCTCGTCCAGCGGATGGACGCACTGCAACGCGCGAACGAGATCCGCACCCGTCGCGCGACGCTGAAAAGGGACCTGAAGGCGGGCCGCACATCGATCCACGACCTGCTCAAGGATCCGCCGGAGTACCTCGAGACGGCCAAGGTGTTCGACATGCTCTTGGCCGTGCCGAAGTACGGCCGGGTGAAGGTCAACAAGATCCTCGTCACCTGCCGCATCTCGCCGAGCAAGACGATCGGCGGGCTCTCGGAGCGCCAGCGCAACGAGCTCGTCTCCATGCTGCGCCGGTGACGTGCTCGGGCGCCGCTCGTCGCGCCTGGCCGGCGCCGCTGGCCGCTCGAGCACGCCACCGGTAACCGGTGCCGCAGGTCTTCGTCATCACCGGGCCGAGCGGAGTCGGCAAGGGGACGCTCATCCGGACGCTGCGCGAGCGCATGCCGGAGCTCGAGCTGGCCGTCTCCGCCACGACGCGCCGCCCGCGCGCGGGGGAGACGCAGGGCGAGGACTACTGGTTCCTCACCGACGAGGAGTTCGGCGAGCGCGCGGAGCGCGGCGAGTTCGTCGAGCACGCCGAGTACTCCGGCCGGCGCTACGGGACGCTGCGGTCCGAGCTCGAGCGGCGCATCGGCGCGGGGCACCCGGTCGTGCTCGAGATCGAGGTGCAGGGGGCGCGCCAGATCCGCCGCACGCTGCCCGAGGCGGTGCAGATCTTCGTGGCGCCGCCGTCGGCCGAGGTCCTGCGCACGCGGCTCGTCGGACGCGGCACCGACGACCCCGAGCAGGTCGAGGACAGGCTCCGCACGGCGCGCGCCGAGCTGGCCGCCCAGGACGAGTTCGCGGAGGTCGTCGTCAACGACCGGCTGGAGGACGCGGTCGCGAAGCTCGAAGCGATCGTCCGCAGCGCTCTACACTCGTCGGCATGATCTCCCCGCGCCTCGACAAGCTCCTCGAGCACGTCGACTCCAATTACGCCTCCGTGCTCGTCGCCGCAAAGCGCGCGCGGCAGATCAACAGCTACTACCACAACCTGGGCGAGGGCACGTTCGACGAGTTCCCGCCGCCGATGGTCGAGACGGCCTCGAAGAACTACCTGACGATCGCGCTCGAGGAAGTCGCCGCGGGCAAGATCAAGTACCACTACCGGTAGTCCATCGCGATGGCGCGGATCCTGCTCGGCGTCAGCGGGGGGATCGCCGCGTACAAGGCGTTGGAGCTGGTGCGCCTCGCGACGAGGGCCGGCCACGCGGTGCGCGTCGTGCAGACGCCGGCGAGCGAGCGGTTCGTCGGCCGCGCCTCCTTCGCCGCCCTGACCGGCGCGCCCGTCCTCCTCGACGAGTTCGAGCCCGACCCGGCCCGCGGCGCCTTCCCCGGCGACCCGCCGCCCGCGCACGACCCGCTCAGCCACCTCGAGCTCGTGGCCAACGCCGACGTCTACGTCGTCGCGCCGGCGTCGGCGAACACGATCGGCAAGCTCGCGCACGGTCTCGCCGACAACCTCCTCACCAGCGCCGCGCTCGCCGCGACCTGCCCGCTGCTCGTCGCGCCGGCGATGAACAACCACATGTGGGAGCACCCGGCCACGCGCGCGAACGTCGAGGCGCTGCGCGCCCGCGGCGCCGCGATCCTCGCGCCGGGCACGGGCGCGCTGGCCAGCAAGGGCGAGCACGGCGCCGGGCGGCTCGCCGAGCCCGCCGAGATCCTCGCGGCGATCGAGAAGCTCGTCCCCGCCGAAGGCCCCGGCCCGCTCGACGGCCTGACCGTCCTCGTCACCGCCGGCGGCACCCGCGAGCCGATCGACAGCGTCCGCTACATCGGCAACCGCTCCTCAGGCCGCATGGGCTTCGCGCTCGCCGGCGTCGCCGCGCGGCTCGGCGCGCAGGTCACCGTCGTCGCGGCGAACGTCGCCGACCTCCCGCGCGACCCGCGCGTGACCTACGTCGACGTCCAGACCGCGGGCGAGCTGCTCGACGCCGCGCGAGCGCGCTTCGCCGCCAGCGACGTCCTCCTGATGGCGGCCGCCGTCGTCGACTTCCGCCCGGCCGACGCGCGCACCGACACCAAGCTCAAGAAGCAGGACGGCCAGGACGACATGACCCTCGCGCTCGCGCGCACGCCCGACATCCTCGCCACGCTGGGCGCCGAGCGGCGCGACGGCCAGACGCTCGTCGGCTTCGCCGCCGAGCACGGCGACGGCGCGCTCGCCTACGGCCGCGCGAAGCTGCGCGCCAAGGGCGTCGACGCCATCGTCGTCAACGACATCGCACGGACGGACATCGGCTTCGACTCCGCCGCCAACGAGGTGACGATCGTTACTGCGGCCGGCGAGACGCCGGTCCCGCGCGCGCCCAAGCCGGAGGTCGCGCGCGCGATCCTCGACGTCGTCGTCGGGCTGCGGGCGCAGGCGGTGATGCGCCCGTGAGCATCGGGGCACCCGGCGAGCGGCGCGTCCGGCCCGACGAGGTCGAGGGCTCCGCCGCGGTCGCGCGGCGCATCGCGGCCAACGTCCAGCGGGGCGTCGAGGTCGCCGACGACCTGCTCGAGCACGCGATCGTCGCGCTCTTCGCCGAGGGCCACATCCTCATCGAGGACCTGCCCGGCGTCGGCAAGACCACGCTCGCTCGCGCGCTCGCGCGCTCGATGGACCTCGCCTTCGCGCGCATCCAGTGCACCGCCGACCTGCTGCCCGCCGACGTCGTCGGCACGAACGTCTTCAACCAGCGCGAGGACCGCTTCGAGTTCCGTCCCGGCCCGATCTTCGCCAACGTCGTCATCGTCGACGAGATCAACCGCGCGTCGCCCAAGACGCAGTCCGGCCTGCTCGAGTGCATGCAGGAGCAGCGGGTCACGGTCGACGTGCACACGCATGAGCTGGCGCGGCCGTTCATCGTCCTCGCCACCCAGAACCCGGTCGAGTACGAGGGGACGTACCCGCTCCCCGAGGCGCAGGTCGACCGCTTCACGATGCGGCTGTCGCTCGGCTACCCGAGCGCGCGCGGCGAGGCCGAGATGCTCGAGACCCACGCGAGCGGCGACCGCGTCGGCGAGCTCGAGCCGGTGGCCAGCGCCGCCGACATCCTCGTCGCCCAGGACGCCGCCGAGCGCGTCCGCGCGTCCGAGCCGCTGCGCTCCTACGTCGTCGCGCTGCTCCAGCGCACGCGCGACGACCCGCGGCTCGAGCTGGGCGCGTCGCCCCGCGCCGGGCTCATGCTCCTGCGCGCCGCGAAGGCCCGGGCGCTGCTCCACGGCCGCGACCACGCGCTCCCCGACGACGTGCAGGCGCTGGCGCAGCCCGTGCTCACCCACCGGCTCGTCCTGGCGCCCGAGGCGGTCGAGGTCACCCCGGCCACCGTCGTCGTCGACGCCCTGGCCGCGACACCGGCGCTGTGAGGCCCGCGCTCGCGACAGGTGGCCTCGGGCTGCTGCTCGTGCTCGTCGCGGGCACGTTCGACGCCGAGCCGCTCTACGTCCCCGGCGTCGCCTTCGTCCTGCTGCCGCTGGCGACGATCGCCTGGATCGCCGTGACCGCGCGCGGCGTGACCGTGCGCCGCTCGCTCGCCGCCCGGCGCGTGATGGAGGACGAGCCGCTCGACGTCGTCGTCGAGGTGCGCTCCGGCCGCGTCCCCCTCAGCACCGGCGCTGTCCTCGACGGACTGCTCACCGAGCCCGTCCCGCTGGACCCGGGCCGTCGCGCGCAGCGCGTGCGGATCAAGGCCCGGTTCGAGCGCCGCGGCCGGCGGGCGCTGCCCGCGCCGGGCGTGCTGCTGCGCGACCCCGTCGGGCTGGCCGAGCGCTCGGTGTCCGCTCCCACCGGCGACGAGGTGCTCGTCCTGCCGCGCGTCGAGGCGGTCCGTGCCGCGGGGGCGGGGGAGGAGGACGGCCGGCGCAAGCACGGCCGCCCGGCGATCGCCGCCGAGGTCGAGCTCGACGGCGTCCGCGAGCACCGGCTGGGGACGCCGGCCTCGCGCATCTACTGGCCCGCGCTCGCCCGCGGGGCGGGCCTCATGGAGCGGCGGCTGCGCGCGGAGTCCGACAGCACGCCGCTCGTCGTCCTCGACGCGCGCGGCGGGTCGGACGAGGCGCTCGACAGCGCGGTGCGCGCCTGCGCCTCGCTCGCCGTCGAGATGGCCCGCTCCGGCGGGTGCGCGGTGCTGCTGCCGGGCGACCGCCGCGCGACGCCGCTCGAGCCGACGCTGACCGGCTGGCCGCACCTGCACGCCCGCCTGGCGCTCGTCCAGCGCGGCGGCCGCCCGCCGCTGAACGGCGTCGCCGGGCGCTCCGGCGTCGTCGTGTACGTCGCCGCGCAGGTTCCCGGCCGCACGCCGCAGGCGCTCGAGCACGCGCCGGCGGCGGGTCGGATCCTCGTCGTCCCCGGCGCGATGGCGGGCCGCAGGCCGTCGTTCACGGTCGCGGGCTGCACCGGCTACGCGGTCGAGCCGCGCTCCGCGCGGAGGGCCGCGTGAGCGCGGCGGCGCTGCCGGTCGACCGCTCCGCGTCGCACGGCGTGCCGCGGGTGCTCGTGCGGCTCGTCGCGCTCGGCGCGCTGGCGGCGTTCGGCGCGCAGGCGTGGGCGGGCATGGTCCGCCCCGACGCGGACGATCGGATGCTCGGCGCGGCGGCGCTCGGCGTCGCGCTGGCGGCGCTCGCGCTCGTCGCGGAGCGGCTGCCGCGCCTGCTGCGCGCGGCGGTGCTCGTCGGCGCTCCGCTCGCGGCGCTGCCGCTCGCGATCCTCCTCGCCGGCGTCCCGCTGCACCTGCTCGACCTCGAGAGCTGGGGCGAGCTGGGCAGCGGGCTCGGCCAGGGGATCCAGGCGCTGCCCGGGCTGAACGTGCCGTACCGCGGGGTCGACGAGTGGAACCGCGTCGCGATGCTCCTCGGCGGCACGCTCGCGGCGATCGTCGGCATCCTCGTGGCGTGCTGGCCGCGCGGCGACGGGCGCTACGGCCGCCCGCTGCTCGGGATCGTCCTGCTCCTCGTGCTCTCCGCCGTCCCCGCGGTCCAGCTCGACGTCGAGCTCCCGTGGCTCGAGGGCGTCGCGTTCGCGCTGCTGCTCGGCGCGGCGCTGTGGGCCGAGCGCCTCGCGCCGAGCGAGGCGCCGCTGGCCGGCATCGTCGTGCTCGCCGCCGCGCTGCTGGCGCTCGCCGTCGCTCCGCGGCTCGACGGCACCGACCCGTGGCTCGACTACGAGTCGATCGCCCAGTCGCTCGGCGAGCGCGGGACGAGCTCGTTCTCGTGGGACCACGCCTACGGCCCGCTCGACTGGCCGCGCGACGGCCGCGAGGTCCTGCGCGTCGGCGCGAAGACGGGCTCGTACTGGAAGGCGACGACGCTCACCGAGTTCGACGGCCGGCGCTGGGTCGACACGGCGCCGGAGGGCGTCGAGGACGACCCCGCGGCCGAGGCGCCGCAGCAGCGCTGGATCGAGGACCTCCGCGTGTCGGTGCGCAACCTGCGCACGCGGCAGTTCGTCTCCGCCGGCACGACGCTGCGCATCGACCGCTCGCCGCGCGACCTCGAGCCCGGCGCGCCGGGCTCGTTCGTCACCACCGGCCGGCCGCTGCGCCGCGGCCACGCCTACCTCGCCCGCGCGTACGTCCCGCGGCCGCGGCGCCGCGAACTCGTGGCGGCGGGCGCCGACTACCCGAGCGCGCTGACCCCCTACCTGTCGATGCGCCTGCCGCGGTCGGTCGGCGGTCCGATGGCGATCGACCCCGCGACGCAGGCGCCGGATCCGAACGGGCCCGCCGCGCGCGTGGTGTTCAGCTCGTTCGACGACGCCCGGCCGGCGCTCGGCTACGTGTCCGGCGAGGGGTTCGGCGAGCGCGTCGGGACCGAGTGGGTCGAGGGCTCGGCCTACGCGCGCATCCACGCGCTCACGCGCCGCCTGCGCGAGCAGTCCGCGACGCCCTACCAGTTCGCCGCCGCGGTCCAGGGCCACCTGTCGCGCGGCTTCACCTACAGCGAGACGCCGTCGCGCGCGGAGGTGCCGCTCGACACGTTCCTCTTCCGCGACAAGTCGGGCTACTGCCAGCAGTTCTCCGGCGCCATGACGCTGATGCTGCGCATGGGCGGCGTGCCGGCGCGCGTCGCCGCGGGCTTCTCGCCCGGGACCCTCGACGAGGCGCGGGGCGAGTACGTCGTGCGCGACTTCGACGCGCACTCGTGGGTCGAGGCGTACTTCCCCGGCTACGGCTGGATCCCGTTCGACCCGACGCCGGCCGTCGCCCCCGCGCGCGCGCAGCTCCCGGCGATCGGCCTGAACGCCGAGGAGGTGGCCGACGAGGAGACCGGCACCGCCTCGCGCTCGCGCGGCAGCGAGCGTGCGCAGGACCCGCAGCAGCTCGGCCGCGGCGCGGCCGACGCCGGCTCGGGGACGCCGCTGGCGCTGATGGTGCTGGGCGCCCTCGCGCTTCTGGCCGCCCTGGCGGGGGCCGTCTACCTCGTGCTCGCCGCGCGCTGGCGCAGGCGCTACGGGCCGGAGGCCGCCGCGGCCGAGCTGGCGCGAGCGCTGCGGCGGACGCGACGCGCCGCCCGCCCGGACGCCACGCTCAGCCAGGTCGAGGAGACGCTGCGCTGGTCGCCGAACGCGGCGGCGTACGTCAGGACCGTGCGCGCGGCCCGGTACGGCTTCGGCGGTGGCGCGCCGACGCGCGAGCAGCGGCGGGCGCTGCGGCGCGAGCTGGCGAGCGGCCTGGGGCTGCGCGGGCGGCTCCGCGCGCTGCGCGCGCTGCCGCCTTTCTGAGCGCCCTCCGACCGCCTCGGAGCCCTCCCGGGCGGGCGTACACTGGGCGGATGGAGAGCGTGTACGACCTCTTCACGCGCGGGACGCGGCTGCTCGAGGACGGCGACTTCCACGCGGCGACGGTTCCCCTCGCTCGTGCGCGGGACCTCGAGCCCGACAAGACGTCGATCCGCGAGGCGCTCGGCCGTGCGCTCTTCCGCTCGCAGCGCTACGAGCAGGCCGCCGCCGAGTTCGAGGCGGTCGTCGAGCAGGCGCCGACCAACGACTTCGCCCTGTTCTGCCTCGGGCGGTCGCTCCAGCTGCTCGGCCGGCACTCCGAGGCGCGGCATCCGCTCGCGCTCGCGTCGAACCTGCGCCCCGAGCGGGGCGACTACCGGCACTACCGCGACCAGGCCCGCCGCAAGGCAGCCTGAGCGTCTGAGCGACTCTCGCCGCGCATTCCGCACGACGATCGATCGCTCAGCCCTCCGCCATGCCGCGACCCCACTGCTTGGCCCTCCGCTCACCGCGCGGTCCGTCGCCACTCATAAGTATCATCTGCGTATGGCATCCAACGAACCGTCTTCGGTCCAGGGCCACCGTGCGATGGCGCACCCGATGCGCGGGCGGATCCTCGCCGCGCTCGACGGCCGCGAGTTGAGTCCCGTAGAGCTGGCGCGCGAGCTGGGGGCGTCGCTCGGCGTCGTCAGCTACCACGTGCGCGTGCTCGCGGAGGCGCGCGTCGTCGAGCTCGCGCGCACGACCGCGCGCCGCGGGGCGATCCAGCACCACTACCGGCTGAGCGCCGACGGCGCCGTGACCGGCAGCGTCGCGCTCAGCGCGGCCGGTGCGGACAAGCTCGCGGGCGAGCTGCGCGCCGTCGTCGATCGGGCGCGACGCAGCGCCGGCCGGGAGGGCGGCGACGTCGAGGTCACGGTCCTGGTGCACCGCGTGGCACTCCCGTAACGCGCCGGCGCCTAGCGTCGGCGCATGGTCCCCGCCGACTGGCTCCTCGTCCTCCTCGCGCTCGACCCGCCGCCCGGCGGGCTCGAGCCGGTGCGGGTCCAGAAGGCGCTCTTCCTGCTCGCGCGCGAAGGCGGCCTCCCGCGGTCGGAGCGCTACTGGTTCGTCCCGTACAACTACGGCCCGATGAGCCCGCGGATCTACCGCGACGTCGACGTCCTCGTGCGGCGCGGGCTCGTCGAGCGGCTCCCGGTGCCCGGCTACGCGTGGGGCCGCGTCCGCGCCACCGAGACGGGGCGGGAGCGAGCCCGGGCCCTCGTCGCCGCGGCGGACGAGCGCGAGCGGCGCAGCCTCGAGGCCCTGCGGCGGATCCGGACGCTGGTC
Source organism: Solirubrobacteraceae bacterium (assembly GCA_030447275.1). Taxonomy (GTDB): domain Bacteria; phylum Actinomycetota; class Thermoleophilia; order Solirubrobacterales; family Solirubrobacteraceae; genus CADCVT01. Next base: position 3,821 of record JAUJPF010000050.1, on the reverse strand, counting down.
ACCTCGCTCAGCTTCGCCGACCTGCTGGCGACGATCTACGAGCGTCATCCGGAGTTCGCCGTGCGGTCGGTGTTCCGGCGGTCATGACCCTCGTACTCGCGATCCGCTGCCGCGAGGGCGTCGTGCTGGCGTCGGACAGCCAGGCCACGACGGACGCCGCCGGCCAGCCGACGCGCCAGCCCGTGCGCAAGCTCTTCGACGTCGGCGCGCGGATCGCGTGGGGTGCGGCCGGCAGCGTCGGGCTCCAGCAGGCGCTGGGCGAGCGGCTGGAGCACGAGCGCGGGCGGGTGATGGGGGAGGAGGATCCGCGCACCGCGCTCGTCGACGCCGTCATCCCGATCCAGCAGCGGGCGCTGCGCGACTTCGTCCCGCACCCGGGTGCGCAGCCGCCCGACCTCGCGTGCGTGTTCTGCTGGGTCGAGCCGGGCGGCGCGGCGCGCATCTTCTCCGTCCCGCGGACCGGCAGCGACCACCAGCTCCACGACGGCCACGCGGCGGTCGGGACGGGCGACATCTTCGCCGACTTCGCGATGGTGTCGATCGCGCACCTCGGCACGCCCGACCTCTCGCTCGAGCAGGCGAAGATGGTCGCGCTGAAGGCGATCCGCGACGCGATCGACGTCGCCGCCGTCTACCTCGGGCTGCCGATCCAGATGACGGTGGTCACCGCCGCCGGCGTGCTCGAGGTCCCGAAGACCGAGATCGAGGGCGGCCTCAGCGACTCCGTCGACGCGTGGAAGGTCCGCCAGCGCGAGACGCTCGGCCCGCTGGCGGCGCCGGCGCCGGTGGTGCGGCGTGCCGTGGCGGGATGAGGGGCGCCCGTGGCGGCGCGCTCGCTCACCTTCCCGACGTCGGCGACTATGAGTACCATGCCGCACCCAATGGTGGAGGGTGGCTCAGCGAGCGACGCGCGCGCTCTGTTGAAGGAGAGTGGCGAGGTGCCGGCGCGGGAGCGGCGCGGCCTCGACCGGTGCCGGCGCGCGCTCGAACGCGGGCGCCGCGTGCGCGGCCGCGTCATCGCGTCCGGCGCGCACGGGCTGCTCGTCGACCTGCGCGGCGCGCTCGGCCACGTCCCGGCCGGCGAGGCCGTCGAGCGGGCCGCCTCCGGCGGCGCCTGGCGGCGCCCGACGGGTCAGTGGGAGGGGTGGGTCGCCGCGGTCGGCGACGACCTCGTCCACCTCTCGGCGCGCCCGCCGCAGGACCACGTCGCCGAGGGCATGCGGGAGGGCGAGGTCGTGGAGGCGCTCGGCGACCGCGCGATCGTGAAGCTGCGCGGCGACGGCCGCCACGCCGTCGTCCCCTGCGGCGAGCTGTCGTGGCAGCCGTCGCTCGAGCCGCCGCGGCTCGCGCTCGGGACGCAGCTCGCGGGGCGCATCGTCGGCCTCACCGTGGACCACGGGCCGGTGCTCTCGCCGCGGTCGCTCCTTCCCACGCCCTGGCCGGCGATCGCCCTCGCGCTCCCGGTTGGCGGACGGGTCGGCGCGCGCGTCGAGCTGCTCGGCGGCGACCGCGCGCAGCTGCGGACCGAGCAGGCGCCGCGGGCGGTCGCGATCGTCGCGGCCGACGGGCTGCCGGCCGCGGCCGGGGAGGGCGCCGAGGTCGAGGCCACCGTGCTGCGGGTCGACGCCGCGGCGGCGACGCTCGTCCTCGCCGACGTCGCCGCGTGGGCTACCCCGACTCGTGCTCTTCGGCGCGGGAGAGCAGCTGCGACGCGGGAACGCCCAGGGCCAGGGCAAGCCGCTTGAGGTTCGCGTAGCTGACGTTCCGTTCGCCGCGCTCGATGCCGCCGAGGTAGGTGCGGTGCATCCCGCTCTCGTGCGCGAGGTCCTCCTGCGACAGGCCGCGCCCCGTGCGCAGGTCGCGCACGGCTCGGCCCAGGGCCGCATGCGTCTGGGAGCGGGACGCCATCGTCGCTGAAACCTGTTGGGCCGCCACTTATCGGTCTACACTCTATGAGTAGCAAACGGTCTGAGGCGCGCGCGCGGGAGGGGCGGGACGCCGCCGGGGCGGAGGCTCGCCGCGGGCTGGCCGCTGCTACGACGCCGCGGCGCGCGCCCGGTGGCGGACGACGATCGCCGCCTCGACGAGCAGGCCGAGCAGCCGGTCGAGCCACTCGGCGGTGATGAGCTCGGGCGCGAGCTCCCCGTGGACCCACGTCGCGCCGGCACCCGACTGCGCGTAGCGGACGAGGACGAGACCGCGGTTGCGGAACAGCAGCTCGTGCTCGGAGACCGACCCCGGACCGACCGCTTCGCACTGCGCTCGGAGCAGTCCGTCGCGCAGCGCGAGCCCCACGTGAAGGGGCCAGCCGGCCGCATCGACGGTGAGCCCCCACTCGCCCTCGGCGACCTGCCGCGAGGGGGCGTCGAGCGACCCGAGGAACTCCGAGATCGCGCTCTTTGCGGACGCCGTCACGGTGCTATCGTGCCACGCAGAGCTTCTGTCGTACGACGCGGTCCACCGCGCCGTCCGACGCCGGACCGGAAGCGGGCGCAAGCCCGCTTTCTTCGTGTCAGGAGAGAGGTGGTGCAGACGATGAGCAGGGAGATCCAAGAGCAGATCGAGGTCCGACTCGCGGCCGCCGAGCCGCAGGTCGAGGTCCTCACCGCAGACGTCGTGGGCGACAGCACCGTCCGCGTGTTCATCGACCATCCCGAAGGCGTGACGCTCGACCTCTGCGCGCGTGTCACCGAGCACCTCGCCGAGGTCCGCGAGCAGTATGCGCTCGAGGTGTCGAGCCCCGGCCCGAAGCGCCCCCTGACCAAGCCCCAGCACTTCCGCCGCTTCATCGGCCGCCGGGCGCGCGTGCGCACGCGCGGCGACCACGATGGACGGAGCAGCTTCACCGGAGAGCTCGTCGGCGCCTCCGACGACACGGTCACGATCGCCGCCGACACCGGCGTGATCGCGATCCCGTACGCCGACATCACTCGATCGAACTTGGTGGAGGAGTAGACATGTCCCGCGAGATCCTGGACGCGATGACCGCGCTGGCGCGCGAGAAGGGCATCGCTCCCGACAAGCTGCGTCACGCCCTCGAGGATGCGCTCCTCTCGGCCTACAAGAAGCAGCCCGGCAGCGCGAAGTACGCGCGCGTCGAGCTCGACCCCGAGACCGCGGACTACCGCGTCATCGAGCTGATCGTGCCCGAGCGCCTCGAGGCGCACCTGATCGTCGAGACGATCGACGAGAACACCACGGTCGACCCGGAGACGGGCGAGATGGTCGAGCCGACCGACCCCGAGATCGACCCGGTCAAGTTCGAGCAGTACAAGGACCAGATCGACGAGCGCGACGTCACGCCCGACGACTTCGGGCGGATCGCCGCCCAGACGGCCAAGCAGGTGATCCTCCAGCGGATCCGCGAGGCCGAGCGGGACATGATGTACGAGGAGTACCGCGACCGCGTGACCGAGCTGATCACCGGCATCGTGCAGCAGTCCGACAACCGCTACACGCTCGTGCAGCTGCGCGAGCGCGTCGAGGCGCTGCTGCCGCGCTCCGAGCAGGTCGACGGCGAGCGCTACGACCACGGGTCGCGCATCAAGGCGGTCATCAAGGAGGTCTCGCCCTCCACCAAGGGTCCCTCGATCATCGTCAGCCGCCGCGACCCCGAGCTGATCAAGAAGCTCTTCGAGCTCGAGGTCCCGGAGATCGCCGACGGCCTCGTCGAGATCGAGAACGTCGCGCGCGAGCCCGGCTACCGCTCGAAGATCGCCGTCGTGAGCCACCAGCAGGGCGTCGACCCCGTCGGCGCGTGCGTCGGCCCGCGCGGCTCGCGCGTGCGCATGGTCGTCTCCGAGCTGCGCGGCGAGAAGATC
>JAUJPF010000049.1 GCA_030447275.1 Solirubrobacteraceae bacterium | reverse complement strand
GGCGCCGCGGTCGCGGATCGAGCAGGCCTGCGTCGTGCAGCCCGGCGTGTCGGCCCTGGGATAGAAATACAGGACTATCGTCTGCCCGAGCCGATCCGACAGTCGGACCAAATTGCCGTCTTGATCCGGCAGCTCGAAGTCCGGCGCCGGCTCACCAGCTTCAATCATCGCTCGTTCTCCATGGTCGCCAGTATGCCGTCCGCCACCGCGAAGAGACGCGCCATCGGGATCATCCGCATCTCGCAGAAGAAGGGCTATGCGATCGGGGAGCGGTCGTCGCGGGCGATTGAGCAGCGCTGTCGCGAGGACGTCGCGTTCCGCGTGATCTGCGCGAATCGGGCGCCGGATCCGACGGATCCTTCGGCGCACGACCACGAACGGGGCGGCCTGCCGCGACCGCTGATCCGATAAGGACGTCCTGAGCGCTGCGCGGCCCGCCGCCGTCTACACGGCGCCCGGCACTGTCTCGTGCTGCGCGGGTCGTTCCTCCGCGCTGGCTCGGGGTGCTTGAAAAATCGTTCAACTCAGACGTATCGTCGTGTCTATGTGGTCGTCTGCTGATGTGCCGTGGCTCGCCGCGGTGGCACCGTCCTGTCAAGCGTTCGCCGCTCTGCTGCACCCGCACGCCGAGGTGGTCGTCCACGACCTTGCGTCGGACACCATCGTTGCGATCTGGAACCCACTGTCCGGGCGCCGGGTCGGCGATCCGTCGTTGATCGACGAGCTGCCGCACGCGTGGCGCGCGCGGGCGCACCAGGGCCCCTACCGGAAGGTCCTGGCCGACGGACGAGAGCTGAGCGCGGTGAGCGCGGTCGTCCACGACGCGCGCGGTGAGCCGCGTGGGTTGCTGTGCGTCAATCTGGATCGCGCGCCGTTGACCGATATGGTCGAAGCGCTGCTGCGCTTCGCTGCTCCGTCAGAGTCGGCGCCGCCCGAGCTCGTCGACCGCGATTGGCGCGAGCAGATCGCCTTGCTGGTCGACGAGCGTTGCCGCGAACGAGGATGGCGGCGTGGAGCCCTGAGCCGTCCGGCGCGTGTAGAGCTGGTCGCCGAGCTCGAGCAGCGAGGGCTGTTCGCGACGCGCCACGCCGCCACGCATATCGCGACCGCCCTGGGCGTCTCGCGAGCGACCGTCTACGCGCTGGTCAAGGAGGTACGCGATGCGCACGTCACTGCCTGACTTCCGCCTGGAGGTGCACTTCGCGCGGTGGGAGTTCGCCGCGCGCCACCATCTGACGGCCTCTGACCTCGAGACGATGACGCTTGGAGAGCTGCTGGCCCTCGGAACCGACGAACAGCGCGACCAGTTCGACCGCCTGGCGCTCGGGTACCTGCCGACATGGGGCACCGCGGCGCTGCGTCAGGCGATCGCCGCGACCTACGACGGACTCGAGCCCGAGCACGTTCTGACGTTCGCCGGCGCCGAGGAGGCGATGTTCTGGGCTCTACCGGAACTCGTGGGCCCCGGCGATCACGCCATCGTCACGGTCCCGAACTACCAGTCGATGGAATCGCTGCCGATCGCCGCGGGCGCGGAGGTCGACGGGCTCGTGCTGCGCGCCCAAGACGGGTGGGCGCTGGACGTCGATGCGCTCGAGCGTCTCATGCGTCCGACCACGCGCCTGGTCGCCGTGAACTTCCCCAACAACCCCACCGGTGCCGTGCCGGACCACGCGACCTGGCGGCGTGTGGTCGAGCTGTGTGACGAACGCGGCGTCCGGCTCTTCAGCGATGAGGTGTACCGGGGAGTCGAGCTCGATGCCGCGACCACGCTGTCGCAGGCCGCCGAAGCGTCGCCGACCGCCGTCTCGTTGAACGTCATGTCCAAGGCGTACGGGCTGCCGGGACTGCGCGTCGGGTGGCTGGCGTGCCGGAACCGCGCGCTGCTCGAACGGCTTGAGCGCCGCAAGCACTACACGTCGATCTGCAACGCGGGACCCAGCGAGCACCTCGCGACCATCGCCCTGGGCGCGGCCGAGCGCATCCTTGCTCGCAACCGGGCGATCATCGCCAACAACCTGCCGGCCTTCGAGGCGTTCTTCGGTGCTTGGCCGGAGCACTTCGACTGGCAGCCACCGCGCGGCGGGTGCGTGGCGTTTCCCCGGCTGAAGACGGGCGAACGCGCGGACGCGTTCTGCCGGCGCGCGATCGAGGACGCCGGCGTGCTGCTACTTCCCGCCGGCATCTACCGCTCTGAGCTTGCCGACGTCCCGATCGACCGCTTCCGCATCGGGATCGGACGTCGAGATCCCGAGCCCGGCCTCGCGGCGCTCGATCTGCTGCTGCGCGACGGCGCATGAGGATCGTCGGGCCGGACGAGCTGCGCGCCGCCCTGTCGCCACGCCTGGTCCTTGACGCGGTCCGCGGTGCGCTTATCGCGCACGCCGAAGGACGCACGACCGTGCCGCCGCCGATGCATCTCGTCTTTCCCGACGTCGACGGCGATGCGCACGTCAAGGCGGGCATGCTCCTCGGCGAGGCGACCTTCACGATCAAGTTGGCGACCGGGTTCCCGCACAACGCCGACCACGGCAGGCCGACGGGTGGGGGCGCGCTGCTCGTCGCGTCCGCCCGCACCGGCGACGTCCTCGCCGTCCTCGACGACCAAGGCTGGCTGACAGCCGTCCGCACCGCCGCAGCGGCCGCGCTGGCAAGCGACGGACTCGCGCCCGCGGGTCCGGTGAGCCTGGGCATCGCCGGCACCGGCACCCAGGCCGCCCTGGCCGCCCAGTGGCTGCGCGAGCTGCGCCCCGTCGAGCACGTCCTGCTCTGGGGCAGACGACCTGAGCACGCCGTCGCCCTGGCCGCGACCATCGACGGAGCCGAGCCGATCGAGGACCTTGCGCGCCTTCGCGAAGCAGACGTCATCGTCACCGCCACCGCCTCCAGACAGGCACTCTTCCCCGCGGACGCTGTCCGTCCCGGCGCGCACATCACCGCTCTCGGCGCCGACATGCCGGGAAAGCAGGAACTGCCGATCACGCTGCTGAGGTCCGCAACGCTCGTCGCCGACGACCTCGATCAAGCACAGGACCATGGCGAAATAGCGCGCCTCGATGAGATCCTTCGGCGCGATGTGCTCTTGCTCGGCGACGTCCTGCGCGACGGCCACCAGAGGACGCCCGGACGCACCACGGTCGCCGACCTGACCGGGCTCGGCATACAGGATGCCGCCGTCGCCGAAGCCGCCCTCGCGGCACTGTCGTTCTGAGCGTCCGGACGAATCAGCGTCTGCACGGCCGAGCCCGGACGCACTGCCCTCGATGACCCCAAGTTGCCCGCGAGTGCTCCCTCAATCCGCGTACCCGTCGTTCTCAGGCTCGCGCACCTATCGCGTCCCAGTACCGACGGCGTCGTCGGCGACAGGCTGCCGGTTTGCCGCCAACCGGCGTCCTTCCACGCTGAGGCAAGGAGAGGCGAGAAAACGCCGCGCGGAGGCGGCTGCCGCTCTCCAGCCTGAAAGCGGCGTCCTTCTCGACCCCTCGCCAGAAGTAGCGGGGTGCGAAGGGGTTCAGACGACCGCCGCTGCCGATGCCAGCGGCGCGCAAGCTGTCAACGTAACCGACGGCCTCTCACGATCCACCCTGCTCGGCCTCACCCGCGGGAGCGGCCGGCCGCAGGCCGTCCGCGCCGTGCTCGAGGGCATCGCGCGTCGCGGCGCCGATCTACTCGACGCAGCGGAGGCCGACACCGGACTAAAGGTGCCGGTGCTCCGCGTCGACGGAGGCATGAGGGCCAACGGCGTCTTCGTCCAGGCGCTCGCCGACGCGTGCGGCCGGTCGAGCTCTCGCCCGTGGTCGAGGCCACAACGCTCGGCGCCGCCTACGTCGCGGGTCTCGCGGTCGGCATCTGGAGCGGCGACGACGACATCGCGGCGGCCTGGTCGCCCGCTCGTCGTCGAGCCCGCCGGCACGGCCGACCGCGACCGGTGGCGCGAAGCTCGCCCGCGCCGGGCAGTGACTCCCGGTTCTGAACGACTAGCGCTGCTGCGAGGCCGCCCCGCGTCCGGCGTCGGCGAGCAGGAACGCGGTCGCCTGCTCGGCCGGCATCGGCCGCGCGAGATGGAAGCCTTGCGCGAGCGGGCAGCCCTCGCTCACGAGGAAGCGCTGCTGCTCGGCGGTCTCGACGCCCTCGGCGACGGCTTGCATTCCGAGCGCGCCGGCCAGCGTGAGGATCGCGGTGATGATCGCCGCGGCGTTCGGGTCTTCGGGCACGCCGCGCAGGAACGACCGGTCGATCTTCAGCATGTCCACGGGCAGCTCGCGCAGGCGGCTGAGCGACGAGTGCTGGACGCCGAAGTCGTCGATCGCCACGCGGACGCCGATGGCGTGCAGCGCGCCGAGGACCGCATCGGTCTGCTGCGGCTCGCTCATCGCCGCCGACTCGGTGATCTCGACGGTCAGCCGCGACGGGTCCAGGCCGTGGCGGTCGAGCGCCTGACGGACGGTGTCGGCGAACCCGGGGCAGCGCAGCTGGCGGGGCGCGACGTTGACGAAGAGCTGCTGCACGAGGCCAGCACGCTCCCATGCGACCGCCTGGGTGCAGCCGGCGTCGAGCGCCCAGGCGCCGATGTCGTCGATCAGGCCGGTCTCCTCGGCGAGCGGGATGAACCGGTCGGGCGGGATGAGGCCCTCATCCGGATCCTCCCAGCGGATGAGCGCCTCGACCCCCACCGGCGCCGAGCGCGAGAGATCGAAGACGGGCTGGTAGTGCAGGCGGAACTCGTCGCGGACGAGCGCACGGCGCAGACGGGCGGTCAGGGTCAGCCGACGACGCGAATCATCACTGTCGGCCGTGTAGCAGGTGTAGCCGTTGCGGCCCGCGCGCTTGGCGGCGTACATCGCGACGTCGGCGTGCCTGAGCAGCTCTCCCGGCGTGTCGGCATCGCGCGGGTAGAGCGCGATGCCGATGCTGGCCGCGACGTGAAGGTCAGCGGCCTCCACGACGAACGGCGCGTCGAGCGCGCGCAGGAGCTTCGCCGCGACGGCCTCGGCCGCGCTCCGAGGGTCGAGCGACAGGTCATCGAGCAGCAGCATGAACTCGTCGCCGCCGTGCCGGGCGAGGAGATCGCTCGCCCGAACGCAGGCGGCCAGTCGCGCGGCGACCTGGCGCAGCAGCTCGTCGCCGGCGGCGTGCCCGAGGCTGTCGTTGACGAGCTTGAAGTTGTCGATGTCGATGAAGAGCACGGCGCCTGCACGTCCGCTGCGGTGCGCGCGAGCGACGGAGCGCGCGAGGTGGTCCTCGAGTTGGGCGCGGTTGGGGAGGCCCGTGAGCCCGTCGTGAAAGGCAAGCCGAGCCACCTCCTGCTCGCTGCGCCGCCGCACGGTGATGTCGCTGAACGACCACACGAGGCCGGTGACCGCGCCGTCCTGCTCGTCGGTGAGCGGCAGGTAGTTGACGGACAGCCACGCCTCGGCGCCGTCGGGACGCAGGACGCGTAGGACGAGGTCACGCCTCGGCAGACCGCTCTGCAGGGCGGCGCGCGCGGGGCTGTCCTCGGGGCGGATCCGGGTTCCGTCCTCACGAAAGAGCGGCAGGAACGGCGGCCGCGCTCCGATCAGCGCACTTCTCTCCAGGCCGAGGATCCGCGTCGCGCTGTCGTTGCACGTGATCGTCCGCGCGTCGGCGTCGAGCACGACCACGCCCTCGTCGAGGATGGCCACGACCGACCGATTCAACTCGTCGCTGGCGCGCAACGCCGCCTCGGCGCGGCGCAGGTCGGTCACGTCGACGCAAGAGCCCTGCCTGTGACTCGGGACGCCTTGGTCGTCGCGAACGACGACCTCCTTGGTAAAGACCGTCCGCTCGCGGCCGTCGGCGCACACGACGCGGTACTCGCCCGCGTACGGCTCGTCGCGCTCGACGCAGCGCCGAAGCTCCGCGACGACGCCTGCCCGGTCTTCGGCGTGGATCGAACGAACCCACAGGTCCGCGTCGCCGGTCCAGCGATCGGGCGGATATCCCGTCGCCGCCTCGATCTGCGGACTGATGTAGCGCAGGCGGCCCACCCCGCCGTGGTCGCGCACGTACGTGACCGTCGGCATCTGCTCGACGAGCGCACGGAACCGCCGCTCGGCGTCGCGCAGATCCTCCTGGGCGCGCCGGACCTCGGTCAGGTCGCGCAGGTATCCCGTGAACAGCGGTGCTCCGCCCACGTCCGTGCGGGTGATCGTCAGCTCGACCGGGAGCTCGCTGCCGTCGGCGCGCACGGCCGGCATCTCGAGGCGTTGGTTCAGATAGCCGGGCCGGCCAGTCGCCAGCTGGCGCGCGAGCCGCGCCCGGTGGGCGGCGCGCAGCGAGGGCGGCACGATCAGCTCACTCAGCTCTCGCCCGACGACCTCCTCTCGCGAGTAGCCGAAGGTGCGCTCGGCCGCAGGATTGAAGTCGACGACGCGCCCCTCGGCATCCATCGTGACCACGCAGTCCAGCGCGGACTCGAGGATCGCCGCCTTGCGCGCCTCGCTGTCGCGCAGCCGGCGGTGCTGGTCGTCCATGTCGCCGATCGCGCGGCGCAGGTCGATCTCGGTGGCGGCAGCCGCCGACAGGTCCTGCAGCGCCGCAACGTCGTCGTCGCTCCATGCTCGTGGCTCGCGCGCGGCGACGCAGAAGGCGCCCAGGACATGTCCGTCGGCCGTCACGACCGGGACGCCGGCGTAGCCCACGACACCGAGCTCCTGAAGCGCCGGGTGCGACTGCAGGCGCGGATGGCGCCGCAGGTCGTCGACGACGAGCGCTTCGGCCGACTCGACGACGAAGCGGCAGAGCGAGTGCGACAGCTCGCCGACCCGGTTGGCCGCCGACGGGTCGCCGACCGCGCTTACGCAGAACTGCCGCTCGCAGTCGACGAGCGTCATCAGCGCGATCGGCGCGCGCACAATCCGAGCGGCCAGGCGCGTCAGCCGATCGAACGGCTCCTGCGCCGGGGCGTCGAGCAGTCCCGCCCCGGCGAGCGCCGCGAGACGGGCCGGATCTTCGAGCGTGGACGTCATATGAGCGACCGCCAAGAGGCGCTCCGCACAAGCTAGCGGCTACGAACCCGCTCAAATTTATGGCGCGACGGCGCTCAACCGGGGAGGGGACGCGTCACATGCGGCCAGCCCGTCTGAAGGACGCGGGGGAAGGCGTAGCAGCGCGCTGTCGTCAGCGGCGGATGGCGCAAGACCCACCGCTCGCCATCGTTGAGGCCTCTATGACCCTCGTGCGCATGCTCGTCTCCACGCTCGCCACACTGACGCTCCTCGCACCGGCGGCGTCAGCTACCGCGATCGGCGAGGAGAATCCGTGGCTCGAGCGGCGGGTGCTCAACATCGCCCACCAGGGCGGCGAGATCGAAGCACCGTCGAACACGCTCTTCGCCTTCAAGACCGCCAAGGACAAGGGATCGGACGTGCTCGAGCTCGACGTCCACGCCACGAAGGACGGCGAGCTCGTCGTCATCCACGACACGACGGTCAACCGCACGACGAACGGCGCCGGGCGAATCGACCAGATGACGCTCGAGCACCTCAAGACCCTCGATGCCGCGTACTGGTTCGTTCCCGACTGCGGCACCTGCCACGGCAAGCCCGACGACGCCTACGCCTACCGCGGCTACGCGACCGGCGAGCGCGAGATCCCCGACGAGCTCGCGGACTTCGAGGCCAACGACTTCCGCATCCCGACGCTGCGCGAGGTGCTCGAGGCGTTCCCCCGCGACCTGCTGAACATCGAGATCAAGCGCACCGCGCGCCGAGACGAAGCCCTACGAGCGCGAGCTCGCCGCGCTGCTGGCCGAGTTCGGCCGTTCGACGACACCATCGTCGTCTCGTTCTCCGACGTGGCGATGGAGCTGTTCAACGTCTTCGCTCCGGACGTCAGCACCGCGACCGCGACCGGTCAGGCGACGGCGTTCTGGGCGAGCGCGCAAGGGCCCGCGCCCGGGGCGCCGAATCCGCGCTACGACGCGCTCCAAGTCCCGATCAGCCTCAACGGGGTCGCGATCGTCACGCCGCAGTTCGTCGAGCGCGCCCATGCCAACGGCCTCGCCGTCCACGTCTGGACCATCAACGACGCACCGACGATGCAGTGGCTCATCGACATCGGCGTCGACGGGATCATGACCGACCGCCCGACCGTGCTCGAAGACGTCCTCGGCGCCAACCGCGTGAAGCGTCCCGAGCGGTGGTCGCGGACGAACGCCCGCCGCCGGCGGACCATCCGCCGACGTCGCGCGCGCCACGTGGTCAGCCGGCAAGCGCCGCGCCGTCCGGCCGCGCCGCCGGCTAAGCGGCACCGCGCGCGCCGGCGATCAGCCGCGACGATGTCCTGCGCGATCCGCCGGCGCGCCCTGTTCGCGCCGTTGGCGCGCGCGCCGGCTCGCCCCATGCAGAGCTGCGATCGAACGCGCCGACGATCTGCGCCCTGCTGCGGCGTAGGCGGGCGCGCCCGGCCGACCGGGCGCACGGCGCCTCCGACGTCGCAGAGCGCCGCGAGGAACGCCTCGACCTGCAGCGGCGCGCTCCTGCTCACCGAGGACCGCGGCGATCAAGCCGGGCCCGACGGCCACTAGGGACTGTCGACAGAGTCGGTCTGTCCGATGGGTTGAGGCGGCGAGGGCCCTACTACGCGGCGGTGAGCCAGCGCGTGTTGCTGCTTGCCGCCTCCTTCAGGGCGTCCAGGGCTGCGACGACTGACATGAGACGAGCGGCGGACGGCCGGTGGGCTGCGAGGATCTTGCGCGGAGGGAGGGGGGGCGTGGGCGCGTACGTCATCACGGGCGCCGGCGCCGTGGCGAGCAGGGACTCCGCGATGATCGCCGCGGCGAAGCCGCCGCGCACAAGCGCGCAGGTGAACGCGATGTCGTCGGTCTCGTAGGCGATGCGGGGCTCGAAGCCCGCGCGAGCACAGGCCGCCACCGTGAAGTCATGACACGGTGACCCTGGGCGTCCTGCGACGAAGGCACTCGTGCGCAAGGTGGCCAGCGGCAAGGCATCCCCGCCGGCGCTGCCGCGATCCGCAGGCGGGCAGAGCTGCATCGGATCCTCGCAGAGCAGTGTGAGGGCGAGATCGGTGCGGATTGGCGGCGCGAAGCCGTATTCGTAGACCACCGCAACGTCCACCTCGCCCGCCTGAAGCGCGCGCAGGCTCTCCTCGGGCTCGGCGTCGATGAGCCGGATCTGCATTCGAGTGTGCCGCTCCTGCAGCCGAGCGACCGCTGCCGCCACCAGGGTGGAGCCGGCGCTCGGGAACGTCGCGATGGTGATCCGTCCGCGGTCGAGGCCTCCGACGGCCCTAGCGTCCGTGCAGGCGGCGTTGAGGCTCGCGATGATCTTGCGGCCCTCGGCGACGAGCGCGTCCCCCGCGGGAGTGAGCCGCACGCTGCGAGGCGTCCGCTCGAGCAGTGCGACCCCGATCTCTTGCTCGAGCGATGAGAGGGCGTGCGAGACGGTGGATGGAGTGAAGTGCAGAGCGTCCGCCACGGCGCTGATCGTCCCTCGCTCGGAGAGCTCGACCAACAGGCGCAGGCGTCGCACATCCAGCATCGGATCGTTCGAAGCATAACCCACGATTTTTCGACGGCGACGACTCTATTGGTCAGCGATGCTGCGGTTCATGACAACGACGATCACGCTCCGGGGCACGCACCGCACGCGGCCCGTGAGGTTCCTCGAGGAGTACCGCTGCGACGGCTGGCGAGTGAAGCTGTATGGCATCGCGGCGGCGGCCGAGCGCCCGCGCGAAGAGCTCGTGAGCGCCGCCAAGACAGTGGCCCGCCGTGGTTTGCCCGCCCCCGCCGAGGCGTCAGGCGACTGGCCGCGCTACGGCGTCAGCTTCATCGTCGTGCATGACGCGGCTGACTACGGCTTCGTGCTCGTGGACTGGTGGGCCGGCGAGAACGAGCTTCACCAGCGGCTCTTCTCGTGCGCGCTGGATCGCGTCGACGCGCTCGAGCCGCACGGCAGTCCCGCCGTCGGCTGCGTCTGGGAGCTGGCAGTGATCGACTTCGAACGGCGGGCGTGGCTCCGGCACGTGCTCGCGAACCCTGCGGGCCCCGACCTGGAGGCCTACTTCGATGAACACGCCCACGACGACGTCTGAGACCTCGCAGATGACCGAGGAGCGCCTCGCCGCCTTCGGGGATGCCTGGCGGCGCAAAGACATCGACGCGCTCATGACCTTCATGGCCGACGACTGCGAGTTCCGCGCCTCGGTCGGGCCGGAGCCGGGGAGCACATACCGCGGCCGCGCTGAGGTCCGGCACGGCTTCGAGACCATCCTCGCCTATGACGACGCGGGTGAAGGCCACGGCGGGATCACGATCATCAACGGCCGGTACGGCGCCTCCCAATGGGTGCTCGTCCGCAGGGACGCCGCCGGGCGCGAAACGCGCGTCCACGGCTGCGACATCTTTGAGTTCGAGGGCGACCGCATCAAGCTCAAGGACGCCTACCGGAAGGTTCTCGCCGAACTCGAGACGCCCGGACCGACGTGACCGTTCGGCCTGTCGCCGAGGAAGAGCTCGCAGTCGTCCTGCCGCTGCTCGCGGCCTACCAACGGTTCTACGGCGTCAAGGAACCCGACGACGAGCGCAACATGACCTTCCTCCGCCGCTTCCTTGCGCCCAGCGACCACGGCGAGCTGATCGCAGCGTGGGACGGCGTGAGTCCGATCGGCGTCGCCTGCCTCTACTGGACGTTCTCATCCGTGCGTGCGGAGAGGGTTGCATTGCTCAATGACCTCTACGTCGACGAGGGCGCGCGGCACAGCATCGGCCGCGCGCTGATCGGCGCGTCAGTTGCTGCTGCGCGCCGCCGGGGTGCGCGCGATGCGGTGGTGGACGGCCATCGACCCGGCGAGCTCAGCGACTGTATCAGCACCGCCAGCGACCGGAGCGCGTGGTTCGAATACGACGGCTGTCTCCTGACCAGTTCTGGGGGACGATCAGGGGCGGCGGAGCACCTGCTCGACGTCCGCAACATGCTCGTACCCCGAAAGCGGTACTCGTCAGCGCAGCTCGGTACAGACCGGCGGCTCTCGCGGGTCCAGCCGAGCTACGAGCACCGTACGCCTTCAACGCCCCGGCGTATTTCGAGTTCGGCTACGTCATCTAACTCGCCGAGGTCTGCGAGAACACCGGCCGCGGCGCGCGTGGCCTGGTCGTCCCGCCGCCAGCGCGATCGGGTCCCCGAACGAGCCCGACGCGCTCCCGGCGACCGCAGCCGAGCTCGAACGTCTCCAGCCTCACACCGCGCGAGCTTGCGCTCGACGGCGGCGACCCAGATGGCGTCGCCGAGGACCTGCCGGGCCCCGACCTACAACCTCGACACCCTCGCCATCCGAACCATCCGCCGGGCCCAGGACCACCCGCCCGGGCACCACCCAAACCCCAGAACGGCCGCGCGCCTTCACCCGAGGCGCGGCCGTTCATTCCGGCCCATTTATCCGGGGAAGTAGCTAGGCGCGGGGCGCGAGAGAAGCGAGGTGGCAAGTCCCGCGCCGCGTTTCTCGGCGGGCCGATCAACCTCCCAGCGAGCGAACTGGGTCCCCGATAGCGCGCGAGCTCGGCGAGTGCCTCGTCGTGCGACATGCCGGCGCGGTAGGGGCGGTCGGCGGTCATCGCGTGGTAGGCGTCGCAGGCGAAGATGATCCGCGCGCCAAGAAGCGATCTCCTCTGCGGTGAGGCCGATGCCGAACCCGTCGACGCGCTCGTGGCTGGCGCGCACGAAAGGGCGACGGTCTTCAGCCGGGGCGACGCCGCAAGCGCTCGCCGATCGTCGTGTGGCGGCGCATGAATCGCCACTCCTCGTCGGTCAGCAGCCCGGCCTTGTGCAGGATCGCGTCGGGGATGGCGATCTTCGATCACGTGCGTCCGGCCGCGCGATGGTTCGCAGCTCGCGCCCTCGATGCCGAGGGCGACCGCGACGGCGTGACGATCGCCGACGTAGTCGTGGTGGTTGTCGAGCTCGGGCTCGCTTTCGATCAGGATCTGGCGCAGGGCCTCGCGGGCCTGGCGGACGGGCGCGGTTGGGCGGCTGTCCTTGGCGGTGTAGAGCCGTTGGTCGGCGACGCATCGCCTCGGTGGTGTCGTGCGCCTCGTCAGGCGCGAGCCCGCCACTCCCGTAGCAGCCCGACCGTGAAGGCGCGTCCTCGACAAGCGCGGCGACGGCGGCGGCGAGCGTGCCGTGGCCGGGAGTCGCCCCGCACCAGGACGCAGAACACGTCGCAACGGCGTCCACTGACCGGCGTCACGGCAGCGGCAGCTTCGCCAGGCGCGCCAGCCTCCCACCGGCCGAGCCCCGTAGGTGTCGTTGTAAGCCTTGAAGCCGTCAAGATCGAAGATCGCGAGCATGACGGGCTCCTCCGGGGTCGCCGCGGCGAACGCAGGCTCGGCCGCGCAGCGGCTGCGGCAGGTGACGCGCGTCGGTGACCGCCTCGCGCTCGGTGACCTCGATCATCGTCAAGTGCGCGCGGAAGGTCAGCGCGAAGCGCACAACGACGGTGACCAGCGTCAGCGTGGTCAGGGCGACCGACGGTGGGTTGATGGTCTGGAACCCCTCGGCCGGCTAGGGCGACGGTGGCGAGCGCGAGACGCCGCGGCGACCATCGCCCGAGGCTTGGCGTCCCGGATGGCGGCGGGCGCGACCACGCGGCCGCCGCCGCCATCGACCGCCCGCGGCGTCGGACGGACCCGGGCGTCAGGCGCATCGCCGATAGACGGTGGTGTCCTGGAACGCGCGCGGCGAGCCGACGATGAGCATGAGCAGCGCGCGGCGGGCGCCACCCGAGCAGCGCGCGCATGCGCCGATGCCGAACCCGACGACGAGCAGGTCGCGACCAAGGCGAGATTCGCGCCCTGCCCTTGGTCCAGCGGATCGATGACTACGTTGAAGATGACGACCACGCCAGACGACGCCACCGCCATGCCGCCGATCACGCCGTCCAGCCACAGATCAGCGCGCGCGCCCGCGTGCGCTGCGCGCCACGAGTCGATCGTCATAAGCGCCAGCGGATACCGCCAGCCGAGCAAATCCGATCCGGCGGGAAGCCGGGGGTGCCGCCACTTGATCAGCACGTAATACGCCTGCCCCAGCGCACCGGCCCAGCGCTGAAAAGCCGCGCGTTCTCGCCTTCGACAGCGCCGTGCGACGCTCGCCGCACCGCAGAAATGGAGGACGACCAACGGCGTCCACTGACCGGCGACCCAGTCCAGCTGTGGCCTCTCGCCGAGCCCCGTGTACGCGCGCATGCGCGATGAAATCGGGAGCCCGGCTTCCTGCGCACGCGACATCCCGCAGCGGCTGCGGCAGGTGACGCCGCCGTCCCGACCCGCCCGGGAACGGTGGCGAGAGTGCGCCGTGTGCCTTTCTCGGTTGAGTTGGGCCCAGGCTGGCCTCGAGGCCGGTGCTTCGTCGACGGCTGCAACAGCGCCGCTTTACCGACCGCCCGCGGCGTCGACGGACGGCATGGCGCTCGGTGACGGCTACGCGCAGGGGCGCCGATCCGCTGGGGCGCGACAACCCGGCGCCGCTCCGCCGACGACACCGCCCGATGCCCGCGCCGACAGGTCGCGATCGTGGCGACGCTGCTCCGACGGAAAGCGACACGCGACACACGCGCCACCAGCGCCCCTTCGCGAGCCCTGCAAGGGCGGCACCGCGGTTCGATCCGAAGCTGCGCCGTGCGCTCACGCGTCGGCGTGCCATCGGTCGTCTCTCGACCACCGCCACTCAACCTGCGCCCGACATCATCTAACAGCGGCTCGCGCGTCAGGTTGAACAGCCTTGGCCGTGCCATCGCTCGCCGGGACCACGACGTCGTGCGGCGAGGTCCCGGTATCCGGCAGGGGCGGGCTGTCACGACGCCAAGGCGCAGAGTGGCCGCGATCCGCGCCCGACCCCCTGACTCCGCGAGCGGCCGCAAGGTTGAGGTCGGCAACCCGCACCGACCCGATCAACGTCTGCCTGCTGCCCGACCTTGGTCGCCACCCGTCCTTGTTGCCCGATGCTGGTGGTCCGCAAGCAGCTCGTCGTGTCGCCTATGACCGCCGACGCGCACCAGCTCATGGGCGCATGCTTCGTCGCCGGCGACCGCACCATCTGGTCGAAACCCGACGCTCGACCTCCGCGCGCCGGTCCCTCGATCAAGATCCCGACCGAGCACCGCCCACGCTCGTCTTCCGCCAGCTCGGCGTGCCGGGCCACGCTCGCGCTGAAAACGTTACGCCTTCAACTGCCCGGCGTGTCGACCCTGGGTAGAAGTAGAGGACGACCGTGCGGCCGGCGAAGTCGGCCGAGACCGGGTTCGAATCCTGGTCGGGGAGGGTGAAGGCGAGTGCGGGGGTGTTTGGCTCGAGCATGGGCCGGACGCTGGCGTCGGCCATGGGCCGACCTCATCGTCCGCGGCGAGCGCGCGGCGCTCGGGCCGCTGCGCGCCGATCTCGCCGCGGAGTACGCGCGCTGGTCCGGCGAACCAGCCGGAGGTCCGGCGCGGGCTGCTCCAGCCGCGGGGTGGCGACCCCCGAGACGGAGGCCTCGTGGGTCGAGGAGGCCATGCGCGACGGCGCCCAGCGGCGCCCGGCCTCGGTGCACTTCACGGTCTACGACGTCGCCGACCTGGCGCCGGTCGGCTCGTGCGGGCTGTTCGAGATCGACCACCTGATGGGCCGCGCCCGCCTGGGGATCCTCCTCGGCGAGCGCCGCGGGCAGGGCCTCGGGACGGACGCCGTGCGCCTGCTGATCCGCTGGGCGTTCGCCGATCTCGGCCTGCACAACGTGATGCTCGAGGCGATGGCGTGGAACGAGTCGGCGGTGCGCGCGTACGAGCGGGCCGGCTTCGCGAGATCGGCCGGCGTCGGCGCGGGTCGCTGATGTCCGAGCCGGGCGCTACGACGAGGTGATCATGGACGCGATCGCCCCCGACGTCCTCGCCAGCAGCCGCGAGAGCCGGCGGTCGCCCGAGGATCCCGCCCCTCCGTCTGGCAGTACGGGCAGTACGGTCATCGCGTAGTCCTCGTGAAGACGGCCTCCATCACCGTCTCGCAGCGCGGGCGCGGCTCGCCCTGGTGGCCGTGGATCCTCGCGACCTTCGCCTGCTTGTCGGGGAGCGGGAGCTTCCAGTTGGCCGCGTAGTGCTCGACGGCTCGGCCGAACTCCCGGCGATCGCGTCGTGCAGGGCGGCGAGCTCGGGCTCGGAGAGGTCGTCGCCGCGCTTGAAGGGCGAAGGCTTCGCCGCGTGGAGGATGTCGTCGACCACGTGCGTCGATCGGCGATCACCCGCTGGTCGCGCAACAGCAGGTGCAGCGGCCGCGGCTCGGCCAGCAGCGCGGCGAGCCGCGCCGCCTCCGGCGGTCAGCCACGCCTCGGGGCCGAGCGTGGCGAGCAACTCCTCGGCCTCGAAGGCCTCGGGCGACAGGACCTTGACCCGCGCGGACTGGCGCGTGCCGAACTCGCGCAGCCGCGGCTCGCGGTCGGGGTGGGCGGGATCGGGACCCGCAGCGGCAGCCGCGGGGACGCCTGTCGCGCAGCGACGCCCGCTTGTCGAGAGCTGCAGCCGGCCGGCGGACATGAGATGGATGAGGACGGTCAGCCGCCCGCGCTCGCCCGCCGTCACGTCGACGAGGAGGGCTTGCCGCCGGCGGACCGCGTCGATCGTCGCGCCCTCGAGCACCAGGGGCGGATCGAACGTCTTGAGCGCGTTGATCCCCGGCGCCATCGCCGACTCGATCGTCTCGCCGCGCAGTGCCTCGTCGAGCAGGCGGGCGGTGACCTCGACCTCGGGCAGCTCCGGCATGGCGCGAGAGACACTAGCCCCCTCGCGTGCCACGCCGTCCGTCAAGCTCGACCGGCAGGGTGCGTCGCGTGGCTGAGGTCATCGCTACTTTTCCCAGGGCGCGTCCCGGGGACGCGCCGGAGAACACCCTCGCCGCGTTCGACCTCGCGCTCCCGAGCAGGGCGCCGATGCGCTGGAGCTCGACGTGCGGCCGACCGCGGACGGCGAGCTCGTGACGGTCCACGATCCCGACCCTGCTGCGGACGCTGGGCGACGAGCGCGCGGTCGAGGAGGTGACGTGCGAGGAGCTCGAGCAGCTCGACCATCCCGCGGGCCCGGCGACGCTCGACGCCGTGCTCGAGCGCTGCAGCTCGAGCACCCGCTGCGTCGTCGACCTCAAGGACCCGCGCCCCGCCTGGGGAGGGCGCGTCGTCGACGCGATCGAGCGCCACGGCGTCGCCGACCGCGTGGTGGTGCAGTCGTTCGACCGGGACGCCCTCGTCCGCCTGCGCGGCCGCCCCGCCCTCACCTACACGACCCTCTACCGCCGCGCCGAGTCCGCCGACATCGACATCGACGCCGTCCCCTCGTTCGCCGCCATCGGGCCGTGGCACGTCCGCGTTGACGCCGACCTCGTCGACCGCGCCCACGCGCGGGGGTTGGCCGTGCACCCGTGGACGGTCGACGGGCCGGCCGAGGCGGAGCGCCTCCTCGCGCTCGGGGTGAGCTGCCTCATCACGAACCGGCCGGACGTGGTGCGGGCCGTGACGCGCCCCAGCGGCGGACGACGACTCGCGCGCGCATCCGCAGCTTGCCCTGCCGGTCGTCGCGGACGACGACCGTGACGACGCGTGACCGCGCCCGCCGGTAGCGGTGCGTCCCGATGACGGAGAAGTCGCGCCCGCGCCGGACGACGCTCCCCGCGAGCGCGAACCGTCGCCCCACGAGACCGTCGCCGTGTGGTCGCCGGGCTCGGCGAGCGGGGATTGCCGTCGCGGAAGCGGCCGATCTCCACGCGGCGCCGCTGGCCGGCTGAACGCCGGCCGCGGGTGGGCCCGCTCGGTCGGGGGGCGTTGGGGATCTCGATCGTGCGCCGCAGGACGATCTGCTCACCCGTCCGGCCGGTCGCGGTCCCGACGAGCTCGTAGGTCCCGGCCCGGCGGTAGGTGTGCGTCCCGCCCACGAGGACCACAGCGGGTCCTCCTCGCGGAACGGCGTGTCCGCGACGGTCCCGTCGCCGAAATCGGTGCACCTGCGCGAGGTCCTGCTTCGTTCGGTTGGGCGGCGGGCAGGGCCGGGGCTGCCCCACGACGACGAACTGCTCGAAGAGACCCTCGGCGCGCGCGGCTGGGCCAGGGTC
The DNA here is from genome assembly GCA_030447275.1 of Solirubrobacteraceae bacterium. Taxonomy (GTDB): domain Bacteria; phylum Actinomycetota; class Thermoleophilia; order Solirubrobacterales; family Solirubrobacteraceae; genus CADCVT01. The sequence goes on along the minus strand of JAUJPF010000049.1, from coordinate 9,470 downwards.
GCGAGGCAGGCAGACCGGCCCCTGCGACCAGGCGTCGACCACCAGGACCAGGAGCGCCGCGGCGGCCAGCGTGAGGGCGGCTCTGCGCACGAACCGGAACCCTACGGGCCGCGCGGGCTCCGGTCGAGCAGCCGCGGCCGGGGGCGCCCGTAGGCGCCCGGCCAGGTCGCGCTCTAGAAAGGAGACCGTCGCGTCGTTGAGCAGGTGGTGGTCCCCTNGGGTTCCTGTCTCGAGCATCGCGCAGATGCTACGAGGGCGAGTCCTCCGGCGGTGCCGGAAGTTCGCCGTGTGCCGTCTGGAGTCGGTTGAGGTCCTCGAGGTCGGTGCTTCGTGCGCTGCGACGCTTCAGCGCGACGAGATCCCGCAGCGAGCAGATGGGCGCAGGGACGCCGTCGACGCGGCGCGTCTCCGCACGTGCCAGCAGCCCATGGAGGTCCAGGGGTGGCGCCTGCTCGGCGAGCACGTCGATCAGACCGTGGACCGTTCGCAGATGGAGCGGCCAGCCGCTCGATGGAAGGCGACGATCCTCCGGCGTGCCATCGGGCCGAGTCGCACGCCAATCCGCCATGAGGGCTGCGAGCGCCGTTGCGGTGTCATCGTCGACTGCCACGACGATGTCCAGGTCCTTGGTCGCGCGTACGACGCCGTGTCGGATGACGGCGATCCCACCGACGACCACGTACCGCAGGCCCGCGCGGTTGAGGTCGGCGAGCAGCGCGCCGAAGCCGATCAAGCGTCTGCCTGCTGCGCGAGCTCGATCGCCACCCGGCTGAGCGCGATTCCTTCCGCAAGCAGCTCGTCCGGGTCACGCCCGCCGTCGCGCACCAGCTCATAGCGCCGCCACACGTCGCCGGCGACCCACCATTCATTGCGCGCTTCCGCTTGACGTGCCTCCGAGGTGAGCCGCTCGAGCACCCGGATTCGCTCCTCTTCAGTCACGCCGAAAGGGTAAAGCTCAAGGGGCCCCCGCACACGACACGACTACGCCTTCAACGCCCCCGCGTGCCGCCTTGGGATAGAAGTAGAGGACGACCCGCCGCCCCCGGAGGGCCGAAAGACTCACCGGCCGCCCATCCTGATCGGGTAGCTCGAAGTCTGGGGCAGGGTCACCCACGCTGGGCATCGTCGCGGTGCTCATCCACCTAGGATGCCGCACCGCGGATCTCGACATACCTGGGTCGGCCCGCCAGGCCGACCGACGTCCAATCCGTCAGTCCGAGCCTCAGCGCTCCATGGTCAGGAGCTATGAACGAGATCAACCTGCGCGACGCCGTCCAAGAGCTCCGGCGTCGCGCAGACGCGGGTGAGGGCTGAGTGCTCCCGAGCTTGCCCGCCTGTGGGCGCAGCTCTTCTCCGCGCTCGGGGTCGGCGGAACGACGCGAATCGGGAGGCGCGAACCGGGCTCGCGTCGGGCAAGTGGGTGGATCAACGCGTCCGATTGTGAGCGCGCTCGCGCTCAAGGACGTCAGACGCTTGTGCTACTTTTTGTGCGTCATGGAGCGAGTCGGTGTCCGCGAGCTGCGGCAGAACCTCAGCGTCTACCTCCGCAGGGTTCGGCGAGGGGAGACCTTGGAGGTGACCGAGCGTGGCCAGCCGGTTGCGATCCTGCAGCCGATCGCAGCTCCGAACGACGCGATCGCAGCGCTGGAGGCGCGCGGCGTTCCGGTTCGCCGCGGGAGAGGCAACCTGGCGGCGCTTCCGGAGCCGGCGAAGGTACAGCTCGACCGCCCCCTCTCCGACATCCTTCAAGACATGCGCGAGGAGCGGGTCTGATCTACGTCGACTCCTCGGCGCTCGTGAAGCTAGTGGTCGAAGAACCGGAGAGTGACCCGCTTCGCGAGCTCCTCGAGGGCGACGCCCAACAGCTGGCGAGCACGATCGTCGAGGTCGAGGTGGTCCGGGCGGTCCGGCGCTGCGCGCCCGAGCTAACCGAGCAGGCGCACCGAGTCGTCGCGCAGATCGCAGTGGTCGAGGCCAGCGAAAGAATCCGCGCGACAGCGGCGCTCCTGGAACCGCTGACGCTACGTTCACTTGACGCCCTGCACCTGGCCACCGCGCTCGAGCTCGGCGACGGCCTCGACGCGATCGTGACCTACGACGCCCGCCTGGCTTCGGCGGCAGAGTCGTTCGCTCTCGCGGTCCTGGCGCCGACGTAGCTCGACGACCCTGGGACCAGCCACATCACTTACGCCTTCAGGTGCCCGGCGTGCCGGCCTTTGGGTAGTTCCATCACTAGGACCGTGAGCTTTGCGTCACATCCGTAGTGATCTAAGCGCTACACTCATCAGACGTGAAAACCCAGGACTTGGTCAGAATCGCCCGTGAGCGGGCCGGATTGACCCAGGCCCAGCTTGCCACGCGCAGCGGACGGCCGAGGGAGACCATTGCGCGGTGGGAGACCGGCCGACAGGAGCCGTCGCTGAGCGCGCTGCGGGAGCTCGTCGACGCTGCGGGGCTCGAGCTGGTGATCCGTCTCGCGGAGGCGGACGATTCTTTGCGCGATCGCGTGCGCGAGCAGCTCGATCGCCTCCCCCTGCAACGGCTCGCCGCGCTGCTGCCCGCGGATGTCAACCGCGACACGCTCCACGCCCTGCGCTGGCTGGCCGGCGCGGAGATCCCGACCATCGTGATCGGGCCGGTGGGGGCGGCACTGCAAGGCGGGCCGCAACGACCCGCCGAGGGACAGGTCGAGTTCGTCGCCGCCGACCCGACCGCCATGGAGAGTCACCTCGCGGCGGCTGGTCTGGTCCCGGTCGACGTCGAGAGCCGGTGGCGCGACAGCGACGCGCGCGCGCCCTGGTCGCTGCCGCGAGGCGGCACCCTCGTGCTAGCCGCTCGCATCCCTGGGACCAGGGACTTCCCCGATCTCAGGCGCGGCGCTCAATGGATCGACATCGGGCAGGATCGGCGCGTGCGCGTCGCTCACCCCCGCGACCTGCTGAGGATGGCTGAGGCTTCGCCCAGCGATTCCGAGCGTGCGCGTGTGCCCGGGCTGCGCGCCTTGCTGGGCGAGATCTCGTGACCTCCCTCGCCAAGGACGGGGGTGTTGGGCTCGAGCATGGGGCGGACGCTAGCGTCCGCGGCATGGATCCCGACCTCATCGTGCGGGGCGAGCGCGCGGCGCTCGGGCCGCTGCGCGTCGACCTCGCCGGCGCGTTCGCGCGCTGGAGCAACGACCCCGAGGCCCGCCGCGGGGTCCTGCGCCGCGGGATCCGCACGGCGGAGACGGAGGCCGAGTGGATCCGGGCCGCCATGGCCACGGGCGCCGAGCACCGCCCGGAGGCCGTTTCGTTCGTCGTCTACGACGTCGCTGACCTGGTGCCGGTCGGCTCGGCCGGGCTCTTCGAGATCGACCACCTGATGGGCCGCGCGCGGTTCGGGATCATCATCGGCGAGCGGCGGGGCCAGGGGATCGGCACCGACGCCGTCCGGCTCGTGCTGCGCTGGGCGTTCGCCGACCTCGGGCTGCACAACGTGATGCTCGAGGCGATGGCCTGGAACGAGCGGGCACTGCACGCCTACGAGCGGGCCGGCTTCCGCGAGTTCGGCCGCCGGCGCGGCGCGCTGGTCTCCGAGGGACGGCGCTGCGACGAGGTGTTCATGGACGCGATCGCGCCCGACGTCCTCACTTGAGCAGCCGCGAGAGCCGCCGGTCCTTGAGGATGCGGCCCTCCGTCTGGCAGTGCGGGCAGTAGGTCATCACGTAGTCCTCGTAGAAGACGGCCTCCATCACCGTCTCGCACCGTGGGCAGGGCTCGCCCTGGTGGCCGTGGACCCTGGCGACCTTCGCCTGCTTGTCGGGCAGCGGCAGCTTCCAGGTGGCGGCGTAGCGCTCGACCGCGCGACCGAGCTCGCCGGCGATGGCTTCGCGCAGAACGGCCAGCTCGCGCTTGCAGAGGTCGTCGCCGCGCTTGAACGGCGAGAGCTCGGCGGCGTGCAGCACGTCGTCGACCCAGGTGCGCCCGATGCCGGCGATGACGCGCTGGTCGCGCAGGAGCGAGTGCAGCGGCCGGGGCTCGCCGAGCAGCTCGCCGAGACGGCCGGGCGCGGGGGGCTCGGGCCACGCCTCCGGGCCCAGCGTGGCGAGCGACTCCTCGCTCTCGAGCCCCTCCGGCGTGAGCAGCTTGACCCAGGCCGACTGGCGCGTGCCGAACTCGCGCAGTCGCAGCTCGCGGTCGCCGGGCAGGCGCAGCAGCAGCCGCGACGTCCTGTCGCGCAGCGACGCCCGCTTGTCGAAGAGCTGCAGCCGCCCGGCGGACATGAGGTGGACGAGCAGCGTCAGCCGGCCGCGCTCGCCCGCCGTCACCTCGACGAGCAGCAGCTTTCCGCGGCGGCGGACCGCGTCGATCGCCGCGCCCTCCAGGACCGCGAGCGGCGGGTCGAAGGTCTTGAGCACGTTGAGCCCCGGCGCCCGCGCCGACTCGATCACCTTCCCGCGCACCGCCTCGTCGAGCAGGCGGGCGGTGACCTCGACCTCGGGAAGCTCCGGGCATGTTCGCGAAGACACTAGCCGGGCTACAGTCCGGCGCCGTGCTGCCCTGGGTCGCCGAGTCCGCCATGGAGATCGCCCGCCGGGCGGAGCGCGAGCTCGAGGCCCTCGTGGCCATCTCCTCCCCCTCCGGCGACCGGCAGGCCGCTGAGGAGTGCGCGTCGGTGTGCGCCGTGCTCGCCCCCGACGAGGCGACGGTGGAGCGCATCCCGTGCTCCTCCCCCGACCACGCCCCGGACCTCGTCGCGCGGCTGAGCGGCACCGGCGCGCGCCGGATCCTGCTGGTCGGCCACATCGACACGGTGGTGGCCCACGCCGAGCACCGCCCGCTCGGGCGCGACGGCGAGAAGCTCGTCGGCTCGGGATCGGTGGACATGAAGGGCGGGGTCGTGCTGGCGCTCGGCGTCCTGCGCGCGGTCGCGCGGCGACGGGCGGACTTCGCGGAGGCCACGCTCCTGCTGGTCTGCGACGAGGAGTGGCGCACGGCGCCCTTCGCGCACACGGACCGCTTCGCGGGCTGGGACGCCTGCCTGTGCTTCGAGGCGGGCGAGCGCACGCCGGAGGGCGCGGAGGGGATCGTCGTGCGGCGCAAGGCGGCCGGGACGATCAAGGTCACCGCCCGCGGCCGCGCGGCGCACTCCGGCTCGGCGCCCGACCGGGGGCGCAACGCCCTGCTCGCACTCGCCGCCGCCGCGCAGGCCGTCGCCGCCCGCCACGATCCTGGCGGCCCGTCGCACCTCACCGCGGTGCCGACCATGCTGCACGCGGGCGACGCCTTCAACGTGGTGCCCGACGCAGGGGCCCTGCACTGCGACGTGCGCGCGGACGCCCTCGACGCGGTCCGCGAGGTCGTGCACGCCGTCCCGGGCGAGGTCGGCGGCGCGGCGCTGACCACGGAGATGCTCCGCCTGTGGCCGGGGATGGACGCGTCGGCCACGACCCCCGGCCTGATCGAGCGGGCCGCGGAGGCGCTCGGGCGGCGGGTCGCGGGCGTCGGGCGCGGCGGCGCGAGCGACGCGAGCCACTTCGCCTCCACGATCCCCGTGACGGTCGACGGCCTCGGGCCGCGCGGCGGGCTCGCGCACAACCCGGGCGAGTTCGTGCTCGCCGAGACGCTGCACTCGCGCGCCGAGGTCGCTCTCGCGGTGACCGACGCGGCGCTCGCCGGCCCCTAGCACCTAGCCTGCGTCGACCGTCGCCAGGGCGATCGACTCGAGCTCGCGCGGGCGCAGCAGCGCGAGCAGGCTCCCCGAGCCGCGCTCGATCCGCAGGGCGGCGACGCCCCCCTTCTTGAGGTCGACCCGCCCGCCGCTGAGGTCGTGGACGACCTGGGAGAAGTCGGGCTCATGGCCGATGACGAGCACGCGGGCGTCGGCGTCGTCGTGGCCGAGCAGGAGCTCGAGCGCGTCGGCCCGGTCGAAGCCGGAGGCGATGGCCGCGACCTCCTCGGGCTCCACGTTGAGCGCGCGGCACGCGAGCGCCGCGGTGTCGCGGGCGCGGAGCTTCGGGCTCGTGTAGCACGCTGCGAACTCGAGCCCGAGGCGCGCGAGCGCGGCACCCGCCGCGAGGGCCTGCCGCTCGCCGCGGGCGGTCAGCTCGCGCTCGCCGTCCGACGGCTTGGAGTCGTGGGGCACCGCTTCGCCGTGCCGGAGGAACCAGAGCTGCTGGGCCATGCCCGGAATCTAACGCTCGGGCGAGCGCTCGGGCGGGCGCGCCGGGGCGTCACCGATAGGCGCGGATCGGCGGCCCGGTGAACACGGTGCCGTCCGGGGCGGTCCAGCGGACGCGGTAACGCCTGCCGGCGCGCGAGCGCGTCTTGAACGCGAACGCGCCGCGCGAGTTCGTCTGCACCGTGCGCAGGTCGCGGTAGGCCCTCGCGCCGCGGTTGCGGTACTGGACGACCACGCTGGTCTGCGTCCCGCGCGCCGGGCGCACGAGCCCCCAGCCGACGTCGGACCGGCCGTAGTCCGTCACCACGAGCGGCGTGCGGAAGCCGTCGTAGGCGGGCTTGGGCCGCCCGTCGAAGCGCCGCAGCCCGGACTCGAAGCCGCCGTAGCGCTCGCCGCCGGCGTTGGGATCGTCGTCGCGCATCAGATACTGCGAGAACGTGCGCACGCGCTTGTTGAGGCGGGCCAGGCGCTCGGAGATCGCCAGGAACTCCGCCTGCTGGGCCTGGGAGACGGCAATGGGGTCCGGCGCGCTCTGGATCCCGAACTCGGTCAGATAGAGGCCGAGGCCGCGCGACACCGCCCGCGCCCGGCCGGCGCGGTCGAGCGCCCGGGTCAGCCGCGAGAGGACGCCGATGGTGACGTCGTCGGGATTCGGAGGGCGGAAGCGGGGGCCGGACGACGTCGTGTAGGGATGGTGGGCGTAGCCCGACGTGGTGATCTTCCGGCAGCGCCGCGACCTGCGGTAGGAGCGCGACAGGCACAGCGTGCCGCGTAGGAAGGCCAGCGGCGCGACGACGCGGCTGTTGCCGCGCGGGGAGGTCTCGCCGAGCAGGATGGTGTCCGCGCCGTTGCCCGACGCCTGCAGCCCCTTCTGGCCGCCCAGGTAGAGCCTGCGGTAGATCGCGGGCGAGGCCGGCCGGCCGCGGCGGAACTGCGGCTTGAGGAACTGCGGCTGGTTGGGCTCGTTCCAGATCGACCAGATCGCGACCTGCTCGCCGTAGCGGCGCCCGGCGGCGGTCGCGAACGCCTGGAACTCGCTGGCGCTCGGGTCGGTGAGGTTGTCGCGCTTGCGCCGGGTGGCCCAGCGCGGCGCGGGGCCGGTCAGCGTCACGTAGACCTCGATCCCGCGTGCCCGGGCGGCCTGCATCAGGTTGTCGTAGCGGCCCCAGCCGGAGGCGGGGTAGGCGCCGGGGTCGGTCGCGTCGAAGTCCGGCCTGCGCGCCGAGTCCGACCCGGGCGCGATGCTCGACCAGTTCATCAGGACGCGCACCCGGTCGACCCCGAACGCCTTGATCTCATCGAGCGTCTGGTCGCGGCGGGCGTCCGAGAGCAGCTCGTTGGGAGCCTCGAAGGTCATGACCTGCTTGGAGGAGGCGGAAGCCCCGGCGGTCGCGACGGCGAGCGGCGCGACGAGGACGAGCACGAGCAGCAGCGACTTGGGGAGTCCGAACACGGAGGAGAACCTCTAAGAAAGGGGGCGGGACCGGCTGGCCAGGCCGCGTGCGGCGGGCTCGGAGCAATAACCCCGGAGCGGCCGCCAGGTTGCGGGTTGAGTCTAGGATCGGCCCGTCGCATGACCGCGATCGTCGACACCCCGGAGCAGGCGGCCGAGCTCGAGCTGGCGCCCCTGCTGGTGCGCCGCACGCTCGAGGCGTTCCTCGACGCCCGCGGCCTGGGCCGCGGAGAGCTGACCGCCGAGCCGGTCGGCGAGGGGCACTCCAACGTCACCTACCTCATCCGCCGCGGCGACGAGGAGTGGGTGCTGCGCCGCCCGCCGCGGGGACCGCTGCCGCCATCGGCGCACGACGTGCTCCGCGAGGCCCGCCTGCTCCGCTCCGTCCGCGATGCCGCGGTCCGCACGCCGCGCGTGCTCGCGATCTGCGACGACGACAGCGTGATCGGCGCGCCGTTCTACGTCATGGAGAGGGTCGAGGGCGACGTCATCACCACCGCGGTGCCGCCGGCCCTCGACAGCGAGGCCGAGCACCGCCGCGCCGGCGAGGAGCTCATCGACGCGCTCGTGGAGATCCACGCGGTCGACTGGCGCGCCTGCGGCCTGGAGGGCTACGGCAAGCCGACGGGCTACCTCGACCGCCAGCTGCGGCGCTTCGGCGGGCTGTGGGAGCACAACAAGACGCGCGACCTGCCGACGCTCGACCGGGTCACGGCATGGCTGGCCGAGCACAAGCCCGAGTCGGGCGACGCGACGATCGTCCACGGCGACTACCGCCTGGGCAACGTGATGTTCGCGCCCGCGGCGCCGGCGCGGCTGGTCTCGATCTTCGACTGGGAGCTCGCGACGATCGGCGACCCGCTCGCCGACCTGGGCTACCTGGCGGCGACCTACGCCCAGCCCGGCGACCCGGAGAACACGCTCTTCTCGCTCGGCTCGGTGACCCGCAGCGCGGGGTGGCCGACCCGTGACGAGCTGATCGCCCGCTACGAGGTGCGCTCGGGGCGCTCGATGTCGAACGTCGCCTGGTACACGACGCTCGCGCTCTGGAAGACGGCCGTCTTCCTCGAGGGCCCTACAAGCGCCGGCTGGCCGGGACGACCGAGGACGCGTTCTTCGACCTGCTCGAGCGCGGCGTGCCGGAGATCGCGGAGCAGGCATGTAGCGTCGCCCAGAGGCGGAGCCTGCGACGCCGGCCGGGCGAAACATGACTCCCCCAGAGGCGGAGCCCGCGACGCCGGCCGGGCGAAACGTGACCCCCAGGGCCTGCTCGTCGACTTCGGCGGTGTCCTGACGACGGACGTCTTCGTCGCGTTCGCGGAGTTCTGCGCGGCCGAGGGGCTCCCGCGCGACACGGTGCGCGACCGCTTCGTGCGGGACCCGGCCGCGCGGGAGCTGCTCGCCGACCTCGAGACGGGCAGGCTGACCGCGGCCGAGTTCGAGCGCCCGTTCGCCGAGCTCCTCGGCGTCGCCCCGGCGGGCCTGGTCGACCGCCTGTTCGGTGGGATGCATCCGGACCGGGAGATGATCGAGGCCGTCCGGGCGGCCAAGCGCGCCGGGGTGCGGACCGGCCTGCTCTCGAACTCCCAGGGGCCCGAGCGCTACGACCGCTCGGCCTTCCCCGACCTCTTCGACGCCGACGTGATCTCCGGGGAGGTCGGCATGCGCAAGCCCGACCCGGGCATCTACGAGCTGGCGGCGGAGCGGATGGGGCTGCCGGCGAGCCTGATCGTCTTCGTCGACGACCTGCGCGGCAACCTCAAGCCGGCGCGCGCGCTCGGGATGGCCACCGTGCACCACCGCAGCGCGGCGACGACGATCCCGGAGCTCGAGGGGCTGCTCGGCGTGCGCCTGCGCG